>DATLQU010000030.1:0-62890 GCA_035535015.1 Acidimicrobiales bacterium | reverse complement strand
CCAAGACGGCCAAGACGGCCAAGACGGCCAAGACGGCCAAGACGGCCAAGACGGCCAAGACGGCCAAGACGGCCAAGACGGCCAAGACGGCCAAGACGGCCAAGACGGCCAAGACGGCCAAGACGGTGGCGTCGGTGGCGTCGATTAGGGCGGCGGCGAAGGAACCGGCGCAGGCCGTCCGGCCGGCGAAGACGGCCGGCAAGAAGGCATCAGTGATCGGCGGGCCGCTGCTGACGACGGGGGTGGCCAAGAGGTCCCGACGAGGCCGGGCCGACGAGCCGGTGCCGACGGCTCACCCGAGGTCGACGGCGGCAGAGGCGGCCGGCGCCACAGGGGCGGAGGGATCGGCTTCGTCTTCATCGCGGCGACGCCGACGGGGGAGAGGGACCGGGGCCGCCGTCCGTGCCGCCATCGAAGCGGCGACGAGCGAGGCGCTGGCCCCGGAGGAGATGACGGTTGCTCCGGCGGCGGAACCGCGCCGCCGCCGCCGGTCCCAGGAGGCGGGGACGGCTGCTTCGGAGGGGGCGCCCTCTCGGGGAACTGCGGCACGGGCATCGGCCGCCAGCCCAGCTGAGGCACCACCGGCGGTCAACGACCCTCTGACCTTCCTGACTTTCGTGACGGAGCATCCTCTCGGGTCGACTGTCCTGGGGACGGTCTCGTCATTCGTTTCTCACGGTGCCATGGTCGATGTCGACGGGATGTCGTGCTACCTGCCTCTGACGGGACTCGGAGATCCGCCGCCTCGGCGGGCCCGAGAAGTTGTCGAAAGAGGGGAGCAGCGGTCCTTCGTCCTGGTCGCTCTGGATCCGCCGCGCCGGGGAGCCGAACTGACCCTGCCGGGAGTGGCCAGAGTCCCGGCGGTCGAGTCGTCGGAGACGGCTCGGACGGGAACGCGACGCGGGAGAAGGCCGGCCCGGAGCGGCTCATAAGTCACAGTCGTCCCAGCCGTCACGACCTCCTCGTTCGGAAGTCTCCAGGCACACAATGGTCACGAATAGTGAGCGATAGGCTCAAGACGACCACTGAGCGTGTCGAAGACAGGGGGGTTGACAGTGACTGCAAAGGGGGGAGTTCCGCCATGCGCTTTCCGCACAGCCTTGACCACCTGGGCATCTCTTGGAACCGTCACCACAAGGGCCTGGGCAGTCGGGTGCTCATCGAATCCGCCCTCTCGGACCATCACGAGATCTTGCGGGCCGGGCAGGAACGCTGGCGCGCCGCGTCTTTCAGCGACCCCTGGCCCGACCGGGCCTGAGCGCAGCACGCAGGTCCTTCGCCGGCCACCCGAGGCCCGCCGGTCGAGTCGGCTCGGAATGGGCGGCGTCAGGGAATGCCGGAGGAGCCGGAGGAGAGGTGCGGGAATGTTGGCGGGGATCGATGCCGTGCCCGGACCGGACGGACAGACGAGCGGGTCCCTCGAGCGGATCCGTCGTCGGTAGGTCCGTCGTCGGGCCGACTGATGCCCGGCCGTCGAGGTCAGCCCTCAACGAGGCGGGTTCGGGCCGATAACGTCGGCGGGTGTGGTGCGCCCCGAGGATCTTCTTCCCCACCGGCCGCCCTTTCTTTTGGTCGACGAGGTGCTGGAAATCGAAGCCGGCCAGTCGGCGCGCGGCCGTTGGCACCTGACGGGCGAGGAGAGCTTCTTCGCCGGTCACTTTCCCGGCCGGCCCACCCTGCCGGGTGTGCTCATGGTTGAGTCCCTTGCCCAAATGGGGGGTATCGCCGTCCTGGCCGATCCGCGTTTCGCCGGCCGGCTTCCCTTGTTCGGCGGGATCGACAAGGTCCGGTTCCGCCGTCAGGTGAGCCCCGGTGAGGTTCTCGACCTCGAGGTCCAGCTGGGTCGACTCTCGGCCCGAGCGGGCACCGGGCACGGCCGTGCCACTGTCGACGGCGAGTTGGCCTGCGAAGCCGACTTGCTCTTTGTCATCGTGAACGCCTGACCGAATGCCGAATGCCGAATGCCGAATGCCGAATGCCGAATGCCGAATGCCGAATCGCCGAGCGCCTGATGCCGAAGTCGTGGACATCTGAGCCGATCACCGAGACCGAGGACAGAGACCGAGGACAGAGACGAGCATGCGCATCGCCACCTGGAATGTGAACTCCCTCAATGCCCGACTGGGACGGGTGGAGGAGTGGATCGAATACGCCCAGCCCGACGTTCTCTGTATGCAGGAGACGAAGATGGCCGATGCCGCCTTCCCGTCCATGGCCTTCTCGGCGCTCGGTTACGAATCGGTATCCCACGGCGACGGCCGTTGGAACGGGGTGGCCATTATCAGCCGAGTGGGTCTCGAGGCGGTTGCGCGGGGCTTCGGCAACGGGGCCGACGAACAGGGATGCCGGCTGGTGGCGGCGACCTGTGGGGGCATCCGGATGCACAACGTCTACGTGCCCAACGGTCGGGAAGTGGGCGGGGAGTTCTATCTGGCCAAACTGGCCTGGCTGGAGGAGCTCCGGGGCTATCTGGACCGGACGGCCGATCCCTCGGGCCCGCTGGCCGTCTGTGGCGATTTCAATATCGCTCCGGACGACCGCGACATCTACGACCGGGTGGCGCTCGAGGGCTCGACCCACATCACCGAGCCCGAGCGGCAAGCCCTGCAGGGGATCGAGGGCTGGGGACTGGTCGACGGCTTCCGGTTGCTCTACGACCAGGGAAAGCTCTTCAGCTGGTGGGACTACCGGGCCGGTAACTTCCACAAACACCTGGGCATGCGGATCGACCTCGTCCTCTTGAGCAAGCCCCTGGCCGAGACGGCCTCCTACGCCCTGATCGACCGAAACGCACGCAAGGGGAAGCAACCCTCGGACCACGCCCCGGTCTTCGTGGACGTCACGCCTTAGAGGTCAGGCCGGAGTGGTCAGGCCGGAGTGGCGGCGGGCAGACGCCGCCGGAGCGCGGCCATCTGTGCCGCGAAGCTCTCGGCGTCTGCGGTCGACGGCGCCGGACGACCAGCGGCCTCGATGGCGGCGAGCAGGGGCGATGGTCGAGATGCCCGGACCCGGTCGCCGGCCTGACGTTGGCCGGACCAGGAGCACCAGAGACGTTCCTCGGCCCGGGTGATGGCGACATAGAGAAGCCGGTGCTCCTCCGATCGGGCCGCCGGCGTGTCTGCGTAGGAGATCGGGACGAGTCCGTCCTCCAGCCCGATCAGGGCGACGGCGGGCCACTCGAGGCCCTTGGCCCGGTGAAAGGTGGAGAGCTCGACGACGTCGGCGGCCGGGTCCGTTTCCGAGGTGGTGCCGTCGGCCACGGTGGCGCTGAGCCAGGACAGGAACCCTCCGACGCTGGCGCCGGGTTCCTCGACGGCGTGCTCGTCGGCCAGCCGGGCCAGAACGGGGGGGATGCCGGGTAGGGAGAGATCGGCCAGGGCACTGCGCAGAGGACGGCCCAGTGTGTCCGACCGCAGCAGGTCCATGACTGCCTTCATCTCCTCGCCGGCCCGCGACGGCCCGATCCGAAACGGGATGCCGGCGCGATCGAGGCCGGCGGCGATCGGCGTCAGCCGACTGTTGGTCCGGGCCAGCACCGCGAGATGGGACCAGGGCCGGCCGGGCCTGTGCATCCGCCGCAACCAGCGGGCCAGGGCGTTCGCCTCCTCCGCCTCGTCGGCGAATCCGGAGACCTCCGGAACCGGTCCGTCGGGCCGGCCGGCGGAGCCGATCCCGCCAGCCCCTTCGCCTACCGGACCGCTCGGCTCGAGAGTCGGTTCGCGAGCCGAGGAAGCAAGACCCGAGGATCGGAGGACGGCGCGGGCGGCGGCGATGACCTGAGGGGAGGACCGGTGGTTGGCGTCGAGTCGGAGGACCCTCGTCCCGGCCAGCAGATCCGGCAGTCGGTCCAAGAGAGTGGGATCGGCGCCGTTCCAGCCGTAGACGGCCTGACGGGGGTCGCCGACCACGAAGAGATCGCTCCGGGGGCCCAGCCAGGCGGTCAGAAGTCGCCACTGGGCCGGGTTGAGGTCCTGGAATTCATCGACGTAGAGGTGCCGGATCCGCCAGTGGCAGGCGGCGGCCACGGCGGGGTCGTGCTCGATGAGTTCGGCGCAGCGGATGAGAAGATCGTTCAGGTCGATCAGGCCGTGGCTCCGCTTGGCTTGCTCGTAGCGGCGGAAGGCCTCGGCCGTCTCTTCGACCGGCAGAGGCGTCCGGCGAGCGCCGGCGGAGGCGGCCGCCGCGTAGGTCTCGGGGCTGACCAGCCGGGCCTGGGCCCACTGGATCTCGGCCAGGACGGCTCTGGCCGTCTCCCCGGAGAGCGGCTCGGTACCGGGCCGGCCGGTCCGGCGCAGCAGCCGGCCGGGGTCGTCGAGCAGGCCGAGGGGCCGGAGCCCGGCGTCGGACCAGTGACGACGGAGCTGGCCGTAGGCCGCGGCGTGGAAGGTGCCGGCCCAGACCCGGCCCGGGGTCTGGAGATGCCAGAGCCGTTCCCGGAGTTCCCGGGAGGCCTTCCGGGTGAAGGTGAGGACCAGGCTGTGTTCGGCCGAGGCCGAGCCGTCGAAGATCCGGCGGGCCACCCGCCTGGTCAGGACGGTCGTCTTTCCCGAGCCCGCTCCGGCCAGGACGCAGAGGGGGGCGGCGTCGGAAATGACGGCCGCCCGCTGGGCCGCGGTGAGCCCCCGCAGGAGCGCGGAGCTCTGGTCGCCGTCCACCAAAGGGAAGGTACCGGTGGGCTGTGACGGCCGGTGGGATGGGAGCCCGGTAGCCTCGCCCCGATGCTGCGGGCGCTCGCCGGTGGGGCACTCTTCGGCGAGGTCTGGGGTCCGAGCCCGGCCCAGGTGCTGGTGCTCCACGGATGGCGGCGGAGCCACGGGGACTTCTCCGCCGTGGTCGGCCCCGACTCGGCCGCCGGCCCGCTCGGGAGCTGGGCCCCCGACCTTCCCGGTTTCGGATCCAGCCCAGCCCCGTCCTCGGTCTGGGGGTCGCCGGAGTACGCCGGAGCGCTGGTGCCGCTGCTCGAAGAGGGTGGGGGGTCCCCGGAACCGGTGGTCGTGCTCGGCCACTCCCTGGGCGGCCGGGTGGCGCTGTCCCTGGCGGCGGCGCGTCCCGATCTGGTCCGGGCTCTGGTCCTGACCGGCGCCCCCGTCGGCCCCCGGACGGACAGCTCCGGCCGCCGGCCGCCGCCGGGCTACCGGCTGGTCCGGGCCCTGCACCGGAGGGGCCTGCTCAGCGAGGCCCGGATGGAGCGGGGCCGGCAACGGCACGGCTCGGCCGATTACCGGGCGGCCGAGGGCGTGATGCGGGAGGTGCTCGTCCGGTTGGTCAACGAACGGTACGAGGAGAGCCTGGCGGCCATCCGTTGCCCGGTGGAGCTGGTCTGGGGCGACGACGACGCCGAGGTCCCCGTGGCCGCGGCCCGGGCCCTGGCGGCGGCCCTGCCGGGGGCGACACTGACCCTCTGCCCGGGGGCGGGCCACCTGACGCCGCTGACCGCCCCGGCCGAGCTCCGGGCCGCCGTCGAGCGGGCCCTGGCCCGGTCGTGACCGCTCTCCGGTTTGCCGCCGTGGCCGGTTCTGGCCTGGCGATGGCACTGGCAGGGCTGCGCTGGCTGCGGGTGGCCCAAAGGGAGCACTACCTGGCCGGTGCCGCCGGCCGGTTCGCCTGGCGTTGGTGGTCCGAGGGCCCGCTGGCCATCGGTGGGGTGGCCCTGGCCCTGGCCGGGGTCGGGCTGGCCTGGCCCTGGCCCGGCGCCGGGCTGGCCACGGCTGTGGTGGTGGGGGCCGGTCCCCCCGGACTGGGCCTCCGGGGCCGGACGGCGCCCTTGGCCTGGACGAGGCGTCTGCGGACCCTGGCCGCCCTGGTCACCGGCCTGGAACTGATCGGCCTGGCGACCGCTGTGCTCGCTGGGGTGGGGCCGGTGCTGGCGGCGGCCCTGGCTCTGGCCGTCCCCCTTCTCGTCGACCTCGGCTGTGCCATCACCGGACCCTTCGAACGAGCGGCGGCCCAAGGCCATGTCAACCGGGCGGCGGAAAGGCTCCGACGGGTGGCTCCGACCGTGGTGGCCATCACCGGCTCCTACGGGAAGACCGGCACGAAGACATACCTGGCCCATCTGCTGTCGGGCTCCCGGTCAGTCCTGGCCAGCCCGGCCAGCTTCAACAACCGGGCCGGCCTGGCCCGGGCGGTGAACGAGAACCTGGTCGAGGGGACCGAGGTCTTCGTGGCCGAGATGGGCACCTACGGCCCCGGGGAGATCGCCGAGCTCTGCTCCTGGCTCGTCCCCGACATCGCCGTGATCACGGCCATCGGGCCCGTCCATCTGGAGCGCTTCGGATCGGAGCAGCAGATCGTCGAGGCCAAGGCCGAGATCCTGGAGAAGGCGGGCCGGGCCGTTCTGAACGTCGGCGACCCCCGGCTCGAGGCCCTGGCCCAGTCCGGCGAGCAGCGGGGTCAGAAGGTCCGCCGGGTGAGGCCGCTGCTGCCCGGAGACGGCCCCGATCTGGCGGCCGGCCTGGTCGCCGTCCGCGACGATCTCGACGGTCTGACCCTCTTCATCGACGGCGCCGAACAGGCCCGGCTGGCCCCGGGGCCGCACCCGGCCAACCTGGCCTGCGCCGTCGGGGTGGCCCTCGAGCTCGGCATCCCCGTCGAGGAGATCGTCCGCCGGGTGGGCCAGCTCCCCCCCGTTCCCCACCGGCTGGAGCCCCTGACCGCCGACGGCGGTTTCCTCGTCCTCGACGACACCTACAACGCCAATCCCTCCGGAGCCCGGGCCGCCCTGCAGGCCTTGAAGAGAAGCGGACCGACGACCGGCCGGCGGGTGGTGGTGACACCGGGCATGGTCGAGCTGGGAGCGAGGCAAGCGGAGGAGAACGCCCTCTTCGGCCAGGCCGCCGCCCTTGTCGCCGACGAGCTGGTCGTCGTCGGCCTGACCAATCGACGGGCCCTGCTCCGAGGCGCCCGGACGGCGGCCGCCGGCGACCGGCAGAGGCCGTTCGACGTCGTCGTGGTCAGGGACCGGTCCGAGGCGGTGGCCTGGGTGCGCGCCCACCTCGGTCCCGATGACACCGTCCTCTACGAGAACGACCTGCCCGACCACTACCCTTAGCCGCCGTGAACGCCCCCCCCGCCGCCGTCGCCGTCGTCTTCGGCGGCCCCTCCCCGGAGCACGACGTCAGTATCTTGACCGGTCTCCAGGTGGCCCGGACCCTGGCCGGGGCCGGTCGGGAGGTCTTCGGTCTCTACTGGTCGAAGACGGGCGGCTGGTACCGGCTGCCCGCCGGTCTGGAGGCCGCCGATTTCCTCGACGGCGTTCCCTCGGCAGCCGAGGAGCTCCGTCTGAGCGTCGGTGGGGCCGCCGGGAGCAGCGGCTTCGCCGAGCGGGGGGGCCGGCTGGGCCGGAACCGGCCCGTCGAGATCGAGGTGGCTGTCAATTGCTGCCACGGCGGACCGGGGGAGGACGGCAGCCTGCAGGCCGTCTTCGACCTGGCCGGCATCAACTACACGGGACCTGGTGTGGCCGGCGCCGCGCTCGGGATGGACAAGCTGGCCTTCGCCGGGCTGGTGGTCGACGCCGGACTGCCGGCCCTGGCCCGCCGGCTGCTCGGCCCCTCCACCTCCGATCCCGGTTTTCCCGGGCCCTACATCCTGAAACCCCGCTTCGGCGGTTCGTCGCTCGGGATCGACGTGGTGGCCGACATCGGTACCGCCGTCGCCCGGCTCGAGGCCAACAGCCATCTCCGGCAGGGGGCGGTCATCGAGCCCTACCGGCCCGACCTCTTCGACCTGAACATCGCCGTCCGGCTCTGGCCCGCCCCGGCCCTCTCCGCCATCGAACGACCGCTCCGCTCGACCGCCTCGGCGGAGATCCTCGGCTACGCCGATAAGTACGTCGGTGCCGAGGGGATGGCCAGCGCCCCCCGGGAGCTCCCCGCCCGGCTGGCCGCTCCGCTGGCCGAGGCGATCCGATCGGCCGCCCTCGAGATCGCCCGCTTGGCCTGCGTCCGGGGGGTGGCCCGGATCGACTTCCTCTCCGACGGCCAGAGCTGGTTCGTCAACGAGGTCAACACCGTTCCCGGCTCCCTGGCCCGCTATCTCTGGGTGGAGCCGCCGGTCAGCTTCTTGGAGCTGATCGACGCCCTCCTGGACGAAGCCCGGCAGAGACCGACCTGGCGGCCGAACGCCATGGGCGCCGACGGATCGGTCCTGCGCGGCGCCGGAGGCATCGCCGGCAAGCTGGGCTGAGCCATCGGTCGGGACGGAGCGGGCCGCCCCGTCCTGGACCGGGCCGCCCGGCGCCTGCCGGGGTACCGGGAAACCGTGGCCGGCGGGAGCCCGGCGATACGCTGGACGGCCGATGACGGGTGCCCCATGACATTCCCCCGGAAGCTGCTGACCGACGGGGAGGACGTCGTCGTCGATCTCCGGCCTCATTGGGCATTTCTCGGTTGGCCCCTGGTGGCCACCGTCGCCACCGTCCTGGTGGCCATCGGCCTCGAGGCCGCCGTCACGAATCTTCCCAGCCCGTTGCTCTACGTCCTCTTGGCCGCCATCGGTCTGACCGTGCTCTGGTTGGCGGGCCGGGTTCTGCGCTGGGTGACCACCAGCCTGGTCCTCACCACCATGCGGATCATCGAGCGATCCGGGGTCTTCGCCCGTCGGGCCCTCGAGATCCGGCTGGAGCGGATCAACGAGCTCTCCTACCACCAGTCCCTGGCCGCCCGGCTCGGCCGGACCGGTGAAGTGATGGTGGAGATGGGCGGTGAGACGGGGGTGGTCATGTTCGAGCACGTCCCCCGGCCGGCGGCCTTCCAGAGCCTGATCACCGAGCAGATGTCGGCTCTCCAGTACGGTCGGCCCGCCACCGGTCCGGCCGTATCGCCCGGGCCGGCCGGCCCGGGTTCCCGGGCTGAGGACAGGCCGCACTCCCTCGGCGACAGCACTCCGCCCACCGGTGCGCCCGTCGTCTCCGCGACGACGGCCCAACAGCGCGCCGCCGAGCCGACGGTGGCCGACCGTCTCACCCAACTGAGCGAGCTCCGTCGGCGCGGGGTGGTCACCGAAGCGGAGTTCGAGGCGAAGAAGGCCCAACTGCTCGAACAGCTCTGACCCGCCGTCTCCTCGGCGCCGCCGGCCTGCGATCAGCGGGCGATCAGCTCGAGATCACAGCGTCTCCACGTGGGCGCCGGAAGACGGCCGGACCCGCCAGGCCGGGGTCGAGAACTTGGTCAGGTCGATGGCCCCCGGCTCGGCCAGCGCCACCACGCATCCGCCGAAGCCGGCGCCCGTCATCCGGGCGCCGTAGACGCCGGGCCGCGCCTGCAGGTGGTGGACCAGGGCGTCCACCCCCGGGGTGGAGGCGTCGAAGTCCTCGGCCAGGCTGGCGTGGCTGGCCGACATCAACCGTCCGGCATCGAGCAGATCGCCCGATCCCAACGCGGCGGCGCACCAGCGGACCCGGTCGCACTCGGTCACCACGTGCCGGGCCCGGCGGCGCAGAACCGGATCCGGCAGACCGAGCATGGCGTCGGCTCCGAGCCGGCCCAGGGGGCCGAGCCGGTAGGCCGCCGCCTCGCACTCGGCCCGCCGGGCCGCGTAGGGGGTCCGGTCGAGGGTGCGGTGCTCGCCCGAGTGGACGACCACGATCTCGGCGCCCTCGGGAATGGGAACCGTCCGGATGGAGAGATCGGTGAAGTCGATGAGCAGGGCCGATCCCTCTACGGCGGCCGCCACCGTCAGCTGGTCCATCAAGCCGGTGGGCACGTTGGTGGCGGCCTGTTCGGCTCGCTGGCAGAGGCGGGCCATGGTGAGCGGCTCCGCTTCGAAGCCGAGAGCCAGGGCCAGAGCCACTTCGAGAGCGGCGCTCGAGGACAGGCCGGAGCCGACCGGCAGGGTGGACTCCACCACTCCCCGGCCCCCTTTCCAGGGGTGGATACAGGCCACCATGGCGGCGATATAGCGGCCCCAGCGGGGTTCGAGCTTGCTCAGGGCCTGGGGATCGAAAGAGATGTGGACGTCGATGTCGGTGGGCTCGGGTTCGCCCGTCGAGCGCAGGAAGACCCGGTGGCCGATGTCGGGCACGTAGGTCACCGTCGTTCCCAGGTCGATGGCCATGGGCAGGGCGAGTCCGTCGTTGTAGTCGGTGTGGTCGCCGATCAGGTTCACCCGGCCGGGGCTGTAGGCGCGGACCGTGGGCCCGTCACCTCTGTCGTGGCTGTCGGCAGCCGGAGCGCCGTGGCCGTTTCCGCCCGTCATCGTGGCCGTCGCATGGACCGCAGAGCATGGCACGACGGACCGGGCCCGGGGGCAGAGCTTGACCCCCGCTCGTCCGAACGACCAGCATCCGACCATGACAGGTCCTCTCGCTGGTGTCCGGGTCGTCGAATTGGCCGGGATCGGTCCCGGTCCCTACACCTGCATGCTGCTGGCCGACGCCGGCGCCGACGTCCTGCGGATCGACCGGTTGGCGGCCGGCCCGCCGGCGGTGCCGGCGGGGCCGCACTGGGACCTGCTCAACCGCAGCCGCCGGTCGGTCGCCGTCAATCTGAAGGATCCCGACGGGGTGGCCCTGGTCCTCGACCTGATCGCCGAGGCCGACGCCCTGGTGGAGGGCTGGCGGCCCGGGGTGGCCGAACGGCTCGGAATCGGCCCCGACGACTGCGTGGCCCGCAACCCCCGGCTCGTCTACGGCCGGATGACCGGTTGGGGCCAGGACGGCCCGCTCTCTTCCACCGCCGGACACGACATCAACTACATCGCCGTGGCCGGCGTCCTCTGGGCGGTGGGTCGGACAGGGGATCGGCCGGTGCCTCCGCTCAATCTGGTCGGCGACTTCGGCGGCGGGGGCATGATGCTCGCCTTCGGGGTGGTGGCCGCCATCTTGGAGGCCCGCCGGTCGGGTCAGGGACAGGTCGTGGACGCCGCCATGGTCGACGGGGCGGCCTCGCTCATGACCATGACCTACGCCTTCCGCCAGGCCGGCCTCTGGTCCGAGGACCGGGGGGTCAACATGCTCGACACCGGCGCCCCCTTCTACGAGGTCTACGAGACGGCGGACGGCAAGTGGTTCTGTATCGGCGCCATCGAGCGGCAGTTCTACGCCGAGCTTCTCAGGGTTCTCGGACTCGACCCCGCCGAGCTGCCCGACCAGATGGACCGGACCCAGTGGCCGGCCATGAAGGAGCGTTTCGCCGCGATCTTCCGCACCCGCAGTCGCGACGCCTGGACCGAGCTCTTCACCGGGACCGACGCCTGCGGTGCTCCGGTCCTCTCCCCCTGGGAGGCCCACCAGCATCCCCACAACCAATTCCGCCAGACCTTCGTCGAGATCGACGGTGTCTCCCAGCCCGGACCGGCACCCCGCTTCAGCCGCACCCCCGGATCCATCAGCCGTCCCCCGTCGGTGGCCGGGCAGGATACCGACGAGGCCCTGGCCGCCTGGGGCGTGGGACCCGACCGGCTGGCCTCTCTCCGAGACGCCAAGGCCATCAGTTGATCGGATCCCGTGATCCGATCCTGGTGATCAGACGCAGGATCCCTTGATCAGATTCAGAGGTTCACGACCGATCAGATTCAGAGGTTCACGACCGGACAGGTGACGGTCCGGGTGATCCCCTCGATCAGCTGGATCTGGCTCACCACCAGACGGCCCAGGTCGTCCACCGACGGAGCTTCGGCCCGGACGATCACGTCGTAGGGACCGGTGACGTCCTCGGCCGAGACCACGTTGGGGATGGCTCCGACCTGGGTTGCCACGTTCGCCGCCTTGCCCACCTCGGTCTGAATGAGCACGTACGCCGTCACGGCCATGGTCGCCTCCTCCTCGTCCGGGTCCCGTGGGAACCGTCGAACCTGGGGTCATCGTAGTGTCGGCGGGGCCGTCACGACCTGGCCGTAGCATGGGCGTTGTGGCTCGTCGAGGGCGTGATGCATCCGCCCGCATAGGGCGCATGGTCCGCGATTCGTTCGCCGATCTGCTCGATCAACGGACGCCGTTCGGCCGGCTCGCCCTGGTCCATGTGGTCATGACGGCCGGAGACACCCTGGTCACCGTCTCGCTGGCGGGCTCACTGTTCTTCTCCATCTCGCCCGATGCGGCCAAGAACCGGGTCATCCTCTATCTGCTTTTGACCATGGCCCCGTTCGCCGTGGTGGCGCCGCTTCTCGGTCCGGTCATCGACCGCAGCCGGGGGGCCCGGAGGGCGACCGTGGTGGTCTCGGCCGCCTGTCGAGCCGCCGTCTGTCTGGTCATGGCCGGCGGCCTCCACAGCCTGATGCTCTTCCCCGAGGCCTTCACCATGCTGGTGCTCTCGAAGGTCTATCTGGTGACGAAGGGCTCGCTGGTCCCCCTGCTCGTCGCCAACCGCGCCGACGCAGGACCCGGTCGCGGGTCAGCGCCCTCGCCGTCGGCGGCCGACTCCGGGCCCGACGGTTTCTCGACGCCGCGGGACGCCGGATCGGCCACCGCCGACACCGCCGAGAACGGGGAGTCGTCGATCGATCACAACCGTCTGGCCACGGCCAACGCCCAACTCGGACTGCTCGCCTCCCTGACCGCCTTCGCCGCCTCGCTCCCGGCCATCGCCGTTCTCAAGCTTTTCGGCGGACCCTGGGTCCTGCGACTGGACGTGCTCGTCTTCGTGGTCGGGACGGTCCTCGCCTTTCGGCTTCCCATCAGAAACGTGGCCCGGGCCGTCTCGAGCCCGACCCCGCCGCAGCCCACCGCTCCGGGAACCGAGACCTCGTCCTGGGATCCGCAGGGTCCCCTGGCTGCGCTCGGTCCCGCCGCCAACACCCACCCCGAAGTCACTCTCGCCCTCTCGGCCATGTCGATCTTGAAGGGCATCGCCGGCTTCCTGATCTTCATGCTCGCCTTCGACCTGCGCCGGGAGCACGCCACCATCTGGTACGGACCCACCCTCGGTATGTCGATCGCCGGAGCGGTGGTCGGGGTGCTGGTCGTCCCCCGCGCCCGGCGCCTCTTCAGCGAGCAACAGGTGCTCGTCCTCGCCATCTGGTTGGTGGCGCTCTCCGCCGCTTTCACAGCCATCGTCGGCGGTGTGGCCATCCAGACGGTCCTGGCCTTCGTGGTCGGCCTGGCCGGCGGAGCCGGAAAGCCGGCTTTCGACGCCCTGGTCCAGCGTTACGTCCCCACCGCCGCCCAGGGCCGCGCCTTCGCCCGCTTCGAGACGCGGTTCCAGTTGATCTGGGTCCTCGGAGCGCTCCTGCCGGTGGTGGCATCCACCCCGCTCTCGGCCGGAGACATCGTCATCGCCGCTGTGGCCGGGGTGGGGGGCCTGTCGTACATGACGGGCCGCCGGGCGGTCCGTCATCTCCGGGCCGGCGCCCGCTGACGCCTCTGGGCCCGCCTGCCGGTCCCGTCCCGGGCCGGGCTGTTCTTCCGGCGGGTGACGGACTGTCCGTTGTGGGGGTGCGGCTACGCCAGGCGTTGCTCGAGGGCGTCGACCTGTTCGGTCAGAGCCGCCGGAAGGTGGTCGGCGAACGACGCGTAGAACGAGCGGATCAGGGGAAGCTCGTGACGCCATTCCGAGTCGTCCACCCGGAGCAGTTCGAGCATGTCCTCTTTGGAGACGTCGAGACCCTCGGTATCGATGGCCCCCGGAGCCGGGACGTTTCCGATGGCCGTCTCCACCGCTTCGCCCCGTCCGGCCGTCCGCTCGAATATCCATTCGAGCACCCGGGAATTCTCGCCGTAACCCGGCCAGAGGAAGCGGCCGTCCTCGTCCTTGCGGAACCAGTTGACGTAGTAGAGCCGCGGCAGCTTGGCGGGATCGGCGCCAGCGCCGATCCGGAGCCAGTGGGCGAAGTAGTCGGCCATGTTGTACCCGCAGAACGGAAGCATGGCGAAGGGATCGCGGCGCAGGTTCCCGACGGCCCCGGCGGCGGCGGCGGTGGTCTCTGAGGCCATGATGGAGCCGAGGAAGACCCCGTGGGCCCAGTCGAACGACTCGGTCACCAGGGGGACGACCGAACGGCGGCGACCGCCGAAGAGAACGGCGGAGATGGGAACGCCACCGGGGTCCTCCCACTCGGGGGCGCAGGCCGGATTCTGGGCCGCCGAGACGGTGAAGCGGGCATTCGGGTGCGAGGCCGGGGTGCCCTTCTGCGGAGTCCAGGGCTCACCCCGCCAGTCGGTCAGGGAGTCCGGTGTGGTCTCGGTCATCCCCTCCCACCAGACGTCACCGTCGTCGGTCAAAGCCGTGTTGGTGAAGACGCAGCTGTGGGTCAGGGTCCTCATGGCGTTCGGGTTGGTCTTGACCCCTGTCCCCGGGGCCACCCCGAAGAAGCCGGCTTCGGGATTGATGGCGTAGAGACGGCCGTCGGGGCCGAATTTCATCCAGCAGATATCGTCGCCCACCGTCTCCACCGTCCAGCCCGGCACGGTGGGGACGAGCATGGCCAGATTGGTCTTCCCACAGGCGGAAGGGAAGGCGCCCGAGATGTAGCGGACCTCACCCTCGGGCGAGGTCAGCTTCAAGATCAGCATGTGCTCGGCCAGCCAGCCGTCGTCGCGGGCCATCACCGATGCGATCCGCAGGGCGAAGCACTTCTTGCCGAGGAGGGCGTTTCCCCCGTAGCCCGAACCGTAGGACCAGATCTCCCGGCTCTCGGGGAAGTGGACGATGTACTTGTTCTCGGCGTCGCAGGGCCAAGGGACGTCATTCTGGCCCGGTTCGAGAGGCGAACCGACGGAATGCAGACAGGGAACGAATGCGCCGTCATCCCCGAGGACCTCGAGGACCGGCGTCCCCATCCGGGTCATGATCCGCATCGAGACGGTCACATAAGGGGAGTCGGTGATCTCGACACCGATGTGGGCGATCGGAGATCCCAGGGGACCCATCGAGAAGGGGACCACGTACATCGTCCGGCCCCGCATCGAACCCCGGAAGAGCTCGGTCAACGTGCCCCGCATCTCGTCGGGATCGCGCCAATTGTTGGTGGGACCGGCGTCCGACTCCTCCTTCGAGCAGATGAAGGTCCGGTCCTCCACGCGGGCCACGTCACCGGCATCGGAGCGGGCCCAGTAACTGTGGGGCCGCTTGGCTTCCGACAGCCGGGTGAAGGTGCCGTTGTCCACCAGGAGTTGGCAGAGCCGGTCGTATTCCTCGCTCGAGCCGTCACACCACTCGATCCGGTCCGGAGTGGTGAGTGCGGCCACCTCCTCGACCCATGCGACCAGCTTGCGGTTGGCGGTGGGGGTCATGGTCGGGGCGCTACCTCTCTGGCGTCGGACGTGGCAGTCGGGGGCCGCGGGGTGAGGGACCCCGGGATCGGCACTCGGTGGAGTCAATGGTAGGCATTCTGTGTGCCTCTTCCCAACTCCAGCTTTGCCCGGGGGGCGACCTCGCGATGACGGCGGGGGAATCGGCGGGTGGCGAATTCGCCACCATCGACCGGTTCAGGCGACGGCTCCCGGGCCCGCCGACCGGGGAGATCTGGATCGGCGACGACGCCGCCGTGCTCTCTCTGGCGGCGGGGCCGGTCCTTCTCACCACCGACATCACCGTGGCCGGGGTCCACGCCGATCTGGCCCTGATGGGCCTCGACGACCTGGGTTGGCGGGCCGTGGCGACGGCGGTGAGCGACGTGGCGGCCATGGGTGGCCGGGCCGGTCGACTCCTCGTGGCCGTCGCCGGTCCCGCCTCGACCGATCTCGACCTCCTCTACCGAGGAGTGGCCGACGCCGCCGCCGCCCACGGCTGCGGCGTCGCCGGGGGAGACCTGTCGAACGCCTCCGACCTCGTCGTCGTCGTGACCGTGGCCGGGGCGGTGGGGGACGGGCCTGGTCCGGTGTTGCGAAGCGGGGCCCGCCCCGGCGACCACCTCTTCGTCACCGGGCCCCTCGGAGCGTCGGCCGCGGGACTGCGGACCCTGCGGGCCGGCCAGACGGTGCCGGCTCTGGCCGACGCCTACCGGAGGCCGCGCGCCAGGCTGGTGGAGGGCGAGGCGGCCCGGAAGGCGGGGGCGACAGCCATGATCGATGTCTCCGACGGCCTCGGTGCCGACCTCGGTCACATCGCCCGGGCCTCAGGAGTGGGATTCCGGCTCCACGACGTGCCCGTCGCCGCCGGAGCAACCATCGAAGAAGCGCTCGCTGGTGGTGACGACTACCAGCTCGTCATCGCCGCGCCCGATCGGGTTGCCCTGAGCTCGGCGTTCGCCACCACCGGTCTGGCGCCACCACTGCTCATCGGCGTCTGTACCTCTGACACCGCACAGCGGGAGTGGACCGGCGGCCCGCTTCCGGCCACCGGTTTCGAACACCGCTGGGACTGAGTCCGAACGCCCTGTCAGGACCGGTTCTCAGGGAGCGGGTGTCGCGGTGCTGCGGCGCGGCGGCTTGGTCACCTTGCCGGCTCTGATGCACGAGGTGCAGACCGAGAGGCGGCGGGGCGATCCGTCCACCAAGGCGCGCACTTTCTGGATGTTCGGATTCCACCGTCTCTTCGTCCGACGGTGGGAGTGCGAGACACTCATCCCGAACGAGGGGTGCTTGCCACAGACTTCACAAACGGCAGCCACGACGCGAACGCTCCTCGGCCAAGAATTCAGGTTGGAGCACAAAGGTTAGCATTCGCCGCCATGGAGGCGTTGGGGACGCTCGGGGGTGCCGACGTCGCACGGGTTCTGGACGTCTACCGCGACGTTCTGCGGCTCCACCAGGACTTTATCAACCGACTCAACGTCTACCCGGTCCCCGACGGCGATACCGGCACCAACATGGCCCTGACCGTCGAATCGGTGGTCACCGAGCTCGATGAGCTCGGAGCCGGCGGCGCCCTCGAAATGGGGGCCGTCTGCAAGGCCATCGCCCACGGCTCTCTCATGGGCGCCCGCGGTAACTCCGGCGTCATCCTGTCGCAACTCCTCCGGGGATCCACGAAGGTGCTGGCCGGGGCCGAGCAGGCCGGACCGGCCGACGTGGCCCGGGCCCTGCGGGCGGCGAGCGAAGCCGCCCGCGAAGCGGTTCTCCGCCCGGTGGAGGGCACGATCCTGACGGTGGCCCACGCGGCCGCCGAGGGTGCCGAACGAGGGATCAAGGCCGGGACGGGCCTTCTCGGGATGCTCGAGTCGGCCCATGAAGTGGCGGCCGATGCTCTGGCCCGGACACCGGAGCAGTTGCCCGTTCTCGCCCAGGCGGGTGTGGTCGATGCCGGCGGCACGGGCTATCTCCTGATGCTCGACTCATTCCTCCATGTCATCGACGGCAGGCCGTTGCCCGAGCCGCCCGTCCTCGGCCCGGACGGCCCGTCCCGGGTGGCGGCCGCCTATCCCGAGGGTGCCTGGGACGCCGAGTCGGCCATGGCGGCCGACTCCGATGACTCGGGGACCCACCTGCGTTACGAGGTCATGTACATGCTCGAAGCCGCCGACGAGACGATGCCCGCCTTCAAGGAGGTCTGGGCCGGTATCGGGGACTCGATCGTCGTGGTGGGCGGTGAGGGCCTCTGGAACTGCCATATCCACACGAACGACGTGGGCGCGTCCATCGAAGCGGCCATCGACGCCGGACGGCCACGCAACATCCGGGTCACCGATCTCGTCGAGCAGATGCAGGAGGAGCGCTGGGTCCGAGACGCCACCGTGGCCCTCGGCACGGCCGGTCAGGAGGAGCCCTCGGGACCTCCGCCTCGCACGGCGGTGGTGGCGGTGGCCAATGGCGTCGGCGTGGGCCGGATCTTCCGTTCCCTCGGCGTCCACTACCTGGTGGCCGGCGGCCAGTCGATGAATCCCTCGACGGCCCAGATCTTGGAGGTGGTGGAGGGGACGCCGTCGAGCGAGGTCGTTCTGCTCCCCAACAACGACAACATCCGACCGGTGGCCATGCAGGTCTGCGAACTGGCCAGCAAACCGGTCCGGGTGGTGCCCACCAGCGGGATCGTGGAGGGTTTCGCGGCGTTGCTCGAGTACGACCCCGAGGCGGGCGCCGACGACAACGCCGCGTCCATGGCGGCCTCGGCCCGCCGTGTGCTGGCCGGTGAGGTCACCCAGGCCGTCCGTGACGCCACCGGCCCCATGGGGCCCATCAAGGCGGGCGACTGGATGGGACTCTCGCGCGACGGCATCGAGGTGGTGGGCGAGAGCATGGGGGAGGCCGCCTGCGCTCTGCTGGCCAAGTTGCTCGGCGACGATCATGAGCTCGTCACCCTCATCGAGGGTGAGGGATCCGGGGCGGCCGACACCCGGCAGGTCACCGAGTGGTTGGCCGAGAACCGCGCCGATCTCGCCGTCGAGGTCCATTACGGCGGTCAGCCGTTGTACCCGTACCTCATCAGCATCGAGTGAGTGGCGGTGCCGAGCCTCCAGCGGCTGGCCGAGATCCCGGTCGGCGACGTCAAGAGGGTGGGCGAGAAGCGGGCCGAAGCGCTCGCCACTCTGGACATCACAACCGTCCTCGACCTGATCACCCACTATCCGCGGCGGTATATCGACCGGTCGCGTCAGGCCGACGTGGCCGAGATGGCGATCGGCGAGGAATCGCTCGTTCTGGCTGCCGTGCAGTCGGTCAGCTCTCGAAGGACCAGACAGGGTCGGGCCCTGGTCGAGCTCGACATCGACGACGGCACCGGACGGCTCCGGGTCACCTTCTTCAACCAGGCCTGGCGGGCCAAGCAGCTTCCGGTCGGGACCGAAGCGCTCTTCTTCGGAAAGCTCGACACCTACCGCGGCAAGCGGCAGCTGACCAACCCGGTCGTCGATCTCGTCGGCAACCGGACCGGTCGCATCGTCCCCATCTACCCGACCTCGGAGAAGGCGGGAATCGCCGGCTGGGAATTCGGGGAATGGATCGGCGAGGCGCTGCGTCGTGCCGGAGAGCTCGACGATCCTCTGCCCGACCATTGGCGTGACCGGCTGGACCTGGTGGACCGCACCACCGCATTCCAGGCCATCCACGCCCCCGGATCCTTCGACGAGCGCGACCGGGCCCGGCGCCGGTTGGCGCTCGACGAGCTTCTCCGCTTGCAGCTCGAGGTCGTCATGCGACGCAAGGCCAACGAACGCGACGCCCGGGGCATCTGCCACACGGTCGCTGCCGAGTCGGCCGAAGACGATCTCGTCGCCGCTTTCTTGGCCCGCTTGCCTTTTTCCCCGACGGAGGCCCAGGCGCGGGCCATGGCCGAGATCAAGAAGGATCTGGCCGGACCGTTGCCGATGCACAGACTCCTCCAGGGCGACGTCGGATCGGGCAAGACGGTTGTGGCCGTGGCCAGCCTGCTGGTGGCCGTGCAGGGTGGGCACCAAGGGGCATTCATGGCCCCGACCGAGGTCCTGGCCGAGCAGCACTTCCTCGGAGTCCATGAGCTCCTCGACGGTCTCGTGGTTCCCGACCCCCGCACCCTCGCCGGCAGCAGGCCCCTGAACGTGGTCCTGCTCACCAGCCGGACCCCGGCCGGGGCGAGGGCCACGTTGTACGAGGGACTGCGCGCCGGCGCCGTCGACGTCGTGGTGGGAACCCACGCCCTGCTGACCGAGGACGTCCGCTTCGCCAGTCTCGGCGTGGTGGTGATCGATGAACAGCACCGTTTCGGCGTCGAGCAGCGGGCCACCCTGCGGGCCAAGGGTCGCGACGCGGTCGAGGGCGGCGGCGCCGACCCCGATCTTCTGGTCATGACGGCGACGCCCATTCCCCGCACGGCGGCCATGGTGGTCTTCGGCGACCTCGACGTCACCGAGCTCGACGAACTGCCGGCCGGCCGGGCCGCCATCGAGACCGTCTGGGCGAGATCGGAGGAAGAGGAGGCCGCCGCCTGGCAGCGCGTCCGCGACGAGGTGGTGGCCGGTCACCGCGCCTATGTCGTCTGTCCCCTCGTCGAGGGGACCGAGAAGAGCCAGGCCAAGTCGGCCACCGAGGAGAAGGGGCGCTTGGAGGCGACGGCTCTGGCCGGGCTGTCGATCGGGCTTCTTCACGGTCAGTTGAAGGCGTCCGAGAAGGAGGGCGTCATGGACGCCTTCCGCCGGGGCGAGCTCTCGGTCCTGGTGGCCACCACCGTGGTCGAGGTCGGGGTGGATGTGGCCGAAGCCACGGTCATGGTGATCGAGGACGCCGACCACTTCGGCATCGCTCAACTCCACCAGCTCCGGGGCCGGGTGGGTCGGTCGGAGCTTCCCTCGTGGTGTTATCTGCTCAGTGCCAGCTCCACACCGGACGCCGCGACCCGGCTCGAGGCGCTGGTCAAGAGCACCGACGGCTTCGCTCTGGCCGAGGTCGACCTCGATCTTCGCGGCGAGGGAACGATCCTCGGCGCTCGACAGAAGGGCCGCAGCGACCTGAAGCTGGCGTCGTTGCGCCGGGGGGACCGGGAGCTCGTCACCGCGGCCCGCCAGATCGCCGAGGCGCTTCTGAACGACGATCGCCCATCGGACGGCACGGCGGTCCTGGCCGACGAGCTGAGGTTGTTCGTGGGCGACGATGAGGCCGCGTATCTCTTGAAGAGCTGATCCGGTTCGCGACGAGCTGATCATCTGATTCTCAAAGGGCTGATCGGCTTCTCAAAGAGCTGATCGGCGATCCGGCCGGACCGCCCAGGAGCGGTGAGGGCCCGCAACTACGCTCAGGCCGTGGACGACCGTGCGTGTGATCGCCGGCAGTAGCCGGGGCCGGTCCCTGCGGGCCCCGGCCGGATCCGGGACCCGACCGACCGCAGACAGGGTCCGCGAAGCCATCTTCAACGTTCTCGCCGGCCTCGTCGACCTCGAAGGCGCCCATGTCGCCGACCTCTTCGCCGGCAGCGGGGCCATGGGCATCGAGGCGCTCTCTCGGGGAGCGGGGTCCGTCACTTTCGTCGACAATTCCCTGGCCGCCGTCCGGGCCGTCCGAGCCAATGTCACGGGCACCGGGCTCGACCCCGACGCCACCCGGGTCGTCCGGGCCGAGGTGGTCGAGTGGCTCCGCCGGCCCCATCGGTTCGATCTGGCGCTCTGTGACCCCCCCTATGCCTTCCAGGCGTGGTCCGAGCTTCTCGACCGGCTCCGCGCCGACGTGGCGGTGATCGAGTCGGACCGACCGGTCGAGCCGCCCGACGACTGGGAGATCATCAGGAACAAGCGCTACGGCGGTACGCTCGTCACGGTGGTCCGTTCCCGACAGCCGCATCCGGTGGCAGAGTCGCAGCAGAGAGGCACCCCGTGACCGTCGCTCTCATTCCCGGCTCGTTCGACCCCTTCCACAATGGACACCTCGAGGTGGTGGAGAGAGCCGGCCGCTTGTTCGACGACGTCGTGGTGGCCACCCTCAGGAACCCGCAGAAGGCCGAACCCCTCTTCAGCCTGGTCGAGCGCGAGGAGATGCTGAAGGAGGCGCTCGCCCATCTGCCCAATGTCCGGATCGTCTCCGTGGCCAAACTGGTCGTCGACGTCGCCCACGATGTCGGCGCTTCCGCCATCGTGAAGGGCCTGCGAGCGGTCTCCGACTTCGAGAACGAGTTGCAGATGGCGCAGATGAACAGGCAGCTCTCGGGGATCGAGACCCTCTTCATCCCCACCACGTCGACCTCGGCCTTCGTGGCCTCGCGCCTGCTGCGCGAAGTGGCCCGTTACGGCGGTGATGTCTCGGCCTTCGTCCCGAAGGCGGTGGCCCTGCGTCTGCAGGAGAAGTTCTCCCGGTGAGTGACGACATCTTCGTGGAGGATCCATTCGCCGAGCTGCGTCCGGAGGTGGAGGCCGACGCCCAGGGCCTTCTCCGACAGGCCGTGGACCTGATTTCGACCGCCCGGGCCATGCCCCTGTCGGCCTCGGTCCTGATCGCCCGTGACGAGGTGCTCGACCTGCTCCAAGGCGCCCTCGACCGCTTTCCCGACGAATTGCGCCAGGCGCGTTGGCTCTTGCGCGAACGCGACGAATTCCTGGCCACCCGGCAGCGGGAAGCCGACAGCCTGCTGGAGGAGGTGCGGGCCCAGGCCGAGCGGATGGTCCAGCGGACAGAGATCGTCCGGCAGGCGAATCAGGTGGCCCAACGGATCCTCGACGACGCCAGGGAAGAAGCCCGTCGATTGCGGCACGAAGCCGAAGACTTCTGTGACCAGAAGCTGGCGTCTTTCGAGATCGTTCTCGACCGGACGCTCAAGACCGTCCAAGCCGGGCGCGAGAAACTCCAGGCCACACCCCCCCCGCTGCCCGGGGACCCCGGCGCTGCGGACATCGACGGTCACACGGCCCCGGCGGAGGGTGAGCTCGGCTTCTTCGATCAGGACGACGCCTGAGCCCTGATCGTGGCCGCCCGTCCGTTCGTCGTCCATGTCGCCAGACTGCGGCGTGTCCTCGGCACCCGTTGGCACGAGGTCAGAACCGGCACCATCGACGATCTGGCCTGCTCGGGAAGCGCCGTTGCCCCCGGGGCCGATATCCGGGCCGACGTCACCCTGGAGGCGATCGCCGGCGGCATCACCGTGTCCGGGGTGCTGGAGGCTCCCTGGACGGGAGAGTGCCGACGTTGTCTGACCACGGCGGCGGGCATCCTCAGGATCCGCGTCCGCGAGCTCTACACGGCCGACGGCGACGGTGAGGACGCCTACCCGCTGGTCGACGACGAAGTCGACCTCGAGGACCTCGTCCACGACGCCGTTCTTCTCGAGCTGCCCATCGCCCCTGTCTGCCACGAGGCCTGCCGCGGGCTCTGCCCTCTGTGCGGCACCAATTGGAACGAACGACCGTGCCACTGCGAATCACCACGTGACGAGCGCTGGGCCGCTCTGGACGTCCTGCGGGTCCCGGACCTCGGCCCCGGGAACTGACGCTCCGGGGCCCGCAAGTCCGCTGGTGGCGGGAGAGGCCATCGGATCCTCGCTCGGGAGGATGGCTCGGGAGCGGGTATCGTGGACCGGCTCCCAACCTGAGGTGATCTGACGATGGCCGTCCCCAAGAAAAAGACATCCAAGGCGAAGAGCCGCAGCCGGCGCGCCTCGAACTGGGTGCTCGGCCTACCGGCTCGCAGCGTCTGTCCCCAGTGTCAACACGCCAAGGTCCCCCATGTGGTCTGCCCGAATTGCGGGTGGTACAAGGGCCGACAGGCCGTCGAAGTCGACTAGTGGCCGGCGCGAGCGGACCCGCCGACATGTCGGTGTCCGCCTTGCCCGTGGCCGTCGACGCCATGGGCGGCGACCGGGCGCCCGCCGAGATCGTGGCCGGAGCGGTCCGAGCCGCCGAGGAACTCGGTATCCCGGTCGTCCTGGTCGGCCGACCGGAGGACCTCGGCGATACCGGTGGGCTCGACGTCTTCCCCGCCACCGAGGTCATCGGCATGGAGGAGGACCCCGCCCAGGGCGTCCGCCGCAAGAAGGACTCCTCTCTGGTGCGCGCCGCCGAGGCGGTTCGTGACGGCCGCGCCCTGGCCATGGTCAGCGCCGGTAATACGGGAGCAACGATGGCCAGCGCCCTTTTGCGGATGGGCCGGCTGAAGGGCATCGTCCGCCCCGCCATCGCCACACCGATTCCCCAGCTCGGTTCCCACCCCACCGTCCTGCTCGACGCGGGGGCGAATTCCGAGTGCACTCCGGCCATGCTGGTCCAGTTCGCCCAAATGGGAGCGGCCTACTCGACCGCCCGCTACGGGGTGGCCGACCCCACCGTGGCGCTGCTGTCGATCGGCGAGGAGAAGTCGAAGGGCACCCCTCTGGTGAAGGAGACCCACGCGCTGCTGGCCGCCACCGCCGGCCTCCGCTTCATCGGTAACGCCGAGGGCCGCGACCTGATGCACGATGCGCCGGACGTCGTCGTCACCGACGGTTTCACCGGCAACGTGGCCCTCAAAACTCTCGAGGGTTCGCTGCGCTTCTTCATGGATACCCTGCTCGAGGTGCTTTCGAAGAACGACGAGACGAAGAAGGCGTCCGAAACCCTTCTTCCCTATCTCGCCCCCCTGGCGGCCGAGTTCGACCCCGACAACACGGGCGGTGCCGTCCTCCTGGGCGTCGACGGGATCTGCGTCATCAGCCACGGGTCCTCTTCGGCCCAGGCCATCGTCTCGGCCGTCAAGGTGGCGCACGACGTGGCCACCGGGGGCCTCGTCGATCGCCTGGCCCACGCCGTCGCCTTGTCGTAACCCCGCCGCCGGTCCGCTTCGACCTCCCTCGGCCCTCTCCGGGCCCGTTCCTGGGTCGTCCACCGGTCCCGACCGGTGCTGCCCGATCGTCGGGACTTGTCAAAAAGGGCCTCCTACCAGGGACTCCGTCGGTCAAGGGGGCGCTGTCGGGTAAGATGCCGGGGAAACCTCTACCCCGCAGGAGACGACGTGCCCGCAGAGACTCACGTGGAAAAGGGTCCGCTCGACCGCCAGCAGGTCTTCGAGCTGGTGCGTGACCAGCTGGCCGACATTCTCGAAGTCGAACCATCCTCGATCAGGGAATCCTCGTCGTTCGCCGAGGACCTCGACGCCGACTCCCTGGCCCTCATCGAACTCGTCGAAGCGCTCGAGGAGGAGCTCGCAGAACGCAGCGTGGGTTTCCGGATCGAGGACGAGGACCTCGAGGACCTCCGGACCGTGCGCGACGCCGTGGACTACGTGGTCGCCAAGCTCGGAGCCAGCTAAGACGATCGAAGATCCCGCCCCTGTCAACGGCGCCGCGGGCGCCGGACCCGAGGTCTCCACCTCGGCCCGTTCCGCGCCCCCCGGCGCGGCGTTGGGGGAGGCGCTGCCCGCAGCGCCCTCGGTCACCGCTCGCCGGGCCAAGGTTCCCGATCTGACCGCTCTGATCGAACGCCTGGGCCACCCCTTCGACGACGAATCCCTGCTCATCCAGGCCTTGTCCCATCGGTCGTGGTGCGCCGAAGCGGGGGGGAGGCCCTCGAACGAGAGACTCGAATTCCTGGGTGACGCCGTTTTGGGCCTGGCCGTGGCGGAGCACTGCTACCGCACCTATCCCGACATGCCCGAAGGAGCTCTGGCCAAGGTCCGCGCCGCCCTCGTCAACACCGCGGTCCTGGCCGAAGTGGCCCTCGAACTCGATCTGGGACCGGTCCTGCTCCTGGGACGGGGAGAAGACTCCTCCGGGGGTCGGGCCAAGCCGTCGATCCTGGCCAACGCCGTGGAAGCCGTGATCGCCGCCGTCTATCTCGCCGGCGGCTGGGAGGCTGCCGAAGCATTGGTGCTCCGCGTGCTCGCCGGCCGGATCGAGGAGGCGGCCGCCGGGCCGGGCGCGGAGGACTTCAAGACCCGCCTCCAGGAGATGGTGGTCCGACGTGTGGGAAGGCTCCCCCAGTACGAGGTGGCGGGAACGGGGCCCGACCACGCCCGCCGGTATACGGCCACGGTGATCGTCGGGGGAGACGTGGTCGGTCAGGGCGAGGGACGGTCGAAGAAGGACGCCGAGCAGGCCGCCGCCCACGCCGCCTGGCCCCTCTTCGCCGACACCGCCGGCTGCGATCTTGCCGAAGGGGGTGTTCCCACGCATGCCTGAGCTTCCCGAGGTCGAGACCATTCGGCGCGACCTCGAAAAGGAGGTCATCGGGCGCCGGGTGAAGACCGTCGAGGTGAAGGGAAAGCGCTCGGTGCGCCGGCACAAGAACGGGCCCGAATTCCGCGACCGGCTCGAGGGGCGCAAGATGACCTCGATCCGCCGGGCCGGGAAGTACCTGCTCGTCGGTCTGGATGACGACGCCGTCCTTGTGATCCACCTGGGGATGAGCGGCCAGCTTCTGCGAGCCAAGGGCCCGAAGGACCCCATGGCCACCCACACCCACGTGATCATCACCTTCACCCAGGGCGGCCAGCTTCGTTTCGTCGATCCCCGCACCTTCGGCGAGATGTTCGTGACGACGACCGACGAGCTCGAGACGGTGGCTGAGCTCGCCCACCTGGGATTCGATCCCCTGGAGGAGGTCATGAGCTGGGCCCGCTTCGGCCAGCTGCTGGCTGACCGGCACACGCCTCTCAAGACCCTGCTCATGGACCAAAAGTTCGTCGCCGGCATCGGCAACATCTACTCCGACGAGATCCTTTTCGCCGCCGGACTCCGCTACGACCGCGGTTCGGACTCGCTCAGCGCCCAGGAGATCCGTCGGCTCTACCGGGCCATGGTCGAGACCTTGTCCGAGGCGGTGAAGTACCGGGGATCGTCGTTGGCCGACGAGCAGTACCGAGACCTCTTCGGGGAGATCGGCGACTACCAGGGCCAACATCAGGTTTATGACCGTGAGGGCAGCGCCTGTCGACGATGCCGGAACTCGATCGTCCGGGTGAAAGTCAACGGTCGGTCGGCGTTTCTCTGTGAG
Organism: Acidimicrobiales bacterium; assembly: GCA_035535015.1. Classification (GTDB taxonomy): domain Bacteria; phylum Actinomycetota; class Acidimicrobiia; order Acidimicrobiales; family UBA8190; genus Palsa-661. Next base: position 36,718 of record DATLQU010000030.1, on the reverse strand, counting down.
CACTGCCAGATCTGAGAACCCGGCCAGATCTGAGAACCCGGCCAGATCGGATTCTTTTTGATGCCGACAACGGCATCCCCGCATCACTCGGCACGACGGGTAGGGTGACCAACGGTGTTCCTGAAGTCACTGACCCTCAAGGGCTTCAAGTCGTTCGCCGACCCGTCGACTTTGCAGTTGGAGCCGGGCGTGACCGTTGTGGTCGGGCCCAACGGCAGCGGCAAGTCGAACGTCGTTGATGCCGTGGCCTGGGTTCTCGGAGCCCAGGGTCCCCGGACCGTCCGTTCATCGAAGATGGAGGACGTCATCTTCGCCGGATCGGCTGATCGGCCCGCTCTGGGCCGAGCCGAGGTGTCGCTCACCATCGACAACCGGGCCGGCCATCTCCCCGGTGGTCTGGCCGAGATCACCATCACCCGGACGCTGTTCCGTTCCGGCGACAGTGAGTACGCCATAAACGGTCAACCGTGCCGGCTTCTCGACGTCCAGGAGCTGCTGTCCGACTCGGGTGTGGGCCGCCAGCAACACGTGATCGTCAGCCAGGGTCAGCTCGACCAGATCCTGAACGCCCGCCCGGAGGACCGCCGTGCCGTCATCGAGGAGGCGGCCGGGGTCCTGAAGCACCGCCGCCGCCGGGAGCGGGCCGAGAGGCGCCTGGCGGCGACGGAAGAGAATCTGGAGCGCCTGGGCGACCTGCTCCGTGAGGTCCGCCGTCAGATGCGCCCCCTCGAGCGTCAGGCGGCCGCAGCACGCTCGCATGCGTCGCTGGCGGTGGAGCTACGGGATCTGCGCCTGTTCCTCATCGGCCGGGAGTTGGCCAGCCTCGACGATCGTCGGCGGACCACCATGGCCGAACGCGACCGCCTGGGCGCGTCGGAAGCCGAGTTGCGCTCTTCTCTCGATGCGCTCGATGCCGCCGCCGACGCCGCCGCCGCCGAATTGTCCGCGCAGCGCGAGGACGGTCTCGTCTCCGCTGTCACCCGTGTCCACGGCCTGGGTGAACGGTGCCGCGGACTGGCCGGTGTGCTGGCCGAACGGCGTCGATCGCTCGTCCAGGCGCTCGAGGCGGCGGCCGATGCGGACGTGGTCTCATCGCTCGAAGCGGACGCGGCGCGCCTGGCCGACGAACTCGAGACGACGGCGATCGAGGCCGAGGAGCTTGAACCGGCCATGCGGGCCGTGGCGGGGTCGGAAGCCGAATTGGCCGGTGAACTGGCGGCCTTCGAGGCGGCCACGGGTGACCTGGGGACGATGCGGGCGGCACAGGAGGCTTTCGCCGTCTCGCGTGGAGAGAGAGACCCTCTGCGCCGTGCCCTCGAACGCGATCGCGGTGATCTGGAACACCTCGACGAGCGGGTCGCCGCCGTGGAACGGCGCCGCATCGCCCTCCAGTCAGAAGCGGACGACCTGAGGAGCCAGCTGGCCCAGTCGGTGAACGAGGTCACGGCCTCGGAGCAACGGGCCGAAGCGGCCCGCGCCGCGGCCACGGAGTCCAGTGAGGACTGGGACCGGGCCGAGGGCCGGCGTCGGGAGGCGGAGCAGACCCGTCACCGTCTCGAGGCACGAGCGGAAGCTCTGGCCCGTGCCGCGGCAGAGGCGCGGGGCGCGGCCGGAGCCGATGTCCTCGCCGGAGTCCCCGGCGTCTTGGGAACGCTGGTGGAACTGGTCGAGATCGACGAGGGTTGGCAGGGTGCGTTCGAAGCGGCGATCGGAGCCGCTCTGGCCGGGGTGGTGGTGAACGATACCGAGACGGCCCGTTCCGCGTTGACCCTGCTTCATGAACGAGACGTCGTCGGAACAGTCCTGACCCTGCAATCGTCGGCACTCTCTGCGGTCGGTGAACTCTCACTTCGTCCTGACGCCGAACCCGTGCGCGGTCACGTCCGCTCCGAGGTCCCTGGCGTCGACGTCCTCCTTGATCGCCTCCTCGTCGGTGCTGTTGCCGTGACCGGTGGATGGCGCGATGCCGTCGACTACGCGCTCGATCGGCCCGATCTGGTCGTGGTCACCGCCGCCGGTGATCGCTTTTCATCGACCGGCTGGATCGTGCATGCCGGCACGACTCCGGCCTCCGCATTGGCCTCCGAGCAGGCGCGGCGCGAAGCGGACGCGGCGGTGGCCGCGTCGAGCCGGGCCGAGTCGGTGCTCACGGCAGCCCGAGTGAAAGCCGATGACGCCCGGGCCGCGGCCATGTCCGCCGGGCGTGACGCCGAGCGCGCCATCGACCATCGCCAGGCGCTCGAGGAGGCTCTGACACGGGTCGGCTCCGAGGCCGTCGATCTCGAGACGGAACGCTCCGAAGCCTCTCGTCAGCGCATTGCCCTCGCCGACCGCATCGAGCGCGACAGCTTGCGCCTGCAGGACCTCGAAGCGAGGCTGCCCGAGCTCGAAAGTGCCGCCAGCGAAGCGGACGCCCGTTTGCGATCCGCCGGCGAGAGCCGCCGCCGTCAGCAGGAGCGTCGGGCCGAAGTCGAAGGCCGTCGACGCGAACTCGAAGTCCGCATCGCCGGCTTGGCCGAGCGCCGAACCGTCTTGTCCGTTCGTCTTCAAGATGTCGAGCGCAGGTTGGCCGGTCATGTGGCCGAACGCGACCAGGCGGGGGAGCGGCGCCGGCGTCTCGAGGCGGATGCTCGCGCCGTGGACCGCCTGACCGTCGTGGTCGAACGCCACGCCGAACGTCTGACCGGACTCGGCCAGCGCCTGCAGCAGGAGCGGTCCCGCCAGCTCGACGAAGTCCGCGCCGGGGGGGCACGGCTCGATGTCCTTCGACGCGAGCGTGCCGCCGTGGAAGGCCGGATCACCGAAACACGTGACCGTCTGCAGCAGCTGGCACTGGACCTGGCCGAATCCGGTGTCCGACAAGAGTCCGCCATCGAGGCCCTGCGCCGCGAACTCGGCTGTGAACCCGAGACGGCCATGAACGCCGTCTGTCCGCCCCTGCCTGATGGCATCGACGCGGCGGCGAGGGCGAATGCCATAGACAAGGAGCTGGCGTCTCTGGGGCCGGTCAATCCCTTGGCCCTGGAGGAATTGGGAACTCTCGAGGAACGTCACCGCTTCCTGGAGGAGCAGGTGGAGGACGTCCGTCGCGCCCGGCGCGAGTTGCATCAGGTCATCCGCGCCGTCGACGACGAGATCATGCGCGTCTTCGCCGAGGCGTTCGCCGATGTGAACGAGCATTTTCAGGTTCTCGTGGCCACCCTCTTTCCGGGCGGCACAGGCCGCCTCGTCCTGACCGATCCCACGGACATCCTCGAGACCGGGGTCGAGGTGGAAGCACGCCCGGCCGGAAAGAACGTCCGCAAGCTTTCGCTGCTGTCCGGCGGCGAACGCTCGCTGGTGGCCCTGGCCTTCTTGTTTGCCGTTTTCCGCAGCCGTCCTTCACCCTTCTACCTGATGGACGAGGTCGAGGCGGCGCTCGACGACGTGAATCTGCACCGGTTCCTGGACCTCCTCCACGAGTTCCGCGACGAGGCCCAGCTCATCATCGTCAGTCACCAGAAACGGACCATGGAGGCGGCTGACGCTCTCTACGGCGTGACGATGACACCCGGTGGATCGTCGAAGGTCGTGAGCCAGAAGGTCCGGCGTCAGACCGACGACGAGTCGGCCGCCGCCTCCACCAACTGAGAGACCGGCGCCGAGGTCAGGGTCCGGCCGACCTGGTCAGCGGCGCCCGGCGATCTGAACGATCGACTCGCCGCCGGCCGATCCCCGCCCATCTCCTAGGCTGCCTTCGCCATGTCCGCCCTCTGGATCGTCCTGGCCGTCATCGTCGTCCTGGCGATCGTGGGGACCTCGGTCACTCTTTCTCGTCGCTCCACCTCCCGTGGCCGCGCCGCCGGTACTTCGCCGCCGGCCGTCCGGCCGAAGCCGCCGCCCCCGGCGCCGTCGAGGCCTTCTGCGCCTTCCCGGCCTTCGTCGGGTCCGCCCGCCGCGGCGGAGACCACCTCAGCGCCGTCCGAGGCACCCATCGTCGACACCACCGCGCCCGACACCACCGTCGTCGACGCCACCGCGACCGTCGCCCCGTCCCCAGGCCCGGAGGAGGCCCAGGAGCAAAGCGCCGATGTCGTGGCGCCGGCCGATCTGCGCGAGCGGATGGGCAAGACCCGCGGCTTGTTCTCCGGGTATGTCCGCGCTCTTCGCGGGAGAGGATCGGTCGACGATCAAACGTGGGACGACCTGGAGGAAGCTCTCCTCCGTGCCGATGTGGGAACGGCGACCACAACCGCTCTGCTCGACGATCTCCGCCAGCGAACCCACCGTGGCGACTTGCGGGGACCCGACGCCGTGGTGGCCGCCTTGCGAGACGCGCTTCGGGCGTCACTCGAAGGAACCGGTGACATCGGTCTGGCTCTCGAAGAGGGCGTCACCAATGTCTGGCTCTTCGTCGGCGTCAATGGCGTCGGCAAGACGACCACCATCGGGAAGATCGCCCGACAGCAGACGGCCGAGGGTCACTCGGTGCTCCTGGCCGCCGGTGACACCTTCCGGGCGGCGGCGGCCGAGCAGCTCGAGATCTGGGCCACCCGGGCGGGCGTCGGCCTGGTCCGGGGTGCTGAAGGCAGCGACCCGAGCGCAGTCGTCTTCGACGCCGTTCAGCGGGCCAACGCCCGGGGTCAGATCCTCGTCCTGGCCGACACGGCCGGTCGGCTGCATACCAAGGTCAACCTGGTGGAGGAGCTGAAGAAGATCCGGAGGGTTGCCGATCGACCACCGGGCCGGGTCACCGAGGTTCTTCTCGTCCTCGACGCCACGACGGGGCAGAACGGTGTCACCCAGGCCCGGCAGTTCCTCGACGCCGTCGGGGTCACCGGGGTGGTGCTGACCAAGCTCGACGGCACGGCCAAAGGCGGGATCGTGGTGGCCATCCAGCGCGAACTGGGTCTTCCTGTGAAGTTGGTCGGCATCGGCGAGGGTCCCGACGATCTGATCACCTTCGACGCGGACACCTTCGTGGACGCTCTCTTCGACTGATCCCCTTCTCCCGCCATGGTCAGCGGGTCCGGGCGGTCCACCGGCTCCGGTAACCTGAGCAGCCGCATGTTCGAGACCCTGTCTGACCGCCTCGAAGGGATCTTCGGCCGCCTGAGAGGTCGGGGCCGGCTCAGCGATGAGGACGTCGACGGCGCTCTCCGCGAGATCCGTACCGCTCTTCTCGACGCCGACGTCGATGTCCGGGTGGCCCGTTCTTTCGTGGACGGGATCCGCCTGCGGCTGGTCGGCCAGGACCTCTCCCGGAGTCTGAGTCCCGGCCAACAGGTCATCAAGGCGGTCCACGAGGAGCTGATCGGCATCCTCGGAGGCGAGACCCTGCGGATCAGCTACGCATCGGCACCACCGACCGTGGTTCTCCTGGCCGGACTCCAGGGCTCGGGCAAGACCACCACCTCGGCCAAGCTGGCACGCTGGTTCCGCCAGCAGGGACGCAACCCCATGCTCGTGGGAGCCGACCTTCAACGTCCGGCGGCCGTCGAGCAGCTTCGGATCCTTGGTCAGCAGGCCGGGGTGCCGGTCTTCAGCGAGGCGACGGATCCCGTGACGGTGGCCACCGCCGGACTGAACGAGGCCCGACGCCTCGGTCGTGACGTCCTGGTGGTGGACACGGCCGGACGGCTGGCCATCGACCAGGAGCTCATGGACGAGGTCCGTCGGATCTCGGACGCCGTCAGTCCCCACTTCACCTTCCTCGTCATCGACGCCATGACGGGTCAGGATGCCGTGGCCACGGCCGAGGCCTTCCACGAGACCCTCGACCTCGATGGAGTCATCCTGACCAAGCTCGACGGCGACGCCCGGGGCGGAGCGGCTCTGAGCGTCAAGGAGGTTGTCGGGAAGCCGATCGCCTTCGCCTCCACGGGTGAACGACTCGCCGATTTCGATCAGTTCCATCCCGACCGCATGGCCAGCCGGATCCTGGGCATGGGCGACGTCATGAGCCTGATCGAGCAGGCCGAGCGAGAATTCGACAGCGACGTCACCCAGCGTGGGGCCGAGCGCCTCATGGAAGGTCGATTCACCCTCGAGGACTTTCTCTCGCAGTTGCAGCAGGTGAAGAAGCTCGGCTCCCTGGGTGGCATCCTGTCGCTGCTCCCGGGCGTGCCCAAAGAGCTCAAACAAGCCGGTACCAGCATCGACGACGGTCAGATCACCCAGGTGGAGGCCATCATCCAGTCGATGACCGGGAAAGAGCGGGCAGATCCCTCCCTGATCGACGGGGGCCGCCGCCGCCGGATCGCCACCGGAAGTGGCACTTCGATCCAGGAGGTCAACCAGCTCCTGCGCCAGTTCAAAGACGCCCAGCAGCTGATCAAGTCTCCCGGGATGCTCGGAGGGATGCTCGGGGGTCGTGGCGGGAAGTCGGCCCAGGTCCTGTCCGAGCAGATGGGCGACCTGGCGTCGCTGGCCCCGGGGGGTGCCGACGCCTTCGGTGAGCTCGGAATGGGGCTGCCGGGAGGGTCGCCGCCCATGCGGGGCCCGGGCGGCGGCGGGGGAAAGGGCCTGAAAGGGAGCAAGAAGAAGAAGGGCGGCGGACGGGTCACTCCGAAGGCCGGAGGTCGAGGTCGTCAGCCTTGACGAGGCCTCAGAGAGGTCTTTTTCGCCGTGGGGTCCGCCACGGGCCACAATGGAAGGTCCGTACCTCCAAGGTGCGTGACGCATACAGGAAGACCAGGGGAGTCAAATAGTGGCCGTAAAGCTCCGTCTCATGCGGATGGGCAAGAAGAAGCAGCCGACCTACCGCGTGGTGGCGGCCGACAGCCGGTCGCCGCGTGACGGCCGCTTCATCGAGATCGTCGGCACGTACGCGCCGCGGGGCCGGTCGGCCGCGGAACCCGACGCCATCGTCGAGATCGACAACGTGAAGGCCCTCAAGTGGTTGCGCCAGGGGGCAACGCCCACCGAACGGGTGGAGAAGCTCTTGCGCAAGTCCGGGGCGTGGGATGAGTACCGTCCGGCGGAAGCCAAGTGAGCGACGAGGATTACAACGAGGTGGCCGCCGGTAACGCGGTCGATGACATTGATGATGTCAACGACATCAATGTGGCGGACGACATGGCGGGCAACCGCGTCGAGGGAGGCACGGCCCGCGCCGTCCTCGATTACATCACCCGATCGATCGCCACCGACCCCGACGCCGTCGTGCTCGAGGCCGATGACTCCGGTCGCACCGTCCGGTTTCGCATCCATGTCGCCCAGCGCGACATGGGTCGAATGATCGGGCGCCGCGGCCGGGTGGCCCAAGCCATCCGGACTCTCGTGCGCGTGGCGGGATCACGAGACGGGGTGGAGACCAACGTCGACTTCGTCGACGACTGACGATCCCCGCCGCCCACCCGCGGCGGACGGGCCCGGCGAGGGTTTTCTCGATGTGGGGCGCGTCGTGCGGCCCCATGGACTGAGCGGAGAGGTCGTCGTCGACTTCGTGAGCAATCGCGCCGAGCGTTCCATGCCGGGATCCGTCTTCATGACCGACGGAGGCGAGTTGCGCATCGAGAGTTCACGACCGTTCCGCCATCGTTGGCTGGTCAATTTCGCCGGAGTCCACGGTATCGACGCCGCCGAAGGACTTCGTGACCGCGTCCTGCGTGCCGCCCCCCTCGAGGATCCATCGGCGCTGTGGGTCCACGAGTTGGTGGGGTCCACCGTCGTCGATCATGCCGACGGGCGCCTCCTCGGAACGGTGACGGCGGTCGTGGCCAATCCGGTCAGTGATCTTCTCGAGCTCGACGGCGGCGGCCTGGTGCCGTTGCGCTGTGTCGTCGATCACGGGCAGGGTCGGATCGTCGTGGACGTTCCCGCCGGCCTGCTCGACTGACGGGGTCGTCGGTGGGAGGGGTGAATCCCATGCGGGTGGACGTCTTCACGATCTTTCCCGAACTCCTGGATGCCTTCAGCTCTGTCGCTCTGCTCGGTCGGGCCCGTCGGGACGGAGTGCTCGACCTGCGGATCCACGACCTGCGCGATGCGACGAGCGACAGCCGCCGTTCAGTGGACGACTCCCCCTTCGGGGGAGGGGCCGGGATGGTCCTCACCCCCGGCCCGGTTTTCGAGGCGGTGGAGACGGCGGATCCCCCCCGGCCCCTCTTTCTTCTCGGCCCACGCGGTCGCCGCTTCGACCAGGCCGTGGCGGAGGAGCTGGCCGGTCTGGCCGGAAGCGCCTCGGGAGGCTTTTCCCTGCTCTGCGGCCGCTACGAAGGTGTCGACGAGAGGATCTCGCAGCATCTCGTCGACGGCGAGCTTTCTATTGGGGACTACGTCTTGGCCGGGGGGGAGGCGGCGGCCGCCGTCGTGATCGAGGCCGTGTCACGGCTCCTCCCGGGAGTCATGGGTAACGATGCCTCGGCCCGGGACGAGAGCTTCACCTCCGGGCTCCTGGAATACCCCCATTACACCCGCCCGGCGCAGTTCCGGGGCTGGGAGGTGCCCGAGGTCCTGCGCAACGGCGATCACGCCCGGATCGAGAGATGGCGGCGTCGGATGGCACTCAAGAGGACGATCGAGCAGCGCCCGGACCTGATAGCGGCCCGGGGCGGGATCTCGGAAGAGGAACAGCGGCTTCTGGACACCGAAGAGCGGGATTCTGGTTCCTGAGGCCCATCGAGGCCGGGGCGGAGCGTCCTCGTGGGCGGGGCCAGCCCGGCGGCCAGCCGGTGGCGTCGCCCGACCTCGGAGCCGGAGTTCGCCGCACCGGGGTCCTGGACGCGGCTATTCTGGCGAGTTCCAGCAGGCCCCATCGGTCGGCCGTTACCCGCAGGTCAGCATCTGGTATGGGTGTCGCCTGAGCCGCTCGAAATCGACCAGCGAAGGGACGCGCGCCATGAATCCCACTGACATCGTCGATCGCGAGAGCCTGCGAGACGACATTCCCGAATTTGCCCCCGGTGACACCTTGAAGGTCCACGTGAGGGTGGTCGAGGGAAACCGTGAGCGCGTCCAGGTCTTCCAGGGGGCCGTGATCCGTCGCCAGGGCTCCGGAGCCCGAGAGACATTCACCGTCCGCAAGGTGAGCTTCGGCGTCGGGGTGGAGCGGACCTTTCCCGTCCATTCGCCCATCCTGGCCAGGATCGAGATGGTGACCCGTGGCGACGTCCGTCGGGCGAAGCTCTATTACCAGCGTGGCCGAATCGGCAAGGCGGCCAAGATCAAGGAGAAGCGGGCAGTCCGCCCGTAGGGCGATGAGCGAAGAGGACCTCGAACGCTACGAGGCCGATATCGAGCTGGCCCTGGTCCAGGAGTACCGCACCGTGCTCCCGCTGTTCAATTACGTGGTGGAGACGGAACGTCGTTTCTATCTTGCCAACGAAGTGAAGGTCTCGGTCGGCAACAGCTCTGCTCCGACGTGCATCGAAGTCGAGCTGACCGACGCCTGGGTGTGGGATATGTATCGTCCCGCCCGCTTTGTCCCGAGCGTCCGGGTCCTCACCTTCCGGGATGTGAACGTGGAGCGGCTTCCCGAACGCGACGCCTGAGGTCGCCGCCTTCTTCGCCTGCACTGTTACACCCCCGGGCGACACTCACGGCATGGCGTCCGCCTCCTCCGGCCTTCCCATCGCCGCCGGTACCCCACAGCACGATCGTCGCCACCGTGGAGAGCGCGGTGAACAGGCCGTGGCCGAGTGGTATACCCGGGCCGGATATGAGGTCGTGAGCCGCAACTGGCGGTGTCGCGACGGAGAAATCGACCTTGTGGTCATCGATCCGGGCGGCGTCCTCGTCATCTGCGAGGTGAAGACACGGACCTCCGTGGCCTTCGGGACACCCCTCGAAGCCGTGACGACCACCAAACAGAAACGCCTACGCCGGCTGGCGGCCAGGTGGCTTTCCGATGCCCGGACCCAGGGTGTGAAGTTGCGACCGGTGCGCTTCGACGTCGCCGGAGTGATGGAGGGTCGTCTGGGAGCGTTCCGCATCGAGGTCATCCACGACGCATTCTGAAGGGATCAGAAGCTTGGCCGATCCGACTGGTCGATGAGTAGGGTGAGGATGTGACTGCCGAAACGATCATTGTGGAGCGTGACGCGGGCGTCGTGACCGTCACCCTCAATCGACCCGAGCGCAAGAATGCCGCCAACGGGATGATGTGGCAGGAGCTGCACGCCACTCTCCTGGAGGTGAACCGCCGTCGCGAGGACCGGGTTCTCGTGGTCACGGGTGCCGGGGGAGCCTTCTGCTCGGGAGCCGACATCGGGGATCCCAAGGGTATAAGCGGCGACAGCGATGACCCTCCCCTCACGCGGATGCGTTTCCTCGGCTCGGTGATGTTGGCTTTGCACGGACTGCCGAAGCCCACGATCGCCAAGATCAACGGCATCGCCGCCGGTGCCGGCTTGAGCTTGGCCCTGTGCTGTGATCTGACCGTCATGTCATCGTCGGCCCGACTGTCCGAGATCTTCTCCCGCCGGGGCCTTTCGGTGGACGGCGGATCGTCATGGCTCCTGCCCAGGCTCATCGGACTTCACCGGGCCAAGGAGCTCGCCTATTTCGCCGACACGCTCTCGGCTGAGGAGGCGTCTACGTTCGGTCTCGTGAACCGGGTGGTGGCCGATGACGAAATCGATGCTTTCGTCGCTGATTGGGCGAGACGGTTGGCCGCGGGGCCCCCGATCGCCCTCTCGATGACAAAGAAGCTGCTCAACGACAGCGCGGCGGTATCGATGGCTCAGGCCCTCGAGGACGAGGCCCGCTGCCAGACGGTGAATTTCACCACCGAGGACACCCGGGAGGCGATGCGCGCCTTCGCCGAGAAGCGTGAGCCGTACTTCACAGGCAAATGAGCCTGATCCCAGCCCATCGATGAGTTTTCCGATGCGGCTGCGTCCTCGACCCGATGGCCGAGGCCGTACTGGAGCTCTCCCCACTAAAATCACGTCCCGTGGCCCTGCGCCAGACCCCATCGCCCCGTTTGACCTGGAGCCTTTCCGGCAGGAACTGACCGGCTACTGCTACCGGATGCTGGGCTCCGGATTCGAGGCTGAGGACACGGTCCAGGAGACCATGCTGCGGGCCTGGCGCAACGCCGAGGGCTTCGAAGGTCGATCGAGCCTCCGGTCGTGGCTGTACCGGATCGCCACCAACGTGTGCATCGACATGCACCGCCATGTCCAACGCCGGGCCGGACCCATGGGAAATGGGTCCGGCATCGGCCCCGTCGAGTCCCTCCTCGGCCCCCTGCTGCCCGAGGCCGTCTGGGTGACCCCCGTCCCTGACGCCGGGGTGGCACCGGAGAGTCCCGACCCGGCCGAAATCGCCCAGTACAGAGAATCGATTCGCCTCGCCGTTGTCACTGCTCTCCAGCATCTCCCCGCTCGTCAGCGCGCTGCTCTCATCCTGTGAGAGGTCCTGCGACGGCAGGTGCCGGAGGTTGCCGAACGTCTCGACACCAGCGTGGCGGCGGTGAACAGTGCGCTTCCGCGCACGCGCCACGCTTGGCCGTCTGCCCCAAGACATGCACCCGGAAAAGCTGGACGATACCGACGCCGAGTTGATTGAGAGATACATGGACGCCTTCGAGCGCCACGACATCGAAGAGCTGGTTGACGTTGCTCCACGCCGACGCCGTCCAATCGATGCCGTCCTTCGCCAAGTGGATCAGAGGGGCATCGAACATCGGCGCTTTTATGCTGGAGCCCGGACCCCGTGGGTGCCGGGGTTCGCGTCTCGTTCCCACCTCGGCCAACGGGTGTCCCGCATTCGGGCAGTACCGACCCGATCCCGCTGGCGGGCACGCGCCCCGGGCGCTGCAGGTTCTCGAGGTCTCGACCGGGCAGATCGCAGGCATGAGTTTCTTCCTCAATTTCCTGGACGTCGATCGGCTCTTCCCCCAGTTCGGTCTACCCCTCCATCTCGATTCGTAGACCGGCGAGGTCGACAAGATCCTTCATTGCCGGCGAAACCTCGGTGACCGATGGTGGCGTGACGGCGGCGAGGTCAGGAGCACCGGTACCCTCCAGTACCAGGCTGAGGACCACCCTGTCGGAGTCCAGGATCGTGACCCGGCGCCATCGCTGAGGGCCAGCCATCAGATAGTGGACGGTTGATTGTCGGTGATCTCATCGGCACCGTCCCGGCGAGCCACCAGCGGCGGCGGGCGGAGGCGGTGGGAAGCCTTCCGGAGGGCGCCCGCACTGCCGTGCCGTGTCGAATCTCGATGGGCAGCTCGTCATCGATGACCGATGATTTCCGGACACCGAGGCCGTCTGTGTGGTGAGATTCCCCACCGGACCAAAGGAGCGGTTATGCCAACTCGTGCCCGCGCCCCCCATCGGATCACCCTGTTGGACTGATCTGTGGACCTCCGACGTGGAGGGAAGCCGGAGGTTCTACAGCGAGCTCTTCGGCTGGGAGGCCCAGGATCCGAGCCCGGAATTCGGCGGGTATTTCATGTTCACCCGTGACGATGTTCCCGTCGCCGGTGCCATGGGAGCCATGGGCGATATGCAGGCCACCGACACGTGGTCGATCTACCTGGCCACCGATGACATCGCCGAGACCCTCGATGCGGCCGAAGGCCACGGGGCCCATATCATCGGCCCGGCCATGGAGGTGGCTGATCTCGGCAGGCAAGGCATTCTTGTCGACCCGTCGGGTGCCCACGTGGGCGCCTGGCAGCCGGGCACCTTTGCGGGGTTCACCGTCCTGAACGAGCACGGAGCACCGAGCTGGTTCGAGTTGCACACTCGGGATCATGCCGCCGCCGTCTCCTTTTACCGCTCGGTATTCCACTGGGAAACCGAAACAGTCGGAGACACCGACGAATTCCGTTACGCGACGATGCGCAACCCCGTCGCCGATGGCGAATTGGCGGGGATCATGGACGCCGCCGCCTTCCTGCCCGAGGGCGTCCCGTCGCACTGGTCCGTCTATTGGGAGGTGGACGACGCCGATGCCACGGTCGCCAGGGCCAACTCCCTCGGGGGCTCGGTGGTCATGGACGCCAACGACACCCCCTACGGGCGTTTGGCGACCCTCTCGGACCCGGCCGGTGGCCAGTTCAAGCTGCGCACGCCACCTCGGTGAACCCAGGCTGTGTCCCAGCCGATGCCGAGATGCCATCTCGGACGACCCGGTATCGGCCGGTGACACACCCGTGTCCTACAGTGCCTGTCACGCCTCGTGTGGCCGGCGTCTGAGCGAATCGGCCCTCTCACAGAAGCGGCCCGGACCCAAGGTCCGGGGCCGGAGAAGTGGGAGCTGTCGTGCTCGCCTCCATCCCATCCGCAACACTCCACGGCGTCGACGGTCGTCCCGTCGCCGTGGAGGTCCATGTCTCGAACGGCCTTCCCGGTTTCACAGTGGTCGGCCTTCCCGATGCCGCCGTCCGGGAGTCGCGAGACCGCGTCCGGGCCGCCGTTCTGTCGAGCCGGCTGCCGTGGCCGAAGCATCGGGTCACCGTCAACCTCGCCCCGTCGGGACGGCGCAAAGGCGGTTCCGGGCTCGACCTGCCCATCGCCGTAGCAGTCCTGGTCGCCGACGGCTCGGTGGCGGAAGGAGACGTCGAGGATACGGCGTTCATCGGCGAACTGGGTCTCGACGGCTCTCTTCGTCCGGTTCCCGGAGTAGTTCCCATGGTGGCCGCACTCAGCTGCCGGCGCGTCGTCGTACCGGTCGAGTGTGCCTCGGAGGCTCGTTTGGTCGGTGGTCACGAGGTTCGAGGAGCCGCCAGCCTGGGTCAACTCGTCCCCGCCCTCCGGGGCCAGGGTCCGTGGGCCGACACCTCGGACAGCAGGCCCGAGACGATCCTGCCGCCCCTGCCTGATCTGGCCGACATCAGAGGTCAGCCGGTCGGCCGACGTGCCTTGGAGGTGGCCGCTGCCGGCGGCCACCACCTGCTGCTGGTGGGTCCGCCCGGTTCGGGCAAGACCATGCTGGCCACCCGGCTCCCGGGCATTCTCCCTCCACTCGGGCGCGATGACGCCCTGGCCGTCACCCGGATCCACTCGGCCGCCGGAGTCGGATTGGCCGGGGGAGAACTCGCCCAGCGCCCTCCATTTCGAGCCCCCCATCACGGGACGACAGAGGTATCGCTGATCGGGGGCGGGACGGCGTGGCTTCGACCGGGAGAAATCTCGCTCGCTCATTGCGGGGTGCTGTTCCTCGACGAACTGGGCGAGTTCCCCGCCGTGGCTCTCGACATGTTGCGACAACCTCTGGAAGAGGGCGTCGTCCGGATCAGACGGGCTCGGCGCGCCATCGATCTGCCGGCCCGCTTCCTGCTCGTTGGGGCCATGAACCCGTGTCCGTGTGGTGAAGGCAGCGTCCCCGGTGCCTGCCGGTGCACCGACGCGGCACGCGCCCGCTACGCGCGCCGTCTCTCGGCCCCATTTCTCGACCGCTTCGATCTCGCCCTGTCTCTCGGACGCCCCGACGTGGACGATCTGTTGGGCGGTCGACCCGGGGAAACGTCGATCATGGTGGCCGAGCGTGTGCGTTTCGCCCGCCTCGTGGCCGCTGATCGCGGCGTGCGGTGCAACGCCGATATCCCGTCACACGCACTCGACGAGCTGTGCCCCCTGTCACCCGAAGGCGCCGCCCTGCTGGAGCGACGTCTTCGGGCAGGGGCACTGTCGGCACGTGGGCTGCACAGGATCCGACGAGTGGCGCGCACGCTCGGCGATCTCGACGACGCCGGGTCGCTCATCGGGGAGCGCCAGGTGGCCGAAGCCCTGCACCTGCGCGACGCCGGTAGCGTCCGGTCACACGGGCCTTCGTCGTGACGAGCACCACGTTCCTCAACGACGATGAGCGCTACGCCGCTTCCATTGCCGCCCTCGGAGCCGGACCGGCCCGGTTGCGCCGCTTCCTCGAAGGGTACGAGCCTCGAGCCGCCTGGGATGCCTTGGCCCGGGGTCGTCACCCCGCCGATCCCGAGGCACGGTACCGATCGAAGGCCCGACCGGCCCTGGTCGACGCCGTCGAAGCCCGCTGTGCGGGTCGCGGAATCGGCGTTCGCATTCTGGGTCGGTCCGGATATCCCGCCACCCTGGCCGCCGATCATGAAGCGCCTGGCGTGCTCTTCACTCTCGGAGACCCTTCGTTCATCGACTCGAGACCCCGTGTGGCCATCGTCGGTACCCGCAGCGCCACCCCCTACGGCCTGAGCGTCGCCTCTGAACTCGGTGCGGCTCTGTCCGAGGCCGGCGTGGTCGTCATTTCCGGCCTGGCCCGGGGGATCGACTCGGCCGGACACGCCGGGGTCCTGGCCGCCAGCCAGGGCGCACCTCCGGTGGCCGTCATCGGCACGGCGCTCGACGCCCCCGCCCGCCAGGCTGAACGTCAACTGCAACAGGGGGTCGCCCAGACCGGCGCCGTGCTCTCGGAACGGGCTCCCGGGTCCACCGGGACCCCGGTCTGGCTCTTCGCGGTTCGGAGCCGCATCATGGCTGCACTGGCCCATGTCGTTGTCGTCGTGGAGTGCCACCGAAAGGGAGGATCGCTCAACACGGTCAAGTGTGCCGTCGACCGGGGGGTGGCGGTGGCCGCGGTCCCAGGATCCGTTCGCAGCTCCGCGTCGATGGGCTGCAACGCTCTGTTGGTGGATGGTGCGGTACCGGTCCGAGACGTCGGGGATGTGATCGCCGCCGTTGAGCTGGCCATCGCCGGTCGATCGGAGATCCTCCCCCCGCGCTCGCCGGACCGGGCGCCGTTCGTCAGAGGTGGGACCGCCCACGGTGCGGAGGGGTCAGCGAGGGCACTCAACCGCATCTCCGCCCGGACCTTGGATGCCCTCGACCACGACCCCGCCAGCCTGGACGCCATCGTCGGACGGTGTGCTCTTCCTCTGACCGATGTCGCCCTGGCCCTCGAGCAGCTGGCCGCCGCCGGCTTGGCGTCCGGAGCGGGAGGCTGGTGGTCCCGGCAGGGTCGTTGAGGCGGATCAGAGAGATGCAAGGGCAGCGCCGCCGCCGCGGCGCTGCCCTTGGTTCGACGTCGAGTCCCCCCGGTTCGACGTCGAGAACTTAGATGTTTGCCTCCACGGCGGGGACACCCACCGAAGCGATGACCTCGAGGATCTCGGCTCCGACGAGTTCGTCTCGCTCGAGCAGGGCGTCGCGCAAGCCCTCCACCACGCACTGGTTCATCTCAAGAAGCTGGCGGACCTCGGCCTTGGCTTGACGCAGAACGCCTTCGACTTCGTCACGCCCGTCATCGTTCGACAGGACCTTGGCCACGATGTTGCTGGCACCGGCAGTCTCGACGGCGGCGGAGGAGATCAAAGTGGTACCCATGCCCAGGCTGCCGATCATCTGACAGGCGGCGTTCGTCGCCGCCTGCAGGTCGCTCGCCACCCCCGAGCCGGCTTCGCCGAAGAACATCTCCTCGGCCACCATGCCGCCGAAGGCGATGTGGATGAGAGCCTCCATCTCGGTGCGGGTCTTGAGGAAGCGCTCCTCTTCCTCGGAGTGGGCGAGAAGGCCCAGAGCGTCCTTGCGCTTGATGATGGACAGAACATCAAGCTTGCGCCCCTTACCCACCAGCCATGCCACCACGGCGTGTCCGGCTTCATGAGTGGCGATGGTCCGACGCTCGGCCTCGGCGTACTCGACGGGCTGGGCCAGGCCGATCTCTTCCGTCATCTTGGCGTTCTGGATGTCCGCCCAGGAGAGGCGGTCACCCTGGCGGCGAAGGGCCCAGATGAGTGCCTCGTCCAGGAGGTGTTCGATCATCACCGGGGAGTATCCGAAGGTCACGGCGGCCAAGGTGTCGCGTTGGGCCGGAACGTCGAGCTCGGTCTCGTGGGCCTTCTTTTCCAGGTAGTAGTCGATGATCTCCCGTCGGCCCGAACGGCTGGGGAGATCGAAGTAGATCGTCCGGTCGAATCGCCCCGGACGGACGAGGGCCGGGTCGAGGTCGGCGGCGCGGTTGGTGGCCCCGATGACGAGGATGTTGGCGGGCGTGGCCGGCTTCTTCCGAATCTGCCGGCTGGCGGGCATCCAACCGTTCACCCTGTCGGCCAAGGCAGCACCGATCCGGCTGATCATGGCCGGCTCGTCGAACGACTGAAGCTGAATGAGAAGCTCGTTGACCACACCGGAGACACCTTCGGCCCGGCCCGTTCCCATGCCCCCCCGGGCTCCGCCGATGGCGTCGATCTCTTCGATGAAGCCGATGGCGCCGCCCTCGCGACGAGCGTACTTACGCAGGGCCTTGAAGTACGACCGGATCTTCCGATTGGTCTGGCCGTAGTACATGGACTGGAAAGCGGACGAGGACACGAAGAGGAACGGCACCCCCGCTTCGGCGGCCATGGCCTTGGCCATGTACGTCTTCCCCGTTCCCGGAGGCCCTTCGAACAGTAGGGCACGGCGGGGCGAACCACCCATGTGCTCGGTGAACTTACGGTGCCCGAGGAAGAGATTGAGCGTCTTCACCACTTCGTCCACGACCAGGCCGGCACCGCGTACGTCGTCGAACCTGACGTCGATCTCGCTCGGTCGATAGAGGACGTGTGGCGACCGACCGGCGCCGAGGAGTGGCACGATGATGGCCACCGACAGCAAGGAGATGAGGGCCATTGCCGGGAGGTAGGGGACGAGGGCATGGGGGAAGTGCGGGAGCCCGAAGGGACCGCCTCCCCACAGAAGGGCTCGGGCCCCGAGCAGCAAGGCGACGGGCAGAAGGAAGAGCCCGAGCCTGAGGAGGCGACCCTGGCGGACCCGCTCCCGGGTACTGCCCACGTCAGCCGTCGAGGCGCCGATCACCTGGGACTGGCCCAGGGTCCGGAGCTCGGCCGAGGCGATGCTCGACCGATCAGAGCCCTGGCCTGAGTACGACTCACGGCTGGTACGCCTGGTCATTTGGGGGGGTCCCTTCCACCGGCCGGGCCGGTTGTGTTCGTTCTCTGACGGTGAGCCCACTGTGAGGGGCCGAAGTCACGACCCCCGCAACCGAGGATCAAATGTCCCCCAATAGGGCTTTGCCGGACCGGTGCCGGGTCTGTGCTCGTTTATCAGCGAGGCTGTGCCGTGCACTTCATCGTTGACGGTATGAATGTCATCGGGACCCGACCCGACGGCTGGTGGCGTGATCGCGCCGCTGCCCGTAGGCGCCTGGTGGATCAGCTGGCAGTCCTGGAGGCCTCGGTGGGGCGAATCACCGTCGTCTTCGACGGTCGGGCCGGGGCCGGGGAACTCGACCGGGCGGGCCTGGCCGGCGTGGGCATTGCCTTCGCCCCCGGGGGGCCGAACGCAGCCGACGATGCCATCGTCGAGATGGTCTCGGACCTGGACGGTTCCGAGGACACCACGGTGGTCACGTCTGATCGCGGTCTCATCGAGCGGCTCCGAGCCTTCGAGCTCAAAGTCGAGAGTGCCAAAGCCTTTCGATCCCGACTCGACGCCACGGCCTGACGAAGGCCCCTTCGGGAGCAGGCCACGATCGTGCCCTGCAGTCGGCGGCACTAGTCTGCGGCACCGATGGCGATTCTCACCCGATTCGGACTCCAGATCCCGAGCTTCACCTACGGCGACAAGCAGGAGAGCGACGGTGAGCACGCGGGGCTCTTCGAACGCGTGGCGGCCATCGCCACGACGGCCGAAACGGCGGGCTTCGACTCCATCTGGGTCATGGACCATCTCTTTCAGATTCCCGGTATCGGTGAGACGGATGAGCCGATGTTCGAGGCCTACACCTTGCTCGGTGCCCTGGCTGCCCGAACCAGGCGAGCCCGGCTCGGCGCCATGGTCACCGGTGTGACATATCGCAATCCCGCCCTGTTGGCCAAGGAGGTGACAACGCTCGATGTCCTGTCCGGTGGACGGGCCGTCCTCGGCATCGGAGCCGCGTGGTTCCAAGGCGAGCACGACGCCCTGGGCTTTTCCTTCCCCCCTCTGGCGGAGCGGTTCGATCGGCTCGAGGAGGCACTCACCATCTGCCGATCGATGTTCACCGAGGACGCACCGAGTTTCGAGGGTCGCTACTACCGGATCTCCGGAGCTGTCAACCGGCCCCGGCCCATCCAGCAGGGTGGACCTCCCATTCTCATCGGAGGGAGTGGGGAACGACGGACCTTGCGCATCGTGGCCGAGCGCGCCGATGCCTGCAACCTCTTCGGAAACGCCTCCACGGTCCGCCACAAACTCGACATCCTGGCTCGTCATTGTGCCGAGGTGCAAAGGGATCCCGACACCATCACGAAGACGCGGCTCGGAACGTTGGTGATGGCGGCGACGACCAAGGAGGCCCACCGTAAAGTCGAAGAACTCCGAGCGGCCCGTGCTATGGACGACGCCATGTTCGACGCCTCGGTGACGGCCGGGGGCCCTGACGCCGTGGTCGAACAGGTGGCCGCCTTCTTCGACGCCGGTCTCGACGGTCTTGTCTTCAACCTCCCCGATGCGCAGGATCTCGAGGTCGTGGCCCTGGCCGGCCGGACGCTCACCGGAGCCTTCGGGTGACAGTGCGGACGGCGCTGGGCCCATCGGCCGGAGACTCCCGGGTGAACCCGGCCCCCATCACCCGAGGTGACCTGTGCACGTAAAGGTCGACCTGACAGCGGCCATGGCCCGGGTGTCGCTGGCCGAGCCTGCCGACTGCCGACGCTTCGACGTCGTCGTCCATGGCACCGGCGACAGGGAATCGCTCGACCAGGCCCTCGTGGCCGCTTCCGTGGGCCGGACCGATGACGACGAGGTCCTGGTGGATGTGGCTGCCGTCCGTCGGCTCGCCTCCGGTTCCGTGGCCGACTCCTGGGAGGCGGACTTCCAGGGCATGCTTGATTTCGCCCGAAGCAAGCGATGGTTGACCGACGACGGCCAGGCCATTCGGGCCCACGTGGAGTGGCGGTAACGTCGGTCTCGACCGGAGCACAGAGATGGACCGGTCGCCGGGGTGCCGGAGCTCGAGCTTCTCGGGCCTGGACACCGAACGAGGACACGAAGACGGCCCAGAAGACGCCAGGAGAAAGGTAACCGGGTGAGCGCCACGCGCATCGAGACAGACTCCATGGGACCGATCGAGGTTCCGTCAGACCGCTATTGGGGTGCCCAGACGGCGCGGTCGCTCGTCCATTTCCCGATCGGTGCCGACGTCATGCCGCGACCGCTCCTGCGGGCCTTCGGCATCTTGAAAGAAGCGGCCGCGGTGACGAATGTCGAACTGGGAAAACTTGACCAGAACGTTGCCGACCTCATCATCCGAGCCGCCCGGGAGGTCACGTCGGGAGCGCTTGACGCCCATTTTCCTTTGCGAATCTGGCAGACCGGGAGTGGGACCCAGACGAATATGAACGCCAACGAGGTCATCTCCAATCGGGCAATCGAGGTGGCCGGGGGGGAGATGGGTTCGAAGAACCCCGTCCATCCCAATGACGACGTGAACATGTCGCAGTCGTCGAATGACACATTTCCGACGGCGATGCATATCGCTGCCGCCGAGCAACTGGTCCACGACCTCCTGCCGTCGGTCCGCGCCTTACGTGACGCCCTGGCGGCGAAGGCGGCTGACTTCGCCGATATCGTGAAGATTGGCCGGACGCATCTCATGGACGCCGTTCCCCTCACCCTGGGCCAGGAATTCTCCGGATACGTGGCCCAGCTCGATGCGGACGTCGTCCGCTTGGATGGATGTCTCTCCGACCTCTTCGAATTGGCCCTCGGAGGGACAGCGGTGGGCACCGGTCTCAATTCCCATCCGGAGTTCGGTGACCGGGCCGCCGCGCACATCGCCAGCCTCTCGGGCCTGCCGTTCGTCTCAGCGCCCAACAAGTTCAGCGTTCTCGCCGCTCATGACGCCCTGGTGCACGCCAGCGGAGTACTCCGGACACTGGCGGTTTCGCTCACCAAGATCGCCGACGACATCCGCTGGCTCGGATCCGGTCCACGTGCCGGCCTGGCCGAGCTCATTCTCCCCCCCAACGAGCCGGGCTCGAGCATCATGCCGGGAAAGGTGAACCCGACACAGTGTGAGGCGATGATGATGGTCTGCATCCAGGTGATGGGCAACGACGCCGCCGTGGCGGTCGCCGGCAGCCGGGGCAACCTGGAGCTGAATGTGTGCAAGCCGGTCATCATCCACAACGTGCTGCACTCGATCCGCCTGCTCACCGATGCCTCAGGGACGTTCCGCCAATTCGCCATCGAGGGTCTCGAACCCGATCGTCTGCGGATCAAGGAGCATCTGGACACGTCGCTCATGCTCGTCACCGCTCTGAACCCCTTGATCGGATACGACAAGGCAGCCGAGGTGGCCAAGAAGGCCCATTCGGAGGGGACGACCTTGCGGGAGGCCTGCCTGGCTCTCGGGTACCTGTCCGGCGAGGCTTTCGACGAAGCCGTCCGGCCCGAGGAGATGATCCACCCCTGACGACCCGACCTGGGCCGAGGCCGTCGAACCCGTTCGCCAGTTAGCCTGATGGTCATGACCACTCTTGACCTCGCCGACGTGGACGCCGCCCTGGCCCAGGGCATGGGATGGAGCCGCCAGGGCCAGGAACTGGTAAAGGTCCACACCGGTCGGGCCTTCTCGGACGCTCTCGCCTATGTCAACGCCGTCGGTTCCCTGGCCGAGCAGGTGGATCACCATCCTGACATCGACATCCGATGGAACCGGGTGACACTGCGCCTGTCAACGCATTCCGAAGGAGGCCTCACCCAGGCCGATCTGGACCTGGCCCGTCGGATCGACGCCTTGCCGGGTGGGGCGTCATAACACCACCGGCACCACTCCCCGTTGCCACCGCGGGGCGCCGTGCGTAGGTCTCGACCGCCGTGGCGGACGCCCAGCCGTTACGTCCCGGCCCACCTCCTCAGAGGTGAGCCCCATGTCATCGTCGATGGTGCCGCCCGTCCGGGGACCGTCTACACCCTCTCTCATTGGCCCGGCACGCCCACCCCACTGTTGCTTGGCGGCGATCTCTCCGCCGAGATCGTCCGGCACGCCTTGGCCGGTGCAGTGGCGCTCCCACCCGCCGACGTGGCCTCGATCGATCATTACGACGTCGATGGCGTGGTGGCCCTGGGCCTGCTCGTGATCGAGGGGCTGGACGCTGAACACGGGCCGGTCCTTGTCGAAGCGGCCCGGGTCGGCGACTTCGACGTGGTCACCGATCGCTCCGCCGCACTCATCGCCTTCGCCCTCAACGCCCTCGACGAGAGCGAGTCGGCCCCGGTCTCCGATCGGTTCGCGTACTGCGGCGTGGTGACCTCCCGTGCGCTGGACGTCCTCGTCGAGCTGGCGGACCAGCCGGAGAATTTCGAGCGGCTGTGGGGCGCAGAATATGGCGCCTATGAGGCCTCGGTCCGGGCCTTGGCCGACGGTACCGTCACTATGGAGGAGTTTCCCGATCTCGACTTGGCCGTCGTCAGAGTGGATTCCGGCCGTGATCGTCGACAGACATGGTTGTCGTCACCCGTCCATCCGGCCGCCGTGCACAGCGCCACTGATCGTCTGCGCGTGGCCACCCTGGCCGACGGCCGCATGGAGTTGCGCTACCGCTACGAGTCCTGGGTGCGCATGGCCACCCGCCGTCCCCGCCGGCGCGTCGATCTGGAACCCCTGGCGTCGGTGCTCACCACCGCGGAAGAGGGATCGTCACGCTGGCGCTTCGACGGCGCCGGCTCCATCACGGGGTCGCTTCATCTCGTCGGAGGCGATATGACCACCACCATCGAACCCAATCGCCTGATCGAGATGGTCAGGGCCCAGTTGGCCTTGTTGGACCGGGGCCCGGCGGCCTGGGACCCCTACGGCCGGGTTTGATCAGGCGACGGGAAGGTCCCAGATGGGAAACCAGCGGCTCAGGTCGGACTCGACGGGCAGATCGGTACCCAGGACGCCCCGGATCCGCAGCTCGAGCTCCGTGTCGCGTTGCTCGTTCCCCGTCGGCGCGAAAGGGTAGAAGGTGCCCTGCTTGGCCAGGTAGACCAGGAAGATCGGCCGGGTCACGGCCAGGGTGCCGTCGGTGTGGGAGTCGATTTCCGCCGCCCCACCTGGTGCGAATCCGAAAACCGAGCACAGCAGCTGAGGGCTCCACCCGGCATCCTCGAGCGAGGAATGCACCATGTGCACCCGGGTCACCAGGTCGTCGATGTCACCACCCTCGACCAGGATCCAGCGGTAGCCGAATCGGTCTCCGACGTGACGCACCGTCAAGGTGTTGCCGCCGGCGGCGGGTGTCGAGGCCGGAGGTGTTGTGGCGGGCGGCGTCGCCGGGGTCGGCGTGGTGGCCGAGGTGGGGTCAGTGGCAGGGGTGGCGGCCGCAGACGGTGTGAGCTCAGACGGTGTGAGCACAGACGGTGTGAGCTCAGACGGTGTGAGCTCAGACGGTGTGAGCACAGACGGTGTGAGCACAGACGGTGTGGCCGGATCACCCAACTCGAGGAGCTTCTCGAGCTCGTTCTGCATGTCGGTGAAGTTCTGGCCCGAGGGAGGCTTGAAGCAGACCCCCGCCTTCCGCGTCGAAACGAGCCCGGCACTGACCTGCAGGGTGACGGCGGCGGACGGAAGGGCGAAGAGCGCGTCCAGGTTGGCCCGTACCGGCTTCGTCCGGCCGAGCAAGGTGTCGAAGATACGCATCAGCGGGTTCCGACCGTCGGTCGTCGGATCACGGTGCCTGGTTCATCTCCGCCTCGAGCTTGGCCAAGGCGTCGAGCCGCTTCTGCAGGGGCGGATGTGTCGAGAACAGCGAGGACAAGCTGGTGCCATTGGAGATGGCCGGGGAGAAGTAGAAGGCGTTGAAGTGTTCTGCCGAACGGAGGTCGCGGGTCGGGATCCGGCTCATCTCGCCCGTCACCTTGACCAGGGCCGAGGCGAGAAGCGACGGCCGTCCGATCAGGATGGCCCCCGAACGGTCGGCGGCCAACTCTCGGTAGCGGGACAGGGCCATCGTCAGCACGAAACTGATGGCGTAGACCACAGCGGACACGACCAGCACGGCCATCTCGATCAGCGCCGTCTGGTTCCCTCCCTGGTTGTTGTTGTTGTTCCCACCGCCGAAGCCGCCGAAGAGCCCGGCATAGAGCATCACGCGGGTGAGCAGGCCGGCGATCATGCCCAGGAAGCTGGCAATGGTCATGACGGCCACGTCGCGGTGCGCCACATGGGAGATTTCGTGGGCCAGCACGGCCTCGAGTTCCGGTTCCTCGAGGCGACGCATGATGCCCCGGGTGGCGCAGACCACGGCGTTGTTGGGATTGCGCCCGGTGGCGAAGGCGTTCGGCATGTCGACCTCGGCGATGGCCACCCGCGGCTTCTTCATATCGGCCAGGGCGCACAACCGGTCGATGATCCCGTGCAGCTCGGGCTCCTGCTCAGGGGTCACGATGTGGCCGTGCATTCCCCACAGAGCGATCTTGTCGGAGAACCAGTACTGGGCGAAGGCCACGGCGACGGCGATGAAGATGATGAAACCGATTTTCAGGTGCAGCGCGAAGAGGATCCCGATGACGGCCGCATAGAGCAGCACGATGAAGAATCCGGTCAGGAACATTCGGAATGTGAGTCCGCGGTCCGCGGGGATTCGGCGGGAAATCGCCATCAGATGGTTACCTCGGGTTGGTTGGTGGGATGGGGACTGGGTGCCGTCTCGGTCGACGAGGCAGCGGAGGCAGCGGAGGCAGCGGAGGCAGCGGAGTCAGCGGATCCGACGCCGGGCGACCGGGGGGCCGGTGCCGCCGGAAGCCCGGCGGTTGAGGTCACGCCGAGCTCCTTCTTCATCATGGCCAGCTCGGCTTCCACTTGGGCGGTTCCGGCCACCTTGTCCAGTTGCGCCTGGATGTCGTCTGTGCTCGAACTCAGATCGGTCAGAGCACCCGATGCCAGCAGCTCGTCGATTGCGCCGGCCCGGGCCTGCATGTCGGCGATCTTGTCCTGGGCCCGCTGGATGGTCTGACCGGCGTCGCCCATCGACCGTGAGATCCCGGCCGCCGCCTCACCGATGCTGGCCTGGGCCTGGGCCGCCGTGTACGTCGCCTTCATGGTCTCCTTCCGGGTCCGGAAGGCCGCCACCTGGGTCTGCAGGTGTTGGGCGGTTTGGACGAGCTTCTGTTCCTGGTCGGCGATCTGGTCCTGCTGAGCGTGCAGGTCCGTCAGCTCGGCTCCGATGGCCGCCCGCCGGGAGAGCGCCTCGCGGGCGAGATCCTCCCTGTCCTGTCCGAGAGCCTGCCGGGCCTGGTCCTGCAGCTTGCCGGCCTGCTGTTCGAGCTGCGAGGCCTGCATTTCGATCCGCTTGCGGGCGGTGCCCACCTCGGCCACGCTGCGCCGGATCTTCTGGAGGTTCTCGAGTTGCTTCTCGTAGGACAGATCGAGCGTGTCGCGCGGATCCTCGGCCCGGTCGAGAACCGTGTTGGCCTTGGCCCGGAAGATGTTCAACAAGCGCTGCATCACGCCCATGGCGTGCCATCCCTTTCCTGGTAGGAGTCACCATGGGTGCCTCAGCTGCCACTGATGAGCATAGGGGAGCCCACCATCGGCGTTACCGCACCCGGATGCCCCGAGGGGCGCCGCCGCCGGCGCTCATGTGCAGGTCGACGACCAATTCCGCCGCCGGCGGCGGCGATACTGACGTGAAGAGGACGCTGCGCTCGCCGGGTACCGTGGGCGACATGACAGCGCCTCTTTGCCTCCTCACTGTCCATGCCCACCCCGACGACGAGGCGTCGAAGGGCCCGGGCACGATCGCCCGCTACCACGCCGAGGGTGTCCGGACGGTGCTCGTCTGCTGCACCGGGGGCGAGGAGGGCGACATCTTGAATCCGGCCCTCGACTCACCCGAGGTGCGGGCCAACCTGGCCGCCGTCCGGATGGGAGAACTGGCGGCCGCCACCTCGGTCATCGGCTACGACGAAGTCGTCATGCTCGGCTACCGGGACTCGGGGATGCCCGACACCCCGGCCAACGCCCGGCCCGACTGTTTCGCCCGGGCCCCGCTCGACGAGGCGGTCGGCCGTCTGGTTGCCATCATCCGTCACGAGCGTCCCCAGGTCATCGTGACCTACGGCGACGACCAGAAGGGCTATCCCCACCCCGACCACCTACGTGTCCACGAGATCTCGGTCATCGCCTTCGATGCCGCCGCCGACCCGACGCTCTTCCCCGACGCCGGAGAGCCCTGGACACCGCTCAAGCTCTATTACGTCGGCTGGTCAGGCGCCCGGATCGTGGCCATGCACGAGAAGTTCGTCGAGCTCGGGCTGGACTCCCCGTTCGACACCGCCTGGTTGGAGAGAGCGGCGGCGAACACCAACGAGTACACGACCGCGATCGACGTCTCGGACTACGGCGATGTCCGCCGGGAGGCGCTCCTCGCCCATTGCACCCAGGTCGACCCCACTTCGCCCTTCTGGTTCGGCCTACCCCCCGAAGTGGCCCGTACCGTTCATCCCGTCGACGAGTACATCCTGGCCCGCAGTGCCGTGGGCCACCCCGCCGACACCGGCGCTTCGCTCGTCGAAGATGACCTTTTTGCCGGTGTGCGGGACCTCGCTGCTCGGTAATATGCCGTGACGATGTGGCGACCGCTGGGCCCGCCGGGCCTCGCAGGCGGCGGCCCAGAGCGAGAACCCCCGGAGGGACGACATGTCGAAGTGGCTCACCCAGGACTGGCTCGACGAGGCCAGGAAGATGTCCGAGGGCCAGCCCGAGCGTGCCGGAGCGTCGGCCCGGATGCAGTACGTGGTGACCGGCGCGCCGGACGGGGACATCGAGTACTACTGGATCCTCGAGAACGGAAAGCTGACCGAGAGCCAGCTGGGGCACCTCGATGACGCCGAAGTGACCCTCACGACCGGCTACGACGACGCCGTCAACATCCAAAAGGGCGATCTGGACGCCAACGCCGCCTTCATGCAGGGGAAAGTCAAGGTGACCGGAAACATGGCCAAGGTCATGGCCCTGCTTCCCATCACCAACGCTCCCGAGTACAAGCAGCTTCAGACCGAGATCGCCGCCATCACCGAGTTCTGATTCTGAGCACGGTCTCTTGGCTCTGGGCCCGCATCAGGTCCCGCAACTCGCGGTAACCGATGAGCGTGATCCCGGCGGCGGTGATGGCGTCGCTCAGCTCCCGGTCGTCGACCAGGAGCCGGTGGTCGTCGACCCGGTTCTCCCAGTCGGCCGCCATGGCCTGGAGTTCAGAGCTGTCCACGGCGGGGTGCAGGTACGCCTCGGTCACCCCGGGGCCGATCTCCCCGATGGCCCCGAGCAGGACCTGACGGCTCCCCACGCCGGTGACGGAGACGAATTCGTTCGGGAAGAGGACGCCGGCGTCAGCCGCCAGGGACCGGAAGGGGAAGCCGATCAGGTTCTCGGTGGCCGGTCCGGAGAGCCGCAGAGGGAGCCGGAATTCGACGGCCAGGTCGAGATACACGTCGAAGAATTCGGACTTGATCTGCATGGTCTCCATGTGGGCATCGAGATGGCTGACGTCGAATCCCCACAGGATGGCCCGCTCGATCTGGGCCCGGCACTCACGGCGAACCTCGTCCAGGTCGGCGTGGTCCCAGACATCGGCCACGGTCCGGGGGAAACCGCCGTCGCCGTCCAGGAGCGACGGGGCATGGGTGATCGGTCCCCACCGGTAGAGATCGTGCTCGGAGTTCACCGTCAGGTGCACGCCGACGTCCTCACCTCGGTATCCTGCCGCCGCCTCCCGTGCCCAGGGGCACGGCACCATCAGGCTCGCACTGGTGGCCAGACCGTCGCGCAGGGCCTCGTAGACCCCGACATTGGCGGCGTGGCAGAAGCCGAGGTCGTCGCAGTTGAGGATCAGAAGCTTGGCGTCGGCCGGGTGCCCCAGGCGTTCGGCGAGCGACGGCATGACCGTGACGGTAGCGGCTGAAAGCGTCGTAACGGGCCGCGTCGGCGGTGCCAGGTGGTCGGGGAGCGGATCATGCGGCGTCAGCCCGCCGACGTTCCCCGGGCCCGGTGGCGCCGGCCAGGGCGGCCCGGGCCGCGGCCACGCCTTGACGCCCGGCCCGGCGGGTCTTCTCGTCCAGACGCCAGTCGCCATAGGCCACAGCCCGCCGTGGCGTCGGGGTCGGTCCCGTGGCATGGCGACTTTCCGCGGCAATCTGATGGCTCTTCGTGGTCGAGGGGGACTTCGCCGCGGCCGGCGGTCGTCCGACCCGGGCCGGAGCCAGGCCGGGGTCGCCGTTCCAGGGCAAAGGGGGCTGGTACTGGCGTGTGCGCTGAGGCGCTTTCCGGGTCTCTGTCACCGGTCCAGAGTGTCAGCAGGGTGTAACACTCTGGTGGTGGATCGATACGGGATCACCGTTCCTTTTGATCATGTCCCTCTGACCGAACATTGGGCCTGGTACGAGCGCCTGGCCGAGCTCGGCTACACCGACGTCTGGACGGGTGAAGCGAACGGCGCCGACGGCTTCACCCCTCTGGCCCTGGCCGCCGTGGCCGCCCCCTCTCTGCAACTGGGAACGGCGGTCGTGCCCGTCTACACCCGGGGTCCTGGACTGCTGGCCATGCAGGCGGCGACCATGGCCGAGCTCGCCCCCGGACGTTTCGCCCTCGGTGTGGGGTCGTCCTCCGACGTCATCGTCGAGCGGTGGAATGCGGTTGCGTTCGACGAGCCCTACAAGCGTGTCAGGGACACGGTCCGCTTTCTCCGTCTGGCCCTCACCGGCGAGAAGGTGGACGTCGAGTACGAGACCTTCGCCGTCCACGGTTTCCGTCTCGGCCGTCCTCCCGCCCAGATCCCTCCGGTCTATGTGGCTGCCCTCCGTCCGGGCATGCTGCGTCTGGCCGGTCGGGAATCCGACGGCGCCATCATCAACTGGCTCTCGGCCGAGGACGTGTCCACCACCGTCCGGGAGGTGGGACCCGGTAAGGAGGTCGTGGCCCGGATCTTCGTCTGTCCGACCGAGGACACCGAGCGGGCCCGCACCGTGGGACGGATCGGTATCGCCGCCTACCTGAACGTCGCCGTCTACGCCGAATTCCATCGATGGTTGGGACGGGGGCCCCTTCTCGAGGAGATGTGGGCGGCCTGGGGGGCCGGGGACCGAAAGGCGGCATTGGCCGCCATTCCCGACGAAGTCGTCGACGCCCTCGTGATCCACGGCTCCTATGACGAGTGCCGACGCCATATCGGCCGCTACGTCGACAACGGGGTGACGGTGCCGGTCCTGGCCCTCCTCCCCGGCGGTGACGACCTGGCCACCACCGTCGAGGGCCTCGCTCCGACCCCCTGATCCACGGCGTCTTTCTCTTACCGGAGCAAGGCGTCCAAGGCCGCGTCGAGGGTGGGGTCCTGGAACTGGTAGCCGCTGTCGAGCAACCGGCCGGGCATCACCCGCAGGCTTCCGAGGAGAAGCTCGTCGGCCAGCTGACGTCCAAGGGCCAGTCTCAAGGCGAACGGCGGCACGGCCACGAGAGCGGGCCGGTGCAGGGCCCGGGCCAGTCCCGCCGTGAACTCCCGGTTGGTCACCGGTGTCGGAGCCGATGCGTTCACGGCGCCGACGAGCGACCCGTTCTCGATCACGTGCATGACGGCGCCGATCTCGTCACGGAGCGATATCCAGCTGAACCATTGACGCCCCGAGCCGAGTCTCCCGCCGAGCCCGGCCCGAAAGAGAGGGAGCTGCCGGCCGAGAGCTCCGCCGCGCCGCGAGAGCACGACGGCCGAACGCAGGTGCACGACCCTGATCCCTGCCGCCTCGGCGTCGGCGGTGGCCGCCTCCCAGGCCCGGCAGACCTCGGCCTGGAACCCGACGCCCGTGCCGCTCGTCTCGGTCAGCGCCTCGTCTCCCCGGTCGCCGTAGTAGCCGATCGCCGATGCGCTCACGAGAACGGCCGGCGGCGTCCCGAGCCCGGCCAGGGTCCGGCTCAGAAGCGTGGTGGAGGCGACCCGACTGCCGAGAATCACACCTTTGCGAGCCGCCGACCATCGCTTGTCACCGATGCCGGCGCCGGCGAGATGGACGACGGCACCGGCGCCGTCGAAGGCTCCCGTCTCGATGGTCCCCACCTCGGGGTCCCATCGGGCTTCGCCCGGTCCCGCGGGCCGGCGGACGAACACGGTGGTCTCGTGACCGGCGGCGCCCAGTGCGTCTACCAACGCCCGTCCGATCAATCCACTGGAGCCGGTGACGACTACGCGCACCTACGACCGCCTTCCCTGGTGGACGGGACCTCACCGGCCGGGGCGGCCAGCCTCGGCCGCCTTCGTCGGGTCATCCGGCGAAGCGCGTCCTGATCTCCTCGTCGGCGGCACGCACCCGGGCCGCCATGTCCTGGCGGTGCCGGCCCAGGGCAGCCGCCAGTCTCTCGTCGGCCAGAGCCAGGATCCGGATGGCTAAGAGCCCAGCGTTCCCTGCTCCGTTCACGGCCACCGTGGCCACGGGCACGCCCTTCGGCATCTGCACCATGGCCAGCAGAGAATCGAGCCCTCCGAGCTCCCCGACGGCGATAGGGACCCCGATCACCGGCAGCGGGGTCACCGCGGCCAAGACCCCGGCCAGGTGGGCGGCGCCGCCGGCTCCGGCGATCAGCACCCTCCGACCGTTCGTGGCCGCCTGACGGGCGAAATCGAGCGCATCGTCCGGCGTCCGGTGGGCGGACAGGACCCGCACCTCGAAGGCAACGTCGAAATCGCGAAGGACCTCGACGGCACCCTCCATCACGGGCGCATCCGACGCACTTCCCATCACAATGGCAACGCTCATTGTCCGTCCTCTGCTCCTCGTCCGCTTCAGCTCGCCGGCGGTGCCGGGCCCCGCATTCTTTCTCGTGGTCGGCCCACCGTTCACATCGGCCGGCCAGAGACCGGGCCGGCCAGAGACCGGGCCGGCCAGAGACCGGGCCCCGTCGGGCACGGCCCGAACGGTACTGCCAGGATGAAGGGCACGGGGTCGGCTGACGGTCGACCCGGAGAAGCCGACGGCACCACCTGGTCGGCACGAGGAGGGACAGGATGCGGATCGGGCTGAGCCTCGAGATGAACGGGACCATCGACGACATCGTCTCGCGGGCCAAAGTCCTCGCCGCCACCGGTGCATCGTCGCTGTGGTCGTCCCAGATCTTCGGATGGGACACTCTGACGGCCCTGGCCGTCGTGGGCCGGGAGGTACCCAAGGTCACCCTGGGCACGGCGGTCGTGCCCGTCCATCCCCGGCACCCCACCATGCTGGCGGCCCAGGCGCTCACCGTGCAGGCAGCCACCGGTGGCCGACTCGCCCTAGGGATCGGCCTCTCCCACAAGATGGTGGTGGAGGGCGTCTGGGGCATCTCGTTCGACCACCCGGCGCGCTACATGGAGGAGTACCTCTCCATCCTGATGCCGATGTTGGCGGGCGAGCAGGTCTCCTTCCAGGGCGAGGCCCTCCGGGCCAATACCCTCGGAGCGCCCGAGACCGCGGGGGCCACCCCACCCCCCGTCCTCGTGGCCGCCCTCGGTACCGTCATGCTCGGTATCGCCGCCCGCCAGGCTTCGGGCACCATCACCTGGATGGTCGGCATGACCACCCTGGCCGATCACATCGTCCCCACCATCACCGCGGCGGCGGCCCAGGCCGGACGCCCCGCCCCCCGGGTGGTTGTCACCCTGCCCGTCTGTGTCACCACCGATCCGGACGCCGCCCGGGAGCGGGCCGGTCGGATCTTCTCGATCTACGGCCAACTCCCCTCCTACCGGGCCATGCTCGACCGCGAGGGGGCGGCCGGCCCGCCCGACGTGGCCATTGTCGGCACCGAGGAGGAAGTGGCGGCGGCTATCGGACGCGTGGCCGAGGCGGGAGCGACGGAATTCTCCGCCGCCGCTTATGGCACACCGGAGGAGGTTCAGCGCACCAACGCACTGCTCGGCTCCATGTCAGCGTGAAATATGTAAGCGTGAAATATGTAAGCGTGAAATATGTCAGCGTGAAATAGAAATATGTCAGCGTGAAATAGAGGTGTGCTTGAACTCGTTGATCTCGGGATGCTCCATCAGCAGCTCGAGCACGTTCTCGATAGTGGCCCGGGCGCCTTCGGCGTCACCCTCGGGCCTCGTCATCACCCGCACGAAGGCCGACGCACCTCCGGAGATGAAGGTGGGTACACCGAAGACCTGGTAGTCGGCCACCGCCTTTTCGTGGGCCTTGCGGAATTCCTGCCGGGGCCATCCCTCGGCAATGGCTCCAAAGACCTCGTCGCCGTCGATACCGTGACGGTCGAGAACGCCGCGCAGGACGGCCTCGTCGCGTAGGTCCCGTCCCTCGTCATGGCGGGCGGCGAACAGAGCGATGTGCACGTCGAGGAATTGCCCGGGAAACCGGTCGCGCACCACCAGCCCCGCCTCGATGGCCATCAGATCCGATGCCCGCTCCGCTGCCTCCCAGACGGGGGTCCCCCCCTCTTCGATATGCGCCTGTGTGAGCGAGAACGGCAGGAATTCGACGTTCCAGTCGGCCCCGGCCTCTATTCCGGCGACCAGGTGCTCATGGATGTTCCGGGCAAAAGGGCAGCGGTAGTCGAAGTTCACCGCGAACGTCGGAGCTTTCATACCCGTTCCAAACCCCACGGCGCCCCACCCCATTCCTTGGCTGGCTCCGCCGCCTACGCCGGTGCGTCGTGGAGCTCGGCACTCAGGACCGAAGCCAGAGCCGGATCGCCACCGAAGGCGGGGCACAGGGCCTGGAAATGGCACCAATTGCACAGCGGCGACGGTTTGGGTCGGAAATCCTCATCCACGCATGCCCGTTCGATGGCCGTCCACACCGCCGCCGTCCGTTGTCGCAGCCCTCGTAGCGCCTGGTCCGACGGGTCGGCGGCGATCACGACTGGCTCCTTCAGATAGAGCAACCGCACGCTGACCGGTCGCCGGCCGAGAACCTGTTCGCACAGCAGGGCGTAGAACTGCACGCCACCCAGCCGACTGTGCTCCTGCATCTCGCTCGGCACCCGACCCGTCTTGTAGTCGATGACGATGAACTCTCCGTCGGGGGTCACGTCGAGCCGGTCGATGATCCCTCGCAGCAGCAGCCCTCCGACCTCGGCCTCGAGGAGCAGCTCGACCCCGACGGTGGTCACGGCATTCGGGTCCTCGAGGCGGAAGTAGCCGGCCACCAGTCCCTCGGCGTCGGCCAGGAAGGCCTGCCGCGCCTCGTCCGACAGCTCGAGCTCGAGAAATTCGGGGTCGTCCTGCAGGGCGCTCCACGCCGCCTCCAGCGACTCCCGAGCCGCCTCCGGCGTCCGCTCGCCGGGGCCGTGCTCCCAGAACAGACCCTCCAGGGCACTGTGGACCAGGGTGCCCTTCACGGCATGGGGTGAGGCCGGCTCAGGGAGCCGGTCGATGACGCTGAACCGGAAGGCCAGGGCGCAGTCCTTGAAGCTACTCACCTTCGAGGGCGACAGTGAACGGGGAACGGGAAGAGCCACGGGCTCGAGGCTACGCCGTGGGTGTCACGCCCATGCGATGCAGAGACGAGCCGACGGACCGGGCCACGGCGCCCGGGTCTGCCAGGGGACCGAAATGACCGAGCCCGCTGTACACCTCCACCTGCGATCGGGCCAGTCGTCGGGCGAAGCGCTTCAGGGCCCCGGGTCCGATGGCATCGGTCTCGGCCCCGCAAGCCAGGGTCACGGGACAGCGGACGTCACCCAGGTGGCCGAAAGCGTCGTGGGCCAGGCTGTGGTCGTAGACCTCGGCCTCGTCCTCGCGGTGGCAGCGCAGGCGGATCCCGTCGGCCCCCGGGGCGAAACCGTTGTCCAGGTAGGCCGCCAACACCTCGGGGTCGAGCTGATCGAAGGGCGCCTTGCCGGAGAAGTTCTCCAGCGCTTCGTCGCGGGACCCGAAGATCTCCCGCCGCCGCCGGGCCCCGTCCGACAGCGGATTGCCGTCGGCCGTGGGGGCCGGCGGTGTCTCCCCGGCATAGACGATGGGTTCGAAACAGTAGAGGGCGCGGAACGTCCCCGTTCGGGCCTCCTCGGCCAACAGCAGGGCCGCACCACCACAGGAGTGCCCGAATCCGGCCACCTCCTCGAGGCCCAGATGATCGACCACCCCGAGTACGTCGGCGGCGAAGCCGTACCAGCCGAAGTCCCCCCCCGGCGGGCGGTCGGAGCAGCCGTGACCGCGCAGGTCGAAGGCGATGCAGCGATACCGGTCGATCAACTCGCCGGCCATCGGGCCGAGCACCGCCCCGCAGAAGCCGGTGGCATGGACCAGCAGCAGCGCCGGGCCCGATCCCCCGAGCTCGTAGTAGGCGACGCCGACCCCGTCAGCTGTTCTCGCTCGACCGCTCGGGCTCCACACGCCGGACATCTGCGCACGCTACCGGTCCGTCCCACTCACCGAGTCCGTCCGGTCATGGCTCACCTCCCTCCAGCCGGCCGACTAGAAAGGACCCGTGTCCATCGGGAACCAGCGCCTCGAGTGGCAGCGGGGCTTGCTCTTCGAGGGAGAAGACTCCCGCTCCTTCCGGCTCGCCATCTCCGGTGATCCCGAGATCGTCGGGGCCAAGCCGTCCGACCTCCTTCCGATCTCCCTGGCCTCCTGTCTCGCCTATGACGTCGTCGTCGTCCTCGAGAAGAAGCGCCAGCAGATGAAGGCCCTTACCGTCGTCGTCCGCTCGGAGCAGCGGGACCAGCCTCCGCTTCAGTTCGTCCGGATCGAACTCCACTTCGAGGTCACCGGTCGCATTGAGAAGGCGGCGGCCGACCGGGCCCTCGAGTTGGCCGAGAAGAACTGCCCCGTTCTGGCCAGCCTCTCGCCGGATCTCGATATCGTCACCTCGATCACCGTGATCACAACGCCTTAGCTCGGCGGGCCGAGCGAGACGGCACCGGCCTGACGAGAGAATTCTGGACCGGGCGACGGGTGAGAGAGAGCGGGCGACGGGAATCGAACCCGCATGACCAGCTTGGAAGGCTGGGACTCTGCCATTGAGCTACGCCCGCAGAGTGGCTCTGAGGTTATCCGAGCGGCCGATCTTCCTTGGCCACACCGGCCATCGCCATCATCGGTCGGGGAGGCGGGATTTGAACCCGCGACCTCCTGCTCCCAAAGCAGGTGCGCTGCCAGGCTGCGCTACTCCCCGTTTCTTTTCCGGTTTGACCAGGGATTTTTCGTGATCACGCCGGGTAGCCCAACATCACAGCGGTCGAGCGCACATTCTCCGAACATAGAGGACTACCGATGAACAGAGTAGGCGACCCCGACGAGCGGCGAGATCCTTTGCACGACACCAGGGGAAAAGAGTCGCCCGACCCTGGAGGCACATGGCGAGGCCGTGGACCAGCGCATCGTTGTGTCCGCCGCTTTGGGGAAGCTCAGACAACCAGAAGGAGCGATCTCGGACACCCGCAGGGCCAACTTCGTCGTCTCGGGTGTCCTGAAGGTTACGGCATCGTTGATCCTCATCGGAGGCCCTATTTCGGTTATCGGTACGGCGGTGCATCTCCATCAGCCCCACACATTGGGTGCTGTCGTGTTTGGCGTCGTCGCCGGGACTGTCGCTGGAACGATTCTTGGTGCAGCAGCTATCGCCTTCTTCGGGTACGTATTGGACTTACTGATGTCGTATCGAATGGAACAGCTTGGTCGAAACGCAAATCTCTTTTGCAGTTGGAGATGAGGAGGAAGAGGAGCCAGCCTAGAAGGACGTGGTCAGTGGCTTGGGTTGGCCGGATGACACTACGGACTCCGGGTCCCCGGGCGCTTTCTGCCTCAACCGATTCGGCCCATTCCGGTCGCGGTCGTCGTCGTCGTCGTCGTGCTGGTGAGGGTGCTCGTCGCGGTCGTGTGTCATGACCAGCGGAAGGGTTAGCGCAGTGTCGGCAGAACCTCGGTCGCGATCTGTTCGACGATCTCGACCGGATCGTCCCAGACGGGGTCTTCGGCCCGGGGGTGGTGGAAGACGAGATCGGTGAAGCCGAGGGCCTGGCAGCGACCGACCAGGTCCGTGAAGGCGGCGAGGCTGGCCAGGGGCCGCTCGTCGGTGTTGCCACTCAGATAGATCCGGTCGACCGTTCCCGGTCGCCGGCCTAGACGGGCACAGTGTTCTTCCAACCGGTCGAGCTGCCGACGGATGGCGGCGTCCGATCCCTGGCGGCTCGTGTCGCCATGGCTCGTGTCGCCGTAGGTGATCCAGGCATCGGCAAAGCGGGCCACCAGACCCAGGGTCTGGGGATCACCGGCCGCCAGGGCGAGCGGCAGGCGAGGGCGCTGAAGGCAACCGGGAATCATCCGCGCCTCCTCCACGCTGTAGTACCGGCCGGCGAACGATGTCGTCGGCTGCCGGAGCAGAAGGTCGAGCACTTCGATGAACTCGGCCAGCCGTTGCGCCCGTTCATCCCGGCTGAGCGGCTCCCCGCCGAGAACGGTCGAGTCGAAGCCGACACCACCGGCGCCGACCCCGAGGGTGAGACGACCCGAGGAGATGTGGTCGAGGGTCATGGCATCTTTGGCCAGAGTCACAGGATGCC
Organism: Acidimicrobiales bacterium; assembly: GCA_035535015.1. GTDB lineage: Bacteria > Actinomycetota > Acidimicrobiia > Acidimicrobiales > UBA8190 > Palsa-661. The sequence continues at coordinate 364 of DATLQU010000030.1, read as the reverse complement.
GGAAATTCGGAGAGGCCACCATCGTGCCCAGCCGGATCCTGCTGGTGGCGCCGGCCAGTCCGGTCAACCAGGGAATGGTCCCGTGCCACGACCGCTCCCGGTAGCGACGCCACGAAAGATGGTCATAGGTCCAGAGGTGTTCGAAACCGAGAGCCTCGAGTCGTCTGGCCCGGTCGACGGTTTCCGGCCACGGATCGGTGGGGAGCATCAGGACGCCGATCCGCACGGCAGCACGGTACCGTCTGCCGTCTGCCGTCTGCCGTCTGCCGTCTGCCGTCTGCCGTCTGCCGTCTGCCGTCTGCCGTCTGCCGTCTGCCGTCTGCCGTCTGCCGTCTGCCGTCTGCCGTCTGCCGTCTGCCGTCTG
>DATLQU010000029.1:0-30508 GCA_035535015.1 Acidimicrobiales bacterium | reverse complement strand
AGCTCGGTATCAGCGTTGGAGAAGCCCTCGTTCGACTCCGGGCCCATGCCTTCAGTCATGACCAGGGGTTGAACGACGTGGCTGAAGCGGTCGTAGCCAGGGAGCTGCGCTTCAACTCGTCATAACCCAGCAGCGGCCGCCGTGGCCCTATGGAATATCGGAGTAGAATCCCCCCAGAAGAGCGGCCTTCGAGCCTTGGGCGGGTCGGAGGCTCATGGTTGTGGGGGAGGCCCCTCATGCGGGGATCTGAAAGAGAAGTGCTACTGGCCCGGACCTTCGTGGCGATCGTCGACACCCTGGTGGACGATTTCGACGTCGTCGATCTCCTGACCATGGTGGCCGACCGATGCGTCGAGGTGCTCGACGTCTCGGCTGCGGGGTTGATGCTGGTGGCGTCGGAGGGCGACCTGCGGGTGGTCGCCGACTCGAGCGAAGCGGTGCGGGCTGTCGAGCTGTTCGAGTTGCAGTCCGAGGAAGGACCTTCGCTCGATGCCTTCCGCACCGGGGCGCCCGTGGTCAACCAGGACCTTGAGAGTGTCAACGGCCGCTGGCCCCGCTTCGCTGCCAAAGCAATCGAATGCGAGTTCCGGTCCGTGCATGCTCTACCCATGCGTCTGCGCGGCGTCACCATCGGTGCCTTGAGCCTCTTCCGTTCCCACGAGGGTGCCATGGACGAGGGTGATGTCATGGCCGCCCAAGCGCTGGCCGATGTCGCTACCGTCGCCATCATTCACCACCGGGCCGCCGCCGAAGCTCAACTCGTGAACGAGCAGCTCAATCATGCGCTCAACAGTCGCATCGTCATAGAGCAAGCCAAGGGTGTCGTAGCGGAGAGGACCGGACTCGACATGGAGCAAGCCTTCGCGCGGCTTCGCAATCACTCCCGAAACCACAATCTTCGTCTCGTGGACGCCGCTCACGCAGTTATTGATGGCACTCTGAAGCCCGAAGCATTCGATCCGCCGAGGTCCTCCCGGAGACCTTGAGAGCGTCTCCATGAACGAGCGACGACACCCTAATCGGCGAACGAGCTGTTGGCTTTCCGGGGGGACCATGGGGAGGTTGTCGGAGCTACGGCAGAGTCACTGCCATCTGGCAACTGATCCTGCTCCTACAATGTGCCGGTCCTCGTCGCCCGGTGGACTCCAGATCCAGCCACTGGGTGATCTGTCTTGTCGTCTCCGAACACGGTATCGGCAAGACGCCGAGCATCAACGTCTGTCATCGGCATGTCGACGTCGCTGACGACCGTGTGCTCATTGGTTACTTCCCTGGGCCCTGTCTCAGCGTCCAGCGGCGGTTCCCGTTCACTATCCGGTTACGTCCTTACCTGCGGACATCGCGAGCTCGGGGTAGGTCCGTTTACCTCGATCCCATATTGAATTCTGGGCGCCCAGTCGTGTCGGCGACCCACGGTTCTGCGAGTGGCTGGCCCGCTTCGAACGAGGTGCGCTGAGCAAGACGTCGTACGCCGCGATCACCAGGTGGGTGTGCCGTCTAGACCTCCGGGCCGTGCTGCCGACAATCCGAATCCCCACCCTGGTCATCAATCGGGAGCGCGACTTCATGAACCCGAAGGCCCACGCCCACTTCCTGGCCGAGCACATCGAGCGTTCAACCTTGATCATCGTCCCTGGGACTGACTAGTGGTTTTCCACAGAAGAGTGCGACGTGCTAATCGACAAAGTGGAGGAGTTCGTAACTGGCGCTCCGCCGGTCGAGATCGCCGACCGCGCCCTGGCCACGGTCATGTTCACCGATATCGTCAGGTCGACGGCACATGCCACCCGGCTGGGCGACCATCGATGGGCCCAAATGCTGGACCGCCACGACTCGATCGTCGCCAGCGAGCTTGAACGGTTCCGGGGACGAAAGGTGAACCCGACGGGCGACGGCCTGCTGGCCACATTCGACGGTCCCGCTCGAGCAATCAAGTGTGCAATGGCTATTTGCGAGGCCGTGCGGGCTCTGGGCATCGAGGTAAGGGCCGGACTGCACGTCGGTGAAGTCGAGACGCGGGGAGATGATATCGGCGGCATCGCTGTCCACATCGGGCAGCGGGTGTCGTCGCTCGCCGGGACAGGCGAGGTACTGGTCTCACGGACTGTTACTGACTTTGTCGCAGGGTCGGGGATTACGTTCGATGATCGAGGCGAGCACGAGTTGAAAGGAGTGCCCGGAACCTGGAGACTATTCGCTGTTTCAGGTTGACAGGTAGCGCATAAGTGCATCGCTTGCGCGTAAGGTCGCCAAGCCGGGCTTGCCACCGCAGACCACCGGATAACCAGTCCGAGTCCACGGCTGATCGCATGCGACACCTCACCTCCCCATGAGTGGGGAATCTCGAAGGCGCCTTGAACGCCAGAACAGTTGACGACGATTATCCTTCTGGCGTAGGGAAACGAGATTCGAGCCTGGGGAGGGGAACCGCCTCCCGCCACCATCCGGAACTTCTAGTAACGCCGCCGAGGTATCGAATCAGTGGAGCTGACCGGACTCGAACGGGCGACCTGTGGTTGCAAAATCGATGCCAGTGGTCGCTCCCCGGATTCCATCGCAGGTTGGTGCGGTGTACCTGGTCAAAGCTTTCGTCGGGCTGGTGCTTCGAGCGCCGTTGCGTCGAACGGCGACGCGGTGACCCACAATTGTTCGGACGCGTGTTTGGAAAATGCGTCCGTTTGCCCCAAGTCGCCACGGCAAGGGTGTTTCATAAATCGAACGAATGTCTCATTTATAAGAGACCGTATGGTACCGTGGGCGCATGGACTTTCTCCGTCCTGTCGAAGCAGTCATCCCGGGTGCTCAAGGGAAGCTCCTCGCTGTCTTCGCCCAGACCTCGACCGCCCTTAGCGTTCGTACGGCGGCTCGATTGTCGGGGGTGAGTATCGCTCAGACGTCACGCATTCTCCCCGATCTTGCCACCCTGGGAATTCTCGAAAGCACTGACGTTCCCCCGTCGACCGTCTATCGGCTGATTGAAGGGAACGTAGCGGCACGCGCAGTCATCTTGTTGGCTCGGTCGCGCGACCTTGTCCTGGCTGAGCTAGGCGAGGCAGCACGGTCGATGGAGCTACCACCCGTCAGCGTCGTCGTGTTCGGATCGTTTGCTCGAGGTGACGCCGGCCCGGATAGCGACGTTGATGTCGTGATTGTTCATGAGAGCGGGGTCGAGTCAACGCCGATCTGGATGGACGAGATCGCAGCGTGGCGCGATCTCGCCCGACGTTTGACCGGCAATGAGGTCGAAGTGGTGGAAGTCGATGAAAGAGATATCGGGACGCGGCTGCGGTCCCGACGCCCAGTGTGGTCGGACATCAGGCGAGAGGGTATTGTCATATTCGGTCGGACACTGGATGACATGCAGATCCGCCAGTCAAAAACGCACCACGTTGCCTAAACAGCCACTTCGGACCAAAGTGGTCACAATTGAGCAGGCCAAGCAATACTTGAGCAAGGCGGAGGAGTTCCTGGCGTCGGCCAAGGATGATCTTACGCAAGGTCGCAAGATTGCGGCGACGAGCTCGGCTGTTCATGCCGGCATCAACGCCGGTGATGTTGTCACTTCGGTCCGGTCCGGTCGGCGGTCCGCCGGCGACGCGCACAGTCAGGCCGTGGAGTTGCTCCGAGCGTCCGGGCCCGATGGGGTGGCGTTGGCCAGGGTGCTAGGTCGGCTCGTGGATCTCAAACCGAGGGCGGAGTACGACCCTTCGGACATCGCTCTCGGCACCGCCCGTCAGGCCGTCGAGTGGGCCAGCCGCTGCGTGGAGATCGCTCGCCGGGTACTGGCCCCCCAGCTATGAGCTGTGTGCGGGGCTCAACCCCCCGTCTCACCGAATCTGTGCATTGTCCCTCGTCGATGGGCATCTCCTGAGGTGTCGCGCCCGCGTGGTAGTTCTTGGCTGTTGGTTGTGAGAGGACCCTCTGTGAGATGGGCCGTCGCAGTCGTCGTCGGATGCGGGCGGGAAAGCAGCCCCCCAAAGACAGTCGCCCGAACCCACAGGGTGCGGGCCCCGGTGTCCGACCGACCCCTGATCTAGCGCGCCGGATCGAACACCACTTCGATGCCGCTCTCGCCCGATTCGATGTCGGAGACGGTTCGAAAGCTCGCCACCACGTGGAGGAACTCGCGTCGTGGTGGGAGTGGGGAGTCGGCCGCATCGACGGCGTCACCCCCGGGCTGGTCCCCGCCCTCACGTGCTCGTACCTCTGCGGCGAAATCGGGGAGGTGTGGGCCCGTGGATGGCAACCGGCCGACATCTCCCGCGTCGTGGGCCGCCATCTGGGCCCGAAGCACGTCCGGGTGGCAGTCGACGCCATCGCCGAGGAAGCCGAGACTTATCGATCTCGCCACCGGACGCTCCCCACGTGGTTGGACCAGCTCGACGAGGTCGGCGCCGTCCTTCGATGGGACCCGCAGACAGATCATCTGGCGCGCACCGCTCAGGAACTGAACGTTGATCTCGCTGGGTTCTTGCTCGTCGCCTTCGAGGTTCTCGTCATGCTCCATCACTTGCCGACCATCTCGATTCTCGCTCCGCCACCGTCGGCGTGGGACCGGTCAGCGGCGCTCGATCTGGCCGTGACATGGCGGAGCCAGACGGGATCGGGAGAATCCCGTCCTCTGGAGCGGATCCGAGCCCTGCTGGCCAAGGCCGAGTCCACGGAGTTCGATGAGGAGGCCGAGGCACTCACAGCCAAGGCCCAGGAACTCATGACGCGCCATTCGATCGACGCCGCTCTGTTGGCGGCCCATGCCGCGGGCAGGCGAGCCCGAGAAAAGCCGGCGGCGAGACGGATCGGGGTGGGCGTCCCCTACGCTCAGGCGAAAGCATTCCTCCTGGCCCAAATCGCTGAAGCCGCCACGTGCAGAGTGGTGTGGAGCAAGTCATTCGGATTTTCGACTGTATTCGGGTTCGAAGGCGAGCTCGCGTCCGTAGAGCTTCTCTATACATCGTTGTTACTTCAGGCCAGGACAACGATGGTTCGTTCGGCCGAGCTCGGTCGGCGGGCCAAGGGTCGTTCGTTCCGACAGTCGTTTCTCGTTGGGTTCGCTTCCCGTATCGGCCTTCGGTTGAAGGAGTCAGCCGACGTTGCCACTTCGGACGCGATACGCGAGCACGGAGGACGGCTGCTCCTTGTCTTGGCCGACCGTTCGCGAGCAGTAGACGAGCTCCGGAACGAAACGTTCCCGGATTCCAAGGGCTTGAACTCTCCGCGCCCGACTCCTCGGGCTGGGCCGTTGGGCAGGTGGCTGCCGAACTGGCTGACATCGCACGCGGACCAATCCTTGAGGACAAGGCGACAGCCTGATCGTGGGGCCACACAGATACAGTCGTCTTTTGCGCTGCGCTGCGCTGCGCTGCGCGGCGTGGAGCAGGTGAGTGTGTGTGAGCTGACCGTGTGGAGGTAATGGGACGTTACTTGAACCATTCTGACCAGGGAGAATGTCTCCGGGACCTCCTGGAAATGGTCCCATCTGGGTCCAAAACGGCAAAAACTCGAACCCCAAGACGGGTGTGTCGGAGACTTGAACCGACCAAGGTGGAGGAGCTGACCCAGGGTTACGTCGAAGGATTGCCCGTCGATGTTCTAGCTCAGAAGTTCAGCGTTGATCAGAGCACCGTCCAGAAGCACGCCCGCCGACACGGCCTACCCCGTCGAGCACCCCGGTTAGGTCCTAATCAGACCGAGGAAGCAGCTCGGCTCTATCTCGCTGGTCAATCTCTGGCCAAACTGTCCGATCACTTCGGTGTCGCCACTGACACCGTGGCGCTTGCCTTGCACAGGGCCGGAATCACGTTGCGGCCACGGCGGGGTTGGTCCAAGTAGGTCGTCTTCAAGCTTCCGAGGAAGGGGCAGCTTCCTCCTATCTCTATGAAGGACTGAACGGATTGGTCGAGGCAGCTGATCGGAGTTGTCGACTAGCACACCCGGCACGCCCGTTGATCAGACCGTCACCGACCCGGCACGCCCGTTGATCAGACCGTCACCGACCCGGCGATACCCAGTTGATGAACGGGCCGGTGCCGCCAACACAGGACGGGACCCTCCAGTCAGTCCTTACCTCGTCGAAGGATTGACGAGATGCGCTGATGCGTGACTTCGAATCGAGTCGCCACCGAGGTCACGCTCTCCCCATCCTTGACCAGGGAGGTGATCAGTGCACGTCGCAAACGTGCGCTTCCGAGGGTAAGTCGGTTGACGATGCGGTCCAAGATCACGAGGGCTCGAGGCCGAACTGGTCCGCCAAGTGCCTCCCCGAGTGGCACGCCCTCAATGCGCTCTTGGCGCACTTGGGCCAATTCGACAAGAAGATCTTCTTGGTCGCTCACATTCTCGTGGACGGCACTGGCCACATCATCGATGGCTTCAACTACGACATCTTTAGCCACAAAGTCACCTCGTCTTCGCTCGCCCGCTGGAAGTCGGCTACCTCCTGACGAGGAAGGGGCAACTGCAAGCACCGTAGCGCACATCCCCTGAAGCGCCGCAACGGGGGGTTGCGAAACTAAGCGTGTGCGCGATAAGCCTTGTAGTGGCGTAGTCACAAGGAGTGCGTCCAGCAAGCCGAACTCCCTTCGGTGATCGTTGCTAGGGCAAGGACTGTCACCGAGATGAACGACCGCCGTCTGCGCATCCTGAACCGCCTGGCTGAGAACAGCGAACGGTCGATGGACCAACTCTGTGGCGCCTGCAAGGACGTCACAGAGTTGAGTGGCGCCGGAATCATGCTGATGTTCGCGGACGTGCCCCTTGGATCGGTAGGCATGACCGATGCGGTCAGCTCGCTCATCGAAGAGCTGCAGTTCACACTGGGAGAGGGGCCTTGCATCGATGCCTACAACTTGGCTCAGCCGATAGCGGAACCGGATCTGGCTTTTCCCACCAGACACTGGTTGGCGTTCACGCCGCCCGCGCTCGACGCAGGCGTGAGGGCCATTTTTTCCTTCCCGCTGCAACTAGGTGCCGTCAGCTTGGGCGCGCTCGATCTCTACCGCGACGACTCGGGCGCCCTCACCGTCGACCAGCACTCCGACGCACTGGTCTTAGCCAGCATCGTGACGGAGGTCGTGATCAACATGCAGAGCGATGCCGCACCGGGGACGCTGGCTGCCGAACTCACCCGTGTGACGGAACATCGGGTTGTCGTGCACCAGGCAGTCGGGATGGTTTCGGTCCAGCTCGGGGTGAGTGTCAACGAAGCCCTCATCCGGCTACGGGCCTACGCCTTTGGAAACAGTCGCCAGCTCGATGACGTCGCCGGTGATGTCATTGCGCGACGACTCCGCTTCGAATGAATGCCTCGTCTTATGCCAATCCCATGCGATTATGGGCTGGCTGACTCTCGTGTAATGCAATAGGTTCGACCACGACTTTTGGTGAGTAGGTGGTCGACACGCCGATGAAAGAGTCCGAGATGCCCCGAGAAGCAGACGTTGTCCACGCCCTGATCGAGTTGGCCGATACCGTGGTCGAGAACTTCGACGTCATCGACGTCCTGACCGGACTCACCGACCCTTGCGTGAAGTTGCTCGGCGTCTCTGCCGTCGGTGTCATTCTCGTGGCCCCCGACAACGGAGAGCCCCAACTGGCCGCTTCGTCCAATGAGACGATGCGAGTCCTGGAGCTGTTCGAATTGCAGGCCCAAGAGGGGCCCTGCCTTGATGCCTTCCGAACGGGCACACCGACTGGAGTCGAGGCTGAGTGCCACCGATGGTTTTAGTAAGGGCGTCAAGGTGTACCTGGCCGGACGCTACTCAAACCGAGTGGAGCTGACCGGACTCGAACCGGCGACCTGCTGGTTGCAAACCAGCTGCTCTACCAACTGAGCTACAGCCCCGTAGCGCCCTCCAGGTTAGATGAGGCCACCGGCTTCCCCGGTCCGCCGGTGACCGCTCGATTCGGACGTCGCGGACCCGCTGGATATCGTGGGAGGCGATGTCCTCGCCTCCGGCCAACACGGATCCGAGCCGCAAGCTCGTCTTTGATGGCTGCTTCAATTTCCGGGATCTCGGCGGCTACCCGACGGTCGACGGTCATACCACCCGTTGGCGCCGGCTCTTCCGGGCCGACGGACTGTCCCGGCTGACCGAATCCGACTTGGCGATCCTCCGGGAGCTGGGCATCGCCACCGTCATCGACCTGCGCACGGTACTCGAGGCCGACACCCAGGGCCGCTTTCCCGAGGGCGTGGACGGCGTCAGCTATCACCATCTCCCCCTGACCGACACCCTGCCCGGCGAGGAGGAATCAGCCGACTGGGAGCGCTCCGCCTTCGTGGCCGAGCGCTACCTGGGCATGTTGTCGGAGGGGATTGAGACGGTCTCCGCCGCCGTCCGCCTTCTGGCCGATCCCAGCCGTCAGCCCGCCGTCTTCCACTGCAGCGTGGGCAAGGACCGCACCGGCGTCCTCTCCGGCCTCGTTCTCGGTTTTCTGGGCGTCTCCGACGAGGTCATCGTCGACGACTACGCCCTCAGCTACGAAGCCATGCTCCGGGTCCTCGAGCACCTGTTGGATCGTTACCCTGATGCCTCGGAGATCGTCGAGCGCTACCGGCCGGTGATCCTGTCGGCCGAACCGGCCTCGATGGCGGGATTCGTGGCCGGCGTCCGCTCTGCCTACGGCTCCTTCGACGCCTTGGCCGAGACTCTCGGGTTGAGCTCCGACGTCGAGGTCCTGCGGACCGAATTTCTCGAATAGACCAGCGTTCCTAGCGCGTGATCTCGTCGATCCGGGCCATCACCGCGGCGTCGAGCTTGGGGATAACGTCGAGGGCCAACATGTTCTCCTGCACCTGTGACACCCGGCTGGCGCCTGTGATCACGGTGGAGACACGGGGGTTCTTCGTGCACCAGGCGATCGACAACTGGGCCAGAGTGCAGTCGAGATCCTCGGCTACTTTCTGCAGGTTCCGGACCTTGGTGTTCCGGTCCGGATCGGTCAGCGTGCCCTGTAGCCATTCGTAACCCGGCAGCGCCCCCCGGCTCCCGTCGGGCACTCCGTCCAGGTACTTCCCGGTCAACAGCCCCGATGCCAACGGGCTCCATGTCGTGAGACCCAGACCGATGTCGCGGTAGAGACGGTCGTACTCGAATTCGACCCGTCCCCGCCAAAGGATGTTGTACTGCGGCTGTTCCATCACCGGCTTGTGCAGATGGTGCTTCTCGGCGATGTCCCAGGCGGCCCGGATCTCGTCGGCCGTCCACTCCGACGTCCCCCAGTAGAGAGCCTTGCCGGCGCTGATCATGTCGGACATGGCCCACACCGTCTCCTCGATCGGAGTGGCCGGGTCGGCCCGGTGGCAGAAGACGAGGTCGACGAAGTCCAACCCGAACCGCTCGAGGGATCCGTCGATGGCCTGGCTCAGATACTTCCGGTTCAGCGTGTTCCGCATGTTGGGCATGTTGTGGATGCCCCAGAAGAGCTTGGTCGAGATCACGTAGCTGTGTCGCGGCCACTTCAGTTGCTTGATGGCCCGGCCCATGATGCTCTCCGACTTGCCTGCCTCATATCCCTCGGCGTTGTCGAAGAAATTGACTCCGGCGTCGTACGCGGCGGCCAGGCAGTCGGCACCGAGGCCTTCGTCGAGCTGTGGACCGAACGTCACCCAAGAGCCGAAGGAGAGCACACTGACCTGCAATCCGGAACGGCCCAGTCGTCGATATTCCATGGTCATGGTGTCGCCCTTTCAGGGATCGTCCGGCAGATCAACCGACTCTGCAGATCAACCGACTCTATAGAAGCGACGCAAGCGATGACCGGTCGGTGCCGTCAGGGACGGCCTGCACCCACCAGACCGTTGTTCCAGATGGGCTGGATGTGCACCACCTGGCCTGTCTCCGGCGCGTGGATCACCTCACCGCCACCGACGTAGATGGCGACATGGGAGATGCCACCCTGACTGGATCCCCAGAAGACGAGATCCCCGGGCTCGAGCGCCCCCAATGACACGTGCTCGACGGCGTCGTACTGTGCCTGGGCCGTACGCGGGATGCTTACCCCGGCCCGGCCCCACGCCCACTGGGTCAACCCCGAGCAGTCGAAACCCACCCCGGGGCTCTCCCCGCCCCAATGGTAGGGAACGCCGATCTGGCTCTCGGCGGCGGCCAGGGCGGCGGATGCGCCGCCGGCCGAGGGCAGGACCGGAAGCAGGGGCGGCGGCGCCGTCGGCAGCTTGACCGGGACGGTGACGGTCGGTGCCGAGCCGGTCGACTTGGGCCGTGCCGCGTTGGCGGCGGCCACCCGCTTGGCGAACGCCGCGTACTGCGCCGCCTGCTCAGCCGCCTGCTGCTGGGCCACCAGTGTGGCGATCTGACCCTTCACCTTGGCCAGGGTCGCTTCCTGGGAGGCCACCGTGGTCTCGGCCTGTTGGCGGCTGGCGGAGGCCTGGGTCAACGCCGTCGTGGCCTGGGCCTGGGTCGCCTGAAGTTGACCCTGCTCTTTGGTCAGCCGGCTTTCGGCCTGATTCAGCCGGTCGACGGCGTTCGAGATGTTGTCGGCGGCCACCGACCGGTATTCGCCGGTGACCACCGCCTTCTCGCCACCCCCACCGAACATCGACTGCAGTCCGGAGCTCCCACCATCGGTGGTGTAGGCGTCGAGCGCGTCCCGGCGGAGGTTCTTCTGGTCGAGGGCGACCCTCTGCTGGTCCTTGCCGATGGACGCCCGGGTCTGGGCCAGAGCGGCGTTCAGCTGCTGCACTTTCTGCAGCGCCACGTCGTAACTCTGCGAGAGGGCGTCGACCCGGGCGGCATCGGCCTGCAACTGGGCGTTGATCTCCGTCGCCTGGGCCCGGGCGCTCGAGAGCGAGTCGGCGGCGGCGGGCCGCGGCGGGGTCAGGGAGACGAGGGAAAGAACTGTGACGACGACCCCGGCGAGCACGATCGCCCTCTGGGCCGACCACCTGCTCCCGCCTGACGGTGCCGTCGAGTGAATCTCGACGTCAGTCACAATGGGGCAATTGCCTAGCAAATTCCGGGCAACCGGGGCAAACCCAGTGCCCGTGTGAGGCGGGAACCGGCGCCCGGGGTCAGCCGAAGATTTCGCCGCTGTTCACATCGAGCATCTGGCCCGTGATCCCCGAGGCCAGGGACGAGGCCAGGAAGATCACAGCCCCGGCTACCTCCACGTCGGTGGCGATCCGGCGCAACGGCATCGGAGCCGTGAGCTCGTCGACAACCTCCTGCTCGGTGCATTTCCGCTGGTCAGACAGGAATTTCACGTACATCTCGACCGCCGGTCCCCACATCCAGCCGGGCAGGACCGAATTGACCCGGATCTGGTGCTCGCCGAGCTCGGAGGCGAGAACCCGGGCGGCCACCAGCAAGCCCCCTTTGGCGGTGGCGTAGCCGCCCTGGAACATGGCCGGCTTCCTCGTCACCATGGAGTTGACGAAGACGACGGATCCTCCGCCGGCCTCCTGCATCGGTCCCACAAAAGCCTTCGTGACCTGGAGGTTTCCGAAGAGGTTCACTTCGCACAGACGCCGCCATTGGGCCAGGTCGACCTGCTGGAAGGGCAGAAAGACGTCCTCCTTGTAGACGTTGTTCACGAGGGCGTCGACCCGGCCGAATTCGGCCAGGCTGGCGGCGGCCAGGTTCTCGCACTGGGCCGGCTCGGTGACGTCGGTGGGCACCACCAGTGCCTTCCGGCCGATCTCCTCGACCTCGGCGGCCACACCCTCGAGCACCTCGCGTCGGCGTGCTGCCAGCACGACGTCGGCCCCCTGCCGGGCGGCGGCCAAGGCCACCTGACGACCCAGACCCGGTCCCACGCCTGATATCACGCACACCTGACCCTCGAGGATCACCCCGGTACCTCCCGCTCGGTTGACCCGACACCCTGGCCGCCGCCAGCCGTCTTGTCCAGGTGCGCTGCCTGGCGGGGCCCACTCTCCGTCATCGTCCCTGGTCACAGCCCCTCCCGCGGACGACCGGGCTGCCCCCTACGGATGCGAAATTGCGCGCCCGGCCCTTGTCATCGGCGCCGTGCCGGGTGATGCTTAGGAGACGCCTGTCACCAGGGAGAAGGGCATCTCCATGACCATCGATCCGGTTCCGGAATTCGGTCCCGAGTTCTGGACCCACACCCGTCTGATCGAGATGGCCCGGGAACTTCCCCCCGTCGCCAACAAGGGAGACCACCCCCAGTTGAGCGATGCCGCCTCGGTCCTCCTCGAGGCCTTCGTCCGCCACGCCGAGGACGAGCGCTTCCTGGTCCTCCGGCTCCCGCCCTTTACGGCCCGGCTCGTGGAGAACGGCCAGCAGCGGGTGGTCGACCGGCTCGTCTCCCTCGTCCTCGAGGCCGATCTGGCCGAGCAGCCCTGCCGCTGTTCGGAGCTCGCCGAAGAGGTGGCCTCTCTGATCGAGATGCAGATCGTCTCGGAGGAGTGGGACCAGTTCGGCTGACCGGTCAGCCCGGCCGAACCCGGCTGGCTCTCGGCGCCCGGCCCGAGGAGAAGTGGGTAGAGCGTTCCGCACGGCATACCCTGCGCTCCGGGCGGACCTGGTCGCCTCGGCCGGGAGCTCAGCCGGTTGTCAACTGACCTCGGCGTTGCGCTGAAGGTGTTCGCGCACCCGGATCAGTTCGTGTCCCACAGGTCTCCGGGAATCGTCCCTGGGGCCAGGACGAGCGACCGCCGAAGGGGCGGCAGGCTGATCTGATCTCTCACCGATTTCCTCTTGGTAGATGCAGTCACGATCGGGGTGCGCGAAAAGAGCGATCCCGTCGTTCTTGGCGTCGAGCGCGGTAGCGGCGAACGTCCGTGACAGGATCTCCACGCTGGCGTCAATCCAGATCGACTGGCGCCACTGTCCGACCCAGTGTGCCGATGCATCTTCAGCTCCCGGGCCGCCAACCGCTCGGCAACTTAAGGCTTCACCCCGATGACCTCCCATGGCGCGGCCCTGACCGGTTGATCTGTGAAGCAGACGTAGTCGACGCCCGGCACGGTCGGCTGCGGCACGATCTGATCGTACGGGCCGTCAAGAGCGGTAGAGACGACGACGGATCCCACCGCCCGAGATTGCGCCATGACATGTCTCGGTCCGGTGGGACGCAGCCCACTCGTCTCGGAGCTGTCGAGCGCGTCTTCGTCCCGTCTTCATCTTGGCCGCCGCTAGTGTCACCGCTCGTGCGAGCTGTCTCCGGCGGGGGTGGACGTTGACAATCGTGCTGATCCACGGTGGTGGTGCCACGGGCCGCTTCTGGGACCGGTTGCTCCCGTATCTCCAACCTCGTCTCGATCAACCCGTCCTCGCCGTGGATCTTCCCGGCCGGGCCGGCAAGCCGGCCGACCTCGGCACCTTGTCGGTCGATGAGGAGGCGGCCTCGGTGGTGGCCGACATCGAGGCCGCCGCTCCCACCGGGCCCGTCGTTGTGGTTGCCCATTCCTCGGGAGGTCTCGTCGTCCCCGCCGTGGTCGCCGCCCTCGACGGGCGGGTCAGTGCCATCGTCTTGAACGCCGCGCTGGTGCCGACCGAAGGCGGTTGCGGGATCGACTGCATGAAGGAGCGTCATCGCCAGGGGTTGCGTCAGACGGTCGACGCGGCTCGGCGCGAGGGCAGGACGATCACCCTCCCCGGACCACCCGACGATCCCGAGTCGTTTCGTGTTGCTTATGGCGGCGATCCCCTGGACGACGAGACCCTGGCCTTCGTGGTCGACCCCGTCCGTTGTGTGGCCGACACGGTCCACCACTACTTCCAACCCGTCCACTGGTCGAAGGTGGCCGGTATCCCCGTCACCTACGTGCTGAACGAGCGCGACCGTCCGGTGCTTCCGGAAGCGCAAGAGGAGATGGCCCGGAGACTTCCCCAGCCGGTGACGGTCATCCGGGTCGACTCGGGCCACCTGCTGCCGGTGACGGCGCCGGCCACCTTGGCCGAGATCCTGGCCGCCGCCCGCGCCTGACCGGGAGACCCTGGGCCCGGCGTGGATCCCACGGCCGGGGTGTCGACCAAGAGCGGTCCACTGAATGGGGCCTACCACAGATGGTCGGGCTGCCGGGATTTGAACCCGGGACCTCCACGTCCCGAACGTGGCGCGCTAACCAAGCTGCGCTACAGCCCGTTGTACCGGTGGTGGCCGCCCCCGTCGAGGTCCGGTCCGCCGATGAACAGGTAACGATGGTACTGCCTGAGCCGGTGCTCCAAGCCCCGTTCGGCCCGCCGGATTCCTGGCTCCGGGGGGTGTGCGGTTCCTGCTGGTCCGCGTCAGGACTTCTCAGGACTCGCTGTCGGCCAGCCCGGTGGGCGCGCTGTCGGTGGCCTGGACCACGACCTTGGCCACCCGCCGCTTGTCCATCTCGGCCACCCGGAGCTCCCAGCCCTCGAAGGGGATGCGCTCGCCCTCTTCGGGGATGTGGCCGAAGACGTCGAAGAGATAGCCCCCCAAGGTCACGTACTCCCCCTCGGGGAGCTCGATGCCGAGCTGCTCCCGGACGTCGTCGATGGACGCACTGCCATCGACCAACCAGCGGGTCCGGTCGACCCGGATGATGTCGGGTTCGCCGCCCCGGTCGAACTCGTCGCGCAGATCGCCCACCAGAGCCGAGAGAAGGTCCTTCACCGTCAGGACGCCGGCGACACCGCCGTACTCGTCGACCACCACGGCGAAGGCCCGCCGGTCGCGGCGCATGTCGGAGAGGACCTCGAGAACGAGGCGCGACTCGGGCACCAGATAGGGCTGGCGGAGCCGTCGCGAGATGTCGAGGGGGGAGGGTTTGTCCCCTCGGGCGTCGGCGCCGGTGCGGCCGTCGATCTCCCAGCCCGTGCGGAAGAGGTCGTTCACGAAGAGGACGCCGATCAGCCGGTCGAGATCGTCGTCGTAGACGGGGAAGCAACTGAGGCCCGTGGTGCGCACGGCCTTGGCCACGTCTGCCGCGTGCACGGGGATGGGCAGTCCCACGACGTCGACACGGGGGGTCATGACCTCGCGCACCGATGTGTCGCGCAGCTCCTCGAGGGCGGAGAGGATCAGCCGTTCCTGGTCGTCGGCTGGGTCTTGTTCCCCGCGCGACGCCGGATGATGTGGAGGGCGGCGATCCCCTGACGGCTTCCGGCGGCGCAGCAACGTCGAGAACGGCGCGTTCAGGCGCCGTCGCTGGCGGAGCCGACGGCCATCGGCTCCGCCGCGCCCGCCACCCGCAAGGGGACGGGTTGGAACGATTCGTCGTGATAGGTGCCGCCGGCCAGAAGCGCCTTGGCCGCCCGGCGGATCCGCAGGGGGTCGAGGGGCTTCACCAGCCAGCCCTCGGCGCCCGAGCGCCGGGCCAGGAAGACGTCGGCCCGACGGTCGAGGAGCATCAGCACCGGCACGTGGGGCAGGTTCCCGTAGGACTCCTCGAGCCGGAGCTCGAGACAGACGGCCATGCCTCCCATGTTGCCCATCTGGAGGTCGACGACAAGCAGGTCCGGTTGGTGTTCGTCGACGGCGGCGGGCACGTCGTGACCGGTGTGGACCTCGACCACCTCGATGTCGGTCTCACCGACGACGGCGTGGATCTCGGCGCGGACAGAAGCGGCGTCCGAGGCCACGAGGATCGTCTGCACGCCGATCAGGCTAACCGGCTCCCGCGTGCCGGACCACCGCCGGAGGCGAAGACATGATCGGCCACGAGACCGAGTCCGTTGACGTCGTGGACGTCGACATCGAGCAGAGGAACGCGGGCCACGGGTGACGGTGCCACCTGTGCCACCAATTCGGCATAGGCCGCTTCCTCCCGGGCGTTCACCGATTGGTAGTTGTGCAGATTGTCGACCAGAGCGGCCAGGGCGCTGCCCACGGGCACGGGTGGGAAGGGGCGAGTGGTGGGAAAGGCCGGATGGACCCGGTTCACCACCAGCGCCTCGACGGCCAGATGGGAGTCCCGCAGACGGTCGGCGAACCAGCCTGCCTCCTCCACCGTGTCCGAGCGCGGCGAGGTGACGAGGACGAAGGCGGTGCTCGGTTGGGCGAGGAGTTGACGCATGTGGTCGGCCCGCACCCGGAAGCCCTCCTCCATGCCGTCGAAGGCCTGGAAAAAGGCCACGGCGTCCTGAACGATCTCGGTGCCGGCCACTTTGGACAGGGTCCGCAGGAGCGCCTGGGTGGCCACCGAGACGGCTCGCAGGTAGGCGCGTGTCGGCGTCAGCAGCATCTGGAACAGCCGGTGGCCGAGGAAGCGGGTCAACCTCCGGGGGGCGTCCAGGAAGTCGAGGGCGTTGCGGGTGGGCGGGGTGTCCACCACGATCAGATCGAATCCCCCCTCGTAGGCCAGCTCGTAGAGCTTCTCCATGGCCATGTACTCCTGGGTGCCCGACAAAGCCCCGCTCAGGTTCCGGTAGATCCGGTTGGCCAGGATCCCCTCGGCCTGTTCGGGTGTGGGCGCGTAACGGCGGACGAGGTCGTCGAAGGTGCCTTTGGAGTCGAGCATCAGAGCCCAGAGCTCCCCGGCCCAGGGGCCGTCGATCCGCCGGGCCTCATTGGTCAGCTCGTTCAGTCCGAGGGCGTCGGCCAGGCGCCGGGCGGGATCGATGGTGACCACGCAGGCGCGCCGGCCGCGCCGGGCCCCCTCCAGGGCGAAGGCGGCCGAGATCGTCGTCTTCCCCACGCCCCCCGAACCGCAGCAGACGACGATGGACCGCCCCTCCACCAGCCCGTCCAGCGCCGACACCTCGGCCGGAACCGTCATACGACCGTGGGGGCGGTGTCGGCCCCCATGCTCTCGACCCCGTCGGCCAGGGCGTCGGCGATCCGTTCGATCTCCCGGGGGCCGATGGTGTCGCTGAAGACGATGGGCGCCTGGATCTGGAACAGAGGCAGTTCGTCGCCCAACCGCCGCCGTTGTTGGCGCTGCAGGTCGTAGCGGCTGGCCCGGAAGGCGGCCGCCGCCGCCAGGGCGTGGATCTGGTCGGCCGAGAGGGTTACGCCGACCGCGCCCGCCGCCGCCGCCGGGTCCTCGGCCAGTCGGGGGTCGTCGGAGAGACAGCCGTTCACGATGACCGGCCCGAGGGTCAGGCCCACCTTGTCCTCGAGTTGGTAGGCCGCCTCGATGACTTCGTTGACCGGCATCTCCTCGGGCAGGGTGACCAGGGCCACCTGGCAGCGGTCCGGGTCCGACAGCAACTCGACCACATCGGCCGCCTGGGCCCGGACGGGACCGGAACGGGCGGCGTCGAGCAGACCCTGGGCCGAGGAGAGGAAGGTCATGGCGTGGCCCGTGGCCGGCGCGTCGACCAGGATCAGGTCGGTCTCGGCCTCCCGCTCGAGCTGTTTGATCTTGCCCAGGACCAGGATGTCGCGGATCCCGGGGATGGCCGTGGAGACCACGTCGAGCGCTCCCGAGGAGACGAGCCTCTTGGAGATCCGGCCCATCCCGTGTTCAGCCAGGTACTCGAGCAGGGCGTCGTCGGGGGTGATCCGGCGGGCGTGGACGGTGCCTTCGCCACCTGGTCCGCCCGGGCCGCCCGCACCGGCCCCGCCCGCACCGGCCCCGGCCGCACCGGCCCCGGCCGCACCGGCCCCGGCCCCGGCCGCGCCCGATCCGGCCACGGCGATGGACTGGCCGTCGTCGCTCACGATGCCGAGGGGTCCCGGTCCGGCGGTGAGGGTGGTCTCGGTGTAGGCGAGGGGGCCGGTACCTCCGAATGCGGTGGTGACGCCGGGTTTTCCTTCGAGCTCCACCACCAGGACATCGAGTCCGGCCCGGGCGGCCATCCGGGCCAGGGCGGCGGTGATCGTGGTCTTCCCGACGCCGCCCTTGCCGGCGATGACCAGCACCCGGCTCTGACGGCAGAACGCGGCGATGTCCATCCCCGGCCGAGCGTATCGGGGGAAGGCCCCGCCAACGGCGAAATCCTGTCGGCCGGGGCCCGCGATTGTCTGAACCATCTGTTCACAGTTTCACTGGAATCCCTGCTCAGACCCCTTGTCGGTCTGCCCGTGCAGGAGTAGCGTCACCCTTCGGGAGGGGGAGTGACAACTCAAACTTTGGAAGAAATGTGGCAGGCGCGGGCGGCCTGCAGGGGGCCGCAGGCAGCGGTTTTCTTTCCGCCCACGCACGCCGAACGCAAAGAGGAGAAGCAGGACCGTGAAGCGCGGGCCAAGGCGATCTGCTCGACCTGCGTTGTTCGACGGGATTGTCTCGAGTACGCCATCCGGATCCGTGAGCCGCATGGCATCTGGGGGGGGATGAACGAGGTGGAGCGCAAACAGGTCCTCGAGAGACGCGCCGGCTGACGCCCCGAGAATCAGCCTGAACCTTCTTTCCGCCCCGGAACTCAGAGTCGGAGGCGGAGTGCCCCGGCGCGAACTCCGGGCGACCGGCAGACCCGGCCCGGCCGTCCTCCGGTGGACCGGCAGATGCCGGCCGTGATCTCGTTCGCCGCGCCCAGAATGGCCCCGGCCACCGGGCTGGTGGGATCGGAGAGGTCGGTGGCGACCTGCGCCATCGGGAGTCCCTGGATCGAGCCCGGTGAGAAGCCGATGCCGGCGCCCTCGATGAGGACCCGGTTCCCGATGTCCACGAAAGGAAGCGCCGCCCCCGCTCCCGACGCCGAGCCGTAGTGCTGCATGAGGGTCTGGGCCAGGGCCGGCGCCTGCTTCAACGGAGGGAAACCGGCCGGGACCGTGCTGGAGAGGATCGGGCCGTACTCCTCGGTGGCCGACAAGGCGATGTAGCGGCTCTTGTAGGTGGAACCCAGGAAGCTGAAGGACGGCAGCTCGGGAAAGACCTGGTAGGGCGACGAGATCGTTTCGCCGAGATGGGCGAAGCTGCCGAAGCGGCCCAGGGCGACGACGAGAGCCCAGCGCTCGGCCGCACAATACGGGCAGAACTCGGCGCCGACGTAGACCACGGCCGGGAGCCTGTGGAGGGTGAGCGGCGGCTGATCCGACAGGACGGTCGGGGCGGGCCCGCTCCCGGCGGGGGCACCCACCGTGTCGAAGACCGGTTGGGTCACGCTGACCGCGGCGTGGACGACCTCGGCCGGCGCCGTGAGCACGGTGGTGACCGTCGGGGTGGGGGTGGTGTCACGGGTGATCTTCACCGCCAGCAGGACGATCACGATCACGAGGATCAACACCACGAAGGCCCACGTGACGAGGGCCATCGGGGCGCGCCGGGTGGGCCCGGCCGGCGCGGCCTGTTCGACGGGACCGTCCGGCCGTGCGGTCATCTCGGGACCCTACTGCCGGATACCACCGGACAGCCCCCGGCCCGTTCCCGAACAGCCGCCGGACGCGGTCCGGCCCCCGAACCGGCCCGACCGGCCCGACCGGCCCGACCGGCCCCGCCCCCGGCCATTAGCGTGGCGACGGTGCCCGAATCCCCCGAATCCCCCGACTCTCCCGCTCCCGCCTCTTCTCCCGCCGCCGCGGCCGGGCCCGACCCGACCGGCCTCGTCGCCGCCCGGGACGCCGCCACCGTGATGCTCGTCCGCGACATGGCGAGGTCAGCCGGTCCGGCCCTCGAGGTCTGCATGTTGCGGCGGCATCTGAACTCCGACTTCGTGGGCGGCGCCTACGTCTTTCCCGGCGGGAAGGTGGACGACGACGACCGGACGGCGGTGGCCGAAGATGCCTGCGTCGGCCGGTCCGATGCGATGGCCTCAGACATGCTCGGGATCGAGAGCGGGGGACTGGCCTTCTGGGTGGCGGCCCTGCGGGAGTGCTTCGAGGAGGCCGGCGTCATGCTGGCCTATCCCGAGGGGACGGGTCCGGGGGGCGGGCTGGTCGACGTGACCGAACCGGGCGTCCGGGCCCGGCTGGCCGCCTGCCGGCTGGAGCTGAACGCCGGACGGGTCGGGTTCCTCGAGGCCTGCCGGGCCCAGGGTCTGCGGCTGGCGGTGGACCGGGTCCACTACTTCAGCCACTGGATCACCCCGGAGCCGGCGCCCAAACGTTACGACACCCGGTTCTTCGTGACCGCCCTCCCGCCCGGCCAGATCCCGGTGCACGACGACCATGAGACGACCGACACCGTCTGGGTCCAGCCGGCCGAGGCCCTGGCCCGGGCCGAGGCGGGGGAGTTCGATCTGATCTTCCCGACCATCAAGAACCTGGAGGCGATCGCCCGCTTCTCCACCAGCGCCGAGCTGCTGGACGCCGCCGCCGCCGTCGAGCGGGTCCCCACCGTCCTGCCCCGGGTGGTGGCCGACGAGAGGGGGTTCCGGATCCTGCTTCCCGGTGACCCGGGCTACGACGAGGCCGTGGCCGCGTCTGCCCCGGCCGGCGGGGCCGGCGGAGCCATGTCGTCGGCCGAGGTGAGCGCCGTCATCCGGACCATCGGGGCGGACGGCCGCGGCGGAGACCGTCGCTGAGCGGTTTCCGCCGTCCGGCGCCCCTCGAGCCGGGGGGAGCGCCCGAGGTGGGCCGGCCCATGGCCCTGTCGGGCCGGGTGCTCCGGCTCACCGCCCCCAATCCCGGGGTGATGACCGGCCCGGGCACCAACAGCTACCTGGTGGGGACGAATGACCTGGTCGTCATCGATCCCGGCCCCGACCCCGCCGGCCCCACACCCACAGGCCCCGACCCCGCCGGGCCCACTCCCGACATCGGCGGCCATGTCCGGGCGCTGGCCGAGCTCGGGGAGGGGCGGATCCGGTGGATCGTGGTCAGCCATACCCATCTCGACCATTCCCCGGGGGCGCCGGCGCTGGCGGCTCTGACGGGGGCGGAGGTGATCGGGTTCGACAGCCGGGACGGCTTCGTGGCCGACCGAAGTGTGGGCGACGGCTTCGTGCTCGAGGGCGAGGGCTTCCGGCTGCAGGCCGTGCACACGCCCGGACACGCCTCGAACCATCTCTGCTGGTTGCTCGAGGAGGAGCGGATGCTCTTCTCCGGGGACCAGGTGATGGGGGGCTCGACGGTGGTGATCCGGCCTCCCGACGGGGACATGGCGCTCTATCTGGAGAGCCTGGGCCGGCTGGGGCGGCTCGAGCCGGCGCTCGAGAGCATCGCCCCCGGGCACGGTCCGCTGCTGACCGATCCGGCCGGCACCCTGGAAGACGTGGTGGCCCACCGGCGGCTGCGGGAGGCGGTGGTGGTGGAGGCGCTCGAGGCGGCCGGTCGGGCCACGGTCGACGAATTGGTGGCGGGGGTCTACGCCGACGTCGATCCCGAGCGCTACCCGATCGCCCGTTTCTCGCTCTGGGCCCACCTGCGGAAGCTGGCCCGGGAGGGCCGGGTGGAGGCGGCGGACGCCGATGACATCGAGGCGGCCTGGAGCGCGGCCCGCTAGTCCCTCTGGTCGAGGGCGAGCTCCACCTTCTCGAGCAGCCGGGCCGTGCAGCTCGAGGTCTCGACCAGAGGGGCGATGTCGTCGGCGATGGTGGTGGCCAGGGCGTCGAAGGCCTCGGCCAGGGGGCCCGTACCCAGGGCGACGGGGTCGCCGGTGTCGCCGGCGGTCGACATGTCGGGATGGAGGGGGACCGAGCCGATCAGGGGGACGCCGATCTCGGCCGCCAGGCGGGCGCCGCCACCGGTGCCGAAGAGGGCGTAGGAGGTGCCGTGCTGGCAGGTGAAGTCGGACATGTTCTCGATGACGCCGGCCACCCGGAGATGGCCCTTGCGGGCCATGTCGGCGGCCCGGGAGGCCACCTTCTGGGCGGCCAGGGGAGGGGTGGTGACGACGAGGACCTCGGTCCGGGGCAACATCCGGGCCAGGCCCATCTGGACGTCGCCGGTGCCCGGGGGCATGTCGATGAGGAGGTAGTCGAGCTCGCCCCAGCGGACGTCTTCGAGGAACTGCTGGACGGCGCGGTTCAAGATCAGGCCCCGCCACATGATGGCGGTGTCCTCGTCGGCCAGAAATCCCATGGAGACGACCTTGACCCGGCCCCGGCCGACGGCCAGTTCGAGGGGGACGATCTTCTTCGACTCGGCCTTGAGTTCTCCCTGCATGCCGAGCAGCCGGGGGACGGAGAAGCCCCAGATGTCGGCGTCGAGGATGCCGACGACCAGACCGCGCCGGGCCAGGGCGACGGCCAGGTTGACGGTGATCGACGACTTGCCCACCCCGCCCTTGCCCGAGGAGATGGCCAGGACCCGGGCCGCCGGGGGGATGTCGGTGGAGAGGGCCCGGTCCTCCTGGGCCTTGTGACGGGCCCGGTCCATGAGAGCGGAGCGCTCGGCCGGGGTCATCTCGCCCAGGTCGACCCGGACGGAGGTGACTCCCGGGAGCGAACCCACCCGGGACTCCACGTCGGAGCGGAGCTGGGTCCGTAGCGGACAGCCGGCGATGGTGAGGGCCACCTCGACCTCGACCCGGCCGTCGGGGTGGACGGTGACGCCGCGGAGCATGCCCAGGTCGACGATGTTGTCGCCCAGTTCGGGGTCGATGACCCCGAGCAGAGCGGCGCGGACCGACGCCTCGGCCGGAGCGGCGGTATCGGTCACGACAACGATCGTACCGGCGGGCTGGGGAGATTCTCCCGACTACACTTTGAGGTCATGACCACGATGACCGGGATCTCGATCAAGAGGAAGCCGGATCCGATCACCCTGTCGGACGAGGCCGTGGCCAAGGTCACCGACCTTCTGGCCCAGGAGGGCAACGACGCCCTGGCCCTGCGGGTGGCCGTCCGGCCCGGAGGCTGCTCGGGCTACAGCTACGAGATGTTCTTCGACTCCGAGACGGCCTCCGACGACATCGTCCGGGAGTTCGGAGAGGTGAAGGTCAAGGTGGTGGTCGACGCGGCCAGCGCCGAGCTGTTGTCGGGATCGGTCCTCGAGTACTCCGACGGACTCCAGGGTGCCGGGTTCCATATCTCGAACCCGAACGCCCAGCGCACCTGCGGGTGCGGCTCCTCCTTCAGCTGACGGCCGCTCCCCCGGCGGAGGTCCAGTTCGAGCTCGACGGCGAGCAGGTCTCCGTCACCGACGACGGGATAACACTGCTCGAGGCCCTGCGCGACCGGCTGGGCCGACGGAGTGCCAAAGACGGCTGCAGCCCCCAGGGCCAGTGCGGCTGCTGCACGGTCTGGGTGGACGGCGCCGCCCGGGTGGCCTGTGTGACCCCGGTCCGCCGGGTGGCCGGCCGGCAGGTGACCACCCTCGAGGGACTCGACCGGGATGTCCGTGACCGCTGGGCCCGGGCCTTCACGGCCAGCGGGGCCAGCCAGTGCGGATTCTGTACCCCGGGGATCATCATGCGGTTGGCCTCACTCGGGGAGCGGGCCAAGGCCACCGACGACGAGGCCGTCCGGACCGCCCTGCTGGCCCATCTCTGCCGCTGCACCGGCTGGATCCCGGTGCTGGAGGCGGCGCGAATCGTCTCTGGGGGTCGCCCGCCCCCTCCGGGGGGGGCCAGCGGGCCGGACGGACCGGGTGATGGCAACCACGACGGCGGACCGGGTGACGCCAGCCCCGACGGTGGGGCCGGACGGGACTACGCCGCCGCCGGTCGGCGGGCCGGCATCGAGGGCGGGACCTTCCAGGCGGTGGGGCCTGAGGTGGCCCTCGGGGGCGGCGGCTTCGCCGACGACTCGGCCCCGGCCGACGCCCTGGTGGCCGTGGCCGACGGCCGGGGCGGTTGGGTGGTGGCCGAGACCCTCGGCCAGGCCCGGCGCCAGGCGGGCAAGGTGCAGGGCCGGAACTCGACGGTGGCGCTCTCCCATCCCCTCGAGCTGCCCGACGGCGACTGGGCGCTGACCCTGCGGACGACCTTCACCGAGCCGGCCTACCTCGAGCCCGACGCCTCCTGGTGCGTGCCGGGCGGGGAGGCCGCCAGTCCGCTGGCCAACGGGGGGGCCTTCGGGGGGAAGGTGAACTCGCCGGTGGCCGAGGTGGCCCGTCGGCTGGCCGACCAGCACGGCCGGGCCGTCCGGGTGGTGCTGGCCCGGGAGGACGTGGTCCGGATGGGCCCGAAGCGCCCACCCATAGCCGCCGGTCTGCGGGCCGACGGGACGGGGAGGCTCCGGGTGGCCCGGACGCCGGGGAGCGGGCCGCTCGACGCCTGGCGGGCCGCCGTGGCCGCCGTGGCACCGGGTCTCGAGATCGAGGAGCTGGCCGTGGCCGGGCCCCCGGTGGCGGCCACCGTCCGGGGGGCCGGTTGGGCCGAGGCCACCGTGCTGCTGGCCGCCCTCGAGGCGCGGCGGGCCGGTCGCATCGGCCCCGGTCACGAGGTGGAGATCGTGTCGGCCGAAGGCGCCCGGGCCACGGCCCTGGTGGCGGCCGACGGTTCGGTCGAGCTGCGGTTGGCGGCGGGCCGGGTGCTCGACGAGGTGGTTCTCCGGTCCTACGCGGTGGGGGCGGTCCACCAGGCGCTCGGCTGGGTCCGCCGGGAGGGGCTGGCCGTCGACGCCGACGGCGGCGTGCTCGATCTGACCATCCGGTCCTTCGGGATCCTGACGGCCCGGGAGATGCCGGCCGTCGAGCTGGTGATAGAAGACGACGGCGGCCCGCCCGTCCGGGGCGCCGACGCCGTCTTCTGCGCCGTGGCCGCCGCGGCCTGGTTGGCTGCCGGGTTGCCCGGACAATGGCCCTGCGAACGAGGAGGAAGGTCATGAGCAGTCCCGTCGGTCCCTACGCCCCGGCCGTCCGGGCCGGACCGTGGCTGGTCTGCTCGGGCCAGCTCGGTATCCGCCCCGGGCCCGCCGGCCCGGTCCTGGTGGAGGGCGGCCTGGCCGGCCAGGCCGCCCAGGCCCTCGAGAACGTGGGCGCGCTGCTCCAGGGCCGGGGCTTCGACTGGGACAAGGTGGTGAAGACGACGGTCTTCCTGACCGACATGGACGGCTACGCCCGCTTCAACGAGATCTACATGGCCTCCCTGGGCGACCACCGGCCGGCCCGGACGCTGGTGGCCGTGGCCGCTCTGCCGCTCGGGGCGGCGGTCGAGATCGAGGTCTGGGCCTACTCGCCCGAGTAATCCCGCTGGAGCGGAGTCGTCCCCGGCCGGGTGGTGATGCGAAAGCGGGCCCAGGCCATCGCTAGTCTGTGCCGCCGTGACCGAGCCGCCCTCCACCTGCGGATGACCGCCCCCGCCCACGGCCGCAAGCGCCGGCACCGGGGCCTCAGGCGGTCCGTCCTCGTCCTGGCCGCCGTGCTCCTGCTCCTCGCCGTCGGGCTGGCCGGCTACAACTGGAACCTCTTCCGGCAGATCCACACCGTCGACGTGAAGGGTCTCTCCGACGCCGGGACCGGCGCCGAGTCGGGGACGGAGAACATCCTGATGGTCGGCTCCACCGACCGCTGCAGCCTGCCCAAGAGCGATCCCCTCTACCAGGACTGCCTGACCGGCCACACCGGCATCAACAGCGACGTGATCATGATCCTGCATCTGGTGGCGGCCACCAGGCAGGTCTCGGTTCTCTCCATCCCCCGTGACACCTTCGTCCCCAACGCCCGGGCCGGGGGGGCCAACAAGATCGACGCCGGACTGGTGGAGGGCCCCTCCCAGCTGGTGGCCGCCATCGAGGACGACTTCGGCATACCGATCCAGCACTACGTGGAGCTCAACTTCGCCAGCTTCGCCAATGTCGTGGCGGCCATAGGCGGCATCCACATGTATTTCCCCGAGCCCGTCTACGACGGCCAGGTCGGCCTCTACATCCGGGCGTCGGGATGCGTCTACCTGAACGGCGGCGACGCCCTCAAACTGGTCCGCTCCCGCGAGCTGCAGTACCGGGGGCCGGGGGTGACCCAGACCGACCCCTACTACTGGCCGCACGAGCTCCAGAGCGACCTGGCCCGGATCACCCGTGATCACGAGATCCTCCGGGTCCTGGCCACGGCCGTGGCCCGCAAGGGCCTGGGCAACCCCGTCACCGACGAGCGGCTGGTGGCCTCGTTGGCCCCGCAGGTCGAGATGGACAGCACCTTGAAGAGCCACCTGCTCGGCCTGGCCGGCACCTTCCACTCGGTGAACGTCGACGGCGTGCCCGAGCTCACCCTTCCCATCCAGATCCCCGACTCGACGCTCTCCTACATCTACAAAGGCGGTGACTACGGGGAGGTCGTCTACCCCACCATCACCGAGGACCGCGCCGCCATCGTCCGCTTCCTCGGGCTGGCCGGCTCCGTCGACACCATGAACGGCAAGACCCTGCCCGCCCCGGCGTCGGTCACCGTCTCGGTGCTGAACGGGACGGGCCTGACCAATCAGGCCACGGACACCGGCCAGGCCCTGGCCGCCCTGGGCTTCAGGGTCGGCACCCTCGGCGACGCCACCCCGGTGGGAACGCCTTCCGAGACAGTCGTCCGCTACAGCTCGACGGCCGACGAGGCGGCGGCCGAACGGGTGGCCGGGGCCCTCTCGGGCATGGTCATCATGCAGAGGGCGCCGACCACCGGCACCGGCCAGGTCACCGTCGTCACCGGGACGGACTTCACCGTGGACAGCGGCCCGGCCGCCGGCTCGTCGTCGACCAGCAGTTCGCCCCCCTCCGGCTCGACCGGCTCCGGCTCGACCGGCTCGTCCTTGGCGCCACCGTCACCGGCCGTCTCGAGTCTCGCCCCCTGGGACCCCCGGTCCTGCACGGCGTCGGGCGGAGAGGGACGTTAGAGAAGCGTCAGGGGGCCCAGGTGCCGTGGCCGAAGCGGTAGCCGACGGAGCGGACCGTCTCGATCAGATGGGCGTGCTCCTCGGTCAGCTTGGCCCGCAGCCGACGAACGTGGACGTCCACCGTCCGGGCCCCGCCGTAGTACTCGTAGCCCCAGACCCGGCTGAGCAGGGTCTCGCGGGTGAAGACCTTCCCCGGCCGGGCCGCCAGGAAGCGCAGCAGTTCGTACTCCATGAAGGTCAGGTCGAGGACCCGGCCGGCCACCGCCGCCTGATAGGTCTCGAGGTTGAGCACCAGGGGGCCGTGCTCGATCAGCTCCGCCTGCAGGCCCCGGCCCGTCCGCCGGAAGAGGTGGGCCAGGCGCGCCGCGATCTCTTCGGGGGTGGCGGGCAGCACGCAGAAGTCGTCGAAGTGGTCTTCGCGGAGTTGGAGGTCGCCGATCTGATGGGTGGTCACCACCAGCAGCAGGGGCCGCAGGGGCACCTCCCGGGTACGAAGAGCGCGACAGAGGGCGAAGGCGCCCGCCGCGTCCATGTCGGCGCAGACGACGGCACCGGACCAGCCGTCCTCCGGTTCGTCTGACCGGGCGTGTTCGGCCCGGTCGAGCGCCTTCCACGGGTAGCCGGCGCCTTCGAGGGCCAGGCCGACCTCGGCCGGGAAGGGGTCGGGGAAGCACAGCAGCGTTTCCATCGTGCTTCTCCCTAGAGCAGCGGCAGGTAGCGGTCGAGCTCGAACTGGCTGATATGTGTCTTGTACGAGGCCCACTCGGCCCGCTTGTTGCGGATGAACCATTCGAAGACGTGTTCGCCCAGGGTCTCGGCCATGAGTTCCGACCGCTCCATGTCGGCCACCGCCTCGTTCAGGCTGCCCGGCAACGACCGGATCTGTTCGGCGGCCAACTCTTCGGGTGTCATGGCGAACAGATTGGCGTCCGCCTCGCGCGGCAGCTGGTAGCCCTCCTCGATCCCCTTCAGGCCGGCGGCCAGCATGACGGCGAAGGCCAGGTAGGGATTGCAGGCCGAATCGGGGGCCCGGTACTCGACCCGGGTGGACTCGATCTTGTTGCGCTTGACGAAGGGCACCCGGGCCAGAGCCGAGCGGTTGTTCCGGGCCCACGAGACATGGATGGGAGCCTCGTAGCCCGAGACGAGCCGCTTGTAGGAGTTCACCCACTGATTGGTCACGGCCGTGATCTCGTGGGCGTGGCGAAGAAGACCGGCCATGAAGCGCTTGGCCACGGGGGAGAGGCCGTCGGGGTCCTCGGCGTCGTAGAAGGCGTTGGTGTCTCCTTCGAAGAGCGACAGATGGGTGTGCATGCCCGACCCCTGGACACCGGCCAGGGGCTTGGGCATGAAGCTGGCGTGGATGCCCCGGCGCTGGGCCATCTCCTTCACCACCAGCCGGACGGTCATCACCGTGTCGGCCATGGTCAGGGCGTCGGTGTAGCGGAGGTCGATCTCGTGCTGGCTGGGGGAGTCCTCGTGCTGGGCGTGCTCCACGGGGATGCCCATCTCCTCCAGGGTGAGCACGGTCCGGGTCCGCAGGTCGCTGGCCACGTCCGAGGCGGTGAGCTCGAAGTAGGAACCGGAGTCGAGGGTGACCGGGGCGTGGGCCGGATCGGCGTCGGCGAAGTAGAAGTACTCGATCTCGGGCGCGGCGTAGAAGGTGAAGCCCTGTTCCCGGGCCCGGTCCAGGGTGCGCCGGAGGGTGTGCCGGGGACAGCCCTCGAAGGGCGAGCCGTCCAGGTTGAAGAGGTCGCAGAACACCCGGGCCACGGGGATGTCGTCGGGGTGCCAGGGCAGGAGCTGGAAGGTCTTCGGATCGGGCCGGGCCAGAACGTCGGATTCCTGGACCCGGCTGAAGCCGTCGATGGCCGACCCGTCGAAGGTCATGCCCTCCTCGAGGGCGTTCTCGAGCTCGGCCGGGGTGATGCTGAAGGTCTTGGCCGTGCCCAGGACATCGGTGAACCAGAGCTGGACGAAGCGGATGTTCCGCTCCTCGACGGTCCGGAGGACGTACTCCTGCTGACTTCTCATAGTGCACCAGTGTCGCAGGAGAACGACGCCGGGGCGGGCGCGTTCACACGCCGTTCACAGTCGGGCCACCGAGGGGAAATGCCGGGCCGTCAGGCTCGGCTCAGGCGGCCGGGGGAGCCGCCGGGGTCCGTCGCGGGCCCGACCACCGCCGATTGACTTGTGAGCGGCCGCGCCAGCCACCACCATGGTGGCCGGCGGCCGAGACCCTCCCGGGTGGAGCGGCCACAGGTGGGCGGGGGTTCGCAGAGATCGGGGGCACCCGCCGGCGCGAGTCGAAACGACCAACGGACCAGAGCAACGGACCTGGCAACGACGAAGGAGGACCCGGTGGAGAAGCGAACCCCGGCGGAGGTGCTCCGCCTGGTGAAGGACGAGGGAATCGAGATCGTCGACGTGCGGTTCGTCGACCTCCCCGGCCTGATGCAGCACTTCTCGGTCCCCACCCACCAGCTGACGGCCGATGTCTTCGAGGAGGGTTTCGGATTCGACGGCTCGTCGATCCGGGGGTTCCAGGAGATCCAGGAATCGGACATGCTCCTCATGCCCGACCCCAACACGGCTGTCGTCGATCCCTTCCGGACCCACAAGACGCTGAACATCAATTGCTTCGTCCGCGACCCCATCACCCTCGAGCCCTACTCGCGAGACCCGCGTTACGTGGCCCAGAAGGCCGAGGCCTACCTGACCACCACCGGGCTGGCCGACACCTGTTACTTCGGACCGGAGGCCGAGTTCTTCATCTTCGACGACGTCCGTTACTCCCAGGACCAGCGCTCCGCCTTCTACCAGGTCGATTCCGTGGAGGGCCACTGGAACACAGGCACCGACGAAGGCCCGAACCTCGGTTACAAGATCCGGCCCAAGGAGGGCTACTTCCCCGTCCCTCCAGCCGACCATTTTCAGGACCTGCGGTCCGAGATGATCCTCACCATGGAGCGGCTGGGCATCGAGATCGAGGTGCAGCACCACGAGGTGGCCACGGCCGGACAGGCCGAGATCGACATGCGTTTCGACACCCTGCTCGTCATGGCCGACAAGCTGATGCTCTACAAGTACGTGGTCAAGAACGTGGCCGCCGCCGCCGGCTACACGGCCACCTTCATGCCTAAGCCTCTCTTCCAGGACAACGGGTCGGGCATGCATTGCCACCAGTCGTTGTGGAACGGCGGTGAGCCGCTCTTCTACGGCGACGGCTACGGCGGCCTGTCGGACATGGGCCGTTGGTACATCGGCGGTCTGCTCAAGCACGCCCGCGCCGTCCTCGCCTTCGCCGCCCCGACGACCAACTCCTACAAGCGCCTCGTCCCCGGCTACGAGGCACCCGTCAACCTGGTCTATTCGCAGCGCAACCGTTCCGCCGCCTGCCGGATCCCGCTCTACTCCCAGAGCCCGAAGGCCAAGCGGATCGAGTTCCGCTGCCCCGACCCGTCGTGCAATCCCTACCTGGCCTTCTCGGCCATGCTCATGGCCGGCCTCGACGGTGTCCAGAACCGGATCGAGCCGCCCGACCCGGTGGACAAGGACCTCTACGACCTGCCGCCGGTAGAGCTGGCCAAGGTGCCCCAGGTCCCGAGCTCGCTGGACGAGGCCCTGCTCGCCCTCGAGGCCGACCACGATTTCTTGAAGGCGGGTGGTGTCTTCACCGACGACCTCATCGAGACCTGGATCGAGTACAAGCGGATCAACGAGGTCGACGCCATCCGTCTGCGCCCGCACCCGTGGGAGTTCATGCTCTACTACGACATCTAATCCACAGGGCGGATAGCGACCCTTTATCCGCACCTGACCAGGAGTTTTGCAAAAGCCGGCCCTCCCGGGGGCCGGCTTTTCGCACGCTATTCGCACACTCAATCGTGGGCACTGCCGGGGAGAGCCGACCCGCCACGACTTGCGGGATGAGAAAGCAAGCCCCACCCCAAGAAGAACAACGGAGCCGGTATTACCGATTCCGTGATCTTGTGGCCCTCTTCCCCTTCGGGGAAACGAAGGTCA
>DATLQU010000028.1:0-49047 GCA_035535015.1 Acidimicrobiales bacterium | reverse complement strand
CGTGGGGCCGGCAGGGATCGAACCTGCGACCCAGGGATTATGAGTCCCCTGCTCTGACCACTGAGCTACGGCCCCGCACCGGGCACCTTGACGCCAGCGTGCGCGACAGACCCGGCTGTCGGCCCGTCGGATCGGGCCTGGCTCCGGGGGAGAGACTCGAACTCTCAACCTAGCGGTTAACAGCCGCTCGCTCTGCCAATTGAGCTACCCCGGATCATGCCGCCGCGACGGCCTCGCGAAGATAGCAGCGGCAGGGTGACGGCCCGGATCCGCCTGGTGGTTTCAGGCCTCGTCGAGGAAATCCCGCAGGGGCTGTGCCGAATTCGGGTGGCGCAGCTTGGCCAGGGTCTTGGCCTCGATCTGGCGGATCCGTTCACGGGTGACCCCGAAGGCCTTGCCCACCTCCTCGAGGGTCCGTACCCGGCCGTCCTCGAGACCGAAGCGCAACTCCATCACCTCGCGCTCACGCCTGGGCAGACCGGCCAGCGCGTCGCGGACCGCTTCGTGGAGCATGGAGCGGGTGGCCGCGTCGTCGGGCACCTCGGCCCCCTGGTCCTCGATCAGGTCGGACAGGCTGAAATCCTCCTCGTCGCCCATGGGCTGTTCGAGCGAGACGGTGTCCTGGTTGATCCTCTGGATCTCGCGCACCCGCTCGATGGGGAACTCCACGCGGCTGGCGATCTCCTCGACGGTCGGCTCCCGGCCGAACTCCTGCAGCAGTTGGCGCTGCACGCGGACCACCTTGTTGATCGTCTCCACCATGTGGACCGGGATGCGGATCGTCCGGCCCTGGTCGGCCAATGCGCGCGTGATGGCCTGGCGGATCCACCAGGTGGCGTAGGTGGAGAATTTGAAGCCCTTGGTGTAGTCGAACTTCTCCACCGCCCGCATCAGGCCGAGATTGCCCTCCTGGATGAGATCGAGGAAGGCGAGGCCGCGGTTGCGGTAGCGCTTGGCGATGGAGACGACCAATCGCAGGTTGGCTTCGATGAGAGCTTCCTTGGCCCGCTGGCCACGGCGCACCTGGCGCTGCACCTGGGTGCGCTCGTCGGGCGCCAACGTGTGTT
Organism: Acidimicrobiales bacterium; assembly: GCA_035535015.1. GTDB lineage: Bacteria > Actinomycetota > Acidimicrobiia > Acidimicrobiales > UBA8190 > Palsa-661. Next base: position 47,980 of record DATLQU010000028.1, on the reverse strand, counting down.
GGCCGTCTTCATGGCGGGCCAGTTCTTCGGCGGCGGCCGTCCCCGCCTCGATTCGCTTGGCCAGTTCGACCTCGAGCTCACCGGTGAGAAGGGGGACCTTGCCGATCTCTTTCAGATAGGTGTGGACGGGGTCGGCGGCCGCTCCCCCGGCGTGATCGGGAGACGAGTAGGAGCTGACCCGGGCCCGGCCCGGCCGGGGCTGCTGGCGGTCCATGACCTCGTCGGCCGGCTCCCGCTTGAAGGCCTTGCGGGCCAGTCTTTGCAGGGGCCCGGTGCCTTCGACGCCGGTGCTGTCGGCACCGGGATCGGTGATGGCCTGGTCGGGAAGATCGACGACGACCACGGCGTCGATGGTGTCGGCATCGTCGGGCAGCGCGTCCACCACCACTTCGGCCACGGCGACGGCGACCGCTTCCGCCAAGGCCACGGGGGCGGCGCCCACGCTGTTCTGCTCGAGGTACTCGATGCCTTCGAGCCGGACGCGGGCCACCACGTCTTCGATGATGTCGTGTGACAACTCCACCGACTGCAGGACCAGGATGAGATCGTCCTGGGTGAGGTACCCGCGCTGACGCCCGACGGCGAGCAATTGCTCGAAGCCCTCGAGAGCGACACCGACAGGTGCCGGCCGAACGGAACCGGCCGGCGGGTGAACCTCACTCATACGTTCTCCACACCCCTTTCAACAAGCCAGGCTACCAACCGTTCCGACGCTGCGGACGCTCGCTCGCGGTCTTCTAATTCTTGGACATCGCGACTGACGCGCGCCGTGACGGGCGCCAGCTCGGCCAGGGCTCCGGGAGACAGCCTGACCTCGGATTCGAGGCCGGCCAGGGCGCGACGCGACGCGATCCACACAAGTTGCACAACGACGTCATCGGCATCCGCCGCCGGTTCCTCAACCGCCAGACGTCGTAAAAGTATCGCAACATCGGGAGAGTCCTCTTCGACCCCCCCTATCGCCTCATGCAGGCTGGCCGTCCCGCTCAGGGCGACGAAGGCGGCCCGTTGGCGCTCGTCGCCGAACAGAAAGGGGTGCAGCCGGCCGGCCACGGACTCACGACGGTGGACGAGAAGCCGCAACGCTTCGAGCCCGGCCCGTTGCGCGTCACCGTCGTGGCCCGCCGGTCCACGACCGTGGGCACCGCCACCGGGTGAGGTCGTCTGTCCACCGTGGCGCGACGGTGATCCGCCGTGATTCGGCTCGTTGGCCGTCGGATCGGAGCGCGCCGACGCTCCGACGCGCCCTGGGGCGCCGCCACGCGCCGAGCGGTCGCCGGCAGACGGCTCGACCGGTCCTCGGCGGATGAGCTCGTCGAGAAGACCGCGCAACGCCGTCGGCTCTGCCCGGCAGCGGTCGGCCACCTCCATCAGATACTGGTCGCGCACGAGCGGGTCGGGATGATCGGCCACCACGGCCAACGCCGCCTCGGCCGCCTTCGCCCGGCCCTCGTTGGTCCGCAGATCGGCGGCGGCCCAGACGCGGCCGATACGAAAACGCAAGAAGGGTTGGGCGTCGGCCACCGCCCGGCGCAACGCATCGGGATCCTTCCGGGCCATATCGGCCGGATCGGCACCGGCGGGGAGCGCGGCCACGGCCACGTCGACGGAGTGATGGCGCTCCCATTCGTAGACCCGGGTGGCACCCGCCTCGCCGGCGGCGTCGGCGTCGTAGGCGAGGACCACCCGTTTGGCGAAGTTGCCGAGGACGCGGAAGTGCTCCTCACCGAGAGCCGTGCCGCAGGTGGCCACCGCCCGGGGCAGGCCCACCTGGAAGAAGGCGATGACGTCGGTGTAGCCCTCGCAGACGATCACCTCGCCGGTGGCCACCACGTCGACCTTGGCCCAGTTGAGTCCGTACAGGGTCTTGCGCTTGGCGTAGATGGGACCGTCCTGGGAGTTCTTGTACTTCGGTCCGGCCGGTGCCGTGGCGTCGGCGCCCCGGGGCGGAAGGATGCGGCCGCCGAGGGCGATAGGCCGGCCCGAGGAGTCGAAGATGGGGAAGATCACCCGGCCCCGGAAGGCGTCCTGACGGCGGCCCCGCTTGTTCACGAAACCGAGACCGGAATCGGCGAGGACCCGGTCCGACACCTTCAGGTGCCCGGCCAGCGCGTCCCAGCCGTCGGGCGCCCAACCGAGCTTGAACTCCCGGACCACGGTTCCGTCGTAGCCGCGCGAACGGAGATAGTCGCGCGCCGGCCCACCGTCGGGGGCGGTGAGGAGCCTCTCGTGGTAGAAGTCGACGGCCCGGCTCATGGCCTCGTAGAGCGGGGCCCGGCGCTGACGGTCGGCTGTGACCGCCGCGTCCTCGGTGATGGTGACGCCGGCCCGGTCGGCCAGCCGGCGGACGGCCTCGACGAAGTCGACGTGCTCGATCTCGCGGACGAAGGTGATGGCGTCGCCCGACTTCTGGCAGCCGAAGCAGTAATAGAGGCCCTCTTCGGCGTTGACGCTGAACGAGGGCGACTTCTCCTGGTGGAACGGGCACAGCCCGCTCCAGCGGGTCCCCTGCCGTTTGAGCGCGGCGTGCTCGCCGATCAGCGCCACGATGTCGGTGGCCGCTCGGACGCGGGCCACGTCCTCCTCCGGTATGGCCACGCCAGCGACGCTAATGGGGATGCCGCGGGCATCGTCACCGGCGCCTAGGAGGCCGCCTTCTTCCTGGTCGAGGGGGCCGGGGCCGGACCGGCGGCCAGGACGGCCTGGGCGGCCGAGAGCCGGGCGATGGGGACCCGGAAAGGCGAGCAGCTCACATAGTCGAGGCCGGCGTCGGCGAACAGGGAGATCGACTCGGGGTCACCGCCGTGCTCGCCGCAGACGCCGATCTTGAGGGTGGGCCGGGTGGACCGGCCCCGCTGGACGCCCATCCGGACGAGCTCACCCACCCCGGCGGCGTCGATCGTCTCGAACGGGTTGTGGGGCAGCAGGCCCTTCTCCAGGTAGGCGGCCATCATCCGGCCCTCGACGTCGTCGCGGCTGAAGCCCAGGGTCATCTGGGTGAGGTCGTTGGTGCCGAAGGAGAAGAACTCGGCGTCCTGGGCGATGTCGGCCGCCCGCAATGCGGCGCGCGGTGTCTCGATCATGGTGCCGATGAGGACCTCGACCTTGGCTGCGCCGGCCCGGCCCCGGGTCGCCGTCTTGGCCGTCTTGGCCGAAGTGACGGCCGGGGCCGAGGCCGTGCTCACGGCCTCCTCCACCCACGACCGGGCCAGGGCCATCTCCTCGCGCCCGATGATCAGGGGGATCATGATCTCGATGATGGGCGTGCCGCCCACCGCCACCCGGTCGAGGGCGGCCTCCATGAGGGCGCGGACCTGCATGGCGTAGAGACCGGGCTTCAGCACCCCGAGCCTGACCCCCCTGGTGCCGAGCATGGGGTTGAACTCGTGCCAGTCCTGGGCTGCCCGGTAGAGCGCCCGCTCCTCGTCGGTCAGCCCGACGGTGGCTTCCTTGATGGCCAGGTCCCCGGTCTGGGGCAGGAATTCGTGCAACGGCGGGTCGAGCAGGCGGACCGTCACCGGCAGGCCGTCCATGGCCTCCAGGATCTCCACGAAGTCGGACCGCTGGGCCAGCCGGAGCTCCTCCAGCGCGGCGTCCTCCTCCTCGGGGGTCGACGCCAGGATCATCCGGCGGACGATGGGCAGCCGGTCCTCGGCGATGAACATGTGTTCGGTCCGGCACAGGCCGATCCCCTCGGCCCCCAGTTTGCGGGCGTTGGCGGCGTCGGCGCCGGTGTCGGCGTTGGCCCGGACGCCCAGTCGGCCGGCCCGGATCTCGTCGGCCCAGCCCAGGACGACGGCGAATTCCTCGCTCGGCTCGGGGGCCGACAGGGCCACCTGACCGAGGACGACGTCGCCGGCGGTGCCGTCGATGGAGAGCCAGTCCCCCTCGGCCACGGTGACGGTGCCCACCCGGAAGGTCTTCCCGTCGATCCGGACCTTCTCGGCGCCCACCACGGCCGGCTTGCCCCAGCCCCGGGCCACCACCGCGGCGTGGGAGACGAGACCGCCGCGCGCCGTCAGGATCCCTTCGGCCGCCAGCATGCCGTGGACGTCTTCGGGCGAGGTCTCGCTGCGCACCAGGATGACCTTCTCCCCCGCCTCGGCGGCGGCGGCGGCGTCGTCGGCCGTGAAGTAGGCGCGGCCGACCGCCGCGCCGGGCGAGGCGCCCAGGCCGGTGGTGAGCACCGTCTGGCCGGAGCCGGCGAAGCGGGGGTGCAGAACGTGTTCCAGGTGTTCGGCCGTCACCCGTTGGACGGCCTCGGCCCGGCTGAGCTTGATGGCGGCGTCCTTGGTCATGTCCACGGCCATCTTGAGCGCGGCGTTGCCCGTCCGCTTGCCCACCCGGGTCTGGAGCATCCAGAGCTTGTCCTGTTCGATGGTGAACTCGGTGTCGCACATGTCGCGGTAGTGGCTCTCCAGCCGGGCGAAGATGCCGAGCAGCTCGGTGTGGATCTTGGGGAAGGTCTTCTTGAGTGCCGACAGGGGCTCGGTGTTGCGGATACCGGCCACCACGTCCTCGCCCTGGGCGTTGATCAGGAAGTCGCCGTACTCGCCCTTGGTGCCGGTGGCCGGATCGCGGGTGAAGCCGACACCTGTGCCCGACCGCAGGTCGCGGTTTCCGAAGACCATGGCCTGGATGTTGACGGCGGTGCCGAGGTCGTGGGCGATGCCCTCGTGCTCGCGGTAGGCGATGGCGCGCGGACCGTTCCAGGACTGGAAGACGGCCTCGATGGCGCCGCGCAGCTGGGCGTCCGGCTCCTGGGGGAACGGGGCGCCGGTGTGGCGCTCGACGATCGTCTTGTAGGAGTCGACCAGGTAGCGCAGCAGCTCGGTGGGGATGCCGGCGTCGGAGGTGGTTCCCGCCAGCTCCTTGGCCGCCTCGAGCAGGGAGTCGAATTCGGCACCCTCGATGCCGAGGACGATCCGGCCGTACATGGCCACGAAGCGGCGGTAGGAGTCGAAGGCGAAGCGCTCGTCGTCGGTCTGCTTGGCCAGGCCCTCCACCGACTGGTCGTTCAGGCCCAGGTTCAGGACCGTGTCCATCATCCCCGGCATGGAGAACTTGGCCCCCGACCGGACGCTCACGAGCAGCGGGTCGGCTTGGTCGCCCAGCGCGTTGCCCATCTTCTTCTCGAGCCGTCCCCGGGCCCGGCCCACCTCCTCGGACAGCCCCTCGGGCCAGCCGGCCTCCATGGAGGCCCGGCAGGCGTCGGTGGTGATGGTGAAGCCATGGGGCACGGGCAGGGCCAGGACCGACGTCATCTCGGCCAGGTTGGCGCCCTTGCCGCCGAGGAGGTCCTTCATCTCCATGGGCGGACGGCGGTGCTTGTGGTCGAAGTCGTAGACGAACGGCATGGGGTCTCCTGAGGGGTCCACCGGAACCCTCCGATCCTAATGGCCCTCATCTGCCCGGTCCGCCGGTCGGTGCCGGGAGGAGGGGGCCGCGGTCAGCGGCCGAGGCGGCCCCGGATCTCGGCCACCAGGGTCTCGATGGGCACCCGGATCTGTTCGGTCGTGTCGCGCTCCCGGACGGTCACGGCCCGGTCCTCCAGGCTCTCGAAGTCGACGGTGACACAGAACGGCGTCCCCACCTCGTCCTGCCGGCGGTAGCGCTTGCCGATGGACTGGGTGACGTCGAGATCGCACATGCAGATGGGCTGGAGCAGGCCGAGCACCTCACGCGACAGGGGAACCAGGGTGTCGTTCTTCGACAGCGGCAGCACGGCCACCTGGTAGGGCGCCAGACGTGGGTCGAGATGCAGCACCGTCCGCTTCTCGCCCCCCACCTCGTCCTCGTCGTAGGCGGCCAGCAAGAAGGCCATCATGGTCCGGGTGGCGCCGGCCGCCGGTTCGATGACGTAGGGGACGTAGCGCTCGCCCGTGGCCTGGTCGAAGTACTCGAGCTTCTCCCCCGACGCCGCGCTGTGGGCCAACAGGTCGAAATCGGTCCGGTTGGCGATACCTTCGAGCTCGTCCCAGCCCCAGGGGAAGAGGTACTCGACGTCGGCCGTGCCGGTGGAATAGTGGGAGAGCTCGTCGGCCTGGTGGTGGCGCAGCCGCAACCTGTGGGCCGGGATGCCGAGGTCGAGATACCAGCGGAAGCGTTCGTCGAGCCAGTACTCGAACCACTTCTGGGCGTCGTCGGGCGGGACGAAGTACTCCATCTCCATCTGCTCGAACTCGCGTGTCCGGAAGACGAAGTTCTGGGGGGTGATCTCGTTGCGGAACGACTTGCCCACCTGGGCGATACCGAAGGGCGGCTTCTTGCGCGTCGTCTGCAGGACGTTCACGAAGTTGACGAACATCCCCTGGGCCGTCTCGGGCCGGAGGTAGGCCACCGTGGCGTCCTCCTCCACCGGCCCGGCGAAGGTCTTGAACATCAGGTTGAAGGCCCGGGCCTCGGTCAGGTCGGTCGAACCGCAATTGGGACAGGTCCCGTCGATCTTGTCGGCCCGCCAACGCTCGTGGCAGTGCCGGCAGTCGACCAGGGGATCGGTGAAGTTGGACAGGTGACCCGACGCTTCCCAGATCCGGGGGGCGGAGAGGATCGCCGCGTCGATGCCGACCACGTCATCGCGTTGCTGGACCATGGCCCGCCACCAGGCGTCCTTGACGTTGCGCAACATCAGGGCCCCCAGGGGGCCGTAGTCGTAGGTGGAGCGGAAGCCGCCGTAGATCTCGGCCGAGGGGAAGATGAAGCCCCGGCGCTTGCACAGATTGACGACCCTCTCCATCAGGTCGTTCGGTTGATCGTCGGATGACTCCGCGGCGGGCTCCTCGGTCATCGCCGCAGGATACCGGGTGCGTCTGTATCCCCTGGCAGGAGCCGGGTGGTCACCGCGTTGGCGAGTAACCGACCCTGCACCGTGAGCACCGCCCGGTCGCCGCGCCGCTCGAGCAGGCCGTCGAGATCGGGGTCCTCGGGCACCACCGATGCGGGCACCCCACCTGAGGTCCGCAGAGCCAGGGCGAGGCCCTCGAAAAGTCTCTGTTCGGCCGACAGGTGCTCTTCGGCCGCCGTGGTCGGCCTGCCGGCATCCACCGCGGCGATGTAGCGCTCGGGGGTCCGGATGTTCCACCAGCGGCGCCCGTGGCCGTGGGAGTGGGCGGCGGCGCCGATGCCCCGGTAGTCCCCCTGGGCCCAGTAGAGCCGGTTGTGCCGGCATCTCTGACCCGGTCGGGCCCAGTTCGACAGCTCGTACCAGTCGTAGCCGGCGGCGCTCAGAAAGGCGTCGGCCAGGGCGTAGCGCTGCGCCTGGACGTCGTCGTCAGGATGCCGGGCCGGGTCGAGGGCCAGGGGGGTGCCCGGTTCCACGGTCAGGGCGTAGGCGCTCACGTGTCCCGGCACCGGCTCGAGGGCGAGCACCGCCTCCAGACTCCGCCGGAAGTCGTCGTCGGTCTCGGCGGCGGCGCCGAAGATGAGGTCGACGTTGACAGAGGAGAAGCCGGCCTCCCCGGCCAGGGACAGCGCCCGGCCCACGGCGTCGGGCTGATGGCGCCGGCCCAAGCCGACCAGGACCCGGGGCACCATCGACTGCACCCCGAACGACAGCCGGCCCACCCCGGCGTCGCGCCAGACGGCGAAGAGCTCCGCCGTGGCGTCCTCGGGATTGCACTCCACGGTGACCTCGGCCCCCGCAGCCCGGGGGATGGCACCGAGGATCTCGGCCAACAGATCCCCGGGCAGCCGCGACGGCGTGCCTCCACCGACGAAGACACTGGTGGCCGCGCCCATGGCCTCGTCAGCGATGGCACGTCCGATCTCCGTGACGCAGGCCGCCGCGTAACGCGCCATCAGGTGATCGCGATCGGTCCAGGTGGCGAAGGCGCAGTAGTCGCAACGCGAGGCGCAGAAGGGCACGTGCACGTAGACGCCGAACTCGTCGCTCTCGGCCCCCGCCGCCGCCCGTTGGTCCATACCCGCTACTCGGCCGCGCTCGTCCGGACGCTGCGCAGCCGTCGGTCGAGATGGACCTCCGTGGCCTCGGTGGCCAGATCGGTCAGTTCGTCGGCCAGTGTGCCGGCCGGCTCCCGCAACGCCGAGGCCAGGCCACCGCCGAGGATCCGGCGCAGCAGCTCGAGCGCCTCGGGCGACAGCGACCGACCCCGCCGGCACCCCCGGCAGAGCACCCCGCCCTCGTTCAGGTCGAAGGCCACCAGGTCGTCGGCGGAGCCGCAGGAGACACAGACGTCGACGGTGGGGGCCGAGCCTTCGAGAGCGAGCACTTTCAACAGGAAGGCGGGGACGAGCAACGGGGCGTCGCGCTCCTCCAAAGCCCGCAGCGCACCCACCACCATGTCGTAGAGCCGGCCGTTGGCGTGGCCCTCCTGGGCCAGCTGGTCCACCACTTCGAGCAGGGTGTAGGCCTTCGTCACCCGGGCCAGGTCCTCGCGTATGGCGCGGAAGGTGTCGAGCACCTCGGCCTGATTGACGATGTCGAGCTCCCGTCCCTGCCAGCACATCATGGTCACGTGGCTGAGCGGCTCGAGCCGGGCCCCGAACTTCGAATGCGTCCGCCGCACCCCTTTGGCCACCGCCCTGACTTTCCCCCGGCCCTTGGTCATCAAGGTCACGATCCGGTCGGCCTCGCCCAGACGGAAGGTCCGCAGGACGACCCCCTCGTCGCGGTAGAGCGTCACCGGCTCAGCTGTCCGGCGTCGGCTCCGTCGGCGCCGGCCCTCCGTCGTCGGCCCGGTCCCCCACCGCGGGGGCGGCGGCCGGAGTGGCGGCTCCCGGAGTGGTCGCTGCCGGAGTGGTGGCCGCCGGGGGAGCGGTGGGGACGAGAGAGCCGCTGGCCACCGGTCGGACGTTCGGCGTGTGCCGACCGCCCATCTGGCCCCCCAGGATGACCATGACCAACAGGGCGGCCACGGTGACCAGGATGGCCGTGGCCCCGGCGATTCCGGCCACGGCCAGGACGATGAGACCCCCGAGGACGGCCACGGCACCGACGGAGGCGACGATCTTCATCCCCGGACCCCGCCGTAACGGCGCTCGCGCCGTTGGAACTCGGCCACCGCCTCGAAGAGGTGCTGGCGTCGGAAGTCCGGCCACAGGACATCGGTGAAGACCAACTCGGAGTACGCCAGCTGCCAGAGCAGGAAGTTGGAGATCCGGTACTCCCCCGACGTCCGGACCATCAGGTCGGGATCGGGCTGGTCGGGGTAATAGAGGTGGTTGCGGATGGACTTCTCGTCGATCTTCTGCGCCGGCGTCCCCGCTTCCACCAGGGCCCGGACGGCGTCGACGATCTCGGCCCGGCCGCCGTAGTTGAAGGCCATGGTCAGCGTCATCGTCCGGTTGGCCGCCGTCAGCTCGGTGGACTCGTCCATCCGCCGCAGCACCCGCCGGGGCACCCGCCAGTCCCGCCGGCCGGCAAAGCGGATCCGGACGCCCTTCTCGTGCAACTCGTCGCGGCGCCGGACGAGCAGGGACTCGTTGAAGCCCATCAGGTAGCGGACTTCGTCGCGCGGGCGGCGCCAATTCTCGGTGGAGAAGGCGAAGACGGTCAGCCAGCGGACGCCGATCTCGAGCGCCCCTTCGATGGTGTCGAGCAGGGCCTCCTCTCCCGCCGCGTGGCCGGCCGTCCGGGGCAGGCCCCGGAGGTTCGCCCACCGGCCGTTGCCGTCCATCACACACGCCACATGGGCGGGGACATCGCTGAGGTCGAGGCCGTCCGGTGGCGGCGAGAGGTCGGGCACCACGACCCGAACCTACCTGCTGGCCACCGCCCCCCCCGAGCCCGCGAAGGACAACGCCGGGGAGTAGCGTTGGCCGCAGAAATGCACGACAGGCTGGTCAGCTCGCAGAATCGGGCAGGGCACGACCGACCGGGCCGCCCACGCCCATGAGCGCCTGGTTCTGGCTCCTCGCGGCGGTCGTCTTCATCGTGATCGAGGTCACGAACCTCGCCTTCTTCGCCCTCTTCGCCGCCGCCGGGGCGCTGGCCGCCGCCCTCGTCTCGGGCCTCGGTGGGCCTCCCGGACTCCAGGTCGGGGCCTTCGCCGTGGTCGCCCTGGGCGGGCTGTTGTTGTTGCGCCGGCCCCTGCTCACGGCCTTCGGGCACCGCCGGGCCGGGGTGCTCAAGTCCGGGGTGGCGGCCCTCGTCGGTCAGCGGGCCACCGTGGTCGACCGGGTGGACCGGACCGACCCCGCCGGCCGGGTCCACGCCCGGGGCGAGGACTGGCCCGCCATCACCTACGACGACGCCCCCTGCGAACCCGGCCAGGTGGTCGAGGTCATCGACATCGAGAAGACCAGGCTCGTGGTCACCGCGTCGTAACGTCACCGCGTCGTAAAGCCGTCCGTCGGCAGGAGGAAGCAGCCATGTTCGCTAGCAGCGCCACCGGGACGGCCACCGGCATCGTTATCGGGCTCGTCGTCGTCGTGCTCGTCCTGCTGCTGCTGTCGCGCTCGGTCCGGCTCGTCCAGCAGGGCTACGTGGGAGTGGTCAAGCGGCTCGGGCAGTTCAACTCGATCCGCCATCCCGGCGTCACCTTCCTGGCGCCTTTCGTGGACACCATCGTCCGGGTCGACATGCGCGAGGAACCGCGGCTCGGCGATCTGCAGGCGGTGATCACCAAGGACAACGTGTCCGTCCTCGTGAACGCCACCATCTTCAGCCAGGTGGTGGACGTCAGGCTGGCGCTCTACGAGATCAGCGAATACCACGTGGCCGTCGACCAGTTGGCCCGCACCGCCCTGCGCGCCGTCTTCGGCGGCATGACCCTCGACGAGGCGCTGTCCGAACGCCAACGGATCAACGCCGAGCTCCAGGCCCATATGGCCTCGGCCACCGAGAAATGGGGCGTCCGGCTCAACCGGATCGAGATCGTCGACATCGTGCCGCCCCAGAACATCGTGGACGCCATGGCCCTGCAGAAAGAGGCCGACCAGCAGAAGCGGGCCGCCATCTTGCAGTCCGAGGGTCAGCAACAGGCCGCCATCAACACCGCCCAGGGCGAGAAGCAGGCCAACGTGCTGCGGGCCGAAGGGGAGAAGCAATCGGCCATCCTGCGGGCCGAGGGCAGCAAGGAAGCGCAGATCCGCACCGGCGAGGGCCGGGCCGGGGCCATCGCCTCGGTCTACCAGGCCATCCACCAGGGCAACCCGACGCCGGAACTGTTGGCCGTCCTGCAGCTCGAGGCCCTGGCCACCATCTCGGCCAGCCCGAATTCCAAGCTGGTGGTGCCGGTGGAGACGGCCGGCCTCCTGGGCGCCGCCCAGGCGCTGCGTTCGGTGCTCGGCGCCGTGCCCGAGGCCGGGGTGTCCGGCAAGGCGCCGGGGTCGTAACAGACAGGTGGTCCCAGGGGGTGGGGCCCCCACCGACGGACCGAGCCGGCCCATTCGGTAGCGTCCACCAGATGGATCCCGATGCCCAGGCCGACGTGGGCGCGCTCCTGCGCCGGGTCACCGATGCCCTGCCCGGTGGCGGCGAGGAACGCCCGGGCCAGGGGGAGATGGCCCGGGCGGTGGCTGAGGCCATCGACGACGGACACCATCTCGTCGTTCAGGCGGGCACGGGCACGGGGAAGTCGCTTGCCTATCTGCTTCCCGCCGTCCGGTCCGGTCGGCGGGTGGTGGTGGCCACGGCCACCAAGGCCCTGCAGGACCAGTTGGCCACCAAGGAACTCCCTTTTCTGGCCGCCCAGCTGAGCGAAGGCCCACGCTTTTCTTTCGCCGTTCTGAAAGGACGCTCCAACTACCTCTGCCGGCAAAGAGCGGCCGAGGTCTTCGACGCTCCCGAAGGATCGACGGCCACCGATGTCGCTCTCTTCGCCGTGCCCGACGCCGGCGATCGCGGGTCCGACGACGCCGCTGGTGACGCCGGTACAGACGACACCGGCGCTGACGACAAGACACCGAAGGCCGAGCTCGGCCATCTGGGAACCCAGATCCGCGACCTCGTCACCTGGTCGACGACATCGGCGACCGGTGACCGCAGCGAGCTGGAATTCGAACCCCATCCCCGGGCGTGGGCCGCCGTGTCGGTCACGGCGCGCGAGTGTCCGGGGGCCTTCCGGTGCCCGTCGGGGACCAACTGCTTCGCCGAGTGGGCCCGCACCCGGGCGTCGACGGCCGACGTGGTGGTCGTGAATACCCATTTGTACGCCACCCACGTGGCCAGCGGCAGGTCGGTCTTGCCCGAACACGACGTCGTCATCCTCGACGAGGCCCACGCCGTGGAGGACATCATGACGGCCGGTCTCGGCATCGAGGTGACGGCGGGCCGGGTCCGGGCCCTGGCCCAAGCGTCGCGCGGGCTGTTGGCGGTCGACGACGCCGCTCTGGCCGACGGCGTGACCGATTCGGCCGAACGCCTCGAGCGGGCACTGCGGCCCCTGGCCGGCCGGCGCCTGCTTCCGGCCGAGGCCAAGGCCTCGACGGGGAAGCCGTCGACCGGCGTCCGGCCGGCGGACACCGCCGAGCTGGTGGGTGCGCTCGAGCTGGCCCAGCGCCGGGTGGCTGCCCTGAGTGGCGCCATCCAACGCCAGAAGTCGCAACAGGCCGCGCTGGGCGAGGGTGGTGCCGGCGCCAACGAGTCCGACGTCTCGGCCCGGCGGGCGCGTGCCTTGCTGGCCGCCGGTCACCTGGTCGACGACCTGGCCGCCGTGGGCAGCCTCGACTCCGACCACGTCTCCTGGGTGGAGGCGAGCGGATCGGGGGGCCGGTTCGTGACCCTGCGCCGGGCCCCCATCGAGGTCGGCCCGGTCCTGGCCGAGGCCCTGTGGCCCGAGGTGACCGCCGTGCTCACCTCGGCCACCGTCCCGCCGCTGGTCGAGGATCGCCTGGGACTGCTGAAGTCGAAGACCGTCCGCCTCGACGTGGGCAGCCCCTTCCCCTACCGGAAGAACGCGGTCCTCTACTGCGCCGCTCATCTCCCGGACCGTCGCAGCCCCGACGCCCAACCGGCTCTGCACGAGGAGATCGACGCGCTGATCACCGCCGCCGGAGGACGCACCCTGGCTCTCTTCACCAGTTGGCGGGCCATGCAGGCGGCGGTCGAGGCACTACGACCGAGACTCCCCTACCGGCTGCTGGCCCAGAACGACCTGCCCAAGGCCAAGTTGCTCGAGGCCTTCAGCGCCGAACAGTCGTGCTGTCTCTTCGCCACCGTGTCGTTCTGGCAGGGAGTGGATGTGCCCGGATCCACCTTGAGCCTGGTCACCATCGACCGGCTGCCTTTTCCCCGTCCCGACGACCCTTTGCTCGAAGCGCGCCGCGAACGCGCCGGCGACGGCGCCTTCCGGGTCGTCGATCTCCCCCGGGCCACTACCTTGCTGGCCCAGGGGGCGGGACGGCTCATCCGGTCAGCCACCGACAGAGGGGTGGTGGCCGTCCTCGATCCCCGGCTGGCGAAAGCGGGCTACCGCCGGACGATGCTCGAGGCCCTTCCCCCCATGCACCTGACCACCAAGCGCGCCGAGGTCCTCGATTTCCTCCGCACCCTGGCCGACGCCGATGCCACCACCCCCGTCGGGAGTGTCGTCCGCTAACAGAAACGCTCAGTAGCCCAGGCGTTCGATCGTCTCCGGTCGTTGCTGCCAGCGCTTCTCCACCCGGACGAAGAGCTCGACGAAGGCGCCTTCGGGGAGCTGGGCCCGCACGGCCGTGCCCACCGCCTTCAACACCAGACCCCCTTGGCCGATGACTATCCCCTTCTGGGATTCCCTCTCCACCAGGATCTCGACGCGGATATGCGGCCATTCCCATTCCGTCACCCGGCAGGCGATGGAATGCGGCAGCTCTTCGCGCACGGTGGCGAGCAATTGTTCGCGCACGAGCTCCCCCACCCAGAACCACTCGCCCACGTCGCTCGTCATCTCTTCGGGGAAATACGGGGGGCCTTCGGGCAGCAGGTCGAGAACGGCCGCTACCAGCGCGTCGACACCGCGCCCGTTGGCCGCCGAGATGGGGAAGTACTGCGCCCCCGAGTCGGCCACCACCACCTCACCGTCGAGGACGTCTCCTCCCAAGGCCCCGTCTCCTCCCAAGGCCCCGATCTCCCCCACCTCGTCATCCCCGTCGGACCGGTCATCAACGTTGGGCCGGTAAACCAGGTCGGACCGGTCATCCAGGTCAGACCGGTGATCAAGATCGGATTCGTCGAGCAGATCTACAGCCGGCGGCGGCCCGACGGGATCGGGTCGGTCGGCGGTCTCGAGGATGCGCTGAGCCTCGGCCAGTTGCCGGAGGACCTGGCCCGGTGACGCCTTGTCGATCTTGTTGACCACGAGCAGCAGTCGCGACAGGTCACCGTCGGGACAGGTGAGTGTCCGGGTGACAGCACGTGAGGAGGAGGCGGCCCGACGCAGGACCAACCGGTCGCCCGGTCCGATGGAGGCGGTGGCGTCGATGACGGGAACGACGACGTCGATCTCGTCGAGCGCCTCGCCGATCTGTTCGTTCAGCCGGCGGCCGAGTGCGGTGCGGGGCCGGTGCAGACCCGGGGTGTCGACGAAGACGGCCTGGAAGCCGGGCCGGTGCAGTACCCCACGGACCGAGCGCCGGGTGGTGTTCGGTCGGGGCGAGACGATGGTCACCTTGGTCCCGAGAATCCGGTTGATCAACGTGGACTTGCCGACGTTGGGCCGGCCCACCACCGTCACGAAGCCGGACCGCAGGGGTCCGCCGGTCACGGTGCGGTCTTTCACGGTGTCGTCATCGACGGTGTCGTCATTCACGGCGGGCCGGGGTGCCGTGGTCCTTCGACGACTCCCGCCGGTGCGACGGACGCGGGATGATACGGATCCGGCCCACCCGGTTGCCCTCGACCCGCTCGGCCACCAGGGTGAGGCCGTCCACGTCGACCGACTCACCCTCGACGGGGACGCGGCCGAGGACGTTGAAGAGAAGACCACCGACGGTGTCCCACTCGCCTTCGGGCAAATGGCTCTCGACCAGCTCGCCGACCTCGTCGACGGCCAAGCGGGCCGAGACCGAGAAGGCGCCGTTGTCGAGGGGGACCACGGGAGGCTCCTCCACGTCGTACTCGTCGACGATCTCCCCCACCAGCTCCTCGATCAGATCCTCGAGGGTGACCAGCCCGGCGGTGCCGCCGTACTCGTCGACCACGATGGCCAGGTGGTACTTGAGATCCTGCATCTCGCGCATGAGCCGGGCCACCCTCTTCGTCTCGGGGACGAAATGGGCGCGGCGGACGAACTCGCGCACAGGCTCGGTGCCGTGACCTTCGCGCTCGGCGCGGATGAGGTCCTTGGCGTGGGCCACCCCGACGATGTCGTCCACGTTGCCGGCGTGGACGGGCAGGCGCGACAGTCCCGCCTCGATGGCCACGCCCAGGGCCTCGGAGACGGTGAGATCTCCCTCCAGGGTGCGCATGTCGGGACGGGGCACCATGACTTCGCGGACGACGGTGTCGCCGAACTCGATGATCGAATGGATGAGCTCGCGCTCGTGGCCTTCGATGACCTCTTCCTCGAGGGCCACGTCGGCCATGGCCAGGAGCTCGGATTCGCTCACGCCGACCCGACGGCCGCGGGGACCGAGGAGCATGTTGGCCAGTCTGATCAACCCGCGCGAGAGGATCCGGATCGGGGGGAAGCGGACCACGGCCGACACGATGGGTGCCAACAACAGCGCCGAGCGTTCCGGGTTCTGGACGGCCCAGTTCTTGGGCAGCGCCTCGGCCAGGACGAAGATCACCACCACTTCGAAGATGGTGGCGGCGATCACGCCCACCGCACCGAACCAGCGTTCGGCCAGGATGCCCACCAGGGTGGCGGTGACCAGCTGGCTGATCAGGACGAGCAGGAGCACCGGATTGAGAAAGCCCTCCGGATCCTGGACCAGGCGCAACAGTGACCCGGCCCCGCGCCGGCCGTCGCCCTGGAGGGCCATGGCCTTGGTTCGGCTCATCCGGACCAGGCTCGTCTCGGCCAGCGCCAGGCCGGCCGAGAAGAGCAGCAGGAGCAGGACGACGACGATCAGGATCCAGTCGGTGGGACGAAAGCGCGAGGCGGCGGCCAGGGTGGCCACGGGGATCAGCTACCCCACCGCTCGGTGGAAGCGGGCCAGCAACTCTCGTTCGCGGCGCTCCATGCGTTCGGCTTCTTCATCGATGTCGTGGTCCATACCCAGCAGATGCAGCAGACCGTGGACGACGAGAAGAGCCATCTCGTCGTCGACACTGACACCGTGCTCGTCGGCGTTGCGCGCCGCCACGGCGGGGCAGACGACGACGTCACCGAGGAGAACGGGCATGTCGTCCTCGTCCGGTGCTCCGGAACCCGGACCGGTTCCCCCTTCGTCGGGAGAGCGGCCGCCGGGCTCGGGTTCCTCGTCGATGGGAAAGGCGAGGACGTCGGTGGGTCCGGCCTGGCCCAGGAATCTCTGACGGAGTTCGGCGATGGTGGGTTCGTCCACGAAGAGAAGTGAGACCTCGATGTCGTCCTTCACTCCCTGGGCCCCGAGGACGTTGCGGGCCAGCTCGGCGAAACGACCGATGTCGACGGCCCGGTCGGTCTGCTCGTCGGCGGCGAAGACGTCAGCGGGCATCGCCGTGTCCGGTCGGTCGCGTCCCGGAATCCGTCGCCTTCTCGTAGGCGGCCACGATGTCGGCCACGATGCGGGCCCGCACCACGTCGCGTTGGGTCAGGTTGACGAACATGACGTCGGGCACGCCGCCGAGGACCTGCTCGAGTCCGGGCAGTCCCGATCGGCCGCCGGGGACGTCGATCTGGGTGATGTCGCCGGTGACGACGACCTTCGAGCCGAAGCCGATCCGGGTGAGGAACATCTTCATCTGTTCCGGCGTGGTGTTCTGGGCTTCGTCCAAGATGATGAAGCTCCGGTTCAAGGTCCGGCCCCGCATGAAGGCGAGCGGTGCCACTTCGATGGTGCCCCGCTCGAGCAGCCGTTGCGACCCTTCCGGACCGAGCAGGTCGTAGAGGGCGTCGTAGAGCGGACGGAGATAGGGGTCCACCTTGGCCATGATGTCGCCGGGGAGGAAGCCCAGGCGTTCGCCGGCCTCCACCGCCGGCCGGGTCAGGATGATCCGTTCCACCTCGTGGGCCTGGAGCGCCTGGACGCCCAGGGCGACGGCCAGATAGGACTTGCCCGTCCCCGCCGGTCCGATGCCGAAGGTGACGGTGTGGTGGGCGATGGCGTCGGTGTAGCGCTTCTGTCCCGCCGTCTTCGGCCGCACCGTCCGGCCCCGAGCCGAACGCAGCACCTCGGTGGTGAGGACCTCGGCCGGGCTGACGTCGTCCTTCACCATGACGATGGTCCGGCCGACGTCGGAGGCGTCGAGACGGTGACCCTTTTCGAGCAGGACGACGAGTTCGTCGAACAGTCGGCCGACGCGCTCGGAGTCGCCACCCTCGATGCTGATCTCGTTGCCGCGAGCCACGATCCGGGCGTCGGGGAAGGCCTCCTCGATCAGCCGCAGCAACTCGTCTCGTTCGCCCAGCAGTCCCACCATGAGGTGGTTGCCGGGGACGAGGATCTTGACCGGGGTGGCACTCACCCGGGGGGCCAGCTCAGGGCGCGACCGCCCACGACATGGAGATGCAGATGAGGCACCGTGTTGGTGGCGTCGTCGCCCACGTTGAACACCAGCCGGTAGCCGCTGTCGGCCACGCCCTCGCTGGTGGCCACCCGTCGGGCCATGACGATCATGTCGGCCACGACGGCGGCATCGGTGTCCTGCACGGTGGCGGCGTTCTCGATGTGCCGGCGGGGAATGACGAGGACGTGGACGGGTGCCTGCGGATTCAGATCGCGGAAGGCGATGGCGTGATCGGAGCGGTCCACGATATCGGCGGGAAGTTGTTCGGCGACGATGCGGCAGAAGATGCAGTCCGGGGCGGTGGTCGTCTCGCTCACCGGGTCACTCTGGAGAGCCGCCGGCGTGGGCGTCGGCCCGTGATCCCTTCAATTCCGGGTAAAGGTGCTCGAGACTGCCCGGGGCGATCCGGCTCGACTCGATGAACCGGTCCACATCCGCCTGCTGGAGACGGATGACCCGGCCGAACTTGTACGCGGTGACCATGCCCTCGTCGATGAAGCGGTACAGGCTCCGCAACGTCACGCCCAGATGCTCCGCCGCCTCTTTGGTGCTCATCCAATGAATCTGTTCGTCCACCAGGCTCCCGAATGCTTGCCACCGCGGGCACCGTGCCCGTCCGTGCATTTCTGATGCTATCCCGCGCTTGTGACGGTCCTTCCGCGGCGAGGACGGCGGCGAGGAGAGCGCCTCTGTCGATGGCGCGGGGGAACGGGGGCGCAGGCGGGTGACAGGATGGGGGCGGCAACGGTGGACCGCCGTGAGACGCCGGCTGTCGGGGGCCGGGAACTCAGGAGGTGACGCGCAGACCCAATTCGTCGAGCCGGCGGCTCATGGCATCGGGCGTGACTCCGAAGAGACAGGCGATGGCCCGGAGGTCCTCGGCCCGTATGGTGATCATCCGGCCGTTGAAGTCCTGACGCTGGACCTGGATCATGGAGAGGAAGCGGCGCAGCAGATCGCGCTCGGGACCGCTGACCGAGTTCAGCTTGGTCAGGTCGATGGTGACCTTTTCGTGACCGTCCCACGGCCGCAGCTGGCGGCGCGCCCGCGCCGGACTCTCGGCCTGGCCGTTGCCGGCCTCGCGCTCACCGGAGGGACCCCAACGGTTGGCGTCGTCGTCCTGCGGCAGGAGTTGATCGACGGGAACGTCGTAGAGCTTCGCCAAGCGCTGCAGACGGGGCACCGAGATGGCGCGCTCGCCCCGTTCATAGGCGCCGAGGACCGACGCCTTGAACTCCTGATCGGACATGGCCTCGACAGCCTGCAGAGAGAGACGCATCTGCTTGCGCACGGCGCGCAGGCGCGAACCTACGGCCCGCGCATATGCGGCGCGCGCAGTTTCCTCCTGCTCGTCCTCGTCGGGTACCACCGTCTGGTTGACCATGACCATCGAATCCTCGCTGCTTGCGTTCGTGCGCTGCTAATTGTCTCCCGACGACAACTCCCCCGACAGCCCCCCACGGATCTGCCGGACCCCAGGGGAGTCCGGCGGGTCCACAGGGTGTGCCCGCAAACTGCTACCTCCGCCAGTGTTGCTCACTCAGCGTGGTGATTGCAAGGACCGTTTCGCGTTGCGTTCGTGTTGTGATTCCTTTGCCGACGTGCTACCGGGTCCCGCCGGGGCCCGAAAGGGGCCCCGAGGCCTGCTCCACCAGGCCGTTGCGTAGGGCACATAACAGCAGGCCGGCGGCCAGAGCTGCCGTCTCGGCGCGGAGGATACCGGGGCCCAGACCGACCACCGGGTACCCCCCCGGGGCCAGTTCGGAGTCGTCCCATCCACCCTCCGGGCCGACCGCCATGGCGGGTATGGCCACGCTCGGTGGATCGCCGCCGGGGTGGGCCAGAGCCAGTCGGGCCGGGGCCACGGCGGCGGCCAGATCGGCCAGATCGAGGACGCCGGTGACCTCGGGCAGCCAGGGGTTGCGGCTCTGGGCGCCGGCCTCGCGGACCACCCGTCGGAGCCGCTCGACGGCCCGGACGGCGCGGTCGCCCTCCCAGCGGACGACGGCGCGGGCCGAGCGGAGCACGACGATCCGGTCGACGCCGGTTTCGGTCAGCTTCTGGACCACCCACTCGGGCCGCTCGCCCTTCACCGGGACGAATCCCACCGTCACCGGCGGGCTCAGGCGGCGAACCACGGTGACGGGCCCGGCCGGTTCGAGGAGGCCGGAGGTCGTCGGGTCGGGTCCGGCGAAATGGCAGAGGCGCCAGCGGCCCCGCCCGTCGGCGGCCACGACGGGCTCGCCCCGGCGGAGCCGGAGCACCCGGGTCAGATGGTGGGCGTCGTCGGGTTCGGCGACGGGCTGGTCGAGGTCGGCGACGTAGACGAGGGCGGCCGCCCCGACCGACGCCGGATGGCCGACCGGCTGCTCAACCGGGGGGTCCGGACTCTGCGGGGTCTGGCCGTCCCCGGGTGTCGGGGTAGCGGCCTCTGCGGGCACCGGGCCAGGGCCGATCAGCCGAAGGCGGAACGCAGGCGGGCCATAAGGCCCTCGTCGGGCGGCGAGATCTCCTCGGAACGCTCGGCCGCCAGCTGGCGCAGGAGCTCCTCCTGGGCCTTGGTGAGGCCGGTGGGTGTGTCGACGATCACGTGGACGAGCAGGTCGCCGCGGCCGCGGCCCCGGACGTGGGGGACGCCCCGGCCCCGCAGTTTGATCAGATGGCCGGCCTGGGTGCCGGCGGGCACGGGGAGCGATTCCTGGCCGTCGAGGGTCTCGAAGGCCACCGTGTAGCCGAGGGCGGCCTGGGTCATCGAGACGTGGAGCTCGGCGTGGATGTCGGAGCCGTCTCGGGCGAAGCGGGGATCAGGGGTGACCGAGAGGTGGACGTAGAGGTCGCCGGAGGGACCGCTCCGGGGGCCGGCCGGGCCCCGACCGGTGAGCCGGAGGGTGGAACCGTGGTCGACACCGGCCGGGACGTCGACCGCGTAGGTCCGGGTCTCCACCCGGCGGCCGTCACCCGAGCAATCGGGGCAGGGGCTCGAGATGGCTTCCCCGAGACCCTGGCAACGGCGACAGGGGGCGGCCGTGACCACTTGGCCCAAGATGGACTGGCGGACCCGGCGGAGCTCGCCCGTGCCCTGGCAGTCGGGGCAGCGGACGGCCGTGGTCCCGGCCCGGGCGCCACTGCCCTCGCAGGTGTCGCAGGGGACGAGGCCGTCGAGGGTGACGTCGTGGCGGGCCCCGAAGACCGCTTCACGGAAGGAGAGCTCGAGAACGACTTCGGCGTCGGCCCCTCGGACGGGGCCGGCCCCGGCGCCGCCGCGCATGGCCCCGCCGAAGAAGGCGTCGAAGATGTCGCCCAGGCCGCCGCCGGTACTGAAGCCGAAGGGATCGGAGCCGGCGCCGGAACGGGGATCGACCCCTTCGGGGCCGAAACGGTCGTAGCGGGCGCGGCGTTCGGGGTCGCGCAGGACCTCGTAGGCGCGGGTGACTTCCTTGAACTGCGCCTCGGCGCCGGTGTCGCCGCCGTTGGTGTCGGGATGGAGCTCACGGGCCTTGGACCGGTAGGCGCGCTTGATTTCGTCGTCCGTGGCACTCGGGGTGAGGCCGAGCAGGCCGTAGTAGTCAGCGGCCACGATCGCCCCCGTCGGCCGGGGGGCCGGCCAGGCGCTCGCCCAGGCGCTCGGCCACGATCTGGACCGAAGCCAGGGCCCGGGGGTAGTTCATCCGGGTGGGCCCGACCACGCCGATGGTGCCGGCCGTCTCGCCGTCGACCGAGACGGGGGCGAGGACGAGGGCGCAGGAGGCGAGGGGTTCGAAGCCGTGCTCCGAGCCGATGGCCACCGAGAGGCCTCGGTCCAAGATGTGCTCCACCAGTTCCACCACCACCAGCTGCTGCTCGAGGATGGAGAGGACGGAGCGGACGGTCTCCACGGCGTCGAAGGCCGACGCCATCCGCGACGAGCCGCCGACGAAGACGTTCTCGGGTTCGCCGGCCGAGGCCAACTCGCCGAGAGCCTGGGTACCGAGACGGACGGCCGTGTCGAAGGCGGCGTCCCCGCCCTCGGGGACGATGCCCGGGTCGGTCAGGGTCCGGCCCCGGAGGTGGGCGGTGAGGTGGGCGGCGGCGGCGGCCAGAACGGTGTCGTCGATCTGGCCGGCGTGGTCGGCGCCGAGCTCGATGGCCCGCTTCTCGACCGCCCCGTCGGAGAGGACGACGACCAGGAGAGCCAGGTTCGGGCCCAGGTCGACGAGCTGGACGGAGCGGATGGTGGCCGTCTCGTGGGTGGGGCCGACGACCACGGCGGCGTAGTCGGTGAGGTTGGCCAAGAGGCCGCTCGTGTGGCCGAGGAGGTCCTCGACGGCGCCGTGGACGTGGGCGAAGAAGCGCCGGACCTCTTGACGCTGGGCCGGGCCCAGGGTGCCCGGGGTGGCCAGGGTGTCGACGAAGAAGCGATAGCCCTTGTCGGTGGGGATCCGGCCGGCGCTCGTGTGGGGCTGGGTCAGGTAGCCGTCGCGTTCGAGCGCCGCCATGTCGCTGCGGACGGTGGCCGACGAGACTTCCACACCCGGGGTGCCGGTGATGTGGGCGGAACCCACCGGCTCGGCCGTCTCGATGTACTCCGAAACCACGGCCGTGAGGATGGCCGCCTTGCGCAGATCGAGCTCGAGATCGCCCTCGGGGTGGGCCGGTGCCGGGGATTCGTCCCGGGAGGACGGGGGGGCGGGGCGCGCTGGGCGCGCTGTGCGGTGGGGGACCATGGAGTTCTGGCGCTCGATTGACCTGGCACTCGATTGTACCGAGTGCTACCTCGGGTTCATTGACCGGGGTCTTGAGCAGGTCGGACCGGGCGGCGGCGACCCCGGGCCGCTTTCTTGGCCTCGGCGGTGGCCCGGACCCGGGGCAGGGCCACGAGGACGTAGGAGCCCGAGAGGATGGCCCCGAGACCGATGACGAGTAGGGGAACCAGGTCGAAGTGGTTCTGGACCGAGACACTGGCCGTGGCGGCCAGGACGCCGAAGACGGCGATGCCCACCCCGGCCAGGAGCCGGGGGGCGGGGAGGCGGAAGGGCCGGGCGTGGTCGGGCAGGCGGGAGCGGAGGCGGATGACGCAGAAGGCGGCCACCGCGTAGATGAGGGCCTCGAGGGCGGCCCCCACGGCCACCAGGACCTCCCAGGAGCCTGTGGCCGCCACCACCAGGGAGACGACCAGGGAGACGACGCCCAGGGTGACGACGGGCACCCAGGGGACGGCACGGTCATTCAAGCGGGCCAGGGCCGCAGGCAGGCTGCCCTCGCGGGCGGTGGCGTAGATGAAGCGCGAGGCGGTGATGAAGCCGCCGTTGAAGGTGTTGATGGCCGTGGCCGCGGTGACGACGGCCATCAGCCAGAGTCCGGCCTGGCCGAAGGCGGCCCGGCCGAGTGAGAGCTGGGGATAGGAAGAAGCCAGCTGGTGGTGGGTGAGGACGTGGCTCATGGCCACGGTGATCAGACAGCAGACGGTGGCCAGGATGGCCAGGGCGATGAGCATGCCCCGGTGGATGTCCCGGGGTCGGTGGACCTCCTCGGCGTTGGTGGTGACCCACTCGAAGGCGCTGAAGAGAAAAACGCCGAGGGCGATGGCCTCGAGAAGATCGCCGGGGTGGTGGCCGTGGAGGGGCGAGACCGGGAAGCGCAGCGGCCGGTGGCTGCGGACGAGGGCGGTGACGGCCACCAGGGCGGTGACGGCGAGGACGGAATAGGTGGCGATGTCCTGGACCCCGCCCGCCACTTTGACGCCCCGGAGATTGGAGGCGACGGCCAGGGCCAGGAGAGCGGCGATGACGAGGGCCGCCACCGGGGTCGACTGGCCCAGGACATGGGCGATGGCGGTGCCCACGATGAAGGCGTCGGCCGCCACCACGAGGACGATGGTGGTCAGGTAGGTGAGGGTGACGGTGAGAGCGATCCGGTCGTCCATGGAGCGCTTCATGTAGAGGCGGATGGCCGCCGCCGTGGGGAACATGCCGTTGAGCTCGCTGAAGAAGCCCCAGGCCAACAGCGCCAGCAGACCGGCCGTGGCCACGGCGATCCAGGCCGAGTCCCCGGCCACGTAGGCGACGAGGCCGGCGGCGGCCAGGTACTCGAGAGCGGCGAAGGCGAGGCCGCTCGAGGTGGAGACGACCGTGCGGAGACCGAGCGCCCGGCGGAGACGCGCGGCGCCGGACGGCACCGCGCCCGATGACACCGGAACGGCCGGCGCCGGACCGGCCGGCGCAGGACCGGCCGGCGGACCGACGGTCATGGCGCGGGGTCTGTCATTGGTCCAGGAAGGCCACCATGGACATGGCGTCGAGACGCATCACATCCTCCTGGGCGCCGGCCAGGGTGATCTCGCCCGACATGTACTTCTCCGACGGGTTCAGGTCCCCCCAGAAGAGATCGGCGAAATCCTCGGAGGTGGCGGTGACGACCAGATCGGGCACCGCCTCGGCGCCGTCGGCCAGCTCGGCCAGCATCTGATCGCGGACCTCGACGGTGAAGCGGTCCCCGGTGTCGGTGGCCACGAGATGGACGACCCGGTCCCAGCCGCGCAGCATCCGGCGGAGGCGGTCGTTCTCGTTGCAACGGACACGCCAGTCGGCGTAGGCCTCGGCGATCTCGTCCCGGTCGGCCATGTCTCAGATGTCCGCGGTCGGGGTGGGCACGGGGTTCAGTGGCTCAGGGCGGCGAGGACCTCGGCCGCCGCCCGGACCCCGGAGGAGAGGGCGCCGTCGATGTAGCCGCACCAAACGGTCGCCGTCTCGGTACCGGCCCAGTGGACCGGGCCCACAGGGTCGCGCAAGGCGGGACCGAAGCCGGTGAGGAGGCCGGGCGAGAAGACAGCGACCGGCCCGCCCCGGGTGTAGCGCTCGGCCGGCCAGTGCTGCTCGACCAGCTCGAGAGGGTGGGCCGCCTGCGGGCCGAAGTAGCGGACGAAGTCGGCCAGGGCGACCTCGGCCCGAACGGCGGGGGTGGCGCTGTCGAGGGCGCGGCACTCGTCGCCGGCGATGAAGCCGAGCAGGATGCCATGGGAGGCCTCGGGCGGGGAGTCGTCGAAGCTGACGCGCACCGCCCCCTGGTCGGAGACGACCTGGCCGTTCAGACCGTGATCGCGCCAGAAGGGCCGGTCGTAGACGGCGTGGATCTTGGTGACCGACCCCATGGGGGCGCGCATGGAGAGTTGGTCGCGTCGACCGGGGAGCGGTGGCGTCCAGTCCAGGCGGACCGAGAGAGCCGGAGGCATGGCCACGATGCAGCGTCGGGCCCTGACCCTGACGGGGTGGCCGCCGGGCTCGGGGCGGTCGACGATGGCGGTGACACCGTCGGGTCCGTAGGCCACGGAGGAGACCGGTGACGACAGCAGGACGCGGCCCGCCAGTTCGTGGGCCAGGTACAGGGCGCACTGCTGGGCCCCACCGGCGAAGCGTCGTTCCTGGGCCCCGTTGGTGGTGCGGGCCAGGTTCATGAGGCCACCGCCGGAGTGGAGATAGAAGAGGGTGAAGAGAAGGGAGAGCTCGCCGGGCTCGGTGCCGAAGATGCTCTTGACCGCGGCGGTGATGATGTTCCGGGCGCCGGCCGAGGTGACGGTGGCGGCCAGCCAGGAACCCAGGGTCTGCTCGTCGCGTAGGCGCGCCTCGGGGGCGTCCCAGGGCGCCTCCAGGGGGATATGGGCCGAGGCCAGGTCCAGCTCGAAGATGGCCTCGATGCCGTCGGCGGCGGCGGTGGTGTCGGAGGTGGGGATGAGCCCGGCGTAGGTGGCCCGGTTGCCATCGCGCCACTCCACTGCTTCACCCGTGGTGAAGGTGGGAAAGGTCTCGGCCCCGGACTCGTCGGCCAACTTCTGCAGCCGGTCCTGACCGGGTCCGATCCACTGACCCCCGTGGTCGACGGTGGCTCCCGTGGCCGTCGTCGTGGTCCACACCCGGCCGCCCACCCGGTCGCGGGCCTCGAGGACGAGGACGTCGATCCCGGCCCGGGTGAGTTCCCGGGCGGCCGAGAGCCCGGCGTAGCCCGCTCCGATGATCAGCGCCTCGCAGTCGCGGTCCTGCACCGGGCCACGGTATCCAAACTCGGGCCATGCGGCGGGCCCGGTCGGTTCGGTGCTCATAACATCGGGGCCATGGTCAAGCTGATCTTCTGCCTGCGTCGCCGACCCGAGATCAGCGAGGAGGAATTCCACCGCTACTGGCGCGAGGAACACGGGCCGCTGGTGACCCGGCACGCATCGGCTCTGGGGATCCGGCGCTACGTGCAGTTGCACACGACGTCCGGAGCGGTCAACGCGATATTGGCCGCCAGCCGGGGCGGCCCCGAGGCGTATGACGGGGTGGCCGAGCTGTGGTTCGACGACACCGACGCGCTGGTGGCCGGCAGCGAGGCGGGCATGGCCGCCGCCGCCGAACTGGCGCTCGACGAGGCCCGCTTCATCGACCACGGCCGCTCGCCTCTCTTCGTGGCAGAGGAACATCCGGTCATCGCCTGATGCCGGCGGCGGTTCGATGAGATCGGGGATCCCGACCACCGTCTCGGGCGAGAGCGAATTCGCCCGGGTCTTCGGACTGAGGGGCAACCTGTTCGATGACAGCCTGAAAGAGCAGCTGCTGACGCACTACGGGGCCGGCGGGAACGGTCGAGCTGACGGCCGGTCTGGCGCTGTTCATGGGGTTCTCCAAGATCACCGTGGCCCTCGGAGCATTCCCCGATGACTTCCCCACCGCTGTCATCCCGACCCCGGGAGAGGTGCTGCCGGGCTGACCGCGGAGGCGGGCGCCGGGAATGGCACCGTCGGCTCAGTCCTCCAGACGCAGGGCGGCAACGAAGGCTTCCTGGGGCACCTCGACGCGCCCGATGGACTTCATCTTCTTCTTGCCTTCCTTCTGCTTCTCGAGAAGTTTGCGCTTCCGGGTGATGTCACCGCCATAGCACTTGGCCAAGACGTCCTTGCGGCGGGCCTTGACGGTTTCGCGGGCGATCACCCGGCCGCCGATGGCCGCCTGGATGGGGACGTCGAAAAGCTGACGCGGGATGAGGGTACGGAGCTTCTCGGTCATCTTCCGGCCGTAGACATCGGCGTTCGACTTGTGGACCACCGTCGAGAAGGCGTCCACCGGAACCTGGTTGATGAGGAGGTCGACCTTCACGAGCGTGGCGGTCTTGTAGCCGTCGGCCTCGTAGTCGAGGCTGGCGTAGCCCTTGGTGCGGCTCTTCAACTGATCGAAGAAATCGATGACGACTTCGCCCAGAGGGATGCGGTAGAGCAGCTCGACGCGTTCGGAGGAGATGTACTCCATCCGGTCGAGCTCGCCTCGGCGGGTCTGGCAGAGATCCATGACGGTGCCGATGTGCTCGGTGGGCACGATCAGGGTGGCCCGGAGCATCGGCTCGTCGATGTGATCGAGCTTGCTGGCATCGGGCATCTCGCTCGGATTGTCGAAGCGGGCTTCGGTACCGTCGGTGCAGTGGGCCAGGTAGGCGACCGAAGGTGCGGTGGCGATGAGCGACAGGTTGAACTCGCGCTCGAGACGTTCGCGGACAATCTCCATGTGGAGAAGGCCGAGGAATCCACAGCGGAAGCCGAAGCCGAGGGCGCCCGAGGATTCGGGTTCGAAGGTGAAGCTCGAGTCGTTCAGACGGAGCTTGTCAAGCGCCTCGCGCAGTTCGGTCAATTCGTCGCCGTCGACGGGATACAGACCGCAGAAGACCATGGGTTTCGGGTCGCGGTAGCCGTGGAGCGCCTCGACGGCGGGATGGACGGCGTCGGTCACCGTCTCACCCGAACGCGCCTGCCCGACGTCCTTGATTCCCGAGATGAGGTAGCCGACCTCGCCGGGACCGAGCTCGTCCACGGGGGTGGGATCGGGTGTGCGTACGCCGATCTCCTCCACCTCCTGGACGGTGCCGGCCTGCATGTAGCGGATCCGCGATCGGGTGCGCAGGACGCCCTCCATCACCCGGACCGAGGAGACCACGCCGCGGTACTGGTCGTAGGCGGAGTCGAAGATGAGGGCCCGCAGCGGCTTGTCGGCGTCACCCGTCGGGGGCGGGACGCGCTCGACGATGGCGTCGAGGAGGGCGTCGACCCCGGTACCCGTTTTGGCCGAGATGTGGAGGATGGTCGAGGCGTCGATGCCCAGGACCCGTTCGATCTCCGACGCGTACCGTTCGGGATCGGCCGCCGGCAGGTCGATCTTGTTCAGGGCGGCCACGATCTCGAGGTTGTTCTCGATGGCCTGGTAACAGGTGGCCAGGGTCTGGGCCTGGATGCCCTGGGAGGCGTCGACCAGGAGCACGGCCCCCTCGCAGGCCGCCAGCGAGCGGCTGACTTCGTAGCCGAAGTCGACGTGACCCGGGGTGTCGATCAAGTGCAGGACGTGGTCCCGCCAGCGGACCCGGACGTTCTGGGCCTTGATGGTGATGCCCCGCTCACGCTCGATGTCCATGGAATCGAGGTACTGCTCCCGCATGAGCCGGGGGTCGACGGTCTCAGTCAGCTCCAGAATGCGGTCCGACAGGGTGGACTTGCCGTGGTCGACATGGCTCACGATGGAGAAATTGCGGATCCGGTCGGTCTGCAGCACGGCCCCAGGAGCGTACCGGTGGCGGGGAGTGCCCCTGACCCATGAGGGCCGCCGATCGGGCGTCGGAAGCCCCGGAAACCGATGAGAAGACGCCCTGCTACGCTCGTTGCCCGCGGTGGCGCCCCGAGGTGTCGCCCCGACCGTCCGCATCCGCCGAGCCCAGCAGGCGCCGGTTCCGTCCCTCGAACAGCGAGAACGTCACGTGGCCAATATCAAGAGCCAGATCAAGCGCAACCGTCAGAACGAGCGTCGGCGCCTGAAGAACAAGTCCGTCCGCTCGGAGATGCGCACCCGGACGAAGACGGCCGTGAGCGCCATCGACGCCGGGGCCGAAGACACGAGCGAGACCATCCGGATGGCCGTCCGTCGTATCGACCGGGCCGCCGCCCAGGGCGTTATCCACAAGAACCAAGCCTCGAACCGCAAGTCCCGGCTGATGCGTCGTGCCGCCCGGGCCGGTGATCAGGAGCCGGTCAGCACCAAGAAGTAAAGGCCCGAGAAGGAAGCGGGCCGCCGCCGGTCGTCACGTCGACGAGCGCCGGCGGGCCGGCGACCGGCCTCCGCGCGCCGACGCCGCCTCCCGGACGCTGCCCAGTCGGCTGAGCCGCCCCACCAGCACCTCGAGAATGGTGCCGTCGGGCAGCGCGCTGCGACCCCGGACGTCGAGATCGGCATCGGCCAGCAAGGTGACGGCCCGACCCAGCCGGGCCGGGCCCATCCTCCGGCCTTGTTCGAGGGCTTTGCGGGCAGGAAAGGCGCTGCGCAGGCCAAGGAGGGTCGCGGCCTGTTCGCCCGACGTCACCCCGGCCCCGTCCAGCCGGAGCATGGCCTGGTAGTGACGGTGCAGGAGCGACAGCACGACCAGAGGGTGGGACCCCCCGGGACCCACCAGCCGGGCCAGGGCGGCCAGCGCCGTGGCCGTGTCCCCGGCATCGATGGCGTCGGTCAGATCCCACGGAGCCACGCGGCCGGCCTCGCCCAGGAAGGGGGCGAGCTTGGCCGAGTCGATGGCGGCGCCGGGGCCGTAGGTGGCCTCGAGGGTGTCGAGAATTCCCTGGACCCGACTCAGGTCACCCCCCAGATGATCCCCGAGCAAGGTAGCGGCCCGGGCGTCCAGTCGGACCGGGGCGGCGTGGAGACGTTCGACCAACCATTGGGTCCGGGCGCGACCGGTCCCCACGGCCGTGTCCACCACCGATCCAAGGCGGTCGACGGCCTTCACCAGGGCCGCCGGAATGGTGCCTCCACCGGCGACGAGGACGAGGACGACGCCGGGAATGGGGTCGTCGAGACAGACGACCAGACGGCCGGCGTCGGCCGAGACAAGGCGGCCCGCTTCGCGGACCACGATGACCCGGCGGTCGGCGATGAACGGCGGCGTGGTCAAGGCATCGACGATGAGGCCGACGTCCAGATCGGGAGCGCCCGGTCCCCCGTGCTCCTCCACTACCGACGCCGGGTCGCGATCACCGACGAGGACGCTCAACAGATCGTGCACGGCCTGGGCCACGAGCGAGGCGTCGTCTCCCCGGACCAGGTAAACGCCGGCGTCGGCGGTGCCCCCCGTGGTCTGCGTCGACTCCTTGGGCGGTCGGGCCGGACCGGTAGCCATGCTCAGGCCGCCTCCATCACGGCTGCCAGGCTGTCGCAGACGGCCCGGCTGCCGGCCACGTCGTGGACCCTGACGATCCGGCAGCCGAGGGCGACGCCAAGGGCGGCGGCGGCCAATGACGCCTCGCCCCGGTGGTCGATGTCGAGATCGAGGACAGCGCCGAGGAACGTCTTGTTGGAGGCGGAGAGGAGAAGGGGATGACCCAATTGGGCCAGGGCAGACGATCCCCGCAGTAAGGCGAGCGACTGCTCGGCTGTCTTGCCCAGGTCGAGGCCGGCGTCGAGGACGATCCGATCGGGGCTGATCCCGGCGGCGGTGGCCCGGGCCGCCCGCTCGACCAGGAACGTCCTCACGGCGTCGAGGACATCGTCGTAGACGGGCTCGGGATCACGGACACGGGGGGCGAGGCGGATGTGGGTGGCCACCACGGCGGCACCGGCCTCGGCAGCCGCCGGCAGGTAGTCGGGATCGGCGAAGCCACTGATGTCGTTGCCCATGACGGCTCCGGCCCGGTAGGCGGCCCGGGCCACCGATGCCCGCCAGGTGTCGACCGAAATCGGAATGTCGATGCGGGCGTGGAGAGCTTCGATGGCGGGGATGACCCGGTCGAGCTCTTCCTCATCGGTGACCTCGGGCCCAGGGCCGGCCTTCACCCCGCCGATGTCGATGAGATCGGCCCCGTCGGCCACCAGGGTCACGGCGCGCGCCAGCAGGACATCGAGTTCGAAGGTCGCACCGCGGTCGTAGAAGGAGTCGGGGGTGCGGTTGAGGATTCCCATGACCAGCGCCCGGCTGTTCAGGTCGTGACGACGGTCCCCGAGGAGCAGGTGCACGGCTGGCGAGGCTACTGCCCCGTCCCTTCGGTGCCCGACGGCGGGCCAGGAGTCAGAACAGCGTGGCCGACAGGGCCTTGCGATAGCGGGCCACGCGGGGATCGTCGGCGCCGAGCGTCTCCAAGAGGTCGATGAATTCCTGTCGGGCGTCGGCGTCCTCCTTCACCCGGAGAAGAAGAGCGTCGAGGAGAACATCGATGCCGTCGGCGGGGATTTCCACCTGTTGAGCGGCCAGCCGGGCCTCGGCGGCCACGACCCGGGAGTCGGCCGACTCGGGGATGCGGGCCAGAAGTTCGAGGGCCTCGGCCGGCGTGCCCTGCTCCACCAGGAGACGGGCCAAGGCCACGACGCCGGCAGGATGGTCGGGTTCGAGCTCGAGGGCCCGGCGCAGAGAGGCCTCGTCTCCGGCGGCGACGAGCTCGTCCGCCTCCGACGGCGCCGGAGCGAGGCCGGAGATGAACGCCGTCACCTGCGGTTCGGGGAGAGCGCCGATGAACTGGTCGACGATCTTGCGGTCGCGCACGGCGAAGACGGCCGGAATGGACTGCACCTGGAAGGCGGCGGACACCCGGGGGTTGTCGTCGACATTGACTTTCACCAGTTCGACGGCACCGTTGGACGCTTCGACGGCCTTCTCCAGAATGGGCCCGAGGGTGCGGCACGGACCGCACCACGGGGCCCACAGGTCGATGACGACGGGGACTTCGACCGAACGGTCGAGGACGTCGTGCTCGAAGGTGGCATCGGTGACATCGATCACAGTGATCACAGCACCGACGATACCGGAGGACGATCATGTTCCCGGCCGGGTACGGCGGCCCGTGTCGAGGTTCGGGGTTCGCCAGCCCCGGGGACGGATGTCCGGCCCGGGAACGGGAGATAGCGTGCACCGCATGGTCGCTTCCCCCGCCTCCGGTCACGACGCCGTGGAAGGGATCGACGCCGATCGGGTGGAGAGCTGGTTCACCAACAGCATCCCAGGCGTCGAGCCCCCGCTCACCTTCGAGCTCATCGCCGGCGGGCGTTCGAATCTCACGTACCGGGTGAGCGATGCCGGCGGCCGGCGGTACGCGCTGCGGCGACCACCGCTGAGCCATGTGCTGCCCACCGCCCATGACATGGCCCGCGAGCACCGGGTGATCAGCGCCCTCGGCCCGACGGTGGTCCCCGTCCCCGTCACCTACGGCCTGTGCCTGGACGAGGAGGTGAACGGACGCCCCTTCTATGTGATGGAGTTCGTCGACGGTCACATCGTGCGCGACGCCGAGACGGCCGAGCGCGAGTTGGACCTCGGCGCCCGGCGCCGGGCCGGAGAATCGATGGCCGACACTCTGGCCGCCCTCCACGCCGTCGACGTCGATGCCGTCGGCCTCGGGGACTTCGGGAAGCGGCAGGGCTACATCGAACGGCAGCTCCGGCGCTGGGACGAGCAGTTCCGGAATTCCACGGTGGAGGGAGCCGAGACGGCCACGATCATAAACGCCGTGCACGACAAGTTGGCGGCCGACATTCCTCCACAGGTGGGGACTTCCATCGTCCATGGTGACTACCGGCTCGACAACTCGGTGCTTGGCGACGATGGCACCGTCCGCGCCGTCCTCGACTGGGAGATCTGCACTCTCGGCGACCCGCTCGCCGATCTCGGACTGCTGATGGTCTATTGGACCGAGGCCGGAGACGAAGCCGCCATCCTCGGCGTGACGCCGACGACCGTGCCCGGCTTCCCCGGGCGCGCCGAGGTCCGCGCCCGCTACCAGGCCGCCTCAGGACGCGACATCTCTCGTCTCGATTTCTATGTGGCATTCGGCTACTGGAAGTTGGCCTGCATCCTGCAGGGTGTCTACGCCCGCTACGTCGGCGGGGCCACGGCCGGCGACCGCTCGAGTGTGGAGGGTTTCGCCACCAGCGTGGTGCGGCTGGCCG
This sequence comes from Acidimicrobiales bacterium, assembly GCA_035535015.1. Taxonomy (GTDB): domain Bacteria; phylum Actinomycetota; class Acidimicrobiia; order Acidimicrobiales; family UBA8190; genus Palsa-661. The sequence goes on along the minus strand of DATLQU010000028.1, from coordinate 15,538 downwards.
AGATGGGCCTGCAGACGTTGGAGTCGGCGTGACCCGGACCGGCACGCCGTGACCCTTTACGAACGGCATCTTGACCGGGTCCTCGACCGACCCGTCCTCGTCGTCGCCCTCGAGGGTTGGGTGGATGCCGGCCTCGGCGCCGACGGGGCCATCTCGGCGCTGTTGTCGGCCGGACCGACGGAACTTTTGGCCACCTTCGACGGCGAGTCCCTGATCGACCAGCGGGCGCGGCGGCCGGTGGTCCACATCGTCCGGGGGATCAACGAAGGCCTCACCTGGCCTGTCATCCAGATGCGCCTCGGACAGGACCTGGCCGGTGCCGAGATGTGCTTCCTGGTGGGACCCGAACCGGACTTCCGCTGGCCGAGCTTCGTGTCCTCCGTCGTCGGGTTGTGTGGTGAGCTCGGGGTCCGGATCGTGGTGGGTCTGGGCGCCTTTCCGGCGCCGGCACCCCATACACGTCCCGTTCGGCTGGCAGCTACCGCACCACCGGCATCGGCCGACCTCGTGGCCGAGATCGGCATCGTCCAGGGTGAGATCGACGTGCCTTCGGGTGTGTGGGGCGCCCTCGAGCTGGCCCTCGGCGAGGCCGGGATCGCCGCCGTGGGCTTGTGGGCCCGGGTTCCGCATTACGTCTCGGGCATGGCTTTTCCCTCGGCCAGCGCCGCGCTACTCGACGGGCTGGCCGCAGTGTCCGGCCTTTCGGTAGACGCATCGCCGTTGCACACCGCGGCCGACGCTTCATTGCGCCAGGTCGACGACCTGATCTCCAAGAGCGGCGAACACACGGCCATGGTTCGACAACTCGAGCACTCCGTCGACACCGCCGAAGGCAATCCCCTCGATATCGGGGAGCTGCCCACCGGCGATGAGCTGGCCGCCGAGCTCGAGCGCTACCTACGCGACGAACGCGAAGAGCACGGCGAACCGGGAGATCCGGGTGATGGAGGGAGCACCGGTCCCCGGGGTATCTGATTTCTGGCTGGATAGCGCCGTGGCCCGGCCCACTCGGGCACCGGCGTCGTCGATGGTGGTCGTATAGGGTGCCGCCGATGCGAATCGACGGAGGAATCAGCTTCGATCCCAGTGACGCCATCAATTCGGCGCGCCGGGCCGAGGAGGACGGATTCGACGGGCTGTGGTGCGCCGAGACATCGCACGATCCCTTTCTGCCGCTTCTCCTGGCCGCCGAGCACACCGAACGAATCGAGCTGGGCACGGGTATCGCCGTGGCTTTCGCCCGCAACCCCATGACGACAGCCGTGGTGGCCAACGATCTGCAGACCTTCTCGAAAGGGCGCTTCCTGCTCGGCCTGGGCTCGCAGATCAAGCCCCACATCACCAAGCGTTATTCGATGCCGTGGTCGCACCCCGCCGCCCGTATGCGCGAGTTCATCCAAGCCATGCGGGCCATCTGGTCGTCCTGGCACGACGGCACCAAGCTCGCTTTCCGCGGCGACTTCTACACCCACACCTTGATGACCCCGTTCTTCAACGCCGGACCGAATCCCTACGGTGCACCCCAGGTGTTCGTGGCCGCCGTCGGCGAATTGATGACCGAGGTGGCCGGCGAGGTGGCAGACGGACTTCTCGCCCACGGATTCACTACCGAGCGCTACATGCGGGAGATCACCCTTCCCGCCCTCGAACGGGGCCTGGCCAAGTCCGGGCGTACACTGGCCGGCTTCGACATCTCGTACCCGGCCATGATCGTGACGGGGACCAACGAGGACGAGATGAAGGCGGCCGTGCAAGGGGTGAAGGCGCAGCTGGCCTTTTACGGCTCGACGCCGGCATACAAGCCCGTGCTCGCCCTGCACGGGTGGGGTGATCTCCATTCGGAGCTGAACACGTTGTCCAAGAGAGGCGAGTGGGTGGAGATGGCCGGGCTCATCAGTGATGACATCGTCGACGCCTTCGCCGTGGTGGGCTCCCCCGAAGAGGTGCCGGCCAAGCTTCTCAGCCGCTATGGCGACATGGTCACCAGGATCAGCTTCTACGCCCCGTACCGGATGGACCACGGCCGAGTGCAAGAGATGCTGGCCGGCTTCAAGTCGTCGTAACTCGGCGCTGCCTGGAAGCATCGGGCGCAGACGCCGTCGGGCCTCGGTCGCCGTCAGCGGACGATGTTGACCATCCGCGGGGGACGAGCCACGATCCGCGTGGGCTCGAGGCCCTGGAGTTCCTCTCTCACCCGTTGCGAGGCCAAGGCCAAGGCGATGGCCTCGGACTCGTCGATGTCCGGGTTCACCTCGATGCGGTCCCTGAGCTTGCCGTTCACCTGGACGATCATCGTCACCCTCTCGGCCCGGGCCAGGTCGGGGTCATAGGACGGCCACGATTGGGCATGCAGTCGGGCACCGGCACCGTGGCGTCGCTCCCACGCCTCGGCCGTCATGTGTGGCGTCATCGGTGCCAGGAGCAGAAGCAGGGCGTCAGCGGCGGCATCGTAGGTGGGACGGTGGACGCCGGCGTCGTCACCCCGGTATCGCCGGAGCTCGTTCGTGAACTCCATGCAGGCGGCCACCGACGTATTGAAGGACCATCGCTCCATATCTTCGGAGACCTTGGCGATCAACCGGTGCACCGACCGGCTCAAGGCGACGTCGGATTGGTTGGGCCCACCGTCGCGCCACGACGTGTCGCCCGTCTCCACGGTGAGGCGCCACACGCGGTCGAGGAATCGGGCGCAACCCTCGATGATCTCTTCGGTCTGAGCGCTCCAGTCCATGTCTTCTGCCGGTGGCCCGGCGAAGAGGTGGAAGAGCCGGAGCGCGTCGGCTCCAACGGTATCGAAGTACTTCGTGGGAGCGACCAGGTTCCCCTTCGACTTCGACATCTTCTTGTGGTCGAGTCGGATCATCCCCTGGGTGAACAACCGGCGGAACGGCTCGCGCGGCACACCCGGAGCCAGACCGACATCGATGAGGGCCCGGGTGTAGAAGCGGGCGTAGAGCAGGTGGAGGATGGCGTGTTCGATGCCGCCGATGTACTGGTCGACGGGCATGAAATGCTCGGCGGCGGCGGGATCGAACGGTCGATCCTCGGACCACGGATCGCAAAACCGGAGGAAGTACCACGACGAGTCGACGAACGTATCCATGGTGTCGGTTTCGCGGACCGCGGGACCTCGGCAAACGGGACAGGTGGTGTGGCGGAACGTGGGATGGCGCGTGAGCGGTGACTCTCCGGTCGGCAGGAACTCGACGTCGTCGGGAGCCAGAACGGGCAACTGGTCTTCGGGGACGCCGACGGCCCCATGGTCCAGGCAGTAGACAATGGGGATCGGGCATCCCCAGAACCGCTGACGCGACACCAGCCAGTCGCGCAGCCGGTAGTTGACGGTACGTCGGCCCAACCCCGCGGTCTCGAGCCACTCGATGGCCCGTTCCTTGGCCGTTGCCACGTCCAGCCCGTCGAGGAAGCCCGAATTCTCCTTCAGACCGTCACCGGTCCACGCCTTACCCTCGAACCCCTCGGGCGGTCGGGTGGTACGGACCACGGGAAGGCCGTAGGCGTGAGCGAAATCCCAGTCGCGTTCGTCCTCGGCCGGAACAGCCATGATGGCGCCCGTCCCGTAGCGCATAAGGACGTAGTCGGCGACGTAGACGGGAATCTCTTTGCCGGTGAACGGATTGACCACATAGCCCCCGGTGAAGGCGCCGCGCTTGGCCAGGCTCTGTCCTTCGACCTCAGTCGACATGCGCTCGTGCTCGGTGACCCTTGCGGCCGAGGTCCGAACCTCGTCGACCGCGGCACGCTGCGCGTCGGTGGTGATGATGTCGACCAGGGGATGCTCGGGCGCCACTACGGCGTAAGTCATGCCGAAGCTTGTATCCGGACGGGTGGTGAACACCTTCATGATGCCGCCCTCGGGTCCATGCCCCACGACCTGCAGGTCGAACTCCACCCCCTCAGAACGACCGACCCAATTGCGTTGCATGGACTTGACCCGCTCGGGCCAGTCGAGCGTCTCGAGATCGGCCAGCAGTTCATCGGCATAGGAAGTGATGCGGAAGAACCATTGTTCCAGGTCGCGCTGGATGACCACGTCGCCGGAACGCTCGCAGGTGCCGTCGGTGAGAACCTGTTCGTTGGCCAGCACCGTCTGACAGCCCGGGCACCAGTTCACCGGGGCCATGGCTCGGTAGGCCAGACCCGCCTCCAGCAACCGGAGGAAGATGACCTGGTTCCAACGCATATACGAGGGATCGTGGCTCCGTATCTCTCGTCGCCAGTCGTAGACCGCCCCCAGGGCCACCACGCTGGCCTTCAACTCGGCGATGCGCTCTTCGGTGAAGGTGCGAGGATGGGTTCCGGTCCGGATGGCGGCGTTCTCGGCCGGCAGGCCGAACGAGTCGAAGCCGAAGGGCGACAGGACGCCGAACCCTTGCATCGTCCGGTGCCGGACGAGGAGGTCACCGAATGTGTAGTTCCGGACGTGACCCTGATGAGCCGGTCCCGACGGGTAGGGGTACATGCACAGCACATACTGGGCCGGGCGGGGGTCGTCGGCGTCGACCTGGTAGGAGCCCTCGTCGGCCCACAGCCTCTGCCATTTCTGTTCGATCTCCTGAACGTCAAAGGCCCGCGCCATCCGGGGGATTCTACGGATCGCCGGCGAACGCTCCGGTTACCCCGGAGACGAAGGCCGGTGAGCCGCAGGTGGCAAGGCTGATATCGTTCCGGGTTGCCCGGGGGCGTAGCTCAGTTGGTAGAGCGCTTGACTGGCAGTCAAGAGGTTCGTGGGTTCGAGTCCCATCGCCTCCACCGGAAATCGCAGGTCAACGGCCTAATCCGCCGGGCAGACCGAGAGTGTCACAAGGCTCTGGCAATCTCTTGGCAATCCGATCCTGAAGCTATGGTCGGGGCCGGAGGTTGCGGAAATGCAGGGCCACATCCAACGCCGAGGCGACTCGTGGCGTGTCACCGCCTACCTGGGTCGCGACGAATCGACGGGCAAGAAGCGCTATGCGCAGCGAACCGTGCGCGGGACGAAGAGCGACGCCCAGTCGGCGCTGGCGCGGCTCGTCACCGAAGTCAACGACGGCCGGTACGCGTCAGCGGGGTCGCTCACCATCTCTGAGTTGCTCGACCGTTTCCTCGATCTGAAGGCCCGTCAGGTCGACCCCACCACCCTGACCGGGTACCGGAGGGTGGCCGACTACTACATCGTCCCGCGCATCGGCACGGTGAAAGTCGGAAAGCTTCGACCCCTTCATCTCGACCGTTTCTACACGGGTCTGATGGAGTCGGGCGGGAAGAACGGCAAGGCACTTTCACCCCGTACGGTGCGACTGTGTCACGTTCTGCTCCGTCAGGCTCTTGCCCAGGCCAAGCGTTGGGGACTCCTGGCGTCGAACCCGGCAGAGGACGCCACGCCGCCGAGAGACACCCGGCGCGAGATCACTCCCCCCACGTCCGAACAGGTCAACCACTTGCTGAGGGGAGCCATGGAGGTCGACACGGACTTCGGCGTCTATCTGCGGGTGCTGGCCGTGACCGGATGCCGTCGGGGCGAGGCCCTGGCCCTGCGGTGGCGCGATTTCCAACTCGCTGATCAGGGCCCCGGGGAGGTTGTGATCGCCCATTCGATCGCCCACGTGGGCCGCGGCGTGGTGGAGAAGGACACGAAGACCCACCAGGGCCGGAGGCTCATGATCGACGCTGGCACGATGGAGGTTCTACGCGGGCACCGGCGCGCATGGGAAGGGTACGCCGAGCTGGCAGGGACCAAGATCACGGAAGACTCCTATCTCTTCTCCTCGGTCCTTGATGCCTCCACCCCCTGGCGTCCCGACGTCGCCACCAATCGCTTCATACGGTTGTGCAGGGACCTCGGGATCACCGGTGTCCGTCTCTACGACCTCAGGCACTATGTCGCCACCAGCCTGGGAGCCGCGGGCACGCCGATCGCCACGATCTCATCGCGTCTCGGACATCGTGACCGGGCGACGACTTTCAACGTCTACTCCCACAGCCTCCCGGCTCTCGACCATCAGGCGGCAGAGGTGATCGGTGCCCTAATCGACAGCACGCCGAGATCCGAGTCCTGACGGAGTCTGCGCCACCTCTTCGAGCATCCGCTCCAGAGCCGCAAGCGGCACGACAAGTCGTCGCCCCAGGCGCAACGCCGGAAGTATGCCTTGCGCCACCATCTCGTAGCCGAGCCATTTTGAGATCCCGAGCAGGTCCGACGCCTCCTCCACGCTCAGGGCGAGGCGCTCAGGCCTCCGGTCATCGTCCTGCCGCACCGCCTGCGGCGGCTTGGCGTCAGGCGGAGTACGTGCCATTGGCTTCCTCCTCTCGGATCAGGCGGCGTTCGTAGGCGAGTGCATCGCGGCTCTGCTCGGCCAGAAGCCGCTCGCCGTAATTCGCCCACCCGACGCCCACGGCCCGCCAGCGCGACTCGTAGGAGACGTGGGCGCCGACGTTCTCATCACGCGGTCGCTGGGCCACACGCCATGCGGCTCGGGCCGCCCGAAGCGCTCCGAGGGTGGTGGAGTAGCCCCGGGACTTGGAAAGGGAGTGACCGCCGTAGCCGAAACAGTGCGCGTGTCGTCGAAGGTAGAGGGATGCGAGATGCGCGTCTAACCCGAGGGCCCAGGCGGTGGCAGCCAAGCGCCGTGGATGAGAGGCGAGCTTTCGGTGATCGAGTTCCTCCGCACTGCCAATGCGTCGGTCCAGTCCCCCGCTCTCATCGGACGACTTCGTGGCGTACTTCGCTACATACGAGGCGAGACGACCGGCTCGGGAGTTCTCACGGTCGAGGGGTTGGACATCGAGCTCGGTGCCGAAGGTCGTCGTACCCCAGGCATGGCGGGCCGACACAGCCCGGGCGGCGGCTAGGCAAGCCAGTTGCAGTGCCTGCACCTCGACGTCGGGATGCCGGCCGTCGGCTCTGTCCAAGCGCACGATGACGTGGAGGTGGATCGCCCCGCGACGCTGGAACTCCGCCACCCGCACGTAGGAGACCCGCAGCCGTCGCTTGAGCTCGGCCTGAGTTACCCCGAGCACCCGGGCCAGGTGTCGGGGCACGTAGATGGACATCCGTCGCCACAGCTCGGGTGTGAGCGCGTTGTGGAGGACCTGGCCCTCGTAGTCGTAGCAGTCGGGACACAGGGGCACGCCCACCGCCTCCTCGGTGTCCGTGTGATGGACAAAGCAGGACCGCGACCGCCCGTGGGGGCAGCGCTGGCGGGGGTGACCCGGTGTGCACGGCCCTCCAAAGCGGGTGCGGTGGACGGAACCGAAGCTCGGAGCGGTGAGCGTCACGAGCACGGCCGGGTGGGTGGCCACAGATGCATCGACGCCCTTGCCCCCTCGAGGCCGGCGCGCACGAGATGACGGGCGTCGGACCGATAGATTGCCGCGCAGGTGGGACAACGCGACTGGCGCCGGTTCCCGCATCCTTTCAGCACCACACCGTCGGGGGCGGTGGAGCTCGGGAAGACGACACTGCGTGCTCCGGTGGCGGTGTCCACGGCGTCCTGGTGGCCACGCAGGCGGACCGGGTGCCGGCACCATCCGCAGCCGTCTCCCTGGGCCAGGAAGGCAGCGATCTCACCGTCCTCGCACCGTCGCACCAACGCTTCCATGACCGCCGGATGTACGTCCATGGCCGCACAATGGCGGTCGGCTGTGACACTTTCCCCCGGTGAAATGAGAAGGCGAAATGCAGGCCACCGGGCACGAGCGGACTCCAACGGTCTGGAGCGGACTCAACCGGACAGAAGGAGCGGTTCAAGACTTTTTTCTCTCGGTCGCACATACCCAAAGAGGCCCTGCGGACCTGCGGGCCGCAGGGCTCGGGGCAGGCATCGATTCCAGTCACCGAGACATGTCGAGCGACGCCAGTTCGAACTGGGGGTCCTCCTCGGATAGAGCCACGGCGTCAGGCGTTGCCCCAGGCTGGAAAAACGCTGTAAGAGTGAGCTGGAGGTTGTCCCGCTGAGCGTGGAAAATTGAGATGACGGTCCCCCGCCTGATGCCTGCCTGGTGGTAGGTCTCGGGCGTCCGTCTAAAAACATCCGATCAAGAAGGGGACCGTCGTGAAAGAGAACTATCAGATCAAGACCGCCCGCGCCCGCATCACCGGCCGGACGACGCCGAAGAAGGCCAAGACCGATCCGCGCCAGCAAGCGCACGAGGCGGCGCTGGCCCTGCCCGACACCGTGACCGTGGCCATCGGCGAGCTGGCCGGCGAGCTCGAAGAGGGCCTGCTGGCCTTCGCCGTCGGAGCCGGGCTGCAGGTGCTGGGGGTGATCCTGGACAACGAGGCCACCGCCCTGGCCGGCCCGAAGGGCGTGCACGACCCCGGCCGGGCCGCCGTGCGCCACGGGACCGAGGACGGGCTCGTGTCCCTGGGCGGCCGTCAGGTCTCGATCCGCCGGCCGAGACTCAGGAGCGCCGACCGCAAGGAGGAGGTGCAGCTACCGACGTATCAGGCCTGCACGTCCACCGAGTTACTCGGCCGGGAGACCCTCGCCCGCATGATGGCCAAGCTCTCCACCCGCCGCTACGGGGCGGGCCTCGAACCCATGGGGAAGACGATCGAGGCGGCCAGCCGTTCCACGTCCAAGTCGGCCGTGTCGCGGCGGTTTGTGGCGGCCACCGAGACCGCCCTGGCCGACCTGATGGCGGCCGATCTCTCGGCGCTCGACCTGGTGGCCATCATGATCGACGGCGTCCATTTCGCCGGGTTTCTGTGCGTGGTGGCGCTGGGCATCGACATCGAGGGCAACAAGTGGCCGCTGGCCGTGGAGGAGGGCGACACCGAGAACGCCACCTTGGTGAAGGACCTGCTGGCCGGACTGCGTGAGCGGGGACTCGACATGACCAAGCCCATTCTGGCCGTGCTCGACGGGGCCAAGGCGTTGTGCGCCGGGGTGCAGGCGGTGTTCGACCACCCCGTCATCGCCCGGTGCCAACTCCACAAAATTCGGGTCCTTCCGGGTTCTCCGTGGGTGACTTCGTCGAACTTATGTTCGAAGCGACGACGACCGGCTGAACACTCCATTCTCAACTGCGCGACGCTGACACGGATTTGAAATTCCGGGCCCGGGCTATAACGCGGTGGCCACAACCTCGCGCCGGAGTCAAGGGTCGCTGCGAGCCTCCGCTGACGCTCCGGTTCTCGCTCGGGCTTCGCCCGTCCCTTGACATCGGGCTCGGCCGTGGCGGAGAGGCTGACAAGGAAGCGACACTGAGGGTGTCGCTTCGGGGGATAGAGGCCCCGAGCCTGGTTCGAAGGAGGGCAGCCGTGCGCGACATCGAGTTCTACGCCCAGGTCCTCGGGCTCACCGACCCCTGGTACGTCGAGGACGTCGACCTCTCGATCGAGAACAAACGGGTCGACATCACCGTCTCGCACCATGAGGGCCGGCTGTGGGCCTGCCCGGCGTGTGAGGCCGAGCTTCCCATCTTCGACCATTCCGAGAAGCGGGCCTGGCGCCACCTCGACACCGGAGGGTTCCCCACCTGGCTCCACGCCCGGCCCCCCCGGGTCAAGTGCCCGACCGACGGGGTCCGCCAGGTGCGCCTGCCGTGGGCCGAACCCCGGAGCCGCTTCACCACGGCCTTCGAGCGCTTCGCCATCGACGTGCTGAAAGAGACCGACATCTCCGGCGCCGCCAACATCTTGAAGATGACCTGGGACGAGTGCTGGGGGATCATGGAGCGGGCCGTGGCCCGGGGGAAAGCGGCCAAGGAGCCCCAGATCCCGGCCCTGATCGGGGTGGACGAGAAAGCAGTCCGCAAGGGTCATTCCTACATGACGCTCGTCTATGACATCGCCGGCGGCACCGTCGAGTACATCGCCGACGATCGCAAACAATCGAGCCTCGACGGCTACTTCAGTGCCTTCAGCCCCGCCCAGCGCGACACCGTCACGGCCGTGGCCATGGACATGTGGGAGCCCTACATCAACTCGGTCAAAGAGCACCTGACCGACCCCGAGAAGACGATCGTCTTTGATCGATTTCACATCATGAAACACATCGGCGAGGCCGTCGACACCGTGCGCAAGGGTGAGCACCGGGAGCTGCGGTCCGAGGGGATCGACACCTTGAAGGGTTCCAAGTACCTCTGGCTCTATGCGGAGAAGAACCTACCCGACAAGCACAAGAGCAGGTTCCGAGACCTGAAGACGCTCAACCTGCGGACCGGCCGCGCCTGGGCCATCAAGGAGTCGCTGGCCGCTCTGTGGGATTATCACCGACCTGGCTGGGCGATGCTGTTCTACAAACAGTGGTTCTTCTGGGCGACACACTCGCGCCTGAAGGCGGTCATCGACGTCGCCTACATGATCAAGCGGCATCTCTATGGCGTGCTCAACTACTTCTCCGCCGCCCGCATCACCAATGCCGCCGCAGAAGGTCTCAACTCCAAGATCCAGACGATCAAGAAGATGGCCTACGGCTTCCGCAACAAGGAGCACTTCAAGACGGCCATCTTCTTCCACTGCGGTGGGCTACAGCTTTACCCTGGGACCCACGGAATTGCCGGATGACCCAAAATTCGCAACGTCGAGTCCAAGCTGCCCGACGACGTGGCCCGGGTGGTGGTGAAGGAGATGCGTGCCGCCTACGCCAACCCCGACGCCCTGGCCGCCCAGGGGGCGCTCGAGGCCCTGGCCAAGCGCATCCAACGTTCGCACCCCGGGGCGGCCGCCAGCCTGCGCGAAGGACTGGCCGAGACGCTCACCATCGCCCGGCTCGGAGTGCCTCCCACCCTGGCCCGCACGCTGCGGTCGACGAACGCCGTGGAGTCGATGATCGAGATCTGCCGTGACCACTCCCGCAATGTGAAGCGCTGGCGTGACGGCGAGATGGCCCTGCGCTGGTGCGCGGCGGGCATGGTCGAGGCCAAGAAGCAGTTCCGACGCGTCAACGGTCACCTGCACCTGAAGTCGTTGCGCACTGCCCTCGAACAGCGCGTCGCAGAGACTGTTACACCCCGTCGCTACAGTGCAGACAAGGAGGTGGCCGCCTAGCTCAAACGCCCGGGGCCGTCACTCAAAATCCACACCGGTCGGGACATCCTCGTGAGCTGTGAGGAGTCTCTTTACGTTGTCGAGCGAATGACGCTGCATCGTGTCAAGCGTTGGCAATCTCGAGCGGTTTAGCTCGTGGCAGGGTCCGTCCGAATCGGGTGCAATCCGTCTGAGAATCCAGATAACGCCGGGGGCACTAACCCCGAATACCGGTATGGCCACGTCGTCATTCTTGACGATGCCTCCCCGCCTTCTGACCCCCTAGATTGCCAGCCTGGGCAGATCAGGTGGCGATGTGCTCGATCTTCGTGGCCGCCTCGGTGAAGATGGTGCTCAGCTGCCCGATGGTGAGCGTCGGCGCCTTGCCGACGTCGTGGTCATCGAGGCCCTGCAGCATGACGGCCAGGTTGGCAAATCGGGCGACAGTGGTCGGCAGGTACCGCTCCACTTCGCCGGACTTCGTTGCAACCTTCGCCGTTGCCAGGAAGGAAATCGAACCATCACCGATCTTCGGTAGCCCGGTCATCGATGCCCATGTCTCCTGCTGGCCACTCGCGGCGGTCCAGGTCTTGCCGACGCAGGTCGAAATGGCCGCCTTCATGCGACCGAAGTGTGCGGAAGAGTCGGCAACGATCCACCTGTTCTCGATCACGGCCACGGGTCGATCCTGCGTCGAGGTGGGAGCGGTTAGCACGACCATCGTCGCGTTCTGCCGTGCTGTGATGCGGTCGAACTCTGAGGCGTTGTCGGCCTCCGGGCACAGCGCGATCGACAGTGTCGACGTGGCCGCGGTCATCGTAGTCGTTGTCGGTGTTTGTCGCTCCGCTTGTGTCCAGCCGGAGCCCACATCGGCGAGTGTCTACAGTCCGGAGGCGAGCCCCGAGAGCGTGTAGGTCTTGGCGGTGGGGTCCCCACCACCGCAGGACGCGAGGAGCAGTACCAGCACGACCCACCACGCCGACCTACGAACGGTCACGGCGACCTCCTCTGCCGACGTGCAACGACACACGCCGCGATGATGCCTCTGTCAACCACTGGTCAAGCCCTTGACCTTGCACCAATGGACGGCCCCTGCGGGCCCGCTCGCCAGCGCATCAGCGACGGCAGGGTCGATCGGTCGGACCACGTCAGCCAGGCGCTTGAGCGCCGCCAGCACATCCGCACCATTGCTCTCCCCGGTGCCGTTGGCCTGGAACAAGGTCACGAACGCCTTGCACTTGGCGACGAGTTCGACGGCAACCGGCCTCGTGAGATCCTTGGTGAGGGCGTCGACGGCGGCACTCTCAGGAATTGGCCCAGTCAACGGGCTCGTGCCGCCAGTCGGCGGGGTCGTCGCCGGGTGCGCGGCCGACGAGGTCATCGGCCCGGGGGTGATCGAGAAGTTGGGGGCCTGGTAGTCGTAGGCCCCGCCTGAAGCTTCGTCGACCAGCACCCGGGTCGTGGTGGGCTTGTCGACGGTGGTGAGCAACAGGCGGGTGCCGTCCCAGGTCAGGACCCACTTCCAGCCTGGGGACCACACGGGGCCACTCTGGATGCCCCAGCTAGGTCGGCTGTTCGTCACGGACAAGATCGTGCGCGCTCCCGTCGGACCGGTGAGCGTGATCGTCGCGTTGCCGTCCTTGCCGGTGGTGACGAGATGCTCGCCAGCCGGGTTGGTGGAGGCGCCCACGGACGGTCGCGCCCCCACGCCGAGTTCGGATGCAGCGACGTTCTCGGTATGGCCTGTCGGGATGTCGACGATCTTGCCCCACGCGGGACGCTTGCCGCTGGTGTCGTTGAACGCGGTTACGAGGAGTTTCCCATCGTCGCGCCACACCGCGGTCGCGAGCGCCGGTGAATTGATCGCCCAGCAAAGGACATCTTTGGGTGGACCGCCTGCTGCGGCGACGATCCGGGCGCACGCCTGTCGTTGCTTGACTGCGGGGTTCTTCGCCTCGGAGATGTAGGCGACGGTTCCCTGCAGGGTCGGATCGGGCGAGGTCGCCAAGGACGGGAACGTTGGGATCGGCCGGCTCTGGGCCTGCTGCTCGTTTCGCACCGCGACGAAGAACCCGATGAGCGCCGCGAGGATCGCGACGGCAACGGTGACCGCCACCGCGACACGCACCCGCCGTCGGCGAGGATCTGGCTCGATCCGGGCACGACCAAAGAGCTTCTTCACGCCGAACACGAGGAGGCCGAGGATCGCCAGCGAAAGCAACACGAAAAGGCCCACTTGGGTTCCTCCTGTTCGAAGCGAGCACCTCTACCGGCCCCAGTCGAACACGAGAAGTCGACCGAACACAGAGTCGTAAGTCACCCGCCACCTGATGCTGCCGTAAACGCGTTGCCGCAGGTCACGGTCTCGGATGAGTTCTCAGGCACCCTGTGGGTGCCAAAAATGCCATCCAGGGACCTGAGCAGGGATTCCTGTTGAGGACTTGCATGTAGACGTACTGGGCCTCGGACTCCGTCTATTGATTCAAGCCCAGACGCCCATCCTCCCTCATGGACCGTCTGTGAGCGGACTCGCACCGGGAGTGACAGCTATCGATCCGAGAAGGTTGACTCCCTCCTGCGCAAAGTGCCTCGGCAAGAGGTTGGATGAGATTCTCGGCACCCAAAGGATGGAAGACCCTCGGTGATGCCATCTGATACTTACGACGCTTCGACAGCGACGCCCGACCGGGTGACCCCGGCCGAACGCTTCTGGCACGTCTTCCTGGTCCCTACCTGACACATCGATGTGCGCCTTTTCCCTGTCGTTGTCACTCACCACGACGGTCTTCAGCCAACGCAGCACAGGCTGGTTTAGCGCCAGCCCCCGTAGGCCGACGCTGGATGGCCAACAACCTCCATCTCTTGCACAGCACCGCCTCTAAATCTAAAGGTGTCTCCTACATGACTCCTCCTTCAGCGTTCGTGACTCAACCATCCGGTAACGCTCCAGGGGTTTGGGGTCGCGCACCGACCTTCGACAAGCGCCTGCCGAGCCGTCGGGCCCTACAGACCGAGTCCATGGTCGTCGTCTCGGTTGCGATGCTCTCCTCGCTCAAGTCTTTCGACTGTCAGATCTTGGACAAGTCCGCGCCACTCTTCGATTATTGCGACGAGCCGCTCGAAACCCCGGTTTGGCACATCGAACTCGTCCCGTGGAAGTCGGTCGAAACGATCGAGCATCTCTCGAAACACTTGAGGGTCGAAGCCTCGGTCCTTGTCCAAGGCGCGTTCACAAAGGTATTCGAGACCGTAGCGATCAGCGACCGCAGAGAGGTCGACGAAGTCTCGAGCCTCTGCTCTTCCGAACACAGCAAGGACTTTGTCGACGGCGAGCTCCTCTCCGGCGAGGATTGGACCGAGTTCTCCTCTTTCAACGGGCAAGATCCGGGCGTCCGCTCCCAGGTCGACTTCCGTCACCTCGTCATGCTCCCTCACTTCAAGGCGAACGAAACCAGGAGCCTCCCGAATGCGACTGACATTCATCCCGGCGTCTTGGAGCGCTTTCTCGACGGCAGGCATCAATCGGTTGACATCCTGCGGAGCAGGGCCGAAGAAATCGAGATCCCGGGTCTGACGTTCGACGTCACCTCTGGCGATCAGCGCGCCACCGCCGGCAAGGGCGAACTGCTCCGCCTCCGGAAGTCCGCCGATGATTGCTGCAATTCGACGCTGGAGAGGCGTCAGCACGCGACTTCGACGTTACGGTGCTGCAGGATCCACTCGGCCCAGGCCTGGCGTACCGGTCGAGGCAACACAAGTTCGTCCCACAGGTCGATCAGCTGATCCACGTCCACGTATAAGTGGACATCATCGGTGGTGCCTTCGCGCAGGACCTGCTCATACACCCGAGCACGGTCCTTGCGCAGGCCGAGGTCGTAGGTCTTCGGAGCACCACTCCAACGGACGTGGACGGGCAGTTGGACGAGTCCGCTGGCCTTTGGGGTCGATGGATCGTCGCCGTTGGGCAAGGCGACCGGGCGTGCGTCTGGTCCAAGTTGAGCTGATCTGGAAGTCGCCATCGGGTGGAATTCTAAGAGAAGCCCAGGGTGCCCGGGATGCTCGCTCCGGAGAGGCCCACATACGTCCCTGCTGAGGAAGTGACCCTCCAGTGACCTCGAGGAACGACCGGCACCAGCTGCCGAGCGCAGAGTTTCAAGGTCGTCAAAAGACGAACTTGGCAATCCATTTGGCAATCCAGATTGCCAAACTGGAGCAGATTCTAGCCAACCCGACCGAAAGGTCACCCCACTTGACCTGCGAAAACACGACTCGACCAGAGCCAGCCAACAGCCCGGAAGCCACTGGCATCAAGAGGTTCGTGGGTTCGAGTCCCATCGCCTCCACTCAACTCAAAACCCCAGGTCAGAGTACTTCTGGCCTGGGGTTTGTCGCGTCTTGGGCTGCAAAGTAAGCAGCAATGTAAGTGTAAGGATCCACGCCAGGTTAATACGCGCGTAGTATTCTGGCCGTGTGGAGGTCACCGAGGAGGCGCTCGCGCGATTCTTCGAGGTGGTTCTGCCGCACATGAACGAGCGCCAGCGCCGGGTGGTGGCCGGAGCGGCGGCG
>DATLQU010000027.1:0-3830 GCA_035535015.1 Acidimicrobiales bacterium | reverse complement strand
GGCCGGCCGGTCTGGCGGCGGCTGTCTACGGCGCCTCCGAGGGCATGGACACCACCCTGGCCGAGGACACCGCCCTCGGGGGCCAGGCCGGCATGTCCTCGCGCATCGAGAATTACCCCGGCTTCCCGGCCGGACTCTCGGGCGAGGAACTGGCGGCCCGGGCCGCGCTCCAGGCCCAGAAATTCGGCGTCGGCATCATGCTCGCCGCCAAGGCGGTCTCGCTCTCGTCGGACAACGACATCCACCGCGTCACCTTCGAGAACGGCGAACTCATCAGCACCAAGTCCCTCATCATCGCCACCGGCGCCCGCTACAACCGGCTCCCCCTCGACCGCCTATCCGATTTCGAGGGAGTCAGGGTCTACTACGCGGCGACCCAGATGGAGGCCATGGCCTGCGGTGCCGAACCCGTCGTCATTGTCGGCGGCGGCAATTCGGCCGGCCCCACCTCACCGTCATGCCCCACACCCAGGTGACCGCCCTGATCGGAAACGACCGTCTGGAGAGTCTGGAACTGGTCGACGCCGAACAGAACACGACGAGGCTCGACGTCCAGGGCCTCTTCGTCTTCATCGGCGCCAAACCGAGCACCGGCTGGCTCGACGACCAACTGGCCGAGGACGAAGACGGCTTTCTCCTCACCGGCACCGACATTCCCCTCTCACGACGCGACCCGGCCGGCCGGGCCCCGCTCTTTCTGGAGACGAGCCGACCGGGCGTCTTCTGCGTCGGCGACGTCCGCTCCGGTTCGGTCAAGCGGGCGGCCACCGCCATCGGTGAGGGCTCCAAGGCCGTCCGGCTCGTCTTCGACCGTCTCACGACCGGATCCCAGCGTTGAACCACCTCGGCGGTCGCGGCCGCCGAACACCTGCGGGTCAGAGCTTCTGTTCCACTGCGAGCTCGATGAACGTCCGAGCCGCCGCCGTGAGAGGACCATCGCGATGGATGA
Organism: Acidimicrobiales bacterium; assembly: GCA_035535015.1. GTDB lineage: Bacteria > Actinomycetota > Acidimicrobiia > Acidimicrobiales > UBA8190 > Palsa-661. Next base: position 2,881 of record DATLQU010000027.1, on the reverse strand, counting down.
GCACGACCGTACGTGAGACCCGGGGTTTCGGCCGCACCACTGTGCAACCGAGGGTTTCGGCGATCTGAGCCAGCGGTGCGGGAAGGAGGCTGGCCCCGGCACCGGCCACGATGAGCGGCAGCAGCGCTTCGCGCTGAGCCACCTCGACGACCACCCTGGCCGTGGCCGCCGACTTCTCCAACGCACCGTCGAGCAGTCCGCGCGTCGAGCTTCCGGGTGGGGTCGCCACCAGAGGGAGCGATCCGAGCCTGAGCAAAGCAAAGGGCTCTGACGCCTCGGTTCCCGGTGGCAGGACCACCAGGAATTCCTGGGTTCCCAGTGACACCGTCCTCATCCCCTCGGCCACCAGATACTCGACCAGGCCCACCTCGGACTCCCCGGATCGGACGAAATCGAGAAGCTCAGCGGTGTCCTGAGGATCGGAGAGTCGGATCGTCACGCCGGGCCAGGCGGCACGGAAGGCACCGACGAGTGGGGCCAGCGGAGCCACGGCCAAGGTGGGGAGGCAGGTCAGGTCGAGCCGGCCAGCCTCGAGCCCGGCTACCTCCTCGACGGCCAGCCGACCGGTCTGCAGGTCGCGTCGGGCTTGCCGGGCGGGAAGCACGAGCGCCTCACCGGCAGGCGACAGCCGCACCCCCCTCGCCAGCCGGTGAAAGAGAACTGTCCCCAGCTCGACCTCGAGCTCTCGGACGGCTTGCGACACAGCCGGCTGGGACATCGCCAGGGCATCGCCGGCCGCGCTGAAGCTTCCCTCGTCGACCACGGCCAGGAAGATGGCCAGGCGCCGGTCATCCATATGTGAACGCTTATGCATCTCACCCAGAGTACCTCTTTGACCTTTGTAACTGGGCAGGACAGGCTGACGTCCGTGGAGTCGACGCTCAGTCAGGGGTGGAGAGAACCGGCCCGACCGGATTGGCTACGTCGTCGGCCGACGGCCCACTACTACGCCCTGGCCGCCGTCTGTGTGGGCGCCTTCATGGGCCAGCTCGACGCCAGCATCGTGACCATCGCCTTCCCCACCTTTCAGCGCGCCTTTCACGCCAGCGTGGAGTCGGTGACCTGGGTGGGGCTGAGCTACCTGGTCGTTCTGGTGTCGGTCGTGACGGCGGTGGGGCACCTCTCCGACATGGTGGGCCGGAAGCTGCTCTACACCTACGGCTTCGTCGTCTTCATCGTCGGCTCGGGCCTCTGTGCCGTCGCACCCTCACTGCTCAGCCTCGACCTCTTCCGGGTCGTTCAGGCGATCGGGGCGGCGATGCTCCAGGCCAACAGCATCGCCATCATCGCCCTGGTCATGCCCCGGGAGCTGTTGGGTCGGGGACTCGGGATCCAGGGTGCGGCCCAGGCGCTCGGCCTGGCGCTCGGTCCGACCGTGGGCGGAATCCTCCTGGCCGCCGGCGGATGGCGGCTCCTTTTCTTCGTCAACGTTCCGGCCGGCATCCTCGGCACGGTGGCCGCCTGGCTCTTCGTGCCGAGGAGCCGGGATCTCCGGAGTCGATCCCGCTTCGACTGGATCGGCCTGGGCCTCTTCCTCCCCGCCGTCGTGGCCCTCCTGGTCGCCGTCACCTTCGGCGCTCATTGGGGTTGGCTCTCCAGCCGCACCGTATGTCTCCTGCTCGTGGCCGCCGCCGCCGCCGCCGCCTTCGTCGCCTGGGAACGTCGGGCCCGAGCGCCCATGCTCGACCTGGCGCTCTTCCGAAGTATCCCCTTCACCATCGGAATCATCAGTGGACTGCTTTCCTACCTGATGCTCTTCGGGACGATGTTCGCCGTGCCCTACTTTCTCGAGCGGGCACGAGGCGACAGTTCGGGTCGTGCGGGTCTCATTCTCACCGTTCTCCCCCTGGTCCTCGGCTGTGTGGCCCCGTTCTCGAGCAGGTTGGGCCGGCGGAGGGGAGCTCGGCCACTCACCGTCGGGGGCATGGCGCTGAGCGCCGGAGCTTTGGCCATCCTCGCCCTCAGCCATCCGGGGGGATGGGCTCTTGCCGGCGGCCTCGGAGTGGTCGGCCTCGGCCTGGGCCTCTTCATCCCCGCCAACAACACGGTCATCATGAGCGCCACCCCGCGGGCCCATACGGGGACGACCGGCGGGCTCCTGAACATGACCAGGGGGCTTGGCACCGCCTTGGGCCTGTCCCTCACCGGTCTCGTCTTCGGCCATTTCGCCGCCCACCACAACTCCGTGGCGGGCGCCACGAGCGGCTTCCACTCGGCCTTGCTCTTCCTCGCCGCCATCGCCGCCATGGCCGGGCTGACGGCGGCATCTCCCGGGCGACGCCACTCCCCGGCGTCACTGTCCTCACAGAGCATCAGCTGACCACTTGACCGCAGCCCGGAGGCTCCACCCCGTTGGTCATAGGTGATCGTCGGTCGTCCAAAGCTCAGGTCATGGACGACGACCCGGTCGAACGGCGCCCCGATGTCCGCTTCTCCTTCGCCAACGAGCGGACCTTCCTGGCCTGGAACCGCACCGGCCTGGCTGTCGTCGTCTTCATCGCCGTCATCCTCCGACCGCTCTGGCCCCTCGACGCCACCGACCACGTCGTCGCCCTGGCCTGCATGTCGGCCGGCGCCGCGGCATGGGCCGTCGCCCTCTTCATGGGTCGAACCGTTTCCCATCGGGCGCTGCCGGGCGTCACCGACCGGGACCCGAGGCTCACCGCTCACCTACGCGTACGATTCCGACATCCGTCTCTGCATTGTCCTCGGTCTCGTCGCGCCCTGTTGTCTCGCCGCCTCTGGCGGTTCAGGTCCCAATTTCGGTTCGCTCAGAGGTGATTCCCCGAACTCCGTGCTCGCCCTCGCCACCAGAGCGATCTCCGCCAACCGATCGTCGTCCATTCCGTCGATCAATATCGGGCCGCTTCGAAGACGACCA
>DATLQU010000026.1:0-163027 GCA_035535015.1 Acidimicrobiales bacterium | reverse complement strand
CCGACCAAACATGCTGGTCAGCGGCCTGTGCATACGCAAGAAGGCGCGAAAGACGCCCGTACTTGGTGGCGGGGGTAGGATTTGAACCTACGACCTTCGGGTTATGAGCCCTTGTCGACCCGTCCAGAGCCTTCCACCGGGTCCGCTTTGGTCCTCTTAAGTCCTCATTGACCTGGGCATATGTGTGAGTCAGGCTCAAGGACCAGCATCTTTACCGTGACATGGTTTGAGCCTATCCGTGGGATTTTTGTGGGATGGCCAAATCCCTCAACGAGACGTGGGGCCGCACGTGCCGAGGCGCCACTCCGTCGAAATCGCCATCGGCGCCGCACACCCTCCGGTCGGTACCGCCAGAAGAAGCGGTCGATCGAAGCTAAACGGCAGCAGCGTCCGGTGACTCGAAATCCTGCCATGTCGTCATGGCACGATCCTTGTATCTCGCTTCGACACACAGATCGACGCCAGGCGGCCAGACAGGCCCATGGCCTGCTGCCTCAACCGCCGGTCGGCACGGCCCTCACGATCTTGGCGACCGAGACTCCGAGACCGGTGAGCGACCCCGTGAATGCAAGATGGTCGAGAAACCTCGAGGGTCGATGTCGAAGGACCGCCTTCCCGTTCGACGTACGTGCGAGAAAGTACCTCTGAGAAACCACAAGGAGAGTGATTGAGATGCCGCGTTTCATGGGATTCGTGCGGATGGAAGAGGGCGTCGGGACGCCACCGCAGGCGCTGTTCGACGCAATGGACGAGTACATCGGCGAGCGGGCCGCCAAGGGCGTGTTCCTCGATGGGGGCGGTCTGTACGGGACTGAGGACGCCGTGAACTACGTCGTCCGTCAAGGCGAGGTCACCCGCGTCGACGGACCGTACGCCGAAGCCAAGGAGGTCGTCGGCGGCTGGGCCATTATGGAGTACCCCAGTCTCGAGGAGGCCGCGGCAGACCAGCAGTCGTTCGCCCAACTTCACGCGAAGTACTGGCCCGAGGTCACCGTGATCTCCACCCTGCGCCAGATCTCGACCGGCCCCGAGGCGCCCGGCGAGTGATCCTGGATCCGCCGATCCTTCGCCATCCGACGGCAAGGATCGGCGGATCCAGGCTGAAACCGGGCTCACTATGCTGGCGTGGTGCCGGCAGAGACCCGTTCCGGTGATCCGAACTTGGCCATCTACGCCGCCTGGCGGGCCGAGTCGGCGCGCCTGGTCGGTGCCCTCACCCGGATGACCCGCGACGTGAGCCTCGCCGAGGACTCGGCGCAGGACGCCCTCCTCGCCGCGCTCGAGCAGTGGCCTGCCACGGGTGTCCCGGACAACCCGGTCGCATGGCTGATGACCACCGCGAAGCGGCGCGCCATCGATCACTTTCGGCGTGCCGACAACTTCCGCCGCAAGGTCGCGGAGCTCGAATATCCCCGAGGGAGAGTGGAGGAGGCGATGCCCGATGTCGAGAGCCAGATCGACTACATCGAGGACGACGTACTCCGGCTCATCTTCCTGTCCTGCCACCCGACTCTGACGCCCGAGTCCCGGGCCGCACTCACGCTGCGACTGGTGGGCGGGCTCACCACCGCCGAGATCGCCCGGGGATTCCTAACCACCGAGTCCACGATGGGCCAACGGATCTCGCGAGCGAAGAAGACCTTGGCCGAGGCGCACGCCGAGTTCGAGCTTCCCGTAGGGGCGGAGCGGACCAAGCGGCTCGACGACGTCATGGCTGTGATCTACCTGATCTTCAACGAGGGCTACACCGCCACCGCCGGCGAGGAGTGGATGCGCCCCGACCTGGCGAACGAGGCGATCCGGCTCGCGCGCATGCTGGCCGCTTTCGCTCCCGACGAGCCCGAGGCGCTCGGCCTGCAGGCGCTGCTCGAGATCCAAGGCTCGCGGATGCCGGCCCGGCTCGATGAGGACGGAGCTCCGGTCCTGCTGGAAGCACAAGACCGGAACCTCTGGGACCAGCTGCTGATCCGGCGTGGCATGGCCGCCCTGGAGAAGGCGGGACAGCTAACCGCCCGCGGGACCCCGGTCGGGAGGTACTTCCTGCAGGCCTCGATTGCCGCGCAGCACGCCCGTGCGGTACGCGCCGAGGACACGGACTGGCGCCGGATCGCGGTGTTGTACGACGTCCTGGCCCGCGCCGCGCCCGGCCCGGTCGTCGAGGTGAACAGGGCGGTCGCGCACGGGCGGGCGTACGGCCCTGGCGCCGGGCTCGCCGTGCTGGAGGAGATGGGCGGCGATTCACTCAGCGACTCACCGCTGGTTCCGAGCGTGCGCGGGGACCTGCTCGAACGGGCCGGGCTGCACGCGCAGGCGCGCGAGGCGTTCGCCGAGGCAACCTCGCGTACCGCGAATGCGGCCGAACGTACCGCCCTCCAGCGCCGAGCCGACAGGAACCGGTCGCGTGGGTCGGACTAGCCGCCCCAGCCGACGAGAGCTTGATCAGATCAGACCAGCCTTCAAGTACGCGGGCCTGTATGCGCCGCCGCGAGCTCCTCGGCCTCCGCTGGGACGACGTCAACCTTGAGTCGTCTCGACTCGGCGTCAGTCGGGCCCTGGTCTCAATGGCCTACGAGTTACACGACTCCCCCGGTAGGACCCGCTCCTCGCGCTTCGGTGATGTCGGGTTATCCCGGCACTCGGTCAGGATGCTGTGGATTGTGCGCCTAGGACCGAGAGGCAGCGATGAGCCCTCTCCGCAACGAGGTCAACCAGCTTCACCGGTAGCGGGCGATCAAGTGTGAGCACGTCAGGCGTCTTGGCCGAGTCAGCGAAGGCCTGCGGTGCAACCATGAGAAGCTCCTGGACGCGAAGGCGCAACGCCTCCTCATCAAGTCCGAGTTCCCGGGCGGCCAAAGGCCACGGGTTCTTGTAGGGATACACCCGATAATCGCCGCCGATCTTCATGGCAAGGCGCAACTTCTTCTCATGAATATCGTACGGAAGTGCCGACGCGACGTCATACAGAGGAGCGAGACGAACTTGGCTGCCTGAAATCAGCAGGGAGTAGTTCTTTGCGTGCGCATCGGTTCCGGCGATGATCCAGTTCCAGATCAACGCGTCGGCGAAACGCTGGACGGAGCCATTCACGACGCGAGGGGATAGAACTTGGCGAAGAAGATCTGCGATGTCTTGTGGTCCAGGCCCACCTTCGTTTTGGTACTTCTTCCACGGCGGAATCCCCAAGGCTTGACACGTGTCTTCTTGATGAACGCGAGTGATCGTGTCTCCACGGATTTGCCGGTCATAGCGATCAACCACGATCGCACTTTCGTTTGCGAAACGGGAGACGCGGGTTCGAGCTGCGAGAAGGCCTGCGCGTCGCGCGGCATCAAGACAGAGATGTTCGTTGAGATCGTGATCGTCGAAGCCCATGACGGCAGGCTTGAGGATGTGCGTGGTGGGGGTCGCTCCGGAGGGGACCCCCCAGCGTCCGTTGTCGTACAGGAGAGCGGTCTTTGCCTGGGCTCCGGCAAGACTGAACTGGCCGGTAAAGGACTTGCCAAGCCAGGCGGTCGAATCCTCGCGGAGATCGCGGAGTCGTCCAGCAACCTCGTCATCCGTCAGCCAGGTGACGTCGCCACCCCAGCGCAGAATCTGGTCGAGGCGATCTGGCGGCGCGAAGCGCACTGCGCCGGGACAGTCCTCGCCAATCGGGGTCGATAGGAGTGAGAACGGCGACGATCGGGAGACGTGAAATTCGCGTGCCCATCGATCGATGACCGCCGGGTTGTCGGGTAGGAGGTTCCACAACCACGGCGTGATGACGTGGTCCGGGTGGGACCCGACCTCGACGGGCATCGACACGGAAAGCGGAGTAGCACTCGGGCGATTGCGATAAGCGTCGTCGTAATCGAACCGCAGGCGGCCGTGGGCGACACGAGTCACGGTTCCGGCAACAGAGTCGTCCAGGACGACGACCAGAGTGTCTGTCATCGGTTGTTGTACTCGTCGAGGTGGGCGTCGAGGTCGGTTGTGGAATCGTCCGCCCGCGGTGGTCGGTCGGTCACTTCGAGCTGGAGCCCGAGGGCGTCGAGCAGGCGGATGACCAGCCCGATGTTGGCGGTCGGTTTGCCTGCCTCTATCTGGCTCAGCCAGGGCCGGGAGACGCCCACCCTGGAGGCGACGTCTGCCTGGGTCAGGCCCAGGGCGAAGCGGCGACCCCGGATCGCCGAAGCCAGATCTCGTGTCGTGATGATTTTCGTGTCCATATTTGGTAAACGCCCGTTTACATGAGGTTCCTGTAGTCGTTCGTTTACGACTGTACCATGTAGTTGATCGTTTACAAGCGTATTATGTCAGCGATCGGCTACATCCGTCCAAAGGTTAGCCTGAACAGGACTTTCGGGCTGGACGGTGCCGGCCCGTAGGGATCGTCGAGGCGCTCGCCTCACGACGCAATGAATCCGAGTCTATGGGATCCCCCCCGGGACCAAAAGGAAAGAGCCGGCCCGAAGACCGGCTCTGACCTGGGGTTTCGATGGTGGCGGGGGGAGGATTTGAACCTCCGACCTTCGGGTTATGAGCCCGACGAGCTACCAGACTGCTCCACCCCGCGTCGTGATCACCCAGATTAGCAGCCGACGGGATGGGTGCGTCCACGAGGAATCCCGGCCCGTGTCCCGGTCGGGGGCTGTCAGTGCTTGGTCGACCCCAGGGCCACGCCGCTCGGAACCGTGGTCGTGGTCGTCGTGGTCGACTTCGCCGGTGGGGTGGAACTGGCGCCCGACGCCTGTTGGAGCTGCTGGAGATCGGTCTGGAGGTGTTGGGTGTCGGTGCCGTAGGCGGCGAAGTCGCCGTTCTTCAGGTCGGTTTGCGCCTGCTGGTAGTCAGCGTTGGCCTGGGCGATGAGGCTTTGGATGTTGGCGTTCACCGACGTCCCGGGACCGGTCGGCTTGGTGGTCCCCTGGCTCGTCTGACCGGGCAGGGCGACGTTGAACAAGTCCTGAAGCGCCTCCGTGAGCGTCGGTTGGAAAGCGACCTTGCTCTGACCCTGGGCCCCGGCGTAGACGACGATGTAGTAGTCGAGCTTGGGAAAGGGGTTACGCGACGATTCCACGTAGAAGGGGCGGAAGTAGATCATCGAGTCGCCCACGGGAACGAATTGCAGGTTCCCCAATAAGACGGTGGAGCCGTTCTGGTTGAGCAGGCTGATCTTCGACGAGATCGCCTGTGTTCCCTGAATGTCGGAGTCGACGAGAGCCGGTCCGTCGATCGGCGGTGTCTGGTAAACGGTGAGCTGGCCGTAGTCCGACGGATCCGATCCCGCGGCGATGAAGCCAGCCATTGTCTGGATGTTGTCCGCCTTGTTGGCGGGGACGAACGAGTCCACCAGGTTGTACGTCTGTTTGGTCTGGCCCGGCAGCTGGAAGACCTCGTAGATGGGTGCGCTGCGTTGGACCTGGGTACTGACATTGCCCTGGGCGCTGGACGTGATGATCTGCGGGAGAGCCTGATCGGGCGGTCCCGAGCCGGCGCTGGGCGAGACGCTCCAAGCGTTGGTGGCGTTGTAGAAGGCGAGCGGCTGGGTGATGTGATACCGGCCGTACATGGCCGACTGGACGGTGAGGAGATCTTCGGGGTAGCGGAGATGCGCCCGCAGCGCCGTGGGCATCTTCGAGACCGGGGTGAACATGCCCGGGAAGACCTTCTCCCATGTCCCGAGAATCGGGTCGGTCGTCTTGGTGAGCGCCGAGACGTCGTAGAACTTCATGTCGCCCGAGTAGGCGTCCACCACCACCTTGACGGAATTCCGGACGTAGTTGAAGTTCTGCTGCAGCCCGCTGTTCGACGGGAGCGCCGTGGTGTCGAAGTTCTGGGAGTAGGGGTAGTTGTCACTCGTGGTGTAGGCGTCGAGGATCCAGTAGATCTTCCCGCCGGCCAGGACGGGGTAGGGATCCGAGTCGAAGCTCAGGAAGGGCGCCGCCTTCTGGGCCATCTGGGTGATGTCGCGGACGAACATGAGCCGGGACTGGTGGGCGACGAGGTCGGAGACCAAAAGATTGAAGTCACCGAAACGGACGGCGAAGGCCGCCTTTACGAGGAAGTTCTTGAGCTGGACACCGCCGGTGCCGTGGTAGGTGCTGGTGACGGGGTTCCCGCCCGATCCCGACTGGTAGTCGATCTCGGATTGGCGGGTATCGGCCAGGACGTACGAGGCGTCGCCGCCGTTCGGGTTGCTGAGACCGAAGTAGACACGCGGCTGGATGAGCTTCGGCGCGTCGGGTGAGGAGCGGGTGGGGACCTGGGAAAGAGCGAAGGTTGGCTGGTGGCTGTTCGACGTGTTGGCCGGGGACAGGATCATGCCGTAGCCGTGGGTGTACTGGAGGTGGGTGTTGACCCAGCCCTGGGAGGGCAGGTCGGTGTCGTTCACCTGTCTGACGCCCACCACCATGGGGACGGGGATGCCCTTGATCGAGTAGCGGTCCATGGCCAGGGTGTTGAAGGAGTAGTAGGACCGGGTCGCCTGCAGCTTGGTGTAGGTCGGGGCGGTCAGGGTCGGCGACGGGTCCCAGAGCTGGACGTTGCCCAAGGTGGCCTGGTTAGCCTCGACGGCGGAGGCAGTGAGGCTCTGGGTCGCCTTGAAGGTGGTCCGCTTGACGTCGTTGATTCCAACGGCGAAACGGGTGGCGGCGATATTGCGCTTGATGTACGGCTGCTCGAGGGTGTTCTGGGCCGGGGTGACCTTGACCGCCTGGACGATGGCCGGGTAGATGGCGCCCACCACGATGGCCACGAACGCCCAGAGGCCCACCCCGAGGACGGGCAGGGCCCAGCCCCGGCGGCGGATGTTGATGAGGAGGATGACCGCCGCCAGGAGCGAGATCCAGAAGAGCAGGGTGAGTGCCGGCAGGCGGGCGTGGACGGCCGTGTAGGTGGCGCCCTGGACGTAGCCGGTCTGGGAGAGGTCGAGGTTGTAACGGGCCAGGATGTAACCGAAGGCCTTCACCAGCGCCATGGCGGCGAGCAGGACCGAGAGGTGGACCTTTACCTGGGGGGCGACGCTCGGGGCGCCCGACTGCACCCGGATACCGCCATTCAGGTAGTGGGCGATGACGGTGAGGACGGCCATGACCACGAGCGAGACGAAGGCCCACTGGACGATGAAGGAAAGGAAGGGCAGCTTGAAGAGGAAGAAGCCGATGTTCTTGTGGAACTGGGGATCATTGCGGTTCGGACCGGTGAAGTAGACCCCGTCTTCGAAGAGCAGGAAATTCCGCCATTGTCCGATGGCACCGGAAGCGGCGATCAGGGCCACCACCACCGAGACCACGGTGCGGACGAGGACGGCTCGGGGGGTGACGCGCTGTTGGTAGCGCCGGACGAGCTCGTCGTCGGGGCCGAGGGACAACTCGCCCGGCGCCAGGCGGTCGACGACGGCCAGGTTGATCCAGAGGACGACGAAGAAGACGAGGGCGAATCCAAGGAACAGGCCGGCCTTGACGGCGAAGAGGTGGCGCCACTCCCCCGCCAGGTTGACCGATCCGAACCAGAGGTAGTCGGTGTAGAAGGTGGCGATCGTCTTAAGAGAGGCGAAGAGGACCACCAAGACGGCGACGGCGACGATGATCCAGACGCGACCCCGACGGGCGGAACGACGCGGGAGGTGAGACAGGTCTTGCGGGGAGCGCACTGGGGACGGAGCCTACGCCTCGGGAGCGAGGAGACACCGGCACCCGGCGTGGGCGGGCGGGCCGGGATGACCGGTCGGGAAAACCTCTCCGGGGCGTTGGGGTCCGGCCAGCGCGTTGTCGTCACAGTCGGGGCACCGGGTGCCCCCGTCGTCCACGATCCAGCGCAGCAAGGTGGCCTTCGGGGCCGCCGCCAGCGACGCCTGCGAGAATGCGGCCAGGGCCTGGTCGCCGGCCAGGCGCTCGACCCGGGCTCCCTTCCAGTCGCGGAAGGCGGCACCCACGTGCTCGATGAGAGCCGAATCGTCCCCGGCGTCGACCGAGTCCCCCGCAGCGCTCAGGCGGCGGCGGAGAGGGACGACGATGGCCGCCGCCAACTCGGCGGCCACGGTATCGACCGGGGGGGCGTCATCGGGCTTGCCGCCGACGAAGGTGGCGCCCGACCGGGCGGCGTCCAGGAGGTGCTCGAGGGCGGCGTTGACATAGCGGCTTTCTTGGTCATCGGCCAGGGGCAGGACGTCCGGTCCCCAGCCCCCGCCGGCGCGGACGCGGTCGAGGATGTCGTTCTGGTCGTCCTGGAGAGCCCGCTTGATACGGCGGACCAACATGGAGACGACGGGACCGAGGAGTTCGTCGCGCTGGGCTAGGCGGGGGTCGGCGGCGGCGTGGTCGGCGGCGGAATCGTGGGCGGCGCTCTGATCGGCCACCGGGATGTGGTTTCCGACGTCACTGCCGGCCGACGCCGGGGAGGTGCCCGTGGACGCGCCGGGTGAGACCCCCGCCGACGAGGACGGCGGGGTGAGGTTCTGGCCGGCGGTCGCCGGCGGTGCCTGGGCGCCGGTCCTCTCGGTTTCGAGGGCGGCGTCCCCGATGTCAGGCGCCGCGCTCTGACGCTCGGCGCGGAGACGGGCGAAGAGGTCTTCGACCGCCTGCTTGCGGCTCGACTCGTCCTCGTCCAGATTCCCGGTGCCGAGCTCCTCGGGCGCCGGGAGAAGACTGTCGCCGTCGGAGGACACCGGACTGATCAGGTCGTCGGAGGTTTCCTGCGCCGCTGCTTGTCGGCCGGCCGCCTCGGCGGCCAGGCGGGCTTCATCTTCGGCCCGGAACAGCTCGTCGGTGATGCGGTCGACAGTGTGGCGGACGTCGTTGATGGTCTCGGCCAGGCGTTCACGGCCCGCCCGGAGCTGCTCGATCTGACTATGCAGGACCCGGCGGCGGCGGGTGAGGTCGTTCAGGACCCGGGCGCGGACCTCCTGGGCCTCTTGGACCATGGCTCGGCATTCGGCCCGGGCCTGGGCCACGAGATCTTCGGCTTCGAGCTTCGAACCCTCGAGCTTGGAGGCCACCTCTTCCTGGGTCCGGCGTCGGAGGTCGGAGGCGACTGCTTCGGCCTGGGCGATCCGGTCCGATGCGTTTTGTTCGGTGCGGGCCTGGAGTTGGGTGGCCTCGTCTTGGACCAGGGCGCGCATACGGGCCGCCTCGGCTTCGGCCTTGGTCACCAATTCGGTGGCGGCGTCGTGGGCCGAGCGCAACACCCGGGCCGTCTCCTGGCCCAGGGCGGCCGTGAGCGTGGCTTCGTCGAGCACGGGGTTGGCGGCCCGGCGCTCAGCGTCGTCCGCCAGTTCGCGCAGAGTCTCCTCACGCTCGGCCGCCGCCTGCATCTCATGGGAGATCTGCTCGAGGAAGCTTCGGACCTCGGCCGGATCGAAGCCGCGACGGGCCGTACCGAAGGTATGGCGGGCCACCTCGTCGGGGTGCAGGCGGGACGAGGACGAGATGGTGAGCCGGCGGTCCTCAGGCATGGGGCAGAGCCTACGACGCGCTCGGGGTACGTGACGGCTCTGTCTTCGGGTGACTCATGGATGGTTCATCGACGGCGGGTCACGACCAGGGCGAGTCCTGCCAGTTGTAGGGCACGCTGTGGCCGTCCGGCCCGGCTGGCGGGCCGGCGGCGGCCGTGCCCAGACGGCCTCCGAGTGAGCGGAGATCCCTCATGGCCTGCGCCAAGGAGGAGACCCCGAAGACCTTCAGGTCAGCGGTGGCCTTGGAACGGGCCACGGCGAGCTCCTGGTCGGGGACGAGGAAGACGGTGGCGCCGGCCCGCTCGACGGCGACCGTCTTCTGGGCCACGCCCCCCACGTCCCCCACCGCTCCATCGGGGTCGATGGTGCCGCTGGCAGCGACGGTGAGGCCACCGGTCAGATGACCGCCGGAGAGGCTGTTGATGATGCCCAGCGTCCAGGCCAGGCCGGCGGACGGGCCGCCGATCTGGTCGGAGTTGATCTTGATGGGGAAAGGCAGGTCGTAGACGGGCTGTGTCCCCATGGAGACGATGCCGACGAAGGGAACGGACTTGCCGTGGAGACGGCCGGAACCGAGCCGGAGCGACACGTTGTGGCCCGGGGTGGGGTGGGCGATGGAACCGACGCGCAAGGTGACCCTCTGGCCGGCGGCGTGGGAGCGGACGGCGTCGACCAGAGCGGTGGTGTTGGGAGTCGGCACCGAGTCCACCGAGGTGATGACGTCGCCCACGGTGAGCACCTTGTAGCCGGGAGTGCCGGGTTTGATCGCATAGACAGTGGCGCCGGCATCGTGCTCGGGAACGCTATAGCCGAGTTGCCGGAGAGCCACCGCGTTCGCCGTGAGCTGCGACTCGGCCATGTCGACCGTTCCCTGTTCGTTCTCCTCCGCCTGCGGAAGGTTGCCGGTGAGTTCCGAGGTCTTGACCAAGGTGCTGTCACTGTTCAGCCAGGCCGGGAGTAGGGCGATGAGACGCAAGTTCTGGATGAGGCCGACATCGGTGAGGAGGACCTGACCGTGCAGTCGATGGCCCTTGCCCGGAGGAACGGTGATCAGACGGGAGACGGGCACCGCTTGGCCGGGGACCAGTTCGTCGTAGGGGATGGTGACGACAGTGGCCACGATGAAGAGGGCGATCAGGAGGATGCCGGTGGGGATGATGACGATCATCCAGCGACGACGACGGGGGGCGTCGGTGGTGACGGCGGGCGGTAGCGTGATTTCGGAGGTCGACATGGGGGTGTGTGTGGAAAGGCTCCAGCCTGCCATGGAAAGACGCTCCGACCGTGGCGCGGCAGACGGTGTTCGGTCTGCGGGACCGGTGGCGCGGTGAGCGGTGGTGGACCCGGGAGCGGGGCCGACCCGCCGTGGGCGGACGAGGGAGCCGACGGACGTCGGCGGCGGGCCGTGCTGGCCGGCCACCGCGGCGAAAGGCGAGAGGCGGCCGCGCTGGCCGGTGACGCCGATCCGTCGGTACGGGCGGCCGCGCTGGGCGCCCTCGGGAGACTGGGGGCTCTGGACGAGTCCATCCTTCTCGGCGCCTTCGGCGATCCCGACCCCGGCGTGCGCCGGCGGGCCGTCGCACTGGCGGGCGGAGCGGTCGACCTCTATTCGGCCAGTGCCGAGATGACGGCGGGGGTGGCGGCGTTGTTGGACGATGCCGACCCGTCGGTGGTGGAAATGGCGGCCTGGGCCTTGGGGGAATGGGGTCCGGGCTGCGGCGAAGGGGCGACCGCCGGTTTGTGCCGGCTGGCCGTCGGGCACGATTCACCGCTGTGCCGGGAAGCGGCGGTGGCCGCCCTCGGTGCCCTCGGTGCGTCGGGCACACTGGCCGTCATCTTGGGCGCCCTCGACGACACCGTGAACATCCGGAGGCGGGCCGTCGTCGCGCTCGCCGCCTTCGACGACCCGGGCGCCGAGGAGGGTCTGCGACGTTGCCTCGGTGACCGCGACTGGCAGGTGCGGCAGGCGGCGCAGGAGTTGCTGGGCGACCACGACTGAGGTGCCCCGCCGCTGGCCGGGTGACGGTCCGGTCAGGCCTCGGCGGCGACGAAGAGGTCGCGCAGGGTGTCGAAGGAATCGAGGCACCGTCCGGCGCCGAGGGCCACGCACTCGAGGGGGGTGTCGACGAGATGGACGGGGACTTCCGTCTCGTTGGCCAGACGTCGGGCCAAGCCGCGAAGCAGAGCACCCCCGCCGACCAAATGGATGCCTTGGGAGATGATGTCCTGGGCCAACTCGGGCGGCGCCTCGCCGAGACAGCGGACGGCGGCGGCAATGATCTGGTTGACCTGGTCTTCGACCGCCTCGCGCAGCTCGGCCGGCGACAGGACGACCGTCTTCGGCATGCCGGTCATGAGCTCGCGCCCGCGGACTTCGGCCTTCACCTCGTCGCTGTAGGGCGCGGCCGAGCCGATGGCCAGCTTGATCTCTTCCGCCGTGCGCTCGCCGATGGCCACGCCATGCTCCCGGCGGACGAACGTTTGGATGGCCGTGTCGATGTCGAATCCGCCACAGCGGATCGCCTGCGAGGCCACCAGCCCACCGAGCGAGATGACGGCCGTCTCCGACGTTCCCCCTCCGACGTCGACCACCATGTTGCCGATCGGTTCGTGGATGAGCAGACCGGCACCGATGGCCGCGGCCATGGGTTGCTCGATGAGATAGGCGGCGGAGGCGCCGGCGCGGTGGGCGGCTTCCTTCACGGCCCGTCTCTCCACGGAGGTGATGGCGGACGGGACGCAGATGAGGACGCGGGGACGGTTGAGGCGCGAGACACCGCAACGGTGGAGAAGGAGCCGGATCATGCGCTCGGTGATGTCGAAGTCGGTGATGGCCCCCTGGCGCAACGGCCGGACGGCCACGATGTATCCGGGCGTCCGGCCGATCATCTGCCAGGCGTCCTGGCCGACGGCCAGCACTTCCTGAGTTCGGGTGTTGAGAGCGATGACGGTCGGTTCGTTCAGGACGATGCCTTTGCCGCGCGCGTAGACCAGCGTGTTCGCGGTGCCCAGGTCGATGGCGAGATCTCTAGCCACTGCGCCTCACCGTCACGCTGTCATCGTACGGCGTGGTCACCGCCGGCGCGGATGGTCGATGGCGCGCGCCACTGTGCGCGACCTCCTTCGAACAGGAGGCACCGGTAATCTCATAGGGATGGAGGGGGACGGACCGTTCAATTTTGGGGACTTTCAGGAGTACCCCGATGAGTCCGCCATGGATGACGAGACGCCCCGCCCTGCCTGGCTTCCCCCCGAGGACCGGCTCTGGAGGCATCCGTCGGAGATCGCCTTGCACGGCCAGCCCCAGGGGGAGGTCCCGAGCCCACCTCTGCGGCTGCGGACGGCGGGCCGGGAGCGGAGATTCGCCATCACCGCCGGTGTTGTGGGCGTGGCCGCCGTGGCCACCGTGGCGGCCGTGGCGTTCAGCCTCCCCGACTCACAGGGAGTGGCACCGAACAGTCATATCGCGGCATCGAACGTCGAGGCCAGCCTGGTGACGTCGCCCTCGACCACCGCCGTACGGAGCGTGAGAGCCCCCCAGGTGATGGAGATGGTGGACCAGCTCCGGCCGTCTCTCGTGGCCATCGGTCCGGCCCACAGCAGCACCGCCGCCCGGATGACGGGCGTGGTCCTGCCCGGGGGGAACCTGGCCGTGACCGCCGCCGCCGCCGTGGGAAGCGCCTCGATGGTCGAGATCGTGACGTCGTCCGGACGACGGCGGCTGGTGAAGGTTCTCGGCCGAGACCCGCATGCGGGGATCGCCGTGGTGGAAACCGGAGGAGGCCTTTCCCCGGCCTCCTTCGCCGCCAACGTGGTCGAGCCGGGCGAGCTGGCCATCGCCGCCTGTCTGTGCCTGGCCGCCGAGTCGGCGACAGCGGCGGCCAACGCCACGTTGGCCGCCGTGAGCGAGATCCGGAAGGTCGACACCGGGGGCCGGGCTCTCGGGGGGATGAAGCTGATCGACACCATCGAGGCCGACATACCACTCGGACCGGCGCCCTGGGGAGGCGTGCTGATGAACGGCGAGGGCGAGGTCGTCGGGATCCTCGATGGGCAGGAAAGTGTCTCCCATGGTGGGGCCGGGGTCTTCGTTCCGGCCTCCCTGGCCGTGGCCGTGGCTGACGAGCTGGCCACCAGCCACACGGTGGAGCACGGGTGGCTCGGAATCAAGTGTGCCGACGTCTCGGGCGACGGTGGCGCCCGGATCACGACGGTGATGACCGGAAGCCCGGCCGCCGCCGCCGGGCTCCATGACGGCGACGTGGTCGAGGCGGTCGACGCCCAACCCATCGATTCCCTGGCCGACCTCCAGGCCAGCCTGTACACGAGTCCGCCCGGAACGGCGGTCAGCGTGTTGTTGGCCCGGTCGGGACGCGAGGTGCTGACCACCATGACCCTGGCCGGCAGCCCGACCGGCTAACGGAGGCGCCGTGGCCGAATTCCCGGCCGGCACCGTTCGGGACCGACCCCGGCGGCGCATACGATGCCAGGAGTGGATAGTCCCGGCCCCGGTGGGGGTGGCAGTTCGCTCGAGCAACTTCTGGGCGACCTTCTCCAGCTCATGGGGGGTGCCAACCCCGGAGCTGGTCGGATAGAGCTGGCCCGGACGCTCGCCCAGGGCGCGGCCACGAACGGAGAGGCCGAGGGGAATGTCGACCCCGGTCACCGGATCCTGTTCGAAGAGATGGCCCGGATCGCCGAGATGCACGTGGCTGAGCTCACCGGCCTGTCGGTGACCCCCACGGGCGTGCCGGTGGAGATCGTCGCCGTCGGTCCGGGGGCGTGGGCGTGGAGGACGGTCGACGATTGGCGCTTTCTCTTCGAGGCCGAGACGGCTGTCCCACCGGCCGGCTCCTCCGCCCCTTCCGACGCCGAAGGGCCGAGGACCGGGGACGCCGCCGGCGCGCCCCCGGCGGGCGACGCAGCAACGACGGCCGGACTCGGATTGGTGGATCTCGGTGACGAGGATCTCGACCTCGACGTGCCGGGCGCAGCGGCGAGTCCGATGGACCTGGTCTCTCGCTGGATGGCGACGATGGGACCCATCCTGACCGGACTGCAGCTGGGATCGGCCATCGGACATCTGGCCCGGTCGACCTTCGGTCAGTACGAGTTGCCGGTCCCCCGTCCCACGTCGACCAGCCTGCTCGTGGTGCCCGCCAACGTGGACGCCTTCGCCCGGGACTGGAGCTTGCCCGGCGACGAAGTCCGGTTGTGGGTATGCCTGCGGGATATGACGATCAACGCCGTGCTCAGTCGTCCCCACGTGGCCGACCGGATCAGGAAGCTGCTGACCGAGGTCGTGGTGGGCATGGCGGGCGACACCGACGGACTGGCCGACCGGCTCCAGGGCCTCGATCCCTCGGATCCCGACTCGTTGCAGAGGCTCTTCGGTGACCCCGAAGCGTTTCTCGGCGGTGAAGCCGACCCGCAACGGCAACGTGTCTCGGGCGAGTTGACGGCAGTGACGACGGCGCTGCTCGGCTACGTCGAGCACGTGCTCGACCGGGCCGGGGCCCGACTGCTCGGAGGGCGGACGGCGCTGGCCGAGGCCTGGAGGCGTCGGCAGGTGGACCGGGAGACCGCCGACCGGACGGCCGAGCTGCTGCTCGGACTTGATCTGAGCCCTGTGCAGGTCGACCGCGGGAACGCCTTCGTGCGTGGCGTGCTCGAGCGGGCGGGCGAGGAGGGATTGGCCCAGCTGTGGTCCGAGTCCCACACCCTGCCGACTCCGGCGGAGGTGGATGCACCGGGGCTCTGGCTCGAACGGATCAGTCTGGGCTAAGTCGCGGGCTCAAGTCCGAGATCAGGGGACGGGGACGTCCTCTTCCTCGGGGATGCCGAGGTCCCACTCGAGCTCGAGATGCTCACGCTCGGCGTCGCGGACAACCCGTTCCCGATTGCGCCGGAACTGGGGGTCATGCGGAGGCAAGAGCGTCAGGCGGGCGATGGTCCGGTCACGGAAGGGGTCGATGACGGCCGCGTCGCCGTAATTGGACTGGACTTCCCAATGAGGGGCGACCGGGCCCAGATAGACCACGCGGATGTGGCCCTGGGGCGGCTGGGGTTCCTCTTCGACCTCCTCGAGTTCCTCGGGCACGGCGGATCGCCTCCTTGTCGTCCCTCGACCCGCGGCCGATGGGCCGGCAGGGCGGGAAGGGGTCACAGACTACCAATCGTGAGCGGTGGCTTCGATGGGCCGTGCCGGTTCGGCGGTGACGCATGGCGACCGGCAGGCCGTCGTCGAGGGAACCTGGACCCGAAGAGGGCACTGGTAGTCTGACCTGCGTAACGGAGGTGCGATGGATGCCGATTGGATGGCTCGAGGCAAGTGCCGGGAGATCGACCCCAAGGTCTTCTTCCCGAGCGACGGTATCGGTGTTCAGATCGCCCGCGGCGTGTGCGCCGAATGCCCCATGAAGGCCCCCTGTCTTGAGTACGCCCTGGCCAACCGGGTAGACCATGGCGTGTGGGGCGGAACGTCCGAACGCGAACGGCGGCGGATCCTGCGGGCCCATCGCCGGTCCGGACTGGCCGCCGGCCGCAACTGATCCCGTGGCACCCGGAAGCGGGTGCCACCGGAAGGACGCCGTGCTCTCCTGCGTCGTCAATGTCAGCGAAGGGCGTGACGGCGATGTCATCGAAGCCATCGCGTGCGCCGGGGGTCGCTCGGTCCTCGATGTCCACAGCGATCCGGATCACCACAGGACGGTGTTCACCATGGCCGGGGAGGGTCTCGAGGAGGATCTCCGCGGCGTGGCCCGACGGACCGTCGAGCTGGTCGACCTCAGAGGTCACCGCGGCGTGCATCCACGGCTCGGCGCCCTGGACGTGGTCCCCTTCAGCCCTCTCGATGCCGACGGACATCCGGTCGGCGGAGGTGACCTGACCGGCGCGCTCGAAGCTCGGCGACGGTTCGCCACCTGGGCAGCCCGGGCCTTGGCCCTGCCGTGTTTCTTCTACGGCCCCGAGCGGGGGTTGCCCGAGGTGCGCAAGAGGGCGTTTGCCGGCCTTGATCCCGATGCCGGTCCGCGGACGGCCCATCCGTCGGCCGGCGCTTGTGCCGTGGGGGCGCGCTTCGCCCTGGTGGCTTACAACGTATGGCTGTCGACCGACGACCTCGACGTGGCCGGCTCGATCGCGTCAGCCGTCCGGGGTCCCGTCGTCCGGGCTCTCGGTCTCCGCACGGCCGGGGAGACCCAGGTGTCGTGCAACCTGATCGATCCGTGGTCCGTCGGTCCGGCGCAGATCTACGACGCCGTCGACCGGCTGGCCCGGGACGCCGGGTGCGCCGTCAGCCGGGCCGAGCTCGTCGGATTGGCGCCCGCCGGGGTCGTCGACGCGGCACCGCGGGCGAGATGGCCCCAACTCGATCTCGACCCGGGCCGGACCCTCGAGGCCGGGCTGGAGAAATCACGCGCCCGTTAATGGGCAAGAGGGCGACGCGAAAATGCGCCAGCCAAGAGGACGTGATCCGGACAGAGAACACACGGTGGCGCCGGCGGAGGCGGAGGCGGTCAGATCAGGAGGCTGATGCCGTCTCCGAGACGCGGCGGCTCATGGCCCGGGCCCGGCGCAGCCGACGACGTTCGCGCTCGGACAAACCTCCCCAGATCCCGAACTTCTCCCCGTTGGCCAGCGCGTACTCGAGACAGTCCTCACGCACCACACATCCCCGGCAGACCTCTTTGGCTTCCCGCGTGGACGCACCACGCTCCGGGAAGAAGAGGTCGGGATCGACCCCCATGCAGTTCGCTCTGGTCTGCCAGTCCCGTTCCTGGCGGCCGTACAGCAGTGAAACGATGTCCACCGGTACGCCTCCCCTCGCCACTGAGTGGCATAGGTGTAATTACAACGGTGTCATCATCCACCATCGTCGCGGCGCGTGCAAGAGCGATCTGGCCCGTGCCGGCGGAATTACCACGTTGAGTGAGACAGGCATATCGGCAGGGGGCGGCGGGAGCAGCGCTCGGTGGCATCTGCGGCAACCGCTCGGGGCGGACGTTCAGGCGCCGCGTCGGGTGGCGTGACGCGAAGTCCGTCGGTTCTCGAGGAAGTCGACGAGGACGTAATCCCCCAGCGTCTCGGGGGTGGTGAAGAAGGCCCGGCCCCGGTTGAGCTTCGTCATCTGCTCGACGAATCCTTGCAAGGAGCGGTTGGCGTCGATCATGAAGGTGTTGATCATGATCCCCGCCCGGGTGCAACGGACGACCTCGGACAGTGTGGCCCGGACAGTCTCGGGAACGGGCGGATAGTTGAAGAAAACGTCGTAACCGTCGCCTCCGGCCTGGGGGACGAGGTGGGCGGTCGGCTCGCCGTCGGTGATCATGATGATCTGTTTGGTGCCCGGCCGGTGCGCCAACATGCGCCGACTGAGCAGCAGACCGTGCTGCATGTTGGTGCCGTAGACGAAGTCCCATGACACTTCGGGCAGTTCCTCGGCCTTGATTTCGCGGGCCACCTCGGAGAAGCCGACGAGACCGAGGAAGTCACGGGGGAACCGTGTGGAGATGAGGGTGTGCAGGGCGATGGCCACCTTCTTCGCCGCCAGGAAGTTGTCGCGCATCGGCATCGAGAGCGACAGGTCCACCATGAGAACGGTCGATGTGCGGGTGAGGTGCTCGGTGCGCGAGATCTCGAAGTCCTCGGGCGAAAGGCGCACCGGGGTGCCCGTCCCGCTGCGCCGGACGGCATTGTGGACCGTCCTCTGGATGTCGATGTTGAAGGGATCACCGAACTCGTAGGGCTTCGTCTGGCCCTCGGGCTCGTGGCCCGTGCCGACGAAAGTCTGGGGGTGGCCGCCCAACCGGTCCTTGGCCAACTTGGAGAAGAGCTCGGAGAGTGCCCGCTGACCGATCTTGCGGATGCCCAGGGCGGTGAGCTCGTAGCGGCCCTCCTTCTGCTCGATGAGACCGGCCTCCTCGAGCTGCTTGGCCAGGCGGGCGAGGCTGTCGAGCGAGCGGGCGGCGTCGTCTCCGAGGTGCTTGGCCACCTGGTCGAGGTCGACTTCGGCCAGCGCTCCGGGCGAGGAGGCCGAACGGAGGAACTGCTCGAGTTGGTCCATCTCCCCGAGACGACGCGCGGCGGCGGCGGCGTCGGCCAGACCCATGGGATCCGACCCGTTGAAACGGTAGCGGCGGCCCCAACCGGCACCGGGGACGGCCTGCTGCAGGTTCTGGGCCAGCCGGTCCACCTGCCAGCGGAGGTCCATGTCCTCGAACAGGGAGTCGGCCAGGGCCTGCAGCTGGGCCCGTTGTTCGGCAGAGAGCGAGTCGAGGGCGGCCTGGACGGCCGCCATCTGGGCGGCGAACTGCTCCAGCAGCTCGTCGAGGGTCTGCGGGTTAGCGGGAAAGAAGTCGCCGAACCGGGCCATGAAGTCCTCGAAGGAGGGATCGACGGGCTCCCCCGCTTCTCGTTGCTCGATCATCCGGTTGAGGGTGTCGAGCATCTGGCGGACGCGTTCGAGCTGCTCGGGGTCAGGGCTGGTCATCGCCTCGGACATCTGGTCGAACCAGCTCTTGGCCACCTCCTGGCGGAGCCGTTCCATCAGTTGTTCGAAGTGTTCGCGTGCCTCGGACGAGGTGAAGTCGTACTGCTGGAGGCCGCGTACCCGACCGGCCAGGTCGGGGGGCAGGAGCTCGAGCTCGAGGCCTCGTTCGGCCACCACCTCGTCGGTCACCTCCTTCCGGCGCTCGTCGCCCGATTTGCGGGCGTCCTCGGCCAGGGCCCCGAGACCGGAGCGTTCCTCGGCAATGACCTGTTCGAGCTCCTGGGCGATCTCGTCGAAGGCGCCCCCCAGATCACCGCGTTCGAGCTCTTCCTGGCGCTGCTGGCGGAGTCTTTCCATCATCTCCCGCAGGCCCTGGACGCGTTCGCCGTCGGGACGTTGGAAACCCGAATTGAGCAGACGACGCAGAGCGGCGTCGGGATCGCCGTGGTAGAGGAGGTCGTCGGACAACTCGGAGAACAGAGCGTCGATCTCGTCCTCGAAGCCGCGCTGGGTCCCGTCCCACCGGCGGTAGGACCAACGGCTGGTCACGACGACGGCTCCTGCGAGGTCATCCGCGGCCGCGGTAGGTCGCCTTGGCGCCCGCCGCCTCCTTGTTGAGTCGTTTCGTGAGATGGAGGCCCTCGAGGATGAATTCGACGGCGCTGGCCACGGCGGCCGGCGTCTCGCTTCCGGCCAGGGCCAGGACCGGTGCCTCGAGCGCCGGGACCTGGGCCAGGATCTCGCTGTAGGAAGCGGCCGGCAGATCGTCACCGGCGTGGATGACCCGGGCGTCGTCGAAGGCGGCGACGATCGGGCCGAGCTCCTCAGTGGGGCACCGGCGGCGGAAGACGGTGAGGACGGCGGCCGAGACGAGTCCGTTCAGGATCCGGTCCTCACGCCCTTCTTCCAGGGATTCGATCTCGATCTTGCCCTGGGTGGAGGCGATGAGGGCCCCCAGGTCGCTCACCCGGGGCACCGCCTGGGACTCGCCCAACCGCAGGGAACGCCGGACGGCGTTGGCGGCCAGGGTCTCGTAGTTGGAGATGCTCAGGCGCACCGAGACGCCCGAGCGCTGGTTGACGTGCGGGCTCTGCCGGGCCAGCTGGGACAATTCGGCCACCACCTCGGCCATGAAGGCCGGCACCTCGACGGTCGGGCTTCCCGGGGCCTCGACCGGCGGGCGAGCTTCCTGGTGGATGATCTCCAGCTCCGTCTCGGTGTCCGGGGGGTAGTGGGTACGGACCTGGGCCCCGAAGCGGTCCTTCAGGGGGGTGATGATCCGCCCTCTGTTCGTGTAGTCCTCGGGGTTTGCCGTGGCCACAAGGACGATGTCGAGCGGAAGTCGGACGGTGAAGCCCCGGATCTGGACGTCACGTTCCTCGAGGACGTTCAGCAGACCGACCTGGATGCGCTCGGCCAGATCGGGGAGCTCGTTGACGGCGAAGATGCCGCGGTTGGAGCGGGGCACCAACCCGTAGTGCAGGGTCAGCTCGTCGGCCAGGTAGCGCCCTTCGGCCACCTTGATGGGGTCGACCTCGCCGATCAGGTCGGAAATGGAGGTGTCGGGGGTGGCCAGCTTCTCGGAGAAGCGGGTGTCCCGATGTACCCAGTGGACGGGGGTGGCGTCACCTTCGCGGGCCACGAGGTCCCGGGCCGGGCGTGAGATGGGGTTGTAGGGATCGTCCCTGATCTCCGAACCGGCGACCTCGGGCAGCCATTCGTCGAGCAGTGAGGTGAGGGCACGGACGATCCGGGTCTTGGCCTGGCCTCGCTCCCCCAGGAGGATGATGTCGTGGCCGGCGAGCAGAGCGTTCTCGATCTGGGGTAGGACGGTGTCCTCGAAGCCGAGAACCCTCTCCACCAGAGGTCGGCCGGAGGCGATGCGCGCCGCGGTATTGCGCCGGAGCTCCTCGTGGATGGGGAGGGACTCCCATCCCGACGCTCGGAGTTCCCCGAGGGTGGCCGGGAGGTCGGGGGGTGGGGTGGGGGGAAAGGACGCACTCATGGCGCCGAGCCTAGGCGGCGGAGGCGGCGCGCTCCGCCGCGGGGAAGGACCCGGCCAGGAACGTTTCGACGGTGTTTCGCCCCACTCGGCCCCAGGTGGAAAGATGGCGAACCGTCGGCGGCCCGCGCCGGCGCTGACCGGACGACGTTCCGGCCGCACGAGCGGGTCCAGCGCACCGTGGTGACGTGGCCACGTCGCGCCGGAATGGTCGAGAGAAGGGGACGAACGAGACGTGAGCACCGTCGAGGACGTGAGGCCGGTACCGGTGATGCTGGGCGGGGTGAGGGGCGGTCCCGATGCCCGGACCCTGCGGCGGGACCGTTGGTGGGCCAGCCCCACGGTGACGGTGACGTTCTTGACCGCCTTCATCGTCTACTCGACGTGGGCCGTGTTCCAAAACGCCCACTACTACGTGGGCGCCTCCGCCGGCCGGGATCTCATCTCCCCCTTCTACTCACCGTGCCTGACCTACAACTGCGGATTGGCGGGCGGTCCCGGGCGGGGCTTTCTCTTCATCGCCTGGTGGACGATCTCTCCCGGCATCCTGGTGCTCGGGGGGCCGCTCGGGTTCCGGCTCACCTGTTACTACTACCGCAAGGCGTACTACCGGAGCTTCTGGCAGTCGCCCCCGGCCTGTGCCGTGGCCGACGGACACAGCAGCTACAGCGGCGAGTCACGGTTCCCCTTGATCTTGCAGAACATCCATCGCTACTTCTTCTTCATCGCCCTGATTTTCAACGTCATCTTGACCATCGACGCCGTGATGGCCTTCCGGCTGCCCGGTGACGGAGGCATCGGCGTGAGTCTGGGGACGGTGATCCTGGTGCTGAACGCCAGCCTCTTGTGGCTGTACTCGGCCTCCTGCCACTTCTGCCGGCACGTGTGCGGCGGGAACGTCAACCAATTCTCCAAGCACCCCGTCCGGCACCGGGCCTGGAAGTTCCTGACCCCGCTCAACGCCCGGCACATGCAGTTCGCATGGGCCAGCCTGACATTCGTGGCCATCGCCGACCTGTACGTCCGGCTGGTGTCGAGTGGCGCCTTCCACGACCCGAAGATCTTCTGAGGCCAGCGATGACCGACTACGAGTCACACGACTTCGACGTCATCATCATCGGCGCCGGCGGCGCCGGGCTGCGCGCCGCCATCGAGGCCAAGGAACGGGGGCTGCGGACGGCCCTCGTGTGCAAGTCCCTTCTCGGCAAAGCCCACACCGTTATGGCCGAGGGGGGCGCGGCGGCGGCCATGGGCAACGTGTGGTCCGAGGACAATTGGAAGGTGCACTTCCGCGACACGATGCGCGGCGGCAAGATGCTGAACAACTGGCGGATGGCGCAACTCCATGCCCAGGAGGCGCCGGATCGGATCTACGAGTTGGAACGCTGGGGTGCGCTGTTCGACCGGACGGCCGACGGACGCATCCTCCAGCGCGACTTCGGCGGTCACCGCTACGCCCGGCTCGCCCACGTGGGCGATCGGACCGGGCTCGAGTTGATCCGGACACTGCAGCAGCGGGCCGTAGCCATGGGTATCGAGGTCTTCATGGAGTGCAAGGTGCTCCGCCTGCTGAAGGACTCCGAGGGACGGGTGAGCGCGGCGGTCGGTTACTGGCGGCCCAGCGGCGAGTTCGTGATCTTCACGGCCAAGGCCTTCGTCCTCGCCACCGGCAGCATCGGCAAGTCGTGGCAGTACACGTCGAACTCGTGGGAGTCGACCGGCGACGGGCACGCCATGGCCGCCTGGGCCGGCGCCGACATGATCGATATGGAGTTCGTGCAGTTCCACCCGACAGGCATGGTGTGGCCGTTGTCGGTGCGGGGCATCCTGGTCACCGAAGGGGTGCGGGGCGACGGGGGCGTACTGCGCAACTCCGAGGGCAAGCGGTTCATGTTCGACTACATCCCGGCCATGTTCGCCGCGGAAACGGCCGACACCGAGGAAGAGGGCGACCGCTGGTACGACGACCACACCAACAACCGGCGTCCGCCTGAGCTGCTGCCGCGCGACGAGGTGGCCCGGTCCATCAACTCCGAGGTGAAAGGTGGCCGGGGAAGCCCCCATGGCGGTGTCTTCCTCGACATCGCCTCGCGCCGCAGTGCCGAGTACATCCGTCGCCGGCTGCCGTCGATGTACCACCAGTTCAAGGAACTGGCCGGGGTCGACATCACGGCAGTGCCCATGGAGGTCGGTCCCACCTGCCACTACGCCATGGGAGGGATCCGCGTCGAAGCCGACACCGAGGCGACGACTGTTCCCGGCCTTTTCGCCGCCGGGGAGTGCTCCGGGGGGATGCACGGAGCCAACCGGCTCGGCGGGAACTCCCTATCGGACCTGCTCGTCTTCGGTCGTCGGGCCGGGATCGCCGCCTCGGACTTCGCCGAGGGGAGGACGGGGACGCCCACGGTGGACGACGGCGAGGTCTCGGCCGTCTTCGCCGAGGCGATGGCGCCGCTCGAACGCAGTGGCGGCGAGAGCCCCTACGACATCCAACACGATCTGCAGGAGACGATGCAGAAACTGGTGGGGATCATCCGGACCGAGTCCGAACTGACCGAGGCGATCGGCGAGCTCGACAAGCTCGAGGGGCGCTTCGCCTCGGTGGCCGTGTCCGGGCCCCGGACCTACAACCCCGGGTGGAATCTGGCCACCGATCTCCCAGCCATGCTGACGGTCTCCCGATTGACGACGAAGGGGGCCATCGTCCGTCGCGAGAGCCGTGGGGGCCACACCCGCGATGACTTCCCGAAGGCTGACGCCGAGCTCGCAACGGTCAACCTCGTCCAGCGGATCACTCCGGACGGTCAGTACACGCTCGACCCCGAGGCCCTGCCGGCCATGCCGGCCGAGCTTCGCACCCTGTTCGAGGAGGAAGCCCACTGATGGCCGACGTGACTTTGACGATCTGGCGGGGCGATCCGGCCGGGGGCGCCTTCACCGACTACGTGATGCCGTCGGTGGAGGGCGAGGTCGTCCTCGACGTCATTCACCGCATCCAGGCCGGTCCCGCGCCCGACCTGGCCTGCCGATGGAACTGCAAGGCAGGAAAATGTGGGTCGTGCTCGGCCGAGATCAACGGCCGGCCACATCTGATGTGCATGACGCGCATGGATGAGCTCCCCGAGGGAGAACCCGTGGTGGTGGCCCCCATGCGGACCTTCCCGATCATCCGCGATCTGGTCACCGACGTATCGTTCAACTACACGATGGCCCGTCATGTGCCACCGCTGCTGCCCCGGGCCCCCGATGCGCCCGACGGGACATTCCGGATGATGCAGGTCGACGTGGAGCGGGGCCAGGAGTTCCGTAAGTGCATCGAGTGCTTCATGTGCCAGGACGTCTGTCACGTGATCCGGGACCACGAGGAGAACAAGGAGCACTTCGCCGGACCCCGGATGTTCATCCGCTACATGGAATTGGAGTCCCATCCGCTCGACAGCAATGACCGCCGCGAGCTGTTGCGACAGCGGATGGGGTTGGGGATGTGCAACATCACCAAGTGCTGCACCGAGGTGTGCCCCGAGCACATCAAGATCACCGACAACGCCATCATCCCCTTGAAGGAGCGCGTGGTCGACTCGTCCTACGACCCGGTGGCCTGGCTCGGGCGCAAGATCCTGCGACGCACGAAGCGGTCGGCGGCGGAGGCGGCGGCCGACGCTCCGGCGCTGGCCACGCCGACATCGGCGGACGGCCCCACGCCCACCGTGGCCGCCGGTATCACCCCCCCGTCCTGAGCCGACGCCCACCGGCGCGAAAGCCCTGGCCAGCAGAACGCCGTCGGGGAAGGGGGCGAAAAGTCCCCGAGTCCTGGCCCCGGAGCCGATGACACGCGGAGGGGGGCGGGAGTAAAGTCAGAGTAGGAGGCGTCCGATGCAGGACGCCGGAAGAGGGAGGTCCCATGACCGTGCCCGGTGTGCTCGACGATCAAGCTCTTCGTCGATACCGCGAGCTCCTCGATGCCGAGGACGCGGCCTTCGACGAACTGGAACACGCGTACGAAGAGGGCGACCGTGTCCACTTCGAAGCCGACCTCGACGCTTGGCGCGACGCCCTGTCACGGAAACTGGCCTTCCTGCAACGCCGGGGTATCGACATCCCCGAACCCGCCACCGTTTGAACGGACGACTAGCCGGCCGTCGGCCGGGTAGTGCCGCGGCGAGGAAGCTACCGCTCCGGGGATCGTCCTAGAACGGACCCAGGAGGAGGTCGGCCACGGCTTTGCGCTCGGACTCGAGTTCCTCGGTCGTCGTCCGGATCCGATCGGTGGCGAATGCGCTGTGGGTCAGTCCGGTGACGACCTGACAGTCCTTGCCGTCACTGCGGACGGGAAGGCCGAATATGAGGCCTTCCGGCGTGCCGTATTCGCCGTGGGACACGACGGCCAGAGAGGCGACGTCGTCTTTCGGCGTAGGGGTCACGATGCTGCACACCGAGTCGACCACGGCGTTGGCGGCCGAGGCGGCCGAGGACGCACCCCGGGCCTCGATGATCTGGGCGCCGCGTTGCTGCACGGTGGTGATGAACTGCCCCTGGAGCCAGCTCTCGTCGTCGATGACGTCGGGGACGGGCTTCCCGTCGATCCGGGCGTTTTCGAAATCGGGGAACTGGGTCGACGAATGGTTCCCCCAGATGGCCACGTTGGTGACCGAGGCCACCGGCACGGCCGCCTTGTGGGCCAATTGGATGGCGGCGCGGTTCTGATCGAGGCGGGTCATGGCGAACCACCGGTCGTCGGGCACGTCGGGGGCGTGGGAGCGGGCGATGAGGCAGTTGGTGTTGCACGGGTTTCCGACCACGAGCACCCGGACACCGCTCGAGGCGTGGGCGGCGATGGCTTCTCCCTGGGGTCCGAAGATGCCCCCGTTGATGGTCAACAGGTCGTTGCGCTCCATACCGGCCTTGCGGGGGACCGAACCCACGAGCAGGGCCCAGTGGGTCCCGTCGAAGGCCGTCTTCAGGTCCGAGGTGGGCTCGATGTCGGCCACCAGCGGGAAGGCGCAGTCGTCGAGCTCCATGACGACGCCCTGCAGCGCCCCCATGGCCGGTTCGATCTCGAGCAGACGCAGGACGACGGGCTGGTCGGGACCGAACAACTGGCCCGACCCGATGCGGAAGAGGAGGGAGTAACCGATCTGACCGGCGGCGCCGGTGACGGTGACGTGGACAGGAGTTTTCGCCGTTGCCATGCCTCGGAGGCTACCGTCGCCCACCCGGGGCGGGCCAGACCGGTCTTCCCCGGCCGGCGATCAGGCGGTGACGGCGTCGGTCAGAGACGCTCGACGATGGCCGCAGCGAATTCCGAGGTCTTCACCTCGTGGGCTCCCTCCATCAGGCGGGCGAAGTCGTAGGTGACGATCTTGTCGGCGATGGTGGCCTCCAGGGCTCGGACGATGTCCGTGGCCACGTCGGTCCACCCCAGGTGCTCGAACATCAGCGTGCCCGAGAGAATGACGCTTCCCGGGTTGACCTTGTCCAGCCCGGCGTACTTGGGGGCCGTTCCGTGGGTCGCCTCGAACACGCCGTGGCCGGTCACGTAGTTGATGTTCCCGCCCGGCGCGATGCCGATCCCGCCGACCTGGGCGGCCAGAGCGTCCGACAGGTAGTCGCCGTTCAGGTTGGTGGTGGCGATGACGTCGAACTCGTCCGGTCGGGTGAGGACCTGCTGCAGCGTGATGTCGGCGATGGCGTCCTTGACGAGGAGCTTGTCGCCCGGTTTGCCGTCGCAGTCGTCCCAGCCGACGGCAACGTCGGAAAACTCCTCGCGCACGATCTCATAGCCCCAATTGCGGAACGCTCCCTCGGTGAACTTCTGGATGTTTCCCTTGTGGACGAGGGTGACGCTCTTGCGCCCGTGCTCCAGCGCATAGATGACGGCGGCGCGGACCAGGCGCTTGCACCCAGACTCGGACATGGGCTTGATGCCGATGCCCGAGTCGGGTTTGATCTCCCAGCCCATCTCGTCACGGAGGAAGGCGGCGAGCCGGCCGGCCTCGGGGCTTCCGGCCTGGACCTCGAGGCCGGCGTAGACGTCCTCGGTGTTCTCGCGGAATATCACCATGTCCACCTTCTCGGGGTGCAGCACCGGTGACGGGACGCCGGTGAACCAACGCACGGGGCGCAGGCAGACATAGAGGTCGAGGATCTGGCGCAGGGCCACGTTCAGAGACCGGATCCCACCCCCGATGGGGGTCGTCAGGGGGCCTTTGATCCCGATCAGATGGTCCCGGAAGGCGGTGACCGTCTCCTCGGGCAGCCACTCGCCCGTCTCCTTGAAGGCCTTCTCGCCCGCCAGCACCTCCTTCCAGGCGATGGAACGGCCGTGCTTGGCGGCGGCGGCATCGAAGACGAGACGGGATGCCGGCCAGATATCGACGCCGGTACCGTCTCCTTCGATGAAAGGGATGATCGGCTCGGTGGGAACGACGAGGACCCCGTCGTCCCCCACTGTGATGCGTTGTGCCATGGGGCGAGCCTACGGGGAAAAAACCGCGGCCGACCACACGGCTCAGCCCGTTCCCTCCAGGGGCGAGAGCCCGAGCGATCTGTAGATCTCGCGGGTCGCGCTCGACCGATTGAGGGTGTAGAAGTGCAAGCCCGGAGCCCCGGCCGCCAACAATCGGGTGCAGAGGTCGGTGGCCAGCTCGATCCCGGCCTGGCGGACGGCGTCCTGTCCTCCGCGCGCCGATGCCTCCTCCAGGCGGGCCACCGCCCACTCGGGCACGGCCGCGCCCATCTGGGCCATCCGCGGCACCGACCGGAGCGTGGTCACCGGCATGATGCCCGGGAGCACCGGTTTGGTGACGCCCCGGGCGGCCAGATCGTCAACCAGGCCCAGGTAGTCGTCGGCTTCGAAGAAGAACTGGGTGATGGCGAAATCGGCCAGCCGGAGCTTGGCCGCCAGCATGTCGCGGTCCGACGGCAGATCGGGCGACGCCGGGTGACCGGTGGGATGAGCCGCCACCCCGATGGAGAAGCCGCCGATGGCGCGGGCCAGCTCGACGAGCTCCATCGCGTAGCGGAGCTCACCCCGGCCGGCGCCGGCGTCGACCGGTGGGTCACCGCCCAGGGCCAGGAGGTTCTCCACGCCGGCCTTGCGGAAGGCCACCAGGACCTCGGCCAACTCGAGGCGCGAGTGCTCGACGCAGATCAGATGGGCCATGGGCGTGAGCGACGTGGTGCGCAGCATGCCCGCCACGAGGTCGTGGGTCCTTTGCCGCGACTCCCGGCCACCCCGGTAGGTGACCGACACGAACGACGGGCTGAGCGGCTCCAGCTCGCGCAGGGTCCGCACCAGCGTCGCCTGTTCCGTGTCGTTCTTGGGGGGGAAGAATTCGAAGGAATACGTCGGACCCCTGGCCAGCATGTCCGAGATCCATGCCATGGGGCGAAAGCCTATAGGTGGCCACGAACTGAGACGTCGGGCGGTCCCGCCCGCGAGGCGGCCCGCACCGCGTTGCGCAGCAGCATGGCCCGCGTCATGGGGCCAACACCGCCGATCCGGGGGGTGATCCAGCCCGCCACCTCGCTCACGGCCTCGTCCACGTCGGACAGCAGGGTGCGGCCCCGCCATGACGTTCCGGCCCCCACCACGGCCGCTCCGGGTCTGATCATGTCCGGGGTCACGAGGCCCGCCGAACCGGCGGCGGCCACCACCACGTCTGCTGTGCGCACGATGGCGGCCAGATCCTGCACACCGGTGTGCACCACGGTGACCGCGGCATTGCATCCGGGACGCTTCAGCGACAGCAGCAGCGCCAGGGGTCGACCGATGGTGAGCCCACGACCGATGATCACCACATGGCGGCCTTCGACGACGACGTCGTAGGCCGCCAGGAGCTCGACGATGCCGGCCGGGGTGCACGGCAGGGGACCGGGGGTGCCCATGACCAGGCGGCCGAGATTCTCCGGATGCAGCCCGTCGACGTCCTTTCTCGGGTCCACGGCCAGCAGAGCCGACTCCTCGTCGAGGCCACCCGGGAGCGGCACCTGGACCAGATAGGCGTGCACGGCGGGATCGTCGTTGAAGCGGGCGATCACCGCTTCGAGCTCGTCCTGACCGACGTCGGCCGGCAGGTGCTCGTGGACCGAGACGATGCCCACCTCGGCGCAGTCGGCGTGCTTCAGGGCCACGTAGCGGGCGCTGGGGGCGTCGTCACCCACCAGGATCGTCCCGAGACCGGGGTGGATCCCGGACCGGTGCAAGGCGTCCACGGCATCGGCCACCTCGGCCCGGATGCGGGCCGCCACCGCCTCGCCGTTCAGGATCTGAGCGGCCATGGCTCAGTGCCTGAAGTGGCGTTCGCCGGTGACCACCATGGCGATGCCGTGCTCGTCGGCGGCGGCCACCAGGTCGGGGTCGCGGACCGAACCACCGGGCTGGATCACCGCCGTCACCCCGGCGTCGGCGAGGACGTCGAGGCCGTCGCGAAAGGGGAAGAAGGCGTCACTGGCCGCCGCCGCGCCCACGGCCCGGGGCCCGGCTTTGCGGACGGCGATCTCGGCCGCCTCGACGCGACTCTGCTGGCCGGCGCCGATGCCGACGGCCTGCCCGGCGCCAACCACCACGATGGCGTTGGAGGAGGTGCGGGCGCACACCCGCCAGGCCAGGTCTATGTCGCGCCACTGCTCGGCGGTGGGGGCCTGCTTGGTGGTCACCTGCCATTGCGACCGCATCGCCTCGAAACGGTCGGCGTCCTGGACCAGGAAACCGCCACCCAGGCTGCGCACCTCGAGGGGGGTCCCGGTCCAGGGCGGCGCCTCGAGGAGTCGGGTCGCCTTGCGTCGGGCCACCAGGATGTCGAGCGCGTCGTCCTCCCACGACGGGGCCACGACGACGTCGGCCTGCGGTCCGGCCGCCACCACCCGGGCCACCTCCGCCGTGCAGGGGCCGCCGAGGGCGACGACGCCGCCGAAAGCCGAGACCGGATCGCACTCGAGGGCCGAGGTGTAGGCAGCGGCGAGATCGGCGGCCAGGGCCGCGCCGCAGGGATTGGCGTGCTTGATGATGGCCACCGCCGATTCGCCCGCCGAACCCAGCTCCTGGACCAGGCGCCAGGCGGCGTCGGCATCGAAGAGATTGAGGTAGGACAGCGCCGTTCCGGCCCGCTGGACCACCCCGTCCCACCAGGTGGGCTGTCCGGCGGCGCGGTAGCGGGCCCCGCTCTGGTGGGGGTTCTCCCCGTAACGCAGCACATCGGCCCTTTCGAGAGCGAGATGCACGGTGGGGGGCAGGAGGGTGGCTTCCCCCCCGGGCCCGGCGGTGTCGAACCAGCCGACGATGGCGGCGTCGTAGGCCGCCGTGTGGGCAAAGGCGGCGCGGGCCAGCCGGCGGCGGGTGTCGGCCGACAGGGCGCCCGCCGCCCGCAACTCGGTCAGGACGCCGCCGTACTCGGCCGGGTCGACGACGACACCGACGTGGGCATGGTTCTTGGCCGCGGCCCGGACCATGGTGGGACCACCGACGTCGATCAACTCGATGGAGGGGTCGGAGGAAAAGGGATAGAGATTGCAGACCACGAGGTCGATCACGTCGATGCCCTGGGCGGCGAGATCGGCCATGTGCTGCGGCTGGGCGCGGTCGGCCAGGATCCCGCCGTGGATCTTCGGGTGCAGTGTCTTCACCCGGCCCCCGAGCATTTCGGGGGCACCGGTGAGAGCGGCCACCTCGAGATGGGCGATGCCGGCGTCGGCCAAGGCCCGAGCCGTGTTCCCACTGGCCACCAGCTCCCAGCCGAGATCGGCCAGACCGGAGGCGAACTCCTCCAGGCCGGCCTTGTCGTAGACCGACAGCAGCGCTCTCATGGCGTCGGGCGCACGGGGGCCACCCCGGCGGCCATGACTTTGCGGATGGTCTCGGGATAGAGACGCCTCTCCACCTCCTTGATCCTCTCGTGCAGCGTGGCGGCGGTGTCTCCGGGTCGCACCTCTACCTCCTCTTGGGCCAGGATCGGACCGGCGTCCATGTCCAGGGTGGCCAGGTGGACAGTGCAGCCCGTGACCGTGGCCCCGGCGGCCAGCGCGTCCTCGACGGCGTGCCAACCGGG
Organism: Acidimicrobiales bacterium; assembly: GCA_035535015.1. Classification (GTDB taxonomy): domain Bacteria; phylum Actinomycetota; class Acidimicrobiia; order Acidimicrobiales; family UBA8190; genus Palsa-661. The sequence continues at coordinate 132,059 of DATLQU010000026.1, read as the reverse complement.
AAAGGCGGGAAGCAACGCCGGGTGGGTGTTCAGGATCCTGCCCTCGTAGGCGTCGTGGGCCGGCTGGGTGAGAACGGTGCCGAAGCCGGCCATGACCAGGAGGTCCACGTCGTGGCGCCGAAGGGCCTCGACCACGGCGCCGGTGAATTCGTCGCGGGCGAATCCCTGGCCGAAGCCGCCGAACAGCCGACGGTCGACGAGCTCGGTGGCGATGGACCCCTCGGCCGCCCGCTCGAGACCTCGGCAGGGCCGGTCGGCCACCACGACGACCACGGGCAGTCCTTCGGCCACAAGCGCCTGGAGGATGGTCCCCGTACCCGAGACGAGCACTCCCAGACGCACGCGGCTCACGCTACCAGCGCGGCGGCGGGGGTCCTCCAAAGCAGGACCGCCCGCGAGCTCAGGACAGCGCCTTCACCACCTCGACCATCATCTCCCCCGCCTCGGTGGGGTTCTGGGCCACCGAGGCACCGACGGCGGACAACGCCGCCATCTTGGCCTGGGCCGTCCCCTGTGACCCGGAGATGATGGCGCCGGCGTGGCCCATCTTGCGTCCCGGAGGCGCGGTCACGCCGGCGACGTAGCAGACGACGGGCTTGGTCATGTGCTCGGCAACGAATTTGGCCGCCTGTTCCTCGGCCGAGCCGCCGATCTCACCGATCATCATGACGGCGCGGGTGTCGGGATCGTCCTCGAAGGCAGCCAGGCAGTCGATGAAGCTGGTCCCGGGAACAGGGTCGCCCCCGATCCCGACGCAGGTGGTCTGGCCCACGCCTTGTTGCGACAGCTCGTGTAGCGCCTGGTACGTGAGGGTGCCCGACCGGCTGACGATCCCCACCGGACCACCGGCCAGGGCGATGTCGCCCGACGTGATCCCGATGTTGCACTTCCCCGGCGAGATGATCCCCGGACAGTTGGGACCGAGCAACCTCGTCTTCGGGTGGTCGCGGCGCAGTCGGTTGTAGAACAGCGCCTCGTCCTGCGCCGGGATGCCCTCGGTGATGCAGACGATGAAACCGATGTCGGCGGCGGCCGCCTCCATGATGGCGTCGGCCGCGAATTTCGGGGGCACGACCACGAACGAGGCGTCGGCGCCCGTGGCGGCCACGGCCTCGGCCATGGTGTCGAAGATGGGGACCCCGTCGACGTCGGTCCCGCCCTTGCCCGGCGTCACCCCGGCCACCACCTGGGTGCCGTAGTCACGGTTGCGCAGGCCGTGGAAGCGTCCTTGGCCCCCGGTCAGGCCCTGGACGACCACTTTGGTGTTCTCATCGACGAAGATGCTCATCGTCCGCCTCCCGCCAACGCCACGGCCCGGCGGGCGGCGGCGAGCATCGTGGGTTCCATCACCAGGTTGTCCGACAGGTGGGCGGCCAGGATCTCCCGGCCCGCTTCGGCGTTGGTGCCGTCGAGGCGCAGGACGATGGGCGAGTGGATGTCGACACGCCGCAGCGCCTCCACCACCCCGTTGGCCACCTCGTCCACCCGGGTGATGCCCCCGAAGATGTTCACGAAGATGGCCCGGACGGCCGCGTCGCTGTTGATCACGTCGAGCGCCGCGGCCATGACGTCGGCGTTCGCTCCGCCCCCGATGTCCAGGAAGTTCGCCGCCGTCCCCCCCACCTGGGTGACCACGTCCAGCGTGCTCATGGCCAGTCCGGCGCCGTTGGCGATGATGCCCACCGAACCGGACAGGCCGATGTAGTTGAGCCCCTTCTCGCGGGCCAACTTCTCACGCTCGTCCATCTCCTCGTCGCCGGCGAAGGCATCCCATTCCGGGTGGCGGTAGGCGGCGTTGTCGTCGAGCGTGACCTTGGCGTCGAGGGCGTGCACCCGGCCGTCGGTCGTGAGGATCAGGGGGTTGATCTCGGCCAGGTCGCAGTCGCCGTGGACGTAGCAGTCGTAGAGCTTGACCAGCAGGGCGGCGGCCTGCGACCGCGCCTGCTCGTCGATGCCGGCCTCGGCCACCAGGCCGGCCGCGGCGTCGAGGGAGATCCCGTCCACCGGGTCCACGTGCAAGCGCGAGATGGCCTGGGGGTCGGTGGCGGCCACCTCCTCGATCTCCACGCCGCCCTTGGCCGAGACCATGCAGAGGTGGAGCTTGGCCGCCCGGTCCAAGGTAAAGCTGGCGTAGTACTCACGGGCTATGTCGGAGGCGTTCTCGATCCACAGCCGGTGCACCGTGTGACCGCTGATGTCCATGCCCAGGATGTTGCCGGCGTGACGGCGGACGGCGTCGGCGTCGTCGGCCAGTTGGATGCCGCCGGCCTTGCCCCGGCCTCCCACCTTCACCTGCGCCTTCACCACGACGGGATAGCCGGCCTTGTCAGCCTGGGCCACCGCCTCGTCCACGGTGTCGGCCACGCCGCCCGGCGAGATGGGGATACCGAACCGGGCGAAGTATTGCTTTCCCTGGTATTCGTAGAGATCCACCGACTGCTTCCTCTCTGTTCCACTGCGGATGTGCGTGCGTCGTTCTGGAGACTTCGTGGATCTGGGTTGGTGCGTGCATCTGGTTGGTGCGGTGACTCTGGCACCGACGACGCCCGTCGCCAGCACCGATGCCCGGCTCGGCTGCCGGCACCACGTTCTTACCGTCCGGTCGCCGCCTCCCGCTGGTCGAGCGCGTCGGCCACTTCCTGGACGATGGTGGGCAGCGGCGCCCCCGGGGTGAAGACGGCGGCCACCCCGAGCTTCTTGAGGGCGGGGATGTCGGCATCGGGGATGATGCCGCCCACGATCACCAAGACGTCGCCGAGGCCCTCGGCCCGCAGACCGTCGAGGACCCGGGGCACGAGGGTGAGATGGGCACCCGAGAGAAGCGAGAGCCCGACGGCGTCGGCGTCCTCCTGCACGGCCACCTGGACGACCTGCTCGGGCGTCTGGTGCAGGCCCGTGTAGATGACCTCGAATCCGGCGTCACGCAGGGCGCGCGCGATGACTTTGGCACCACGGTCATGGCCATCGAGGCCCGGCTTGGCCACGATGACCCGGTAGGGACGCTTCATCGGCCACTGAGTGTAGGCATCCCTGCCCAGCCCGGCGCCAACGCAGACCCCGGGTCGCGGGCCTCCAGGCACCGCCGTGGGCCGGCGGAGCCGGGAGGGGGCCGTCGGGCTCTCGTCAGCCCCGGCGGGCGGTGAAGTTGAGTCGGAGGTAGTCGATCACCGGATCCCCGAGGGCGGCGGCCACCGCGGCCAGGAATTCCCGGCGCTCGCCGGGGGCCATGGCCAGGACGTGGGTCCTCAGGCAGACGGTCTCCAGATAGGTCTCGAGGTCGGCCGGGTCGATCCTGGTCGGTTCGGGGTGGGTCCAGACCTCGATGTCGGTGAATCCCGACGCCTCGAGGCGTCGGCGGGTGTCCTCGGGCGTGGCGTAGAGCCAGGCGCCGGCCCGCTCGGTCCCGGTGGCCCGGACGGCGGCGATCAGCCGGGCGATGTTGCCGTCCGCCCCGCACTGGGCCACCAGACGACCACCGGGCCGGAGCACCCGGGCCAGGTTGTCGAAGAGGCGGTCGTGGTCGAGCACCCAGTGGAAGGTGGCGGTGGACAGGACGGCGTCGACGGGGGCCCACCCACCCAGGGTGTCGGGCGCCAGATCGAGAAGGTCGGCGTCGACGAACATGACCCTCTCGTCGAAGCGGGCCAGCCGGAGACGGGCTTCGGCCAACATCGACCCCGCCGCATCCAGTGCCACCACCCGTCCGCCGGCCAACCGATCGAGCAGCAGCTCCGTCACCCGGCCGGTGCCGCAGCCGGCGTCCAACACCGTGTCACCGGGAGAGAGCGGCAGACGGTCGAGGACCTCCATCCCCCAGCGGGTCATGGGGTCCGAGACGCGGTCGTAGGTGGGGGCGTCCCAGTGCCCGATGTCCGGTCCGGGGGTGGGCGACGACACCGACGGCGTCAGGCGCCCGAGCGGAAACGCTCTTCGGCCATCTTGGGCAGACGGCTCTTGCGGCCCGTTGGCGCCGGTCGCCGGGGCCGGCTGTCGGTGTCGGCGGAACGGGACCAACCGGAACCGGAGGCCTTCACGGGGGGGACGGGGGTGACGTCGGCCCCGGCGTCGTCGTCCCAGGGGTCGGGATCGTGCCAGCTGTCGGCATCATGGGCCGAGTCGGCGGCGACCGACCAGTCGTCGTCGCCGTCGATGAGATGTCCCGGATCGCCCTGTCCCGGATCGCCCTGTCCCGGATGGCGAGGGCGGCGGCGCAGCCGGGAGGAGACGAGCCGGGTGGGGTCGCGACGAAGCGTCGTCGAGGCGCCGACGTCCCGGACCAATTCGGCCGGGATCTCGGACAGGAACCGGCTGGGGATGGCGTGGCTGGTGGAACCCCAGAGGGTCCGGCTCCAGGCGTGGGTCACGTAGAGGCGGCGCCGGGCCCGGGTGATGCCCACGTAGGCGAGGCGCCGTTCCTCCTCCAGCTGCATGGGGTCGTCGAGGGAGCGCAGGTGGGGGAAGACCCCGTCCTCCATGCCCACCAGGAAGACGGCCGGGAACTCGAGGCCCTTGGCCGTGTGCAGGGTCATGAGCGACACCCGGCTGCCGTCGTCCTCGATCTCGTCGGCGTCGGAGACGAGGGCCACGGACTCGAGGAACTCGTCGAGCGAGTCGTATTCGGTGGCCGCCCCCACCAGCTCGGCGATGTTCTCGAGCCGGCCGGCGGCGTCGAGGGTGTCCTGGGCCTCGAGCTCGGCCACGTATCCGGTACGCGAGGCCACGGCTTGGATCAGCGCCGCGGGACCGGCCCCGGCGTCGGCTTCGGTGCGGAGTTCGTCGAGAAGCGCCGACAGTGCCGCCAACCCGGCCGCGGCGCGCCCGGTCACGCCCGCTTCGGCCACCTGGTCGAAGCAGTCAGCGAAGGAGCGACCCCGCTCGCGGGCCCAGGCCGCCAGCCGATCGGCGGAGGTGTCGCCCACCCCCCGGCGCGGGACGTTCACGATCCGGCGGGCGGAGATCTCGTCGGAGGGATTGGCCAGGACCCGGAGGTAGGCCAGGAGGTCCTTCACCTCACGGCGGTCGTAGAAGCGGGTGCCCCCCACCACCTTGTAGGCGACGGCCGTCCGCACCAGAGCCTCTTCCAGGGCTCTGCTCTGCGCGTTCGTCCGGTAGAAGATGGCCACGTCCCCGTAGCGCAGTCCTTCGCCGTGGTGCAGGCGACCGATCTCGGCCGCCACCCAGGCCGCCTCGTCGTACTCGTCCTCGGCCCGGAACCGGTTGACCGGCTCCCCCTGTTCGCCATCGGTCCACAGGTCTTTCGGGACCCGCGAGGTGTTGTTGACGATCACGGCGTTGGCGGCGTCGAGAATGGTCTTGGTGGAACGGTAATTCTGCTCGAGCGGAACGATCACGGCATCGGGGAAGGCCTTCTCGAATTCGAGGATGTTGCGGATGTCGGCTCCGCGGAAGGCGTAGATGGACTGGTCGGTGTCGCCGACGATGCAGACGTTTCGGTGTTCGGCGCACAGGAGCATGACGAGCTCGTTCTGGACACGGTTGGTGTCCTGGTACTCGTCGACCAACACCTGTCGGAACCGCTTCTGATACGACTCGAGGACGTCGGGGGCGCGGCGCATGAGGTTCACCGTCTGCAGCAGTAGATCGTCGAAGTCCATGGCCGACGCGGCGAAGAGCCGCTGCTGGTACTCGACGTAGACGTCGGCCATCCGCCGCTCGAAGACCGACTGCGCCTGGGCGGCGAACTCCTGGGCCTCCACCAGCTCCGCCTTGGCCCCGGAGATGACGGCCTGGACGGACCGGGGCGGGATCTTCTTGGCGTCGATGTTCAGATCGCGAAGGATCTGTTCGATCAGGCGCCGGGAGTCGGTGTCGTCGTAGATGGTGAACGAGGAGCGGTAACCGAGGCGATCGGCGTGGGAACGCAGGATCCGGACGCAGGCGGCGTGGAACGTCGACACCCACATGCGTTCGGCCACCGGACCCACCAGGCCGACCAGACGCGTCCGCATCTCGTCGGCCGCCTTGTTGGTGAAGGTGATGGCCAGGATCTCCCATGGCCGGGCGTCGCCGGTGGCGATGAGATGGGCCACCCGGTGGGTGAGGACCCGGGTCTTGCCCGACCCGGCGCCGGCCACCACGAGCAGGGGGCCGCCCCGGTGGACGACGGCGCGTCGCTGCGGTTCGTTCAGGCCATCGAGGAGCTCGTCGGCCGGGGGGACCGAGTCGCTCCAGCGCGGCCGTCGGGGAGACGCCGCCGGCGCACTTTCGTCAGCCGGTGGTGCCGGCCCCTCGGCCAGGGCGTCGTCGAGGGCCCCGGCCACGGCGTCGGCCACGGGGGCGGGGGAGGCGTCCTCGAACTCGTCGATGCCGTCGAAGGTGCCGAGGCCACCGAACCGGTGCAGCGGAGTACCGGACACGGTCACTCCCACTCAATGGTGCCCGGGGGCTTCGACGTGATGTCGAGGGCCACCCGGTTGACGCCGTCCACCTCGTTGATGATGCGCGAGGACAGACGTTCCAAGAGCTCGTACGGCAGGCGGGCCCAGTCGGCGGTCATGGCGTCGTCGGAGGTGACGGCGCGGATGACGATCGGGTACGCGTAGGTACGGCCGTCGCCCATGACGCCGACGGTCCTGACCGCCGGCAGGACGGCGAAGCTCTGCCACAGATGCCGGTAGAGCCCCGCCCTGCGAATCTCTTCGACCACGATGCCGTCGGCCGCCCGGAGGATCTCGGCTCTCTCGGGAGTGACCTCCCCGATGATGCGGACAGCCAGGCCCGGGCCGGGGAAGGGCTGGCGCCAGACGATCTCTTCGGGGAGTCCGAGCTCCTCGCCCACGGCGCGGACCTCGTCTTTGAACAACTGCCGCAGGGGCTCCACCAGATCGAAGGCCATGTCCTTCGGCAGGCCGCCCACGTTGTGGTGCGACTTGATGTTGGCCGCATCCTTCGTCCCCGATTCGATGACGTCGGGATAGAGGGTCCCCTGGACCAGAAAGCGGGCGTCCTCGACGTCGCGGGCCACCTCTTCGAACACCCGGATGAACGTCTCCCCGATGGCCTTGCGCTTTTCCTCGGGATCGGTCAGCCCGGCGAGCACGCCGAAGAAGCGGTCGACCGCCTTCACGTGGATCAGGTCGACATGGAACTGGCTGCGGAAGGTCTCCTCCACCTGATCGGCCTCACCCGAGCGCATCAGGCCGGTGTCGACGAAGACACAGGTCAACTGGCCGCCGATGGCCCGGTGGACGAGGGCGGCGGCCACGGCCGAGTCGACGCCGCCGGACAGTGCACAGAGCACCCGGGCGCCGGCCACCTGGGCCCGGACGGCATCCACCGACGACTCGATGATGTTGGTATGGGTCCAACTGGGACGGGCTCCGCAGATGTCGAAGAGAAAGCGCTCGAGTAGTTCCTGGCCCCGGTGGGTGTGCTGCACCTCGGGGTGGAACTGCACACCGAGCAGCCGGCGCTCGGTGTCCTCCAGCGCGGCCACCGGGGCGTCGGGCGACGACGCCGTGACCACGAAGCCCGGGGGGACTTCGGTGATGGAGTCGGCGTGGCTCATCCAGACGTCAGCGTCGGCGTCCGGCGGCCAGTCGGCAAACAGCGGGGAGCTTCCCGTCCGGCGCAGTGGGGTCCGTCCGTACTCACCGCGTCCTGTCCGGGTGACGGTGCCCCCCAGTTGGGCGCAGAGGAGCTGGGCGCCGTAACAGATGCCGAGAATGGGTACCCCGAGGTCGTAGATGCCGCGGTCGAGCAGCGGCGCCCACTCGGCGTGGACCGACTCCGGTCCCCCCGACAGGATGATCCCCTTGGGCCGGCGCGCCGCCAGTTCCTCGACGGTGATGTCGTGGCGGACGATCTCCGAGTAGACACGCGCCTCGCGCACCCGGCGGGCGATCAGCTGGGCGTACTGGGCGCCGAAGTCGACGACGAGGACGGTCTCCAGGTCGTCGGTCATGACGCCGTGGCGCTGGGGGACGGGGAACCGAAGCGGGCCGGGCGCGGGAGGGTCTTCAGCGACCCATCCCCACACCTTGGGAGCGCTGCAGCGCCTTGCCCTCGGTCTGCAGCGCCGGCGCGATCATCACCTCCGCCTTCTGGAACTCCTTCACCGACTGGTAGCCACAGGTGGCCATCGATGTCCGCAGGGCTCCGAAGAGGTTCATCCGACCGTCGTTCTCGTGGGCCGGGCCGAGGAGGATCTCCTGCATGTTGCCCCGGACCGTGGTCCGGACCCGGGCGCCGCGCGGCAGGGTGGGGTGGAAGGTGGCCATACCCCAGTGGTAGCCGAGTCCGGGCGCCTCCTGGGCCGAGGACAGAGGCGACCCGAGCATGACGGCGTCGGCACCGCAGGCGATGGCCTTGGCGATATCGCCACCGCGGCTCATCCCCCCGTCGGCGATGACATGGACGTAGACGTTCGTCTCATCCAGGTGCCGCATCCGGGCGCCGGCCACGTCGGCGATGGCCGTGGCCTGGGGGACGCCGATACCGAGGACACCGCGGGTGGTGCAGGCGTTGCCGGGTCCCACCCCCACGAGCACGCCCACGGCGCCCGTCCGCATCAGGTGGAGAGCGGCCTGGTACGAGGCGCAGCCACCCACGATCACGGGCAGGTCGAATTCCCGGATGAACTTCTTCAGGTTGAGCGGTTCCACCGTCTTCGAGACGTGTTCGGCCGAGACCACGGTGCCCTGGATGACGAGCATGTCGAGCTCGCCGGCCAGGATGGCGGGGGCCAGCCCCGTGGTCCGCTGTGGGGTGACCGACGCGCAGGAGACGACCCCGGCGGCGTTGATCTCGCGGATCCGCTCGGTCACCAGCTCCGGCTTGATCGGCTCCAGATACATCTGCTGCATCCGGGCCGTCGCCTTCTCGTCGTCGAGCTTGGAGATCTCCTCGAACAGCGAGTCGGGATCTTCGTAGCGGGTCCAGAGGCCTTCGAGATTGAGCACGGCCAGGCCGCCGAGCCGGCCGATCTCGATCGCCGTCCGGGGGCTCACCACGCCGTCCATGGCCGCGGCCATGAGCGGGAGCTCGAAGCGGAAGGCGTCGATCTCCCACGAGATGTCGACATCCTCGGGGTCACGCGTCCGGCGGCTGGGGACGATGGCGATGTCGTCGAACCCGTAGGCCTGGCGACCCGACTTGTAGATGCCGATCTCGATCTCTGCCACCTGGATGCCTCCTCGGAAACGCCGTCGTGCCCGCCCGCCGTCGCCCGCCAGCGTCCTTCCACGTTACCGTCCGTGGCGGACGGCCCCGCGGCGCCAGGATGTCGTCGGCGGCGGCGGCGTCAGACCTCGAGGACCAGACGCAGGAGATCGACGAGCATCCGGGCCGTGGCCCCCCAGACGGTGTCGTCGGGCAGTTCGAAGAACCAGACGGGGAAGGGCACCATGGCATCGTCGGGGCTGCTCCCGGGGACCACGCCGGGACCCCTCCCCGGCACCGCCCACCACTCCTCGCGGAAGATCGACGGATCGGCCAGTTCGGCCAGGGCCACGTCGAAGACGTGCTCGACCTCGTGGGGACTGGCCACCAGACCCGGACGTCGGGGCAGGAGGCCCACCACGGGGGTGATGGTGCTGCCCGACGCGAAGGTCGTCACCGGCGTGAGCCGGCCCACCGTCTCCACCGGTCCGGGATCGAGGCCGATCTCCTCGGCCGCCTCGCGCAGCGCCCCCGCCTCGGGGGTCTCCCCTTCGTCCATCCGGCCCCCGGGGAAGCTGACTTCGCCGCGGTGCGCCCGGAGATGGGCGGCCCGCCGGGTCAGGATCACCCGAGCCTCGCCCCCCTCGTCGAACAACGGGACCAGCACGGCCGCCGGTGACTGCAGGATCGGAAAACCGTCGGGCGGCAGCCGCCGACCGGTGGCCGGAATCTCGCGCCCCGACGACAGCGCCCCGCGCACCCGGTCGGTGGTGAGGGCCCGGCGCCGCCCCGGGGCGAAGGCCGCCCAGGGGGCGACCGACCCGGCCCGTGCCGTCGGGGGCCGGGGGATCACCTGCCGGCCGCCTTCGCGGGGGACGGGAGCGGCGGCGGATCCGGCGTCGGCGCGGCCCGGCTCGATCCCCTCCATCTCGTTCACCGTATTCGGGCCTGCCGGCCGATCCGGCCCCGCAGTGGGTAGGCGCCTGGAGTTGCCCCCAGGCGCCCCCCGTTAGAACCGGACTTGCGGCACTACCGCATCCGGCTCACCCAAGACTGCGCCCTCAAGCGGGCGAGAGATAAGCACGACGGAGGTCGTCGAGGCTCACGAGGCCCAGTCCCTGCAAGACGCGGTTGGGCATCTTGGCGTTGGAGAGGGCCGTGGCGCGTCGGCGTATGACCTTCGACCGCAGCCGCATGCGGATCCACTGGTCGAGATCCTCGAACAGCGACGTCACGTCGCCAACCTTGTAGTAGTTGCCCCAACCCCGAATAGTGGGATTGAGCTGCTCGATCATCGTTCGCAGGGGAACCGGCGCCAGCCGCCGGGTGCGTCTGCGCACCTCGTCTTTGAAACTGGCTAACGCTCGGGGTCGGGGTCGAAGGAACCTCCCGTGGAAGGTGAACCCCAGGAACTCGAACCCGTCACGCACAGCCACGATGCCGGACTTAGCCTCGGCCACCTCCAGCCCGATGTCGGCCAGGATGGCTCGCACCAGGCGATCAGCGGCCTCGACCTTCCAGCGTCGATTGGCCAGGATCACGAAGTCGTCGGCATAGCGGATCAGCCGGAAACCGGCTGCCCGCACCTCACTGTCGAGCCGGTGGAGGTAGATGTTGGCCAGGAGCGGGGAGATGACCCCGCCTTGGGGCGTGCCCGCCCAACGGGACTGAACTCCCGCCTCGGTGAGCACACCGGCCCGCAGCCAGCGGCGGACGAGGCCGATCACCTCGGGGTCATCGACCACCTTGGCCACCTCCCGCAACAGCCGGGCATGGCGGAGATTGTCAAAGAAACCCACGATGTCGAACTCGGCCACCCAGTGATCGCCACGACGGATCGCCTCCCGCACCCACCACACCGCCTGTTGGGCACCTCGGCCCGGGCGGTAGCCGAAGCTGCAGGGTAGAAACCGGGCTTCGAACATCGGCCCGATCACCTGCACGGTGGCCTGCTGGACCACCCGATCGGCAACGGTGGGAATCCCGAGCGGGCGTTTGCGCCCGTCGGGCTTCGGGATCTCGACCCGCCGCACCGGCGGCGGCACGTAGCGCTCCGCCGACAGCAACCTCCGCCGCAGCGAGGCCAGTTGGTGCTCCTCGTCGGCAGAGAAGGCGGCGATCGTCTGACCGTCGACTCCGGCCGCCCCGGCGTTGGCCCGGACCTTCGTCCAAGCGGCCGCCAGGTTGGCTTCGTCGGCAATGGCCTCCAAGAGCTGGCTCATTGACCAGCACCTCCTTGCTCTCTCAGCCTCTCTCCTCACCCCGTGCCACCGGCTGGACCGCCAGACCCCTTCTTCTTCCTCCCGCTCGGCGGTCGGGGGCTGGTCCCGCACTTCCCGGTGACGTGGTGCTTGGCTTCAAGGCTTGGTCTCGGTCGGCCCCTTCGCCGGACACCGGATCCCTCGCAGGACCCGGACCGCCCCCCGACCAGGCGGGGGGTCAGTGGGCATTACCCCACCTTCGGCACTACTACGAGCCGTCTGACTCCTCGGAGGGCGTCGGCTGGCGTTTCCCCTAGCGGGTTATCGCACCGCCTACCGACCGGGCCGCCCCCACCGACCGGGCCACACCTGGACCACCGGCCGCCAGTCGCTGACTGGCACGTGGGCGCACCACGGAAATGCTCGGACCCTACGAGGTCTCCCCAGATCATCCCGATGGCGTTGTCGCCGCCTGCCGGCCGCAACCACCCCCTGATGCCCCCACCGTCAAAGGACCGTTCCTGTTGCGGCGCATACACGCCCAGGCGGTGGGGTCATCGGCTTCTCTGCTGCGAACTCGGTCGCCACATCAGGAGGCCTTCCAGCGGTTCACTTTCGTTCCGGCCCACGGCTTTGCCTCCGCCCCCTTCAGACCCCCGGTCACCCGGACGCCCTGGGCATCGGCTACTCGAACTTCAACGGCCAAAGCTCGGGAAGGACTCTCACCTCCTCGTCATCGAGACTGCTGGGCGTACCCGCGACGACGGCCGGGCCCGAAGGCCCGGCCGCATCGTTCATCTGGTCACCGGGTCCGCCCGGGGGCGGTCCGGCCGAGACCGGTTACATCATTCCCATGCCACCCATACCGCCCATGCCACCCATACCGGCAGCAGCGGCGGCGGCCGCCGCCCCGCCGTCGGACTTCTCGGGCTTGTCGGCCACCAGTGCTTCGGTGGTGAGCAGCAGACCGGCCACCGAGGCGGCGTTCTGCAGCGCCGAGCGGGTGACCTTGGCCGGGTCGATCACGCCCACCTTCACCAGGTCCTCGAACGCCCCGGTGGAGGCGTTCAGACCCACGGTGCCGGTCTCCGACTCGACCTGGCGGACGGTGACCGCACCTTCGAGACCGGCGTTGATGGCGATCCACCGCAGCGGCTCCTCGAGGGCCTTGGCCACGATGCGCGCCCCGGTGGCCTCGTCACCCTCGAGGCTCTTGGCCACCTTCTCGACGGCGGCCCGGCTGCGGACCAGGGCGGTCCCCCCACCGGCCACGATGCCCTCTTCGATGGCGGCCCGGGTGGCGGAAAGAGCGTCCTCGATGCGGTGCTTCTTCTCTTTGAGCTCCACCTCGGTGGCGGCCCCGACACGGACCACGGCGACGCCCCCGGCCAGCTTGGCCAGCCGCTCCTGGAGCTTCTCCTTGTCCCAGTCGGAGTCGGTGTCCTCGATCTCCCGCTTGATCTGGGCGATCCGGCCCTTCACGTCATCGGGCGAACCGGCCCCGTCGACGATGGTGGTGTCGTCCTTGGTGATGATCACCTTGCGGGCGGAACCGAGCAGGTCGATGGTCGTGTTCTCGAGCTTCAGGCCGATCTCCTCGGAGATCACCTGGCCCCCGGTCAGCACGGCCAGGTCCTGCAGCATGGCCTTGCGGCGTTCGCCGAACCCGGGTGCCTTCACGGCCACCGAGGTGAACGTCCCCCGGATCTTGTTGACCACCAGGGTGGCCAGCGCCTCACCGTCGACGTCCTCGGCGATGATCAGCAGGGGCTTGCCCGTCTGCATGATCTTCTCGAGAACCGGGACGAGATCGTGGACGGCCGAGACCTTCTGGTTGGCGATGAGCACGAGGGGGTCGTCGAGGACGGCCTCCTGGCGCTCGGCATCGGTCACGAAGTACGGCGACAGGAAACCCTTGTCGAACTGCATGCCCTCGGTGAACTCGAGTTCGAGGCCGAAGGTGTTCGACTCCTCCACCGTGACCGTCCCGTCCTTGCCCACCTTGTCGATGGCCTCGGCCAAGACGTCGCCGATGTTCGAGTCGGCCGCCGAGATGGCGGCCACCTGGGCGATCTCGTGCTTGGAGTCGATCTCCTTGGACTGCTTCTTGATGGCCGCCACGGCGGCGGCCACCCCCTTCTCCATGCCCTTCTTGAGCGCCATCGGGCTGGCCCCGGCGGCCACGTTGCGCAGGCCTTCGTGGATCAGGGCCTGGGCCAGCACCGTGGCCGTGGTGGTGCCGTCACCGGCGACGTCGTTCGTCTTGGTGGCGACCTCCTTCACCAGCTGGGCACCCATGTTCTCGAACGGGTCCTCCAGCTCCACCTCACGGGCGATGGTGACACCGTCGTTGGTGATGGTGGGGGCACCGAACTTCTTGTCGATGACGACGTTTCGGCCCTTGGGGCCGAGCGTCACCTTGACGGTGTCGGCCAGCTTGTTCACACCGGCCTCGAGGCCGCGTCGCGCCGCCTCGTCGAACTTCAGGATCTTGGACATGGGCGACTACTTCTTCAGGACTTTGGCAAGGACGTCACGACCGGAGAGGATCAGAAGGTCCTCGCCGTCGATCGTGATCTCGGTTCCGCCGTACTTGGAGTAGACGACGGTGTCACCGACCTTGACATCGATGGGAATGAGCTCGCCCGAGGTCTCGGCGCGACGACCGGGTCCGGCGGCGAGAACTTCGCCCTGCTGTGGCTTCTCTTTGGCGGTGTCGGGGATGACCAGCCCTGAGGCTGTGGTCTCCTCGGACTCACCGGGACGAACGACAATCCGGTCCTCGAGGGGGTGGAGCTTCATACTGACGAGCCTCCTGTGGGCATTAGCACTCTAACCTTGCGAGTGCTAACGATAGCGGGCCTCGGACCCCGCGGCAACCGCGCCCGGCCCGTCCACGGGAGATCGTCAGGGAAGAAGCCGCAGGGGCAGGTTGGGATCGGCCGGCGTGTCCAGAGGGCTCGGACCCAGGTGCTCGAGCTGCCACCAGCCGGCGGCGGCGATCATGGAGGCGTTGTCGGTACACATGGCCCGACTGGGCAGATAGACGGGCAGTCCCCGCTCGGCACCGGCCGATTCGAGCGCAGCACGCAGCGGCCCGTTGGCCGCCACCCCCCCTCCCAGGCACATGGCCCCGGCACCCACCTCCTGCGCGGCCCGGACGAGCTTGGCCACCAGCACATCGACCACGGCCTGCTGGAACGAGGCGGCCACGTCCTCGTTGGAGGCGTCGGGGTTCTTCTCGACGGCCCGCAGCACGGCCGTCTTCAGCCCCGAGAAGGACAGATCGAGACCGTCGTCGAGCAGCGCCCGGGGGAAGCCGAAGGCGGCGGGGTCCCCGGTCGCCGCCGCCCGTTCGATGGCCGGACCTCCCGGATAGCCGAGCCCGAGGAAGCGGGCCACCTTGTCGAAGGCCTCCCCGGCGGCGTCGTCCAGGGTGGCCCCGAGCAGCCGGTAACGGCCGGGACCCTCCATGGAGACGATCATGCTGTGGCCGCCGGAGACGAGGCCGACGACCAGGGGCCAGTCGGAGACCGGCCCGTCGGGCCCGGCCCGGCCGGGGCCGGAGTGGTCGAGCAGGGCGGCGAAGAGATGGCCCTCCAGGTGGTTGACGGCCACGAAGGGCACCTCCCAGGCGAGGGCCAGGGCCTTCGCCTCGCTCATGCCCACCAGCAACGAGCCGATCAGGCCGGGCCCGCTGGTGGCGGCCACCGCCGCCAGCCCGGGGGCCCGCCGGTGAAGGCCGGCCTCGGCCAACGCGGTGGCCAGCACGGCCGGCAGCAGCTCCAGATGGGCCCGGCCGGCGATCTCGGGTACCACCCCGCCGTAGGCGGCGTGCAGGTCGATCTGGCTCGAGACCACCGACGACCGGATTCGGCCGTCGGCCCCCACCACGGCTGCCGCCGTCTCGTCGCAGGAGGTCTCGATACCGAGGATGGCCCCGCTCATCGCCCCGCCGACGGTGCCCGCCACCCCGTTCACCGGTCGACCTCCAGGTGGGCCTCGATAGAGGCCAGCCGGGCGGCGTAGTCGGCGGTGTCGACGTCGTGGACCCACATGATGATGGCATCCTCGCCGGTCTCGGCGTAGTAGTTCTTCCGGACCCCCACGGGGGCGAAGCCGAAGCGGCGGTAGAGCGCCTGGGCGGGGTCGTTTCCCACCCGGACCTCGAGGGTCAGGTGCTTCACCCCGAGCCCGGGGGCGGCCCGGGCCAGGTCGAGAAGCAGCACCGTCCCGATCCCCCGGTGGTGCCAGCCGGGATCGACGGTCAGGGTGGTCACGTGGCCCTCGTCCTCCACGATCATCAGCCCGGCGTAGCCCACCACCAGCGGGCCGATGGAGCCGACGATGTACCGCCGCGACGAGCGCTGGGCCAGCTCCGAGAGAAAGAGGTTGGCCGACCAGGGCCGGGGGTAGGCGTCCTCTTCGATCCGGACCACGGCCCGCAGGTGCCGCCGGCGCAGGGGCCCGATCCGGACGGCGCCGGCCACCAGCCGTTGCGGCGTCCCGTCGCCCACCGGCGGGTCGGTCATCATCGGGACCCTCCCCGGCCCGGCCGCGCCGGGATCCGCTGCTCCCAGTTGATCCTGGCGTCGGCTTCTCGCAGATACCGGGGCAACACCGCGGCCCCGTCCACCGCCAGACCGGCCCGGGCCCGGATCACAGACAGCTCGGCCAGTGCCCTCACCGGGGGCGAGCCGTAGGCCGGCCCGGCCAGGGTGGCCCCCTCGATGCTGCCGAAGAGCGAGCGGTACCGCAGGGCCCCGTTGCCCACCAGCACGACCGTCTCGCCCCGGCCGGCCAACTCGGCGGCCAGCTCCTCCGGGGCCTGGACCCGCTCGGGCCCGACCGCCACGGGCCCGGCCTCCGACGGCCGGAACCGGCCGGAGAAGACCTCGGCCCGCCGGGCGTCCACCACCGGGACCACCGTCGCCGCATCGGCCAGACCCGATAGCCCCACGGCGTGGGCCAGGACCTCCAGGCTGCTGGCCGTCACCAGCGGGATCTCGAGCCCGAAGGCCAGGGCCTTGGCCGTGGCCAGCCCCACCCGCAGCCCGGTGAAGAGCCCCGGCCCCTGGTCGACCCCGACCGTCTCGATCTGGCTCAGCCTGATCCCGAGCCGCCGGCAGAGCGCCTCGATGGCGGGGGCGATGCTCTCGGTGTGCCGCCGGCCCCGGGCCACGGTCAACGAGCCGAGCAGCCCGTCCCCGTCGGCCACGGCCACCGCCGCCGCATCGGTGGCCGACTCCACCGCCAGGACCAGCATCTCTCAGGCCTTCCAGGGCCGCAGCCGCTCGGCCAGCTCGTCGGCCCGCTCCCACCAGCGGCCCGAGGGCTCGACGGTCACCATCCGCTCCTCGTCGCCCTCGGCCCCCAGCCGGACGGTCAGGGTCTCGGGACCGAAGAGCGAGCCGGCCATGTCACCCCATTCGATCACCGCCACCGAGTCGTCCTCCACCATCTCCCCGATCCCCAGCTCCACGATCTCCCGGATCCGGTCGAGCCGGTACAGATCGGCGTGCAGCAGGGTCCCGATGCCCGGCCGGCCGGCAGCCCCGTCGCAGCGGTAGGCCCGGACCAGGGTGAAGGTGGGGCTGGTCACCGCCTCGGTCACCCCGAGGCCTCTGGCCAGGCCCTGGCTGAAGGTCGTCTTGCCCGTGCCCAGGTCCCCCACCAGCAGGATCAGGTCTCCGGGCCGCAGCACCCCGGCCAGCGCGCCGGCCAGGGCACGCGTCTCGTCGGCCGACGAGGTCCGGGCCACGATCGGCGCCCGAGTCACGGGGGTCCGGGTCACGGGGTCCGGGTCACGGGGTCCGGCCGGCGAGCAGACGCTTGGCCCGGACCAGGTCGGCCCGCATGCCGGCCACCACCTCGGCTCCCCCCCGCAGCGCCGCCGCCGGATGGAAGGTGGGGACCAGGTGGCCGCGGCGGAAGGGATAGACCCGGCCCCGGAGCCGGGTGATCCCCTCCGTCGTCTCGAGCAGCAGCCGGGTGGCGAAATTGCCGAGGGTCACCACCACGGTCGGATCGATCAGGTCCAGCTGGCCCTCCAGGTAGGGCCGGCAGGCCTCGATCTCGGCCGGCAGAGGGTCCCGGTTGCCCGGTGGCCGGCACTTGACCACGTTGGCGATGTAGAAATCCGACCGGTCGAGACCGAGCTCCTGGGCCACGAGCTTGTCGAGCAGCTTTCCCGACCGGCCCACGAAGGGCTCCCCGGCCAGGTCCTCGTCGCGGCCCGGCCCCTCCCCCACGAAGAGCAGCCGGGCCTGCGGATCCCCGACGCCGAAGACCACCTGGGTCCGGGTCCCGGCCAGGGCGCAACGGGTGCAGCGGAGGGCCTCGGTCCGCAGCTCGGCCAGGGTGCCCACGACGGGGTCAGGAGACTTTGGCCGTGAACTCGTCGACCAGACGGGAGAACTCATGACGGCGTTCGAGCATGGGCATATGGCCGCAGCGGGGCAGCTCGACCAGCTGCGCCTCGGGCAGGGCGTCGGCCAGCCGTCGGGCCAGCCGCGGGGCGGTCAGCTTGTCGTGCGATCCCACCACCACGAGCACGGGCAGATCGATGGTGCCGAGCCGCCACGAGAGGTCGAAGGTGGCCACCGAGGGGATCAGGTCGGCCAGGGTCCGCGACGGCGTGGCCCGGTGCATGGCCTCGACGAACCGGACCTGGGCGGCTGGAGCGTCGGCGCCGAATCCCAGCCGGACGAGCCACCAACGCAGGTCGCCCGAGGGCAGGGCCCTGGCCCCGAAGCGTTCCCCGATCAGAAGCACCCGGGAGGTCACCGGTCCGGTCACCCGGGCCATCCCCGTCCAGCCGGGCAGGGTGGCGAAGGGCCCAGAGGTGGTCGAGCTCAGCACGATCCCGGCCAGCCGCCGGTTCCGTTCGGCCACCGGCAGGTCGAGGGCCAGCTGCAGGGCCACCATCCCGCCCATCGAGTGGCCGACGACCACGGCGTCGTGGACCCCGAGCGCCTCGAACACGGCCCGGACGTCGGCCGCCAGGATGGGGATCCCCGAGCCCGTCGAGCCGGGCAGTGACTGGCCGTGGCCCCGGAGGTCGACGGCGATGACCCGGTGATGGTCGGCCAGGTCCCGCAGCTGATGCACCCAGAGGGCGGAGCTGAGCATGATCCCGTGCAGCAGCACCAGCGGTGGGCCCTGCCCGCGCTCGACCACATGGATCCGGCCGCCGTCCTCGGTGTCCACGAAGTGATGGCGCAGATCATCGGGCAGGGCCAGGCCCTCGAGGGTCATCTCCTGCGCCGTGGCCGCCGACCGCGTCACGGCCCGGTGCTGCAGGGCCCAGCCCACGGCCCCGGCGACGGCCGTGGCCCCGGCGCCGAGGGCGAGCGCCCGACCCCGTCGGCTGCTCTTCGACTCCCGGCTGCTCATCTCTTCTCCTCCTCGTCGGACCCCCCGTCGTCCACCACCACCCGGGGCACCCGGGACCCGATCTCCGTGAGCACCTCGTTGCCGATGGTGCCGAGAACGTCGGCCCAGTCCTGCACCGTCAGAGATCCTGTCCCCTGCCGTCCGATCAACACCACTTCGTCGCCCACCGACACGTCGGACCCGGCCCCGCAGTCCACCACGATCTGATCCATCGTGACCGTTCCGGCCAGAGGTCGACGACGACCGCCGATCAGCACGGTACCCCCCAGCGCGCCGTAGCATCGGGGGACACCGTCGGCGTAGCCGATGGGCACGGTGGCCACCAGCGACCGCCCTTCGAGAGGACGGTGGCGGCCGTAGGACGGCCGCTCCCCGGCGTCGAGAGTCCGGATGAGCGACACCCGCGACCGCAGCGACAAGACCGGACGGAGCTGTTCGCCGTCGAGCAACGCGGCGAGCGCCGGGGCCGGCACCACGCCGTACAACGAGATACCGCAGCGGACCATGTCGAGCCGGGCCTCGGCCACCGCGATGGTGCCGGCCGAATTGGCCATATGGACGAGGGGCGGGTCGAGGCCGGCGGCGGCCAGGCCGGCGCGCGTCTCGGCCAGCTGCCGGAGTTGCCCGGCCGTGAAGGACCGACTCTCCTCGTCGAGCTGGTCGGCCACCGACAGGTGGCTCCAGAGGCCGGCGAAATGCAGCCGGGGGGCACTGTCCACGGCGCGGACGACGGCCAGCACGTCAGCGGGGTCCGCCCCCACCCGGTGCATCCCGGTGTCCACCTTCACCTGCACGGCGACCACGGTGCCCACGGCGGCGGCGGCCTCGGCGGCGGCGGTCACCGCCCCTGTCGTGTAGACGGTCGGGGTCAGCCCCCGGGCCACCACGCTGGACATGGCCGAGGCCGCCGGCTCGGAGAGGATGAGCACGGGGGCCTCCACACCGGCGTCGCGCAACGCCACCCCCTCTTCCACCAGGGCCACGGCCAGCCAGGTCGCCCCCCCCTCGAGGGCGGCCCCGGCCACGGCCACCATCCCGTGGCCGTAGGCGTCGGCCTTCACCACGGCGCAGAGCCCGGCCGGCGCGGCGAGCCGCCGCAGCAGGCCGGCGTTGTGCCGGAGGGCGGCGAGGTCGATCTCGGCCCAGGTGGGCCGCAGCCCCGGGAAAGGCTCAGCCACGGCGGGCGTCCGACAACCAGCGGCCGAGCAGGTCGGCCAGGTCCCCCGCCACCAGGCCCTCGGGGGCACCGAGGGCGGCGGCCCGGCCGTGGACGTGGGCGGCCAGGCCGGCCGCTTCGAACAGCGGCAGACCCCGGGCCACGAAGGCCCCGATGGCGCCGGAGAGGACGTCGCCGGTGCCGGCCGTGGCCAGTCGGGGTGAGCCGGCCGTGACCAGCAATGCCGTCCCCTCGGGCCCGGCCACCACCGTGGTGGGGCCTTTCAACAACACCACCGCCCCGCAGCCGGCGGCCAGTGACCGTGCCGCTTCGATCCGGTCGGGTCCCGGCGGCGCGCCGGTCAGCGCCGCGAACTCCCCGTCGTGGGGGGTGAGCACGGCGTGGGGAAGGCTCCGGCCGTCCGGCCCTCCGGTGGGACCGGCGGGACCGGCCACCACCGGCCCGATCTCCGGGCCCGTTCCGAGCGCCACCAGGCCGTCGGCGTCCACCACCACGGGGACGGGGGACCGGGCCACCAGGGCCCGGACCTGGGCGCCGGTCCCCGGGGCCCGGCCCAGACCGGGACCGACCACCAGCGCCCGACAGCGCTGCACCATCTCCAGGGCGGCGGCCGCCCAGTCGTCGGCGCCGAGCTCGCTGGCCACGGCCTCGCCCACCGGCAGCAGCTGCGGATCGGCCCCGGGGACCCCGAGCCGGACCATGCCGGCGCCGGCCCGGTAGGCGGCGTGGGCACACAGCTCTGCCGCCCCCGACATGCCCGGGGAGCCGGCCACCACGGCCACGGCCGACTGCCACTTGTAGGAGTCGCGGGCCCGGACGGGAAGCAGCCGGGCCACGTCGGCGTCCTCCACCAGCCAGAGCCGGGCCCGGTCGACGTCGAGGCCGATGTCGACCACCTCCACCCTCCCGGCCAGCAGGGGCCCATCGCCCTGGAGCAGGCCCGGCTTGAGCGCGGCGAAGGTGACGGTGACGTCGGCCCGCAGGGGCTCGCCGCAGGCCTCCCCGGTGTCCCCGTCCACCCCAGAGGGGATGTCCACGGCCAGGACGGGCACGCCGGCCGGTACCGACGGGGCCATATAGGTCCCCCGGAAGCCGGTGCCGTAGGCGGCGTCCACCACCAGGTCGACCCTGCCGTCGCGGCCGATCCTCTCCGGTGCCTCGGCCGCCTCCACGATCTCGACCCGGGCCCCGCGCCGTCGCAGCCGGCCGGCGGCCACCCGGCCGTCGGCGCCGTTCGAGCCCTTGCCGGCCACCACCACCACCCGGCGGCCGTAGCCACCGCCGAGCAGACGCAGCGCCGAGGCGGCCACCGCCGTCCCCGCCCGGTCCACCAGGGTGGCGTGGTCCACCCGGCCGAGGGCCTCCTCGTCGATGGCCCGCATCTCCTCCACCGTGACCACCGGCTTCACAACGCCCCCGACTCCCCCCACGCCCCCGACTCCCCCGACGTCCCCGACTCGCCCGACGCCCCCGACTCGCCCGACGCCCCCGACTCGCCCTCGGCCACCACGCTGGCCACGGCCACCAGCTCGGTATGGCTGAGCGACAGGTGCCACCACCGGACCCCGCGCGCCGCGGCCAATGTGGCAGCCCGGCCGGCCAGGGCCAGTCGGGGGGCTCCCGAGGCGTCCCGGACGACTTCGACGTCGTGGAAGTCGGTGGCCCCGATCCCCACCCCGAGCGCCTTCAGCACCGCTTCTTTGGCCGCGAAACGCGCCGCCAGGCGCGGGCCGGGATCCTTCCCCGACTCGGCGTAGGAGCGCTCGGCGTCGGTGAACAGTCTCCGGGCCAGACCGGGCCGGCGTCCGAGAACGGTCCGGAACCGAGCCACGTCGACGGCATCGATCCCGATGCCCCGGACCCCGATGCCCCGGACCCCGATGTCGCGGACCGGGTCCCCGTCGACCTCGTCGGCGGAGGGCGTCACTCGACCGTGACGGTCTTGGCCAGGTTGCGCGGTCGGTCGACGTCGAGACCGTGGAGCGCGGCGAGGTGATAGGCGAAGAGCTGCAGGGGGACGACGTCGATGACGGGGGCGAAAAGGGGCTCGGTCTCGGGCACCCAGAGAACGGCGTCGGCTTCGGCCGCCGTCTCGTCGTCGCCGTCGTTGGCCACCAGTAAGACGGTGGCGCCGCGGCTGCGGACCTCGGCCACGTTGCTCATCATCTTCTCCCACAGCCGGGTCCGGGTGGCCACCGCCACCACCACCGCCCCCGGTTCGATCAGGGCGATGGGGCCGTGCTTCAACTCGCCCGCCGGATAGCCCTCGGCCCGCAGGTAGGAGAGCTCCTTCAGCTTGAGCGCGCCTTCCAGAGCCACCGGGAATCCGACGTGGCGGCCGAGGAAGAAGAAGTCGCGCGTGGCGGTGAACCGGCCGGCCACGGCGGCGATGTCCTCCTCGCGGCCGAGGACCGTCTCGATCAGCGCCGGCAGGCCTTCGAGCTTGGCGAAGAGGTGACGGGCATCGGCCGCGGGCAGGGTACCCCGGAGCTGGGCCAGGTAGAGAGCCAGCAGTTCCAGGGCCACGATCTGCGAGAGATGGGTCTTGGTCGAGGCCACGCCCACCTCGGGACCGGCGTGGGTGTAGAGAACGCCGTCGGCCACCCGGGCCATCGACGAGTCCACCACGTTCGAGATCACGAGCACCTTGGCGTTCCAGGTCCGCGCCTCGCTCATGGCCTGGAGGGTGTCGATCGTCTCCCCCGACTGGCTCACCCCGACCACCAGGGTCCGCTGATCGAGGACGGGATCGCGGTAACGGAACTCCGAGGCGATGTCGATCTCGGTGGGCAGACGGGTGAAGCGTTCGATGGCGTACTTGGCCACCAGGCCGGCGTGGTAGCTGGAGCCGCAGGCCACGATGAAGACCTTGTCCACCTCGCGCAGGTCGTCGGGGGTGATCCGCAATTCGTCGAGCCCGATGGTGCCGTCGGGCAGGAGCCGACCGAGCAGAGTGTCGGCCACGGCCCGGGGCTGTTCGTGGATCTCCTTGCCCATGAAGTCGGGGTAGCCACCCTTCTCGGCCGCCTCCATGTCCCAGTCCACCTGCAGCTCGGTGGGCTCCACCACCTTGCCGGCCAGGGTGGTCACCCGGATCTGGCCGGGCCGGAGCTCCACCACCTGGTCGTCGTCGAGGACCCAGAAGCGTCGGGTGTGACCGAGCAGGGCCGGGATGTCGGAGGCGAGAAGAGCGACGGGATTGTCCCCGTCACCGAGACCCACCACCAAGGGCGAGACCCGGCGGGCGGCCACGATGGTCCCCGGTTCCGAGGCGGCGATCACGGCCAGGGCGAAGGCGCCACGGACCTCGCGCAGCGACGAGCGGACGGCGTTGGCCAGTGACGAGCCCGACGCCATCTCCTCTTCGACCAGATGGGCGAAGACCTCGGTGTCGGTGTCGGAGGCGAGCACATGGCCGGCCTCGCCCAGTTTGGACGCCAGCTCCCGCCAGTTCTCGATGATGCCGTTGTGGACGACGGCGACCTTGCCGCTGCAGTCGAGGTGGGGGTGGGCGTTGTTCTCGGTGGGATGGCCGTGGGTGGCCCACCGGGTATGGCCGATCCCGGCCGTCACCCCGACGGGGACGTTCTCCACGACCTTGCGGAGATCGGCCAGCGACCGCGTCCCCGTGGCCGCGCGTGCCCGGTAGAGGTCGTGGTCGTAGTCGAGGGCGACACCGGCCGAGTCGTATCCCCGGTACTCGAGTCGTTCCAGACCGTCGAGCAGGAGATCGAGGACACCCTCGTCACCCGTGGCTCCGATGATGCCGCACATCCCCCCAGGCTACGGCGCGCCCGGCACCAAGTCGGCGCCGGCCCGTTCGACCACGGCACAGAGCCTGTCCACCGCCTGGTGGGCGAGCTCTTCGTCGGCCGCCTCGACCATCACCCGGACGAGGGGTTCCGTTCCACTGGCCCGCAGGAGCACCCGGCCCCGAGCCCCCAGTTCCTCCTTCACCCGGCCCACTTCGAACTGGACGGCCTCGCTCTCGACCACCCGGGCCGGATCGGAGGCGCCCACGTTCACGAGCACCTGGGGCAGTCTCTGCATGACCTCTCCGGCCAGATCGGCCAGGGGACGGCGCGTCCGGCGCAGCAGATCGAGCAGCAGAACACCGGTCAGGACCCCGTCGCCGGTGGTGGCCAGCTCCCGGAAGACGAGATGGCCGGACTGCTCGCCCCCGAGGGTCAGGCCGTCGGCGTCGAGCGCCTCCAGCACCGACCGGTCGCCCACCGGCGTCTCCCGGACGGCGATCCCCTTCTCGGCCATGGCCAGACGCAATCCCAGGTTCGACATCACCGTCACCACCACCGTGTTGCCGGCCAGTCGGCCGCGCTGGGCCAGGTCGGTGGCGAAGAGGGCGAGCAGCTCGTCGCCCGTGGTCGCCGCGCCCGTCTGGTCCACGGCCACCAGCCGGTCGGCGTCACCGTCGAGAGCGAGACCGATCTCCGCACCGCGGCGGAGCACTTCGGCCGACAGACGCTCGGGATAGGTCGAACCGCAGCCGTCGTTGATGTTGGTCCCATCGGGCTCGGCGGCGATGACATCGACCACGGCGCCCAGGCGGCCGAGAACGACGGGGGCGATGGCCGAAGCGGCGCCGTTGGCGCAGTCGAGGACCACCCGCATGCCGTCGAGGGACCGACCGTCGAGCACCGACACCAGATGATCGATGTAACCGGCGGAGGCGTCGGAGTCGGACGACAGCCGGCCCACCCCCCGGCCGGTGGGCGCCCGGGGGCCTCGGACGTCGGCGGCCAGTACCCGGTCGAGCTCGTCCTCGACGGCGGCCTCCACCGCCACCGGCAGCTTGAGGCCTCCGGTGGCGAAGAGCTTCACCCCGTTGTCGGCGAAGGGATTGTGCGAGGCCGAGATCACCGCACCCGGGAGCTGACGGCCGGCGCACAACCAGGCCACACCCGGCGTGGGGAGCACCCCGAGGTCGACCACGTCGGCGCCTTCGCTGGCCAGCCCGGCGGACAGCGCCGCCTGGAGCAGAGGCCCCGACTGCCGGGTGTCACGGCCGATGAGGAAACAGGGGGCGGGCAGGGCCCGCGCCGTGGCCCGACCGAGGGCCAGGACCAGTTCGGCCCCGAGCTCGGCGTTAGCCACACCGCGGATGCCGTCGGTGCCGAACCGGACACCCACGGCCGACTACCGCTTCGAGTACTGGGGCGCCTTGCGGGCCTTCTTGAGGCCGTACTTCTTGCTCTCCTTCTCGCGGGCGTCGCGGGTCAGGAGGCCGGCCTTCTTGAGGGTGGGACGCAGTTCGGGATCGAGCTCGAGCAGGGAACGGGCGATACCGAGCCGCATGGCCCCGGCCTGGCCCGAGACGCCGCCGCCGTCGATGGTGGCGTCGAAGTCGTAGGCCTCGGTCAGATTGGTCAGACGCAACGGCTCGGTCACCACCATCCGGTGGGTGGCCGAGGTGAAGTACTGCTCGATGGGCTTGCGGTTGACGGTGATCGCTCCCTGACCGTTCCGGACCCGGACGCGGGCGACCGCCCGCTTGCGGCGTCCCGTCGTCTGGTGCAGCGGTACGGGGAGCTTGGGCTTTGTCGACACGTGGGTGACCTGTTCTTTCGAGGGGGCGTTAGATCCGGGCCCGGGCGCCGGGGATCTCGAGGACCTGCGGCTGTTGGGCTTCGTGCGGGTGCTCGGGGCCGACGTAGACCTTGAGCTTCGACAACTGCTGGCGGCCGAGCCGGTTGCGCGGCAGCATGCCCCGGACGGCCCGGCGGACGACGTCTTGGGGACGGGTGATCAGCAGGTCGGCGTAGCTGGCCGTCTTGAGGCCCCCGGGATACCCGCTGTGCCGGTAGACGAACTTCTTCTCCGCTTTGCCGGCGCTCAGCACGATCTTGGCCGCGTTGACCACGATGACATGGTCACCGGTGTCGACATGGGGGGCGAAGATCGGCTTGTGCTTTCCCCGCAGGATGGTGGCCACCTCGGTGGCCAGGCGACCGAGAACCAGACCGTCGGCGTCGACGACATGCCACGTCCGGGTGATGTCCACAGGCTTGGGCGAAAACGTGCGCACGCGGAGTCCTTGTTCGATGGTGGCGATCGGGCCGACTGCCCGGGGTTCCGGTCCCGGCCGGTACCGCGGATCGGAGACGGGACTGGCCCGCCCCGTCAACAGACGGACCACTCACCCTAGATGCTCGGACGAGGCCCGGGCAAGCTCCCGGGCGGTCAATCCCCTGGTGGATAGTCCACCGAGAGCAGGCAGAGGCCGTGGGGAGGGGCCAGATTCGCCCCCAGTGAGCGGTCTCCCGAGCTGAGCATGAAGACCACGTCCGAGGCCCGCCGGCGGCCCCGGCCGACCTCGGCCAGGGTCCCCACGATGGAGCGGACCATCTGGTGGCAGAAAGACTGGGCGGTGATGTCGAAACGCAGCAGCCGGGCCTTTTCGTCGAGGCCACCGGGGGTCCAGTCCACCTCGTGCCAGGAGGCGTCGAGCACCCGGCGGGTGATGGGCTCCCCCGGGCCGGTGCCCGGCGGCCGGCGGCAGAAGGCCCGGAAATCGTGCTCCCCGAGCAGGGCGTCGGCCCCGGCGGCCATGGCCCGGAGGTCGAGGGGATCACGGACGTGCCAGGCCAGGGGGGCGAGCAGGGGGTCGGGCGCCGAGGCCTGCAGGACGAGGTAGCGGTACCGGCGGGCCCGGGCCGAGCGGCGGGCGTCGAACCCGGGGCCGGCCGGTACGGCCGACCGCAGGACCACCGAGGGTCCGAGCATGGCGTTCACGGCCTTCAGCAGGCTGTCGGTGTCCACCTCGCCGACCACGTCGACATGGACGACCTGTCCGGTGGCGTGGACCCCGGCGTCGGTCCGCCCGGCGCAGGTCAGCTCGACCGGTTGGCGCAGCGCCGTGGAGAGGGCCCGGGCCAGTTCCCCGGCCACCGTGCGCTGGCCCGGCTGGGCGGCGAAACCCCGGAAACCGGCCCCGTCGTAGGCGACCAGCAGGCGCAACCGCAGCGGCCCGGGACCTTGGCCGGCCGGGCCGTCGTCGGCCCGCCGGTCCTCGTCCTCCTGGAGGTCGTCCCCGGTGGGGGCGTCAGGAGGGTCGAACAGCGTCAAACGAACTCGATCCGCGCCATCGGCGCGCTGTCGCCCAGGCGGGGGCCGAGCTTCAGGATCCGGAGATAGCCACCGGGGCGGTCGGTGTAGCGGGGGCCGATCTCGGCGAACAGCTTGTGGGCCATGTCCTTGTCACGGATCAGCGCCACCACCTGGCGTTGGCGGTGCACGCCGCCCTTGCGGGCCGCGGTGATGCACTTCTCGGCCACCGGCCGCAGCGCCTTCGCCTTCGCCTCCGTCGTCACCAGGGACTCGGCGGCGATCAGAGAGGCCACCAGGTTGCCGAGCATGGCCTTCTCATGGGCGGCGTCGCCGCCCATGCGCCGGCCTTTACGGGGAATGCCACGCATTGTCTTTCCGTCCTCAGTCCTTGACGCGGAGCGACAGACCCCGCTCGTCGAGGCGCTGGATGACCTCGTCGAGGGACTTCTGTCCGAAGTTGGTGATGGCCAGAAGATCGTCGTGGGTCCGCTCTACCAGTTCGCCGATGGTATTGACCTGGGCCCGCTTGAGGCAGTTGCGGGGCCGCTCCGACAGGTCGAGGTCCTCGATGGGCAGATCCAGGTCCGGCGATCCGCTGGTGGAGGTCCCCACCTCGCCCAATTCCAGGCCCTGGGGCTCGTCCTCGAGGTCGGCCACCAGTCCCACCAGGGAGCGCAAGGTGTCGCCCGCCGAGGCCAGCGCCTCGCGCGGCGTCAGGGAGCTGTCGGTCTCGATGTCGAGAATCAGCCGGTCGAAGTCGGTGGACTGCTCCACCCGGACGGGCTCGACCGAGAATGCCACCCGGCGGACGGGCGAGAAGATCGAGTCGACGGGGATGACCCCGATGGTGTTCGACCGCTTGTTGCGTTCAGCCGAGACGTAGCCCCGGCCGCGCTCGACGGTCACGTCCATGGCCAAGCGGCCCTTGGCGTTCAATGTGGCCACCGGCAGCTCGGGGTTCAGAACCTCGACGTCGGCCGTCAACTGGAGGTCGCCGGCGGTCACATCGGCCGGTCCCCGCTTGTCGCAGCGCAGGGTCACCGGGTCGTCTGAGTGCACCCGCAGGACGATGTCCTTCAGGTTCAAGATGACGTCGGTGATGTCCTCCTTCACCCCCGGCAGGGTGGTGAACTCATGAAGGGCGTCGTCGAACCGGACCTGGGTGACGGCCGCGCCGGGGATGGACGACAGCAGGGTCCGGCGGATGGAGTTACCGAGCGTGTGACCGAATCCGGGCTCGAGGGGGCTGATGGCGAACCGCTGACGGCTCCCCTCCTCCTCGCCGATGGCCTCGACGGTCGGTCGCTGAATGATGAGCATCTAGATCGCTCCTGCAGGTGGGGGTGGGTGGGTGACGGGAACGGGGGTTACTTGGAGTAGAGCTCGACGATCAGGGACTCACGCAGCGGCTCGTCGATGTGCTCGCGCTGCGGCAGCGTGGTCACCCGCACCGAGGTGCGGCCCTCGCCGGCCTCCAGCCACAGCGGCAGCGGGCGGTCGAGGGTGTCCAGGTTGCGGCGGACGACGTACATCTCCCGGGCGGCCGGCTTCAGAGAGACCACGTCGCCCTCGCGGACTCGGTAGCTGGGGATGGTGACCCGCTTGCCGTTCACGTGGATGTGGCCGTGGCGCACCAGCTGACGGGCCTGCGAGCGGCTGGCCCCCCAGGTGGCACGGAAGGTGACGTTGTCCAGTCGCAGTTCGAGTAGCCGCAGCAGGTTCTCACCGGTGATTCCCGGCTGGCGGTTGGCCTCGGCGTAGACGATCCGGAACTGCTTCTCGAGGACGCCGTAGATACGCCGGGCCTTCTGCTTCTCCCGCAGCTGGGCCAGGTACTCCGAGCCCTGGCGCATACGGTCGCGACCGTGCTCGCCGGGCGGGTAGGCGCGGCTGTGCCGGTCGCTCACCGCATCGCTGACAGGGCACTTGAGCGAATAGCAACGCTCGCCCTTCAGAAACAACTTTGTCCGCTCGCGCCTGCACAGACGGCAGACGGGCCCGGTGTAACGCGCCATGGTCGGTCGTGCTCCCTTCGTCCCCGCGCCTCAGACCCGACGCCGCTTCTTGGGGCGGCAGCCGTTGTGAGGGATGGGGGTGACATCCTTGATGCCTGCGACTTCGATGCCCACGGCCGACAGCGAGCGGATGGCCGTCTCCCGACCGGAGCCGGGACCCCGGACGAGGACGTCGACCTTGCGGACTCCGTGCTCCATGGCCCGGCGGGCCGCCTGCTCCGCCGCCAGCTGAGCGGCGAAGGGTGTCGACTTCCGTGATCCCTTGAAACCGACGTTGCCGGCCGACGCCCAGGCCAGGACGTTGCCTTCGTGATCGCAGATGCTGACGATGGTGTTGTTGAACGAGCTCTTGATGTGGGCCACGCCGTAGGCGACGTTCTTTCGTTCGCGCTTGCGGGGGCGGCGCGTCGAGGCGGACTTGGGGGACTTGGCGGTCTTGGCCATTTACTTGCGAACCTTCTTCTTGCCGGCGACGGTCTTCTTGGGACCCTTGCGGGTGCGGGCGTTCGTGTGTGTCCTCTGGCCGTGGACGGGCAGGCCACGGCGGTGACGGATGCCCTGGTACGAGCCGATCTCCATCTTGCGCTTGATGTCCTGGGCGATGTCGCGACGGAGGTCTCCCTCCACTTTCAGGTTGGCGTCGATCCAGGTCCGTAGGCGGGTGACCTCTTCGTCGGTCAGATCACGCACCCGCGTGTCGGGATTGGTGTCGGTCTCGGAGCAGACGCGCTGCGCCTGGGTCCGGCCCACGCCGTAAATGTACGTCAAAGAGATCTCGAGCCGCTTTTCGCGGGGGATGTCCACACCGGCGATCCGTGCCACGCGCTGTCCTTTCTCCGTCCTCGTCCTGACCCGCTCAGCCCTGGCGCTGCTTGTGCCGCGGGTTCTCGCAGATCACCATGACCACACCGTGGCGACGGATGACCTTGCACTTCTCGCAGATCGCCTTGACACTCGGTCGCACCTTCATTTCGCTTCTGTCCATCCTCCCGGGGCCTCGGGCCCGGAACCGTTGCGTGTTCGTCTGTGCCTGCGCCCGGTGGGACCCGGGACCAACCCGGCGCCCTGGCCGCCGGGTGGCCGGCGCTCACTTGTAGCGGTAGGTGATCCGGCCCCTGCTCAGGTCGTACGGAGTGATCTCCACCTGCACGCGGTCGCCGGGGAGGATCCGGATGCGGTGCATCCGCATCTTGCCGGAGCTGTGGGCCAGGACCTTGTGGCCGTTCTCGAGCTCCACGCGGAACATGGCGTTCGGCAACGGCTCGACGACCGTCCCCTCGAGCACGATCGCATCCTCTTTGGGCTTTGGCAGGTGACTCCTCCTCGTTCTTGTCTTCCGGGCACGCCGCACCCAGCCACGGGTACCGTGTCTCCCGGCCCGCTCGTGAAGCGCTCCGGGTGGGGGCCCGGTCCGAGCGATGGCGACTCGCCCACCGCCGACCGGAGCCGGAGTGATCAGACCCAGGTCAGGCCTGGCGAGCCGACCCATGAGCATAGCGGCTCCGGCCCTCGGCGGCCAGGAGCACCGGGGGCCGGCTCAGGGCAGGGTGAGGACCTCGGGCCCGTCCTCGGTCACGGCGATGCTGTGCTCGAAATGGGCCGACAGGCGGCCGTCGGCCGTGACCACGCTCCAGCCGTCGTCCAGGACCCGGGTTTCGGGGCTGCCGGCGTTCACCATGGGCTCCACGGCGAAGACCATCCCGGCCTTCAGCATGGGCCCCCCGGTGCCCGGCCAGTAGTTCGGGACCTGGGGTTCCTCGTGCATGGCGGTCCCGATGGCGTGGCCCACGTACTCCCGGACGACCGTGAACCCGGCCTTCTCGGCCACCGTCTGGACGGCCCGGCCGACCTCGTGCAGCCGGGTGCCGGACCGGAGCTGGTCGATGCCCGCCCACAGGCTCTGCTCGGTCACCTCGATCAGGCGGCGGGCCTCCTCGGTGACCTCGCCGATGGCCATGGTGAACGCGGCGTCGCCGTGGTAGCCCTCGATGATGGCCCCGCAGTCGATGGAGAGGATGTCACCCTCCTGCAGGACGTAGTCGCCGGGGATGCCGTGGACGATCATGTCGTTGGGCGAGGTGCAGATGACCGCCGGGAAGCCCCGGTAGTGCAGGAAGTTCGACCGGGCCCCGCGCCGGTCGAGGACCTCACGGGCCACGGAGTCGAGATCGGCCGTGGTCGCCCCGGGCACCGCCGCCGCCCGGGTGGCCTCGTGCATCTCGGCCACCACCCGCCCGGCCCGGCGCATCTTGGCGATCTCGTCGGCTGTCCTCCTCATCGGGACCCGGCGCTGTTCATCGGGAGCCTCCCCGGCGCTGGCGCCGCTCTTCCACGGCCCGGATGATCCGCCGCAGGACGGCGTCGGGGGAGCCGATGCCGTTGACCTTGGCCAGCTGGTCGCGCCCCGTGTACCAGTCGATGAGAGGCGCCGTCTGGCGCTCGTAGAGATCGAGCCGCCGACCGATGGAGTCCTCGGTGTCGTCCTCGCGCTGGATGACGTCACCGCCACAGACGTCACAGGTCCAGTTGACCTTGGGCGAGAGCGATACCGAGTAGTTGGTCCCGCAGTCGATGCAGACCCGCCGGCTGGCCAGCCGGCGCATGGCCTGGATGGTGGGGACCTCGATGTCCACGGCCACGTCGATGTCCTCCGGTGCCATCAGCGCGGCCAACGCCTCGGCCTGATGGGTGGTCCGGGGACAGCCGTCCAGGATGAAGCCGCGGGCCCGGGCATCGGGCTCGGCCAGCCGCTCGGCCACCATCTCCATGATCAGGTCGTCGCTCAGCAGCTCACCCGAGTCCATGTTCTCTTTGACCTTGGAGTCGAGCTCGTCCCCGGTCTTGACCGCGGCGCGCAGCATGTCTCCCGTGGAGACGTGCGGAACGACGTAGTGATGCGACAGCCGCACACACTGCGTCCCCTTGCCGGCCCCTTGTTTGCCCAGGACCACGAGCCTGACGCCGGGTACCATCCGCTACTTCAGGAAGCCCTCGTAATTCCGCATCATCAGCTGGCTGTCGATCTGCCGCATGGTCTCGAGCGACACGCCGACGGCGATGAGGAGAGTGGTCCCGTAGAAGGGGTAGCCGTTGATGTGCCACGCCGCCATCAACAACGACGGCAGCACGGCCACCGTGGCCAGATAGAGACCACCGGGCAAGGTGATCCGGTTGAGGATCCGGGCCAGATAGCGCTCGGTCGGTGGTCCGGGTCGGATACCGGGAATGTACCCACCTTGTTTCCGGATGATGTCCGCCTGCTGATGCGGGTCGAAGGCCACGTAGACGTAGAAGAAGGTGAAGGCGAAGATCAGGACCCCGTACATGGTCACGTAGACCAGGCTGGTGGGTGTGATCCGGTTGTTGACGAAATTCCGGAAGGCCACCGAAGGGATGATGTTGGCCAGGAGGATGGGGATGTAGAGCAGGGAGTTGGCGAAGATGATCGGGATGACGCCCGACTGGTTGACCTTGAGCGGGATGTAGGTCGAAGAACCGCCGTACATCCGGCGGCCGACCACCCG
Source organism: Acidimicrobiales bacterium (assembly GCA_035535015.1). Lineage (GTDB taxonomy): Bacteria > Actinomycetota > Acidimicrobiia > Acidimicrobiales > UBA8190 > Palsa-661. The sequence continues at coordinate 99,562 of DATLQU010000026.1, read as the reverse complement.
TTTGGCGAAGGTGACCGGTATCCGGCGCTGGCCCTGCTCCATGAAGACGACGAAGACGAGGAGCACGAGGGTCAGGACCACGATGGTGCCGAACTTGACCCTGCCTCCCTGGGACAGCACCAGGGCGCCACCGGCGGGAATCCCGGCCACGACGTTGGCGAAGATGATGATCGACATGCCGTTGCCGATGCCGCGCTGGGTGATGAGCTCGCCCAGCCACATGACGAAGGCGGTACCGGCGGTGAGCGTCAGGCAGATGAAGCCCCCGCGCCAGAGGGTGAAATGCGGGATCAGGTCGATGTTGCCGGCGTTCGAACCGAGGAGCCCGGCGGCGCCGTTGTGGAACACGTAGACCAGGCCGGCCGACTGCAGCAGGGCCAGGCCGATGGTCAGGTACCGGGTCGTCTGGGTGATCTTCTTCTGCCCGATCGCCCCCTGGTCACGCCATTCCTCCAGCTTGGGGATCACCGTGGACAGCAGCTGGATGATGATCGAGCTGGTGATGTACGGCATGATCCCGAGCCCGAAAAGGGCCATGCGCAGCAGCCCTCCACCGGAGAAGAGGTTCAGGAATCCGAGGATGCCGGCCTGCTTGGCCGTGGCCTCGAGCTGCTGGATCTCGGAGATGGAGACGAAGGGGACGATCAGGTTCGCCCCCAGCTGGTACAGGCCGATGATGACGAGGGTGAACACGACCTTGTTGCGCAGGTCAGGAACCTTGAAGATGTTCTTGAGGCTCGAGAGCACCGCCCCTCCTCGTCGCGTTCTCGGCGCACCCGGCGCCCACTGCCCAAGATGTAGAGGCTACCGGTTGGTGAGTGCGTTACCCCGCGCGGGTGGCCGTCCATGTCCGAAGGGAAGGGGGATCAGCTCCACTTCGCCACCGGCGGCCTCGATGGCCTGGCGGGCACTGGCGGAGACGGCGTGGACCTCGACCCGCAGCTTCCGATGCAGCTCACCCCGGCCGAGGACCTTGACCAGGGCGCCCTTGCGCACGAGGCCCACGGCCTCGAGCGTGACCGGCGTGGCCTCGGGTCCGGCGAAGTTCTCGAGGGTGTCGAGGTTGACGACGGCGTAGGCGACACGGAAGGGGTTGTGGAAACCCTTCAGCTTGGGAATCCGCTGGGCCAAAGGCAACTGGCCACCTTCGAAACCCGGCTTCACCGTGTTCCGGGCGTGTTGACCCTTCGTCCCCCGGCCGGCGGTCTTGCCGCCCTTGCCTCCGATGCCGCGCCCGACACGGCGCTTGGGCCGGTTCGAGCCGGCCGGCGGTCGCAGGTCGTGGATCTTCATGACTCCTGCCTTCCTTCGGCCGCCCGGTGGGCCCGACGCGTGGCCTCGGCCCGTTGCTTGTGCGCCGCGGTCTCGTCCGCCGGCGCTGGCTCCACCGTGATCAGGTGGGGGACGCGCGCCAACATGCCGCGCACCTCGGGACGGTCGGGCAGGATGTGCGACTGGCCGACGCCGCGCAGTCCCAGGGCCCGGAGGGTGCCGCGGTGCTTGGGTTTCGTGCTGATGGCCGATCGCACCTGGGTCACCAACAGGTGGCCGGCCGACTCTGCCGCCGTCATGCCTCGACCCCCTGGAAGACGTCGGAGGCGCGCTGGCGCTCGCGGTAGGCGCGGAGCACTCCGCGCGGAATGACCTCGTCGGCCGGCTTCCCCCGCAGGCGGGCGATGTCCTCAGGTCGCTTCAGGGACTTGAGCCCGGCGATGGTGGCGTGAGCCACGTTGATCCCGTTGGAGGACCCGAGCGACTTGCACAAGATGTCGTGGATCCCGGCCATCTCGAGGATGGCACGCGCCGCACCGCCGGCGATGACGCCGGTACCGGGCGACGCCGGCTTCAGCATGACCCGTCCGGCTCCGGCCTCGCCGATGATCGGGTGGGTGATGGTGGACCCGGCCAAAGGCACGTTGAACATGTTCTTGCGCGCCTCTTCGATCCCTTTCTGGACCGCCAGTCCCGCTTCCTTGGCCTTGCCGTAGCCGAGACCGACCCGGCCGTTGCCGTCGCCCACGACCATCAGGGCGGTGAAGGAGAAGCGCCGGCCACCCTTCACCACCTTGGCCACCCGGTTTACCCGGATGGTCCTCTCCTCGAATTGTCCGTCGAGCATTGTCAGAACTCCAGTCCTGCTGTGCGGGCGGCGTCGGCCAGGGCGGCCACCCGCCCGTGATAACGGAAGCCGCCGCGATCGAAGACGACCTGCTTTACGCCGGCGGCGGCGGCCCGCTCGGCCACGAGTTTGCCCACGCCCTTGGCGGCGCCGATATTGCCGGAGCCGGCCCGCAGGGCCGCCTCCACCGTGCTGGCGGCAGCCAGGGTGCGCCCCGTGCTGTCGTCGATGACCTGGGCCGAGATGTGCCGGGCGGAGCGGAAGACGGCCAGACGGGGACGGGTGGTGGTGCCCACGATCTGCTTGCGCACCCGGGCGTGACGCCGGACCCGCAGGGTGCGCTTCTTCTGGGCGGTGGTGGCCATGACTACTTCGCCGCCTTCCCGGCCTTGCGCACGACGCGCTCGCCGAGGTAGCGCACACCCTTGCCCTTGTAGGGCTCGGGCTTGCGCAGCTTGCGGATGTCGGCGGCCACCTGGCCCACCTTCTCCTTGTCGATACCCTTCACCACGATGCGCGTGGGGGTGGGGACGTCGAAGGTCACACCGTCGAGGGCGTCGACCAGGACCGGATGCGAGAAACCGAGGGCCAGTTCCAACGAGGCCGGTCCGCGCGCCGCGGCCCGGTAGCCGACGCCCACTATCTCCAGCTCCTTGGTGAAGCCGGCCGTGACGCCCGTCACCATGTTGGCCACGAGAGAGCGCGACAGCCCGTGCAGGGCCCGGTTCTGGCGCTGGTCGTCGGGGCGTTCGACGATCAGATTGGAGTCCTGCTGGCGGATGGTGATGGCCCCCGGCAGCTGACGTTCCAGGGTGCCCTGCGGTCCGGCCACGGTGACCCTGGCTCCGTCCACCGTCACGGTGACCCCACCGGGCACCTCGATGGGGGAACGGCCGATACGCGACATCAGAGAACCTCCCCGACAGATCCGTCGCCGATGCCGGCGGGTCGCTTACCAGACATAACAGAGCACTTCCCCCCCGACCCGGCGCTTGCGCGCCTCCCGGTCGGTCATCAGGCCCTGGCTCGTGGACACGACGGCCACGCCCATGCCACCGAGGACGCGTGGCATCCGGTCGGCCTGGGCGTAGATACGCAGACCGGGCTTGGAGACCCGGCGGATCCCGCCGATCGTCCGCGTCCGGTCGGCGGCGTACTTGAGCTTGATCTCGAGAACACTTCCCGGTCCGGTTGTCGCCGGGGTGACGTCGAAGCCGCCGATGTAGCCCTCACTCTGGAGGATGGCGGCCAACGACTCTTTCAATTTGGAGGTCGGCATCTTCACCGTGTCGTGCATCGCCGTGTTGGCGTTGCGGATACGGGTCAGCATGTCGGCAATGGGGTCGGTCATCGTCATGAGCGCGGCCCTCCCCTCACCAGCTCGCCTTGGTCACGCCGGGGATCTCCCCGGCATGGACCATGACGCGCAGGCAGATCCGGCACAGCCCGAATTTGCGGAAGACGGCCTTCGGTCGTCCACAGCGCCGGCACCGCGTGTAACCGCGGACCTTGAACTTGGGTGTGCGTTGCTGCTTCTGGATCAATGCCTTCTTGGCCATGATTACTGGATGCTCTCCTGCCTGAACGGGAACCCGAAGGCGACGAGGAAGGCGCGGCCCTCGGCGTCGCTGCGAGCAGAGGTACAGATCGTGATGTCCATGCCGCGCGTCGTGTCGACCTTGTCGTATTCGACCTCGGGGAAGATCAACTGCTCGGTGACCCCGAAGGTGTAGTTGCCATGCCCGTCGAACGACGACGGTGACAGACCCCGGAAGTCACGGATCCGGGGAATGGCCAGGGCGATCAAGCGATCGAGAAATTCCCAGGCCCGGTCGCCGCGCATGGTGACCTTGGCCCCAATGGGCATTCCCTCGCGCAGCTTGAAGGCGGCGATGGAGGATCGGGCCCGGGTGACCACCGGCTTCTGGCCGCTGATCACCTCGAGGTCCTTGACGGCGCCCTCGATGAGAGACGGCTGTTGGGTGGCCTTTCCGACTCCCATGTTGATGACGATCTTCTCGAGTCTCGGCACTTCCATGATGTTGGACAAACCGAGGGTGGCCTGCAGCTCCCCACGGGTGGTGGTGTCGTAGCGCTCCTTCAACCGCGGGCGGACCCTGGTGGCGGTGGGGGTCATCCGAGCTCCGTTCCACACTTCCGGCAGATCCGGATCTTCCGACCGGTCTCGTCGAAACGCATGCCGATCCGGGTGGGGCCGTCCACGGGGCAGACGATGGCCACGGCCGACACGGGCAGGGGCATGTCCTTGTCGATGATCCCGCCTTGCATGGTGGCGCCGCGCTGCTTGGTGTGGCGCTTGGACAGATTGGCCCCGTCCACGATGACCTTCCCCACCTCTGGCATGGCCACCATGACCTGACCGCGCTTGCCCCGGTTCTTCCCGCTCAGAACCTGCACCGTGTCACCCTTGCGAATCCGCATCACAAAACCTCCGGGGCGAGCGAAACGATCCTCATGAACCTCTTGTCCCGAAGCTCCCGGCCCACGGGGCCGAAGATGCGAGTTCCCCGGGGCTGCTGCGCCTCGTTGATCAGCACGGCGGCGTTCTCGTCGAACCGGATGTAGCTACCGTCGGGCCGGCGCCGTTCCTTGGCCGTCCGCACCACGACACACCGCACGACTTCACCTTTCTTCACGGCCGCGCCGGGAATGGCGTCCTTCACAGTGGCCACGAAGACATCACCGATACCGGCGTAACGCCGACGCGAGCCCCCGAGCACCTTGATGCAGAGCACCTCGCGGGCGCCGGAGTTGTCCGCCACCTTGAGCCTGGACTCCTGCTGGATCATCGGGCACGCTCGAGAACATCGGTGACCCGCCAGCGCTTCAGCTTGGACAACGGCCGCGTTTCCATGACCCGGACCCGGTCGCCCAGTTTGGCGTCATTGGCCTCGTCATGGGCGTAGAGGCGGGTGGTGCGCTGCACCGTCTTTCCGTACCGGCGGTGACGGACGCGCTCGACGACGGCCACCACCACGGTGGACTGCATCTTGTCGGAAACCACCAGTCCCTCACGGACCTTGCGCCCGTTGCGCACGGTGGGAGTCGCTTCCTCAGTCATGACCCGTCCTCCTCGTCGTCGCCGTCGGCCGCGCCCGGCTCGTCCTCATCGGGCTCGACCATCTCGGCTTCGACAACCTCATCCAACTCGTCGGCATCGTCGCCACCGTTGTCGGCCGGCTCGGGACGGTGCCGGGGCGGCCGTACGATGTGTTCGAGGATCACCGGCCCCGCATCGCGTCCCTCGGTCAAGGCGATCTCGCGGTCGCGCAGCACCGTCAGCACCCGCGCCACGTTGCGCTTGGCGTCGTTCAAACGTGAGTAGTTGTCCAGCTGTCCGGTGGCCAGCTGGAACCGCAGGTTCAGCATCTCGCGGCGGTACTCCGCCAGCCGGTTCTCGAGCTCGTCATCTTCGAGCTCACGCAGTTCGATCGCCGTGGGCATGGTTAGACCTCCACCTCGGCCGTCCCGTGCGTGCCGGGCCGGACGACAAAGCGGGCCTTGAAGGGAAGCTTCTGGATGGCGCGTTCCATGGCCGCCTTGGCCAGATCGCGCTCCACCCCGGCCAGCTCGAAGAGAATGCGCCCGGGCCGCACCACGGCGACCCAGTGCTCGGGGTTGCCCTTGCCCGATCCCATCCGGGTCTCGGCCGGCTTCTGGGTGACGGGCTTGTCCGGGAAGACGCGGATCCAGACCTTCCCACCACGCTTCACGTGCCGGGTCATGGCGATACGGGCGGCCTCGATCTGCCGCTGGGTCAGCCAGGCCGGCTCGAGCGCCTGGATCCCGAAGTCGCCGAAAGTGATCGTCGTTCCACCCTTGGCCGAACCGTGGAGCCGGCCGCGTTGCTGCTTGCGGTGCTTGACCTTCCGGGGCATCAACATCAGTCCGACTCCTTCCGGAAGTGCGGCGTCTCGTGATGCTCGTTGCGGGTCCGGCGCTCGATCTCTTCTTCCTCGGCCAGAAGGCGCTCGAGATCGTCAGGCCCGCCCGACGGTGGCGTACCGGGCAGAGGAGCCGTAGGCGTGGTGACCCCGACATCGGTGTCGGCCACGTCGTCGGCCGTCTCACCGGGCTCGGTCACCGCTTCGCCGGCCGGGGCGCTGCCGGGCTCACCCTGCTCGGCCCGGCGCCGACCGCCACCGGCCGTCACCAGACGACGCGGACCGGCCTGCCCGGACGTCTCGCCGGCGGCCATGGCCGCCTCGCGTGAGATCTTGTCCTCGGTCGAGAGCTTGTAGGGCAGGATGTCGCCCTTGTAGATCCATACCTTCACGCCGATGCGGCCGAAGGTGGTCTTGGCCTCGCGGAACCCGTAGTCGATGTCGGCCCGCAACGTGTGCAGCGGTACCCGACCTTCGCGGTAGCCCTCCTTGCGGGCCATTTCCGAACCACCGAGCCGACCCGAGCACTGCACCCGGACACCGAGGGCGCCGGCCTTGGTCACTGTCTGCATGGCCCGCTTCATGGCCCGCCGGAAAGCGACCCGTCGGGCCAACTGGTCGGCGATGCTCTGGGCGATCAGCGCCGCGTCGAGCTCAGGCTGCTTGATCTCCTGGATGTTCAGCTGAATCCGGTTGCGGAGTCCGGTGATGTCCTCGAGCTTCTTCTTCAGGCGATCCGCCTCGGAGCCGCGCCGACCGATCACGATGCCCGGCCGCGCCGTGTGGATGTCGACCCGGAGACGGTCGCGGGTCCGCTCGATCTCGATCCGGCTCACAGCGGCCGACTCGAGCTGCGACGTCAGGTAGTCGCGGATCTTCCAGTCTTCGACCACGAAGTCCTGGTAGTTGCGCTCCTCGAACCAGCGCGACTTCCAGTCCGTGGTCACGCCGAGGCGGAACCCGTAGGGGTTGACCTTCTGGCCCATCAGTCCTTCTCCTCTGCGTCGGCCCCGGCCGGCTCTGTCTCGGCTGGCTCGGTGCCGGTGTCCCCGGCGTCATCCGCCTCGTCCACCGTCGCCGACTCGGCTTCGTTGCTCGTGTCGTTCTCCGACGCGGCGGTCACGTCCGTCGAGGTGTCCGCCTCGGCCGACTCCCGCTCGTCGGTCACGTCGAAATCGGTGATCTCGTCCTGCGACGGCTCGCCGGACGACGCCGCCTTCCGCCGGCCACCACGTGCCGGGGGGGCCGTGCCCTCGGTATCGCCCGACCCGGCGCCGCGACGTGAAGCCGCCACCCGCCGGGAGCGCACCGCCGTCGACTGCTCCGCCTGACGGGCCCGGCGGCGCGCCAAGCGGTCTTCGGGCAGCCGGCTCACGATCACCGTGATGTGGCAGGTCCGCTTGCGGATACGGGTGGCCCGACCGCGGGCCCGGGGCCGCCAGCGCTTGATGGTGGTCCCCTCGTCGGCGTAGCAGGCCGACACGTACAGCTCGTCGGGGTCGAGGAAGTCGTTGTTCCGGGCGTTGGCCACGGCCGAGGCCAGGACCTTGCCCACCACCCGGGCGCCCTCGCGGGGCGTGGACTGCAGGATCTCGGCGGCCCGGTCGACGTCCTTACCCCGGACGAGGTCGAGAACCTGGCGCGCCTTGTAGGCGGACATGCGGTAGTGCCGCAGGACCGCCCGGGTACCGGGAACCTCGTTGGTCTTCACGCCGGGCATCTCAGCGCCTCGCTTGCCGTTCCTGTCCGGCGTGGTACCGGAACGTACGGGTGGGAGCGAATTCTCCGAGCTTGTGTCCCACCATCGACTCGGTCACGTAGACGGGCACGTGCTTACGGCCGTCGTGCACGGCGATGGTATGGCCGACCATGTCGGGGATGATGGTGGAGCGGCGCGACCAGGTCTTGATCACGCGCTTCTCACTCGTGGCATTGAGGGCGTCCACCTTCTTGAGCAGGTGGTCGTCCACAAAGGGACCCTTCTTCAAACTACGCGGCATGACGTGGCCCTTCGAATCCGGTCATCGACGCGCGCCGCGGGTACGGCGGCGGCGCACGATCATCTGGTCTGACGGCTTGTGCCGCGTCCGGGTCCGGCCCTCGGGCTTGCCCCACGGCGACACCGGGTGACGGCCACCCGACGACTTGCCCTCGCCACCACCGAGCGGGTGGTCGACGGGGTTCATGGCCACGCCCCGGGTCTGCGGCCGCTTTCCCTTCCAGCGGTTCCGGCCGGCCTTGCCGATGGAGATCAGCTCGGCCTCGGCGTTGCCCACCTCGCCCAACGTGCCCCGGCAGTCGATGGGCACCCGGCGCATTTCCGTGGACGGCAGCCGCAGAGTGGCGAACAACCCCTCTTTAGCCACCAACTGAGCGCTCATTCCGGCGCCCCGGGCCATCTTCCCGCCCTGGCCCGGGCGCAGTTCGATGTTGTGGACGGTCGATCCCACCGGGATGTAGCGCAGAGGAAGGGCGTTTCCGGGGCGGATGTCCGATCCCTGTCCGCTCTGCAGCACGTCGCCCACGCCGACGTTGGCCGGGGCCAGGATGTAGCGCTTCTCGCCGTCGTAGTAGTTGAGCAGCGCGATCCGGGCGTTGCGGTTGGGGTCGTATTCGATGGCGGCCACCTTGGCCGGCACGCCGTCCTTGTCCCTTTTGAAATCGATGATCCGGTACTGCTGCTTGTGGCCGCCACCACGGTGACGCGCCGTCTTGCGCCCATAGCTGTTGCGACCGCCGGTCCGCGGCTTGGGGACGACGAGCGAACGCTCGGGACGCGAGCGGGTGATCTCGGAGAAGTCCGAGACTGATTGGAACCGGCGACCGGCACTGGTGGGCTTGCGCTTGCGCAACGGCATCAGTGGCGTCCTCTCAGCTCTTCTCGAACAGGTCGATGCGGTCGCCACCGGCGAGCGTGACCACGGCCCGCTTGGTGTCGGGTCGCTTGCCGACGGTGTTCGTCCGGCGGTTCCGACGGAGCTTCCCTTTGCGGTTGAGCGTGTTGACCTTCGTCACCCGCACCCCGAAAGCGCTCTCCACGGCCAGCCGGACCTCGATCCGCGTGGCGTCGGGGGCCACCACGAAGACGTAGACGCCGTCCTCCATCAGGGCGTACGACTTCTCCGAGACCACGGGCCGAAGCAGGATCTGACTGGGATCTCTCACGCGTCGCTCCCTTCGCCCTCGGCCGCCGTATCGGCGTCGGTGGTGTCGGCGTCGGTGGTGTCGGCGTCAGCGGCGGTGACCGTGGACTCGTCGATGGCCGAAGTCGCCTTCTCGGCGGCGGGCGCCTTGCGCGCCGGCTTGGCGGCCGCCGGTGTGGTGGCCGTCTCGGTCTCCCCCGGGAGGGTGGCGTCGGTGAAGACGACCCAGTCACTGCGCAGAATGTCGTAGGCGTTCAGCTCGGCCACCTGCAGGGTCTGGACGTTTTGGAGATTGGCCAGGGAGCGGTCGGCGATGCCGTCTTCAGGTCCGAGGACGACCAGGACCCGGCCCTGCAGTTCGAGGGCGCCCAGGGCCGCCACGGCGTCCCTGGTCTTGGGCACGGCGAACGACCACTCGTCGATGAGGGCGATCCGGCCTTCGGCGGCCCGGTCCGACAGCGCCGAGTACAGCGCCAGCCGGATCATCTTCTTGGGCGTCCGCTGCCGGTACGAACGGGGCTTGGGGCCGAGGGCGATACCACCGCCGACCCATTGCGGCGAACGGGTCGAACCCTGCCGGGCCCGGCCCGTGCCCTTCTGACGGAAAGGCTTGGCTCCACCGCCGGCCACCTCGGCCCGGGTCTTGGTGGACTGGGTCCCGGCCCGGGCCGACGCCAGCTGCGCCGTCACCACCTGGTGCAGAACCGCCGTGTTGGGAACGATGCCGAAGATCTCGGGAGCCAGCACCACCTGCTCGATCACGGTGCCGTCCAGCCGCCGGCGGTCGACAGTCCGGCGCTCGGGGGCGGGACGCTCCCGGCGCATGATCGACGGCTGGCGGGCCGGAGCCTCGACCGCACTCACGACCCACCCCCGCCGGTGGTCTTGCCGCTCGTCCCCTTCACCGTGTCGCGCAGCACCACCATGCCGCCACGCGGTCCGGGAACGGCGCCCTTCACCAGGACCAGTTCCTTATCGGGATCGGCCTGGACCACCTCGAGGTTCAGCGATGTGACCTGGTGGCCACCCATCCGGCCGGCCATCTTCGTGCCCCGGAAGACACGGGCCGGGGTGGCGCAGGCGCCGATGGAGCCGGGCGACCGGTGCTTCTTGTGGTTGCCGTGCGAGGCACCTTGGCCCTTGAAGTTGTGCCTCTTCATGGCACCGGTGAAGCCCTTGCCCTTCGAGACGGCGATCACGTCCACCCGCTCGCCGGCGGCCAGGACGTCGGCGGTCAGCTGTTGGCCGACCTCGAAACCGCTGGCATCGTCGATACGCAGCTCGACGAGATGCCGACCGGGCTCGACCCCGGCGGCGGCAAAGTGACCCTGTTCGGGCTTGTTCAGCGTTCCCGCCCGTCGCACGCCCCAGGTCACCTGCAGGGCCGAGTAGCCCTCGCCCTCAGTGGTCTTCACCCGCACCACCCGCATGGGCGCGACCCGCAGCACCGTGACCGGTACGGCACGGTGCTGCTCATCCCAGATCTGGGTCATGCCGACCTTCTCGCCGACGATCGCCTTGGTGGCCACGGTCGCGTGAAGTCCTTCCGTCCTCGGGGGAGACCTGCCGCCGTCGGCCACAGGTCACCGTGGTGAAGGGCACCAGACAGGTGCCCTCTTCGCATGCCAACGCTCCGCCCGGGAAACCCGAGTGGAGCGCTCGTCAGGTTTTGCCCCGAGGTCCCCACCGCAGGGCGGGTGGGCGCTCGGAGACGTCGTTCCGGCTTACTGGGCCGAAATCGGCCCGACCTGTGACGTTACACCATCAGTCCGTGGCTTTCCAGTGAAAACCCATCCGGAGGACCGATCCCCCCGGAGGGATCAGACGTTCTGAATCTTGATCCTCAGCTTTGGCGGAGATAAGCACCAAAGCTGCACGCCGGGTGGCATCGTATCGCTCCATTGAGGGGGTCCCTTATTGAGGGGGTCCTTTCGAAGGAAGACTGACGGATCTGGTGATGCTGGCATTGGCCCCAAAGTCCTGCCTGAGTGCCTGGACACGGCATCGGGGCCTACGGGCGGTGGGGCCCACAGGCCGGCACGGGGTCAAGGGAGGGTTGTGGCGTTGGTCGGGCCAGCGCCGCGAGGGGGACCCGACCTGCGGCGCCCCTTGACACGCGCTCTTTGTCGATCAGCTCGTCGCGATGCCCACGATCGGCTGGCTTAGTGGCGTTCCTCCAAGTGATCCAGAGAACTCGGCGTTGAACGAGAAGATGCCGCCGTCGGAGGCCACCAACCAGTAGCCACCGGTCGCCGGATCAACGGCCATGGCCACGATCGGCCGGTTCAATGCCGTTCCTCCGAGTGAACCGGCGAACACGGCATTGAACGAGAAGATGCCGCCGTCGGAGGCCACCAACCAGTAGCCACCGGTCGCCGGATCAGCGGCCATGGCCACAATCGGCCGGTTCAATGCCGTTCCGCCCATCGATCCGTAGAACGTGGCGTCTCCGAAGGAGAAGATTCCACCGTCGGAGGCCACCAACCAGTAGCCGTTACCGTCGGGGGTGACCGCCATGCCCACGATCGGCCGGTTCAATGCCGTTCCGCCCGTCGATCCGTAGAACGTGGCGTCTCCGAAGGAGAAGATTCCACCGTCGGAGGCCACCAACCAGTAGCCGTTACCGTCGGGTGTGACCGCCATGCCCACGATCGGCCGGTTCAACGGCTTTCCGCCCATCGATCCGAAGTACGCGGCATGGCCGAAGGCAAACACGCCACCGTCGGCGGCGGCCAAGTCATAGCCACTGACGCCGGTCGGGATGGCCGAGGCACCGTTGGAAGCAGGCGAAGTCCCCACGGCGTTCACCGCCTTCACCGTGAAGTAGTAGGTACGTCCGTTGGTGAGGCCGGTGACCGTGCAGTGCGACGATCCCGAGGAGGAGGCGCAGGCCGCGAGGTTGCTGCCGTCGACCGGGGTCGTCGACTCGCCGCCCGATGAATTCCCTTGATAGACGTGGTAGCCGGTTATGGCCGAGCCGCCGTTGCTCGAAGGTTCGTTCCACGCGAGCGTGACCGCGGCATTGCCCGAGGTGGCGGCCAGACTCAGAGGGACGCCGGGCACGATGTCGGCCGTGTTGGTCTCGGAGAAGGACGCCGAGGTCACCCCGGACGACGACACCGTCACCGTGTAGGGACCGGCCGTGGTGTTGGCGGTGAGGACGGAGGCCGTGGCCACGCCCCCGGAGGTGGTGGTGGCCGTGGTGGTGCGGGTGCCGTTGAGGAAGGTGCCGCTGGCCCCGCTGCCCGGGGCGGTGAAGGTCACCGTGGTGCCCGACACGAGCACGGGGTTGCCGTATTGGTCCTCGATGGTGGCGCTCAGGGTGGTGGCGAAGCCCATGCCCACGGTGACGCTCTGGCCGTCGCCGGCGCTGACCACGAGCTGGGAGGCGCTGCCGGCCGTGTTGGCCTCGGAGAAGCTGTCCGGTAGCAAGCTGCCCGATGCGACTGTCACCGTGTAGGGACCGGCCGTGGTGTTGGCGGTGAAGACCGAGGCCGTGGCCACGCCCCCGGAGGTGGTGGTGGCCGTCGTGGTATCGGTGCCGTTGGCGAAGGTGCCGCTGGCCCCGCTACCCGGGGCGGTGAAGGTCACCGTGGTGCCCGACACGAGCACGGGGTTGCCGTACTGGTCCTCGATGGTGGCGCTCAGGGTGGTGCCGAAGGCGGTACCCACGGTGGCGCTCTGGCCGTCGCCGGCGCTGACCACGACCTGGGAGGCGGCGTCCACCGTGTTGGTCTCGGAGAAGGCGGCCGAGGTCACCCCGGACGACGCGGCGACCACAGCGTAGGGACCGCCCGTGGTGTTGGCGCTAAATGCGGTCGTCGTCGCAATGCCACTGCTGTTCGTGGTAGTTACAGCGGTATCGGTGCCGTTGGCGAAGGTGCCGCTGGCCCCGCTGGCCGGGGCGGTGAAGGTCACCCTCGTGAGGGCGACCAATACTGGGTTGCCATATTGGTCCTCGATGGTGGCGCTCAAGGGGTTAATGAAGGTTGAGCCGACGGTGGCCGATTGGTCCCCACCGGCGGTGACCACGACCTGGGAGGCGACACCTGCGGTTATCGCGTAGGCGGGGTTGCTCGCAATCGGGGTGGCGTCGATCGAAGTGTTGACATGAAGGGTGTCAGTTCCGGCAACCGTGGTGTTGGTCGCAGTATTCCCCACCCCTGCCACCACTCCTACCGCCGTTGATGCATTCACCGCGACCGGTGTTGTGATTGTCACATTGTTGGTGGCCGTCTGAGTAGGTAGGACACTCACCGAGGTGCCGTTAACGGTGTAGTCGGTGGCGGTGAGGGGAAATTGAGTTCCGGGGGGACCACTCAAGGTAATCGTGTCTGTTCCAGCAGCCAATGCACCGGTTGAGCTCGTGGAGAATCCGACGGTATAGGCAACCGAGACGCCGGCGGTGAGGGAAGACGGGGAGGCGCTCACGCTGCCGACGGATGCGGCGTACGCGGCAGGAGTCATAATCACGAATGAGGCGACGAGTGCCGCAACCATTCCCACTGCGATCCGATTGATGTTCCTTACCACGGTGATCTCCCGTCTGGAGCGCACTCCACTACACATTGGACGCGGCCCGATTCGGTCGCTGGCATGAATGAACGAGTGTTTCGATCTGAGTACTCGGCTGCCGACCAACACGGCTATGCCGGACTCCAGCCCCGAAGCTGACAAACGTGTGATCGGCGTCGCTGTAGCCGGCGGGGACCGCGGCGTCGACGCGGCGTGCGATCATCCTGAGCACAGTGAATGGCTGAGGACGATGGGGGCGTGGCGCGTCGCAAACTTTCGTCGCGACTCGATTCGAGGACGTGGTACGCCTCTTCCCTTGGATTGGGGAGAGGACACGTCGAGCCTCGGCGACATGCGACCGAATCGGCACGCTATCCAAACCAGGCGCCCCTCTCAGGGGTCTTCGTTGTCCATCGACAGACGGAACCCGTTACTTAAGGGATACCTGTCGCCAGTGGTCTGTGGCGTTCCTCGTCAGATAGACGACTGGAGGCTGCCGTCCAGTCGCAGGGCCGGCCATGTCACTCTGAGTGGCATTGCCGGGTTCGATTCCCTTTCGTCGATCGGGTCACCGTCGATGCCGCCGGGCAGCAATCGTCCGCACCGTGATCGACATGGGTAGCCGCCGGACTGACATCGATCGTCGAAGGCGTCGAGCAAACGATCACTCGGCTTCCTCCGCGACGCCGGTTGCCACAACATTCCGGGCCGGATGATGAGCGACTGTTTCGATTCCGAGATCGAGGTTCGTCATCCGGTCCTCGTTCGTCACGGAGTTGTTGGCGACGGGGCGTCCGTTGCCTGCGCACCAAGCCAAGACCTCGGCCTCCCGGAGGCCCCGCGCCCGGTCGAGGTAAACAGGTCCGTCAGCTCAGCCACGTACGGGTGCCGGGTCTTGGCCTTCGCATACCGCTCGGCGAACTCGGTGATGAGGACGGCCCCACAAGGTGGCCCCCCGAGGGAGACCACCTTCTGCGTTAAACGTTCTGTATCTTGATCTCGATGTCGACCCCGGCGGGAAGGTCGAGCCGTTGCAGGGAATCCACCGTCTTCGGCGTGTGCTCGATGATGTCGACCAGACGCTTGTGCACCCGCATTTCGAAGTGCTCCCGGCTGTCCTTGTACTTGTGGGGGGACCGGATCACCGTGTAGCGGTGCTTCTCCGTGGGAAGAGGCACCGGGCCCTGCACCTTGGCCTGGGTCCGCAGGACCGTCTGGACGATCTTCTCCGTCGACTGGTCCAGGATCTCGTGGTCGTAGGCCTTCAACCTGATCCTGATCTTCTGCCGTGCTGCGTCAGCCAACTTCGTCGCGCCCCATTTCCCTCAGTCCGCCCCGACCACTACTTGAGGATCTTGGTGACTCGGCCGGAGCCGACGGTCCGCCCACCCTCACGGATGGCGAAGAGCAGACCCTCGTCCATGGCGATCGGCTTCTGCAGCTCCACCGTCATCTCGGTGTTGTCGCCGGGCATGACCATCTCCGTGCCCTCGGGCAGGCTGATCGAGCCGGTCACGTCCGTGGTCCGGAAGTAGAACTGCGGCCGGTAGTTGTTGAAGAAGGGCTTGTGGCGACCGCCCTCTTCCTTGGTCAGCACGTAGACGTTGGCCTCGAAGTTGGTGTGTGGCGTGATCGACCCGGGCTTGGCCAGCACCTGGCCGCGCTCCACGTCCTCCTTCTTGGTTCCACGCAGCAGGGCGCCGATGTTGTCCCCGGCCCGGCCCTCGTCGAGGAGCTTGCGGAACATCTCGACGCCGGTCACCGTCGTCTTCTGGGTGTTGCGCAGGCCGACGATCTCGATCTCCTCGCCCACCTTCACCTGGCCCTGCTCCACCTTGCCGGTCACCACCGTGCCACGGCCGGTGATGGACATGACGTCCTCGATGGGCATCAGGAAGGGCATGTCGATGGGCCGCTCGGGCTCGGGGATGTACTCGTCGACGGCGTCCATCAGCTCGATGATCTTGGCCGACCACTCGGGGTCGCCCTCGAGGGCCTTTAGCGCGCTCACCCGGATCACGGGCACGTCGTCGCCGGGGAAGTCGTAGGACGAGAGCAGCTCCCGGACCTCGAGCTCCACCAGGTCGAGCAGCTCCTCGTCGTCGACCATGTCGGCCTTGTTCAGTGCCACCACGATGGAGGGCACGCCCACCTGCCGGGCCAGCAGCACGTGCTCACGCGTCTGGGGCATGGGGCCGTCGGCGGCGGAGACCACCAGGATGGCCCCGTCGACCTGGGCGGCGCCCGTGATCATGTTCTTGATGTAGTCGGCGTGGCCGGGCATGTCGACGTGGGCGTAGTGCCGCTTGGCCGTCTCGTACTCGACGTGGGCGATCTGGATTGTGATCCCACGGGCCTTCTCTTCCGGGGCCTTGTCGATCTGGTCGAAGGGGGTGAACGAGACGTCGGGGTTGCCCTCCGCCAGGACCTTGGTGATGGCCGCCGTGAGCGTGGTCTTGCCGTGGTCGATATGCCCCATCGTCCCGATGTTGACGTGCGGCTTCGAGCGCTCGAACTTCTTCTTGGCCATGCTCTCGCTTCCCTGATCTTGGGCGGTACCCCCTCGGGCACCACCGTCCTCTGTGCCTCAGTCCCGGGTCCCTCAGGTGCTTGTCCCTAGGGGCTCGGGTGTCTTGCTCTCCGTGTGACCGAGACGCCCGCGGGGCGCTCCGGCCTGTCTTTCATTCTCCGCGCGCCCGGGCGATGATCTCGCGGGCGATCGAGTCCGGGACCTCGTAGTACGCGCTGAACTGCATCGTGTACGTGGCCCGACCCTGGGTCCGCGAACGCAGGTCGGTAGCGTAGCCGAACATGTCGCCCAGGGGTACCAGAGCCCGGACGACCTGGGTCGATCCCCGCTGCTCCATCCCTTCGACCTTGCCCCGTCGCGACGACAGGTCGCCGATCACGTCGCCCATGTTCTCCTCGGGGGTCACCACCTCGACGGCCATCACCGGCTCCAGGAGCACGGGGCTGGCCTTGCGGGCGGCGTCCTTCACGGCCATGGAGCCGGCGATCTTGAAGGCCATTTCGGAGGAGTCCACGTCGTGGTACGAGCCGTAGGTCAGGGTGACCCTGACGTCGACCATGGGGTACCCGGCCAGCACACCGTTGGTCAGGGCCTCCTGGATCCCGGCGTCGACGGCCGGGATGTACTCCTTCGGGATCACCCCGCCCGAGATCTTGTCGATGAACTCATACCCGCCCCCGGGCCCAGTGGGCTCCAGGCTGATGACCACGTGGCCATACTGGCCCCGGCCACCGGTCTGGCGGATATAGCGGCACTCGACCTTCTCCACCTTCTTGCGGATCGTCTCGCGGTAGGCCACCTGGGGCTTGCCCACGTTGGCGTCCACCGAGAATTCCCGCAGCATCCGGTCGACCAGCACCTCGAGGTGCAGTTCGCCCATGCCCGAGATCACCGTCTGGCCCGTCTCGTCGTCGGTCCGGACCCGGAAGGTCGGGTCCTCCTCGGACAGCGAGTAGAGAGCCTTGCCCAGCTTGTCCTGGTCGGCCTTGGTCTTGGGCTCGACGGCCACGTGGATCACGGGCTCGGGGAACTCGAGCGCTTCCAGGATCACCGGGTGGTCGGGATCGCACAGGGTGTCGCCGGTGGTGGTCTGCTTCATCCCCACCACGGCCACGATGTCGCCGGTGAAGATGGCGTCCTTGTCCTCGCGGTGGTTGGCGTGCATCTGCAGGATCCGCCCCACCCGCTCCTTGCGGTCCTTGGTCGAGTTGAGCGCGGCGGACCCCTTGGTCAGGGTGCCCGAGTACACCCGGATGTAGGTCAGCTTCCCCACGTAGGGGTCGGTCATGATCTTGAAGGCCAGGGCGGAAAAGGGCTCGGCGTCGTCTTGCTTACGCACGATCTCCTCGCCCTTCATGGTGAGGCCGGGCGTGGGGGCCACGTCCATGGGGCTCGGCAGGTAGTCGACCACGGCGTCGAGCATGGGCTGGACGCCCTTGTTCTTGAAGGCCGACCCGCACAGCACAGGCACGATCTGGCTGGCGATGGTGGCCCGGCGGATGGCCGGCCGCAGGTCGTCGGCGGTGATCGCCTCGTCAGCCAGGTACTTCTCGGTGATGGCGTCGTCGTAGTTCGACAGCACATCGACCAGCTGGTGCCGGGCCTCGGCCGCCTCGGCGGCCAGCTCGGCCGGGATCTCTTCCTCGCGCCACTTCTCGCCCATGCCCTCGTCCCAGATCAGGGCCTGCATGGTGACCAGGTCGACGAGACCCTGGAAGCCGCTCTCGGCCCCGATGGGGATCTGGATGACAGCCGGGTTGGCGTCCAGCCGGTCGCGGATCATCTGCACCGACCGCTCGAAGTCGGCCCCGATCCGGTCCATCTTGTTGATGAAGCAGATCCGGGGGACCTCGTACTTGTTGGCCTGGCGCCACACCGTCTCGGTCTGGGGCTCGACGCCGGCCACGGCGTCGAAGACGGCGACGGCGCCGTCGAGGACCCGCAGCGAGCGCTCCACCTCGACGGTGAAGTCGACGTGGCCCGGGGTGTCGATGATGTTGATCCAGCAGTCCCGCCACTTGCAGGTGGTGGCGGCCGAGGTGATGGTGATGCCCCGCTCCTGCTCCTGGACCATCCAGTCCATGGTGGCGGCGCCCTCGTGGACCTCACCGATCTTGTAGTTCTTGCCCGTGTAATACAGGATCCGCTCGGTCGTGGTGGTCTTGCCCGCGTCGATGTGGGCCATGATCCCGATGTTTCGGGTCCGGGCAATCGGGAATTCGCGGATGGGACGTGCGTCAGCCATGTTCTTCTGCTCTCAGGTGGTTACTCAGGTGGCCCCGATGCGCCCGCACCGGAGCCTGCGTTATGGCCCTCTACCAGCGGTAATGGGCGAAGGCCTTGTTCGATTCGGCCATCTTGTGCATATCTTCTCGGCGCTTTACCGCCGCACCTGTACCGTTGGCGGCATCAAGCACCTCGTTGGCCAGTCGTTCGGCCATCGTCTTCTCCCGCCGCTGGCGGGAGAAGCCCACGAGCCACCGGATGGCCAGGGTGGTGGCCCGACGGGGGCGCACCTCCACCGGCACCTGGTAGGTGGCCCCACCGACCCGCCGGCTCTTCACCTCGAGCTCGGGCCGGGTGTTCTCGACCGCCTTCTTCAGGATCGACACCGGATCGCCACCGGTCTTGTCCCGCACCGTCTCCAGGGCGGTGTAGACGATCCGCTCCGACAGGGTCCGCTTGCCCCGTGACAGGACCTTGTTCACCACCTGGGTGACCAGCACCGACCGATAGACGGGGTCGGGCACCATTTCCCGGCGCGTGGCCGGCCCGTTGCGGGGCATCTCAGGACTCCTTCTTGGCGCCGTAGCGGGAACGGGCCTGGTTGCGCTCACGCACCCCGGCGGCGTCCAGGGCGCCCCGGATCACCTTGTACCGGACCCCGGGCAGGTCCTTCACCCGGCCCCCGCGCACGAGCACGATGGAGTGCTCCTGCAGGTTGTGCCCCACACCGGGGATGTAGGCGCTCACCTCGATGCCACTGGTCAGCCGCACCCGGGCCACCTTCCGCAGGGCGGAGTTCGGCTTCTTGGGCGTGGTGGTGAAGACCCGGGTGCAGACGCCACGCCGCTGGGGCGCGCCCTTCAGCGCCGGGGTCTTCGTCTTCGACTGCTTGGTGGCCCGTCCCTTGCGGACGAGCTGTTCGATCGTGGGCACGCGTGACCTCTCGAGGATGAAAATAGGACCGGATTCGCGGAAGCTGCTTTGTCGCGCGCCCAGAAGGCGCCCGACAGCGCGAACCAGTAAGTGTAGAGCCTTCTCCGACCCCGGAGCAACAGGAATCGACGGGCCGCCGTCTCCGGGTCCACCACCCCGGAAACCGGCGTCCGCCGCTCGAAATGGCCCTGACTAGGCGCCGGTGTCCAGGTGTCCGTTGCCCTCGGCCCCGAAACCGTGACCGTCACCGTTGGGCGTCGCCCCCAGGCTCTCGACGGCCGGGTCGAGCGAGCTCCAGGGCGCGGCGGCCGGCGGCGCCAGGTCCTCGGCCTCGCCGAACCCGGGAGCCCCGACCGGGCCTCCCACGTCACGGAGCCAGGCGGCCAGGTCCTCGGTCTCCTCGTCGAAGCCGTAGGTCCGAAGCGACACCCCGGCGGCGTCGGGCAGGTCGACGGCGATATCGCGGTACCGCTCCATGCCCGTCCCGGCCGGGATCAGCTTCCCGATGATGATGTTCTCCTTCAGCCCGAACAGGTGGTCCGACTTGCCCTCGATGGCCGCCTCGGTCAGCACCCGGGTCGTCTCCTGGAAGGAGGCGGCCGACAACCACGAATCGGTGGCCAGCGAGGCCTTGGTGATCCCCATCAGCTCGGGCCGACCCTCGGCCGGACGTTGGGCGTCCTGGACCAGACCACGATTGACCTCGGCGTAGATCTGGGCGTCGACCCGCTCGCCGGGCAGGAAGGGCGCGTCGCCCGGCTCGGCCACGAGCACCCGGCGCAGCATCTGCCGCACGATCAGCTCGATGTGCTTGTCGTGGATGGACACCCCCTGGTCCCGGTAGACCTTCTGGACCTCTTCGACCAGGTACTGCTGGGTCTCCCTGATGCCCTTGACCTCGAGCAGCTCCTTCGGGTCCTTCGGCCCCTCGACCAGGGCATCGCCGGCCGCTACCTCCTGGCCGGCGGTCACCTCCAGGTGGGCCCGGGCGTTCACCAGCACCGACTCCTCGGTGCCATCGTCGGCCACCACCGTGATCCGCCGCCCACCCTCTTCGTCTTCGAGCCGGACCACACCCGAGTGGTGGGCGAGCACAGCGGCCCCCTTCGGGGTCCGGGCCTCGAACAGCTCGACCACACGAGGCAGACCGTGGGTGATGTCCTCACCCACCACACCGCCGGTGTGGAAGGTCCGCATCGTCAACTGGGTTCCCGGTTCCCCGATGGACTGCGCCGCGATCACTCCCACGGCCTCGCCCAGCTCGATGATCCGCCCCGTGGCCAGCGACAGGCCGTAGCAGGTGGCACAGACCCCGTGCTCGGACTCGCACGTGAGAACCGACCGCACCCGGGCCCGGGTGATCTGGGGGTCATCGCGCAGCTGGGCCACCAGGTCGTCGTAGAGCACCGTGCCCGTGGTGAACACCGTGCCGTCGGACAGCCTGGTGTCCTCGGCCAGCACCCGCCCGAAGGCCCGCGTCTCCAGGTACGACCGCCGTCCCGCCTCGTCAGGGAAGAAGCCGTCCAGCCAGACGCTGCGAGCCGTCTCGCAGTCGTCGATCCTCACGATCAACTCCTGGGCCACGTCGACCAGACGTCGGGTCAGATACCCCGAGTCGGCCGTCCGCAGGGCGGTGTCGGCCAGACCCTTGCGCGCCCCGTGGGTGGAGATGAAGTACTCGAGAACCGACAGGCCTTCGCGGAACGAGGACTTGATCGGCCGGGGGATCATCTCGCCGCGCGGGTTGGACACGAGGCCCTTCATCCCGGCGATCTGCCGGATCTGCTGCGAGTTCCCTCTCGCCCCCGAGTCCACCATCATGTCGAGCGGGTTGAAGGCGATTTCGGCCAGCGACTTCTCCATGGCCCGTCCCACCTCGGAGGTGGCCGACGTCCAGATCTCGATCTCCTTCTGCCGCCGCTCGTCGTCGGTGATGATGCCCCGCTTGAACTGCGTCTCCGCCTTCTCCGCCTCCCGCTCGTAGCGGTCGAGAATGGCCCGCTTGTCGGGCGGCGTCCGCACGTCGTCGATGGAGATGGTCAGTCCCGACTGCGCCGCGTAGCGGAAGCCCAGGGCCTTGATCAGGTCGAGGCTGGCCGCCACGATGTGCTTGGGCTCGGTGGCCGCCACCTCCTCCACGATCCCGCCGATGGGCGTGTTCCTCTTCCCCACCACGTCGTTCACGTAGCGGAAGCCCTTCGGCAGCGCGCCGTTGAAGAACACCCGGCCCGGCGTCGTCTCGAGGACCAGCTGCTCCTCGGTCTCGGGGTCCTGGCCCAGATGCTTGGCCACCGCCGTGTGCAACGTCGAGCCGGGCAGCGGCCGCAGCTTGATCTTGGCGTGCAGGGCCACGGCGCCCTCCTCGAAGGCGCGCTCCACCTCGAAGGCGTGCCGGAACGACCGTCCCTCGCCTTTGCCGCCCTCCACCTCGAGCGTCAGGTAGTAGCCCCCGAAGACCATGTCCTGGGTCGGCACCGTGATGGGCCGACCGGTGGCCGGGGACAGGATGTTGTTGGCCGACAACATCAGCACCCGGGCCTCGGACTGGGCCTCGGCCGACAGCGGCAGGTGGACAGCCATCTGGTCGCCGTCGAAGTCGGCGTTGAAGGCGGTGCAGACGAGAGGGTGGACCTGGATGGCCTTCCCCTCGACCAGCACCGGCTCGAAAGCCTGGATCCCCAACCGGTGAAGGGTGGGGGCCCGGTTCAAAAGCACCGGGTGCTCCTTGATCACGCCCTCGAGCACGTCCCACACCTGGGGACGCCGACGTTCCACCATCCGCTTGGCCGACTTGATGTTCTGGGCCAGCTCCAGGTCGACCAGCCGCTTCATCACGAAGGGCTTGAACAATTCGAGGGCCATCAGCTTGGGCAGACCGCACTGGTGCAGCAGAAGCGTGGGCCCGATCACGATCACAGACCGTCCCGAATAGTCGACCCGCTTCCCCAGCAGGT
Organism: Acidimicrobiales bacterium; assembly: GCA_035535015.1. GTDB lineage: Bacteria > Actinomycetota > Acidimicrobiia > Acidimicrobiales > UBA8190 > Palsa-661. Next base: position 77,237 of record DATLQU010000026.1, on the reverse strand, counting down.
TCTGCCGGAACCGGCCCTGCTTGCCCTTCAGCATGTCGGACAGGCTCTTCAGGGGCCGGTTGCCGGGCCCGGTCACCGGCCGGCCGCGCCGTCCGTTGTCGAACAGGGCGTCGACCGCCTCCTGCAACATCCGCTTCTCGTTGTTGATGATGATCTCGGGCGCGCCCAGGTCGAGCAACCTCTTCAGCCGGTTGTTCCGGTTGATCACCCGGCGGTACAGGTCGTTCAGGTCGGAGGTGGCGAACCGGCCACCGTCGAGCTGGACCATCGGCCGCAGGTCGGGCGGGATCACGGGCACGACGCCCAGGATCATGGCCCTCGGGTCGTTGATCCGTCGGCCGTGATCGTCGCGCCGGTTGAAGGCGGTCACGATCTTCAGCCGCTTGATGGCTTTTTGACGGCGCTGAGCCGACAGCGGCCGGCGGCCGTCGGCGGCGTCGATGGCCTCGCGGAGCTTCACTTCCTCCACGTCGAGGTCGATCCGGTCGATCAACCGGGAGATGGCCTCGGCCCCCATGCCGCCCTCGAAGTAGTCCTCGTAGCGGATCTTCAGCTCCCGCCACAGCAGCTCGTCTTCGATGATCTTGCGGGGGAAGAGGTCCCGGAACTCGTCCAGGGCCCGCTTGGCCAGGTCGATATCGGCCTCGAAGCGCTCGCGGACCGACCCGATCTCCTTCTCCGACAACCGCTGCCGGGCCTTGATCTCGGTCTCCTTGGCCCCGTCCTTCTCGAGCTCGGCCAGCTCGGCCTCGAGCGCCTTGAACCGGCGGTCGATGTCGAGGTCCCGCTGCTTCTCCAGGTCGGTGATCTCGGCCGCCAGCTCCTCCTCGAGTGCGGGCAGGTCCTCGTGGCGGCGCTCGTCGTCCACCCAGGTCACCAGGTTGGCGGCGAAGTAGATCACCTTCTCGAGCTGCTTGGCCTTCAACTCCTCGCGGGCTTCGGTGCCCATCAACAGATAGGCGAGCCAGCTCCGCGTCCCCCGCAGGTACCAGATGTGCACCACCGGGGCGGCCAGCTCGATGTGCCCCATCCGCTCGCGTCGCACCTTGGACCGGGTGACCTCCACCCCGCAGCGCTCACAGATGATCCCCCGGAACCGCACGCGCTTGTACTTCCCGCAGTAGCACTCCCAGTCCTTCGTCGGCCCGAAGATCTTCTCGCAGAACAGCCCGTCCTTCTCGGGACGCAGCGTCCGGTAGTTGATCGTCTCCGGCTTCTTCACCTCGCCGTTTGACCACGAACGGATCGACTCGGCCGTGGCCAGGCCGATACGAAGCTGGTCGAAATTATTGACGTCCAGCACGGCTAGAAGCTCCTCTCCGCAGCGCGGCGCTCATCCTCTTCGTCCGACCCACGCTCGGGCCGGCTGATGTCGATGCCGAGTTCCTCGGCCGTCCGGAACACATCCTCGTCGAGCTCCCGCATCTCGATCTCCTCACCGGTGAGCGACAGCACCTCGACGTTGAGACACAGCGACTGCATCTCCTTGATCAGAACCTTGAAACTCTCGGGAATCCCCGGCTCGGGGATGTTCTCGCCCTTCACGATGGCCTCGTAGACCTTCACCCGGCCGAGCACGTCGTCGGACTTGATGGTCAGCAGCTCCTGCAGGGCGTAGGCGGCGCCGTAGGCCTCGAGGGCCCACACCTCCATCTCCCCGAACCGCTGCCCACCGAACTGCGCCTTTCCACCGAGGGGCTGTTGGGTGATCATCGAGTAGGGCCCCGTCGAACGGGCGTGGATCTTGTCGTCGACCAGGTGGGCCAGCTTCAGGATGTACACGTAGCCGACGGAGATCGGGTTGTCGTAGACCTCGCCGGTCCGGCCGTTGTAGAGCGTGGCCTTCCCGTCGGTCCCGATCAGCCGCGTCCCGTCCTGCGAGTCGGAGTGCAACCTCTCGAAGAGGTTCCGGATGGTGGGGTGCCGCCCGGCGTCCTCCTCCTCATCCCAGTGGGCACCGTCGAACGACGGTGTCGAGACCCAGACAGCCGGGTCGGTCTTGGGCCGCGTCTTGGCGTCCAGGACCCCGGTCAAAGGCTCGAGGCCTTCCACCCCTTCCCAACCCCAACGGGCCGCGTACCCGAGGTGCGATTCGAGCACCTGCCCGACGTTCATCCGGCTGGGCACACCGAGGGGGTTCAAGATGATGTCCACGTGCGTCCCGTCGGCCAGGAAGGGCATGTCCTCCACGGGCAGGATCTTGGAGATGACCCCCTTGTTCCCGTGTCGCCCGGCCAACTTGTCGCCTTCGGAGATCTTGCGCTTCTGGGCCACGTAGACCCGGACCAACTGGTTCACTCCGGGCGGCAACTCGTGGGAGTCCTCTCGGGAGAACACCCGGACGTCGATCACCTTGCCCGACTCACCGTGCGGCACCTTCAGCGACGTGTCCCGGACCTCGCGCGCCTTCTCACCGAAGATGGCCCGCAGCAGCCGCTCTTCCGGCGTCTGCTCGGTCTCTCCCTTGGGCGTCACCTTGCCCACCAGGACGTCGCCAGGCCCCACTTCGGCCCCGATCCGGATGATCCCCCGCTCGTCCAGGTCGGCCAGGATCTCTTCCGAGAGGTTGGGGATGTCCCGGGTGATCTCCTCGGCGCCGAGCTTCGTGTCCCGGGCGTCGACCTCGTGCTCCTCGATGTGGATCGAGGTCAGAACGTCGTCGCGCACCAACCGCTCCGACAGGATGATGGCGTCCTCGAAGTTGTACCCCTCCCAGGGCATGAAGGCCACCAGCAGGTTCTTCCCCAGCGCCAATTCGCCGTTCTGGGTGGCGGCCCCGTCGGCCAGCACGTCGCCGACGGACACCTTGGCGCCCTCGTCCACGACCACCTTGGCGTTGATGCAGGTGTTCTGGTTGGACCGGCGGAACTTGGCCAGCCTGTACGTCCGGCGGCCGAGCTCGAGCCCCAACCGGTCCTTCTGGCCGGCCCGGTACTCGACGATCACGGCCTCGCCCGACACCTCGACCACATTGCCGTCGCCCTCGGCCAGCAGCACGTCGCCGGCGTCGCGCGCGGCCCGGGCCTCCACCCCGGTGCCGATGTACGGCGCTTCGGGCACCACCAGGGGGACGGCCTGCTTCTGCATGTTGGCCCCCATCAGGGCCCGGTTGGCGTCGTCATGCTCGACGAAGGGGATCAGCGCGGTCGAGACCGACACGATCTGCTTGGGCGAGACGTCCATCAGGTCGACGTCGGCCGGCGGCACATAGTCGATCTCGCTCGTCGTGCCGTATGAGGTGGAGGTGGCCCCCACCCGCACCCCGGCGCCTTGCGGCCCCCGCCGCACGAGCACCCGCTCGTCGACGAAACGACCGCTGCCGTCGAGCTTGGCGTTGGCCTGGGCGATGACGTGCTCTTCTTCCTCGTCAGCGGCCAGGTACATGATCTCGTCCTGCACCCGCCCGTCGACCACCTTGCGGTAGGGAGTCTCGATGAAGCCGTAATCGTTCACCCGGGCGTAGGTGGCCAGGGCCCCGATCAAACCGATGTTCGGGCCTTCGGGCGTTTCGATGGGGCACATCCGGCCGTAGTGGGAGGTGTGCACGTCCCGGACCTCGAAACCGGCCCGCTCCCGGGACAGACCACCGGGTCCGAGAGCCGACAGCCGCCGCTTGTGGGCCAGGCCGGACAGGGGGTTGTTCTGGTCCATGAACTGGCTCAGCTGGCTGGTGCCGAAGAACTCCTTGATGGCGGCGACCACGGGGCGGATGTTGATCAGGGTCTGCGGCGTGATGGCTTCCACGTCCTGGGTCGTCATCCGCTCGCGGACGACTCTCTCCATACGCGACAGTCCCACCCGGACCTGGTTCTGGATCAACTCGCCCACCGACCGGATCCGGCGGTTGGCGAAGTGGTCCTGGTCGTCGATCCGGTAGCCGGACTCGCCGTCGGCCAGATGGAGCATGTACGTGGCCGTGGCCAGGATCTCCGACGGGCTCAGCACGCCCTGGTCGGGGGCGGGCCGCTCGAGGTCGATGTCCAGGACGCTGGCCACCCGCTCGATCTCGGGACCGAGCTTCCGGTTCAGCTTGTAGCGACCGACCCGGGTCAGGTCGTAGCGCTTGGGGTTGAAGAAGGCGTTTTCGAAGTAGCCCCGCGCCGCCTCGGCCGACAACGGCTCGCCGGGTCGGGCCCGCTTGTAGATCTCGAGCAGCGCTTCTTCGCGCGTGGGGGCAAGGTCACGCTCCTTCTCCCACTGCCCTTCCAGGAAGTCGAAGTGCCGGACGAAACGGTTCAGGAACCCCTCGTCCTCATAGCCCAGGGCCCGCAGGATCACGAACAGCGAGAGCCGGCGCTTGCGGGCCACCCGGGCTCCGGCGGTCACGTCTTTGGAGGGCTTGGCCTCGACGTCGAATTCGATCCACTCACCCCGGTAGGGATGGACGGTGCCGGTGACGATGGTCTTGGCGTCCCGCCCGGGCTGGAAGATCACGCCCGGCGACCGCACCAGCTGGCTCACCACCACCCGCTCGGTCCCGTTGATGATGAAGGTGCCCTTGTCCGTCATCATCGGGAAGTCCCCCATGAAGACGGTCTGCTCCTTGATCTCACCGGTCTGGGCGTTCATGAACCGCGCCCGCACGAAGACGGGGGCGGCGTAGGTCATGTCCTTCTCCTTGCATTCCTCCTCCCGAAACTTGGGAGGAGGGCGCAGGTCAGGGTCGGTCGGATCGAACTCCAGCTCCAGGTTCAGCTGACCGGTGAAGTCCTCGATGGGGCTGATGTCGGCGAAGGCCTCGGCCAGACCCTTGTCGAGGAACCACTTGAAGGAATCACGCTGCACAGCGATGAGATCCGGCAACGGCAGGACTTCGTCGATGTTGGCGAAGGAGAAACGTTCAGAAAATTTGGACCGTGCAGGCAACGGCCTACTCCTCCCAGGTACAGGGGTGATGGGTGACAGGACGGGGGTGAAACGAGGTGACCAAATAGATCCCGTGTAGGGCGGAGGGTGAAACCGGTACTACGGGGAACTCGGGCGGGTACAACGGTGGGACGGGCGGCCGGCCGAGCGCCGCGGACCTCGGCGTCAGACGCCTGGGCGCGCGACGTTCAGAGGTCAGATTTCAAGATTGGCGCGAAGACGGGGCACGACAACCGGACAGTATACGCGCAGGCACCCTGGGAGGCAACCCTCGTTCTGTCGCCCCCGACAGGGTACGGACGCGCCGGCATGCCGTCAAGGCAATTTCCCCGGCCCTACTTGACCTCGACGCTGCCTCCGGCCCCTTCGAGCTGGGCCTTTGCCTTCTCCGCGTCTTCTTTCGAGACACCCTCGAGCACGGGCTTGGGGGCGCTGTCCACCAGGTCCTTGGCCTCTTTCAGACCGAGGCTGGTCAGGGCCCGAACTTCCTTGATGACCTGGATCTTCTTGTCCCCGGCGGCGGTCAGAACGACGTCGAAGGCGCTCTTCTCCTCTTCGCCGGCTCCGCCGCTGTCGCCGCCTCCGGAAGGCGCGGCGGCGACGGCCACGGGGGCCGCGGCGGTCACGCCGAACTTCTCTTCGAATTCCTTCAGCAGCTCGGAGAGCTCGAGCACCGAGAGACTGGCGATTCCGTCGAGAATCTGGTCCTTGGTGAGGGTCTTGTCAGCCATTGTCGTTCCGCTCCTTGTGTCTTCTCGAATTGTCGATCGTCCAGGTCATGAACTCAGCCGGCGACGTCACGTTCCGTCGCCTTCTCCGGGGGTTTCGGCCGGCTCTGCCGCCTCAGCCGACTCGTCGGCCCCTTCGCCGCCGGCTGCCGTCTCCACCCCGGCGGCCGTTGCCTCGGCGACCGGGGCGGGCGCCTCGGCCTCCACCTCGGCGGCCGGTACCTCTGCCTCGGGGGCAGGCGCCTCGGCCCCCACCTCAGCAGCGGCTGCCTCGCTGGCGGGTGCCTCGGCCTCGGTGGCGGGTGCCTCGGCCTCCGGGGCGGCTGCCTCGGCCTCCGGGGCGGCTGCTTCGGCCTCGGCCGGTGCGCCACCCTTCTGGTCGAGAAGAGCCGACAGGCCGTAAGCGAGACTCCGGGGGAGGGCCTCGAGAAGGCCGGCGAATTGCTGCAGCGGGGCGGCGATGGCGCCGGCCAGCCGGGCCAGGAGCACATCGCGCGAGGGGAGGTCGGCCAGGACGCCGAGTTCCTGAGCCGACAGGAAACCCTCGCCGTGGAGACCACCCTTGACGATCAGATGGGAATTGGACCGGGCGTAGTCCCGCAGGGCCTTGGCCACGGCACTGACCTCACCGGACACGAAGGCGATGGCGGTCGGACCCTCGAGAAGGGCGGCCAATGGCTCGTGGCGGCCACCGGCGATCGCCAGCTTGACCAGGGTGTTCTTGTAGACCTTGTAGTCGCCGCCGACCGCCGTCAGGGCCTGGCGCAACTCCGCCATCTCGCGGACGGTGAGACCGCGATATTCGGTGAGGATCGACGCCTGAGCCCCCTCGAGGCGCTCGCGCACCTCGTTGACCACGGCCACTTTCTCGGGCCTCGGGTTCTCCATCGTCGCTCCTCTTCTCGGAAGGTGCCTGTCGCCACACCTGTTGGCCGTGACCGCAGCCACCGAGCAGGACGCGATGTCCTGTCGAGGAACGTGGTCGTCACCTTGTCGGGCGGGCCCTCAGGGCCCCTTCGGCGCCGGGAGGCGCAACCGGAGGTCTACGGCAACGGCATGTCTCGTCTTCGGGCGATCGGAAGGGATCGCCAGGGAAAGAAGTTACTACGCCGTGGCCACCAGCTCTTCCACGACGAGTCGGGCCTGGGCAGGATCGATGTGGACGCCCGGGCCCATGGTCGACGAGACGGAGACCGACCGGAGGTACCGGCCCTTGGCCGCCGCCGGCTTGGCCCGGACGAGCTCGTCGATCACGGCGTGAAGGTTGGCCAGCAGTTGTTCACGGGTGAAGGAGACCTTGCCCATCCGGACATGGACATTGCCCACCTTGTCGGTCCGGTATTCCACCCGGCCACCTTTGAACTCGGTCACCGCCTTGCCGACCTCGGTCGTCACCGTGCCGGTCTTCGGGTTGGGCATGAGCCCACGGGGTCCGAGGACCCGTCCGAGCTTGCCCACCTGGCCCATCAGGTCCGGGGTGGCGATGGCGACGTCGAAGTCGAGGAATCCGCCTTCGACCCGGGCCACCAGGTCGTCGGCCCCTACCTCGTCGGCGCCGGCCTCGCGCGCCTCAGCCGCGGCCTCTCCGGCGGCGAAGACCACGACCCGGGCGGTCCGCCCGGTGCCGGCGGGAAGGCTGAGGGTCCCCCGGACGATCTGGTCGGCCTTGCGGGGATCGACCCCCAGCCGGACGGCCAGCTCCACGGTCTCGTCGAACTTGGCGCTGGCCATGTCCTTCACCAGGCTGACGGCCTCGGCCGGCGGGTACAGCTCCTCGCGGTCGAACCGCTCCAGCGCGGCCACGTACTTCTTGCCCTTGTGCACGACAGTTCCTCTCCGTGTCTCTCGTCTGACGTCAGGTCAACCGCTGACGGCGACGCCCATGGAGCGAGCTGTCCCCACCACTTGGCGCTTGGCCGATTCGATGTCGTCGGTGTTCAGGTCGGGCAGTTTCACCCGGGCGATTTCGGCCACCTGGGCATCCGTGATCGATCCGGCCTGCTCCCGACCGGCGGCCACGGCCCCCTTCTCGAGCCCCGCCGCCTGTCTGATCAGAACCGGGGTCGGCGGGGTCTTGAGCACGAACGAGAACGTCCGGTCCTCGTAGATGCTGATCTCCACCGGGACCACGGTGCCGCGCTGGTTCTCGGTGGCGGCGTTGTACTGCTTGCAGAATTCCATGGTCTGGACGCCGTGGGGTCCGAGCGCCGTCCCGACCGGGGGCGCGGGCGTCGCCCCTCCAGCGGGCAGCTGGATCTTCACGACGGCAAGGATCTTCTTCTTCGGTGGCACAGTGGATCTCCTGGGATCTAGAGCTTGGCGACCTGGCTGAATTCGAGTTCCACGGGTGTCTCTCGGCCGAAGATGTTGACCAGCACCTTCAGCTTCAGCTGGTCCTCGTTGATCTCGTCGATCTGACCGGAGAAGTCCGCGAACGGCCCCTCCTTGACCCGCACCGTCTCGCCCTCTTCGTACTCGAGGCGCGGCCGGGACTTCTTGACCTGTTCGACTCCGCCGCTCACCAGCGGAACCTGCAGAATGCCCTCGACCTCACGTCGCGACAGAGGCGTGGGCTTCGTCCCGGGGCCCACGAACCCCGTCACACCCGGAGTGTTGCGGATCACCGACCACGAATCATCGTCCAGGTCGCACCGGGTCAGCAGGTAACCGGGGAAGACCTTCTTCTGGACGACCACCTTCTTGCCGTTCTTGAACTCGACGACGTCCTCCATGGGAATGACGACCTCGAAGATCCTGTCCTCCATGTTCATGGAGACGATCCGGCTCTGCAGGTTCGACTTCACCTTGTTCTCGTAGCCGGCGTAGGTGTGCACCACGAACCACCGACCAGGTCGGTCGTAGGGGCTCTCGAGGACCACCGGCTCCTCGTCTTCGTCCTCGTCGTCACGCGTGTACTCGTAGCCGGCGCCGAACGAGGTCGCCACCACAGGGGCATCGGCAGATTCCCCGTCGACGACATCGACCCCGGATGCGTCGGTGTCGACCGCGTCCGTGCCCACGTCCGTATCGGTGAGACTCTCGGCCGCCCCGTCGCCCACATCGGCCCCGCCGCCCGCCGGCTGCTCCACGTCGTCTCCGAATTCGACGGCGGTCATGCGCTGTAGAGCCAGGAGATCGAGTGCGAGAATGCGTAATTCAAGAGGAAGATCAGACAGACCAGGACCACCAGGGTGATGAACACGACGGTGGCCGAGTTGGCCACCTCGGGCCGGGTGGGCCAGGCCACCTGGCGCAACTCGGACCGCACCTCCCGGACGAATTCCCCGACACGGGCGGGTGGGCTCAGTTCGGACTTGGCCGGCCGGTCCGGGCGCGAACGCGGTGGTGCCGTCTGTTGGGCCGCGGGCGAGCCATCGGCCTCGACCTGGCCCTGCCGCTGCATCATCCGCTTCATCTCTCGGTTCACGATCTGATTCGCCTTTCGACGGACAGCTGATTGGCAGGGCAGGAGGGACTCGAACCCCCAACCACTGGTTTTGGAGACCAGGGCTCTACCAATTGAGCTACTGCCCTACGGTGGCCGGGACGGCCGTCACCGACCGTCCGGCCTCGCGGGTCGAGCGGCCAGATTACCATCCGGCACGCCTGGCCTGCCGACGCCCATTTCGGTGCCGGGCCAGGGGGAGCGGACGGGAAACGAGGGTGGAGGCGGCGCTCAGGCCACCCCATTCGTCAGCGGGTCTCCTTGTGGACCGTGTGCTTGCGGTCCCAACGGCAGAACTTGTTCATTTCGATCCGCTCACGGTCGTTCTGCTTGTTCTTCATGGTGATGTAGTTCCGCCGCTTGCAGACCTCGCAGGCCAGCGTCACCTGGACTCGTTTCTCGTTCTTCGCCATTCGCCTTGTCCTTCCTCCTCCGGGCACCCCTGGATGGGCCCGGCCGTGCCTGGCCCTGATATCTATCTGCCCTGGTAGCGGCGGCGGGACTCGAACCCGCGACCCCACGATTATGAGCCGTGTGCTCTGACCGACTGAGCTACGCCGCCGGGGAGCCCCCTGTCGGAATCGAACCGACGACACCAGCCTTACCATGGCTGTGCTCTGCCGACTGAGCTAAGGGGGCCGACACAGCGCCTGCGCGCCGGACAATCATAGTCGAGCCTGTCCCCGTTCCCCGGGGCCCGCCGGGAGCCCGGACCACCCGCCGGTACGATCAGCCGATGGACATCCGGCTGGCGCGTCCGGGCGACGCCGAAGCCCTTCGGGCCATCTACAACACCGAGGTCTCCGGGTCCACCGTCACCTTCGACATCGAGCCCCGCACCCACGCCGACCAACTGGCCTGGATCGATCGCCACCAGGGAGTCCATCCCGCCGTGGTGGCCGTCGACGACGCCGGCGTGGCCGGTTTCGGGTCACTTTCGCCGTTTCGCGATCGCGCCGCCTACTCGACCACCGTGGAGGACTCGGTCTACGTGGCCGGCGACCGTCGGGGCCAGGGGGTGGGCCGCCTGCTGCTCGAGGAGCTGCTCGATCTCGGCACCCGCCAGGGCTTCCATACGGTCATCGCCCGCACGTCGGGCGACAACGAGCCCTCGATCGCCCTCCACCGCGCCTGCGGATTCGTCCTCGTCGGTATCGAACATGAGGTGGGCCGGAAATTCGGACGCTGGATCGACGTGACCATCCTCCAACGGATGCTCTAGAGCTTCCGGAGGACGGCCCGAGGAACCCCTGATCCTCCGGGCACCGGTCCGGTCAGACGCCCAGATAGTCGAGGTCGGGACGGGCGTCGCCCAGCTGCGGTCCCGAACCCCGGCCGGGGCCGCCGCCGCGACGGCTCCTCCAGTGGATGAGCAGGCGTTGGCGCTGCAGGGGGGTGAGGGGCACCGTGAAGATGGCCAGGCAGACGAGCAGTGCCACGGCCACCTGCAACGGATCGGCCTGGAGCAGGAGGCTCAAGAGCTTGCTTCCGCCCGGCAGCCCGATGAAAGCCGAGGCGATGGACAAACCGATGATGAGAGACCTGATCTTGCCTTGCGCCACCGGGGCGAGCAGGACCAGGCCCCACGAGAGGTACCAGGGCTGGACCACCGGTCCGAGGGTCACCACCAGCAGAAGGGTCAGGCCCATGGCCTGCAGAGAACCGATCCTCTCCGACCGCCACAGAAACCACAGGCCGGCGCCGAGGGCCCCGCACAGGCCGATCGCCCGCGTCACGGTCAGCATCGTGTGCAAGGGAGCCCCGATCCCGACCAGGTGGGCGGCGTCGGTCAGCACGATTCCCGCTCCGGTGGCCGGGGCCACCCACGACCGGACCGTCCCGGGCGCTCCCAGGTTGAGGACCCAGGTCCATCCCAGGCCTGTGACCAGGGATAACGCACCCATGACGCCGGCCGACAGCAGACCGGCGGTGAGAAGGGGGCGGATCCGGGCTCGAAGGGGGATTCCGGCTCCCATCCATTCCCATCCGACGTAGAGGATGCCGATGGCGGCGGGAACCTTGACGGCGGTGGCCAGCGCGCAGAGCACGATGCCGGCCACCGGTCTCCCCCGACGGGCCACGGCGATGCCGCAGACGAGGAGGCCGAGCATCAGGGCGTCGTTATGGGCGCCCCCCACGAGGTGTAAGACCGTCACCGGGTTCAAGATGGCGAGCGTCAGGACGTAGGCCGGATCTCGCCGGTGGCTGCGGGCCAGGCTGGCCACACCCAGCGCCATCAATCCCACTCCACCGATGGCCAGAAGGCGCAAGAGGATCACGTCGACCAGCTCGTGGTGCAGAGAGGCGCTGGTCAGCGTGCCGTCGATCTGCATGAAGAGCGGCCCGTAAGGGGCCGGGGTGTTCAACCAGAGGGGGTCGACGAGATTCACCGAAGGGGCCGCCCCGAGAACACCGGGACCGTAGTGATAGGGGCTGATGTGGTGGCTCATCATCTCGCCCTGAGCCGCGTAGCTGTAGACGTCACGGCTGAACAGCGGGGCGACGATGAGCAGGGGGAGGATCCAGAGGGCGAAGACGGCCATGATCTTGCGGACCGGGACACCGGGACGTTGCGACAGGCTCCTGATCAGGCCGTACCAGACCCGCATCAGAAGGACGAGGCCCCCGTACACCGCCACCAGGCCGAAGAACAGACCGGTGGTGGGGTGTTTGAACGCCGATGTGGCCGCCGAGGCGCTGGGCACGCCGAAGAACCAGGCTCCGGGCGCCTTCAAGGTGAAGGGCGACTGCTGCTGGGCCACGCCGGCGGTGATGGCGCAGATGGCCAGAAAACCGAGGATGGCCGGTCGCAAGAGCAGGTGGGAGCTGTCACCGGTGGCATCGGGAGAGACATCGGCGCCGACCAGGGAGGAGAACGGCCATCGCGACCGTACGGCCTCGTCCCACACCGACAAGCGGTCGAGAACCCGAACCAGCACGGAGGCGTGCCCGGGCGCGGCGTCGCGCTCTTGGGCGACCACCCGCTCCTCTACACCCATTGTCTCGGTCCTCGTCACGTGGGGGTTCGTGCAGGGCCGCTCGTAGACCTCCGGAGATTCACCGGAGACTGCCCGTTTTTGGAGACTGCCCGTTTTTCTGCCGCGGATCGATTCGCGGGACGTTCGTAACGTCATTGTAACGAAAAGCCGACGTCTGACAAGTCGCCCCGGGGGGCACGTCGACCTCGGTGGGCGCCCCACCGAGCAGTGGGGCGACCCCCATTGGTGGGCCGGGAAGGATTTGAACCTTCGAAGGCAATGCCGGCAGGTTTACAGCCTGCTCCCTTTGGCCACTCGGGCACCGACCCGCGGGGCGAGACGATACCGCGGCCACGGTCGGCTCGGAACCGCAGGCTCGGCGCCGGCCGGAGACGACGCCGAGCCAGCGGGCGGACCCCGATGCCCGCTGACTATGGTGGCCCGCATGCCGACGTTCGACGTCGTGTCCGAGGTTGACATGCAAGAGGTCCGCAACGCCGTCGACCAGGCCAACCGTGAAGCGGGGACCCGGTTCGACTTCAAAGGGACCGATTCCGAGATCGACCTGAGCGACACGGAAATGGTGCTGCGCTCGTCGACGGAGGACCGACTGCGCGCCCTCCACCAGGTTCTCGAAGAAAAGCTCGTCCGGCGCCAGGTGTCGCTGAAGGCGTTGGAGGCGGGGAAGATCGAGGAAGCCTCGAAGGGCGCCGTGCGCCAGAAGATCGCCGTCCATGCCGGGGTCTCCTCCGATCACGCCAAGAAGATCAACAAGTTCATCAAGGACCATGCGGCCAAGGGTGTGTCCTCGCAGACGCAGGGCGATCAGCTGCGGGTCTCCGGCAAGAAGCGTGACGACCTCCAGGCGGTCATCCAGGCGCTCAAGGAAGAGGACTTCGGCATCCCCCTGCAGTTCACCAACTTCAGGGACTGACGTCCACCAGCTCGGCATCCTCGTCCACCGGCTTGACGTGGAAAAGCCGGTTGAAGACGAGGAACTTCACCACCCACAACACGCCGAAGGCCATGAGGTTGGCGCCCAGGACGAGCACGGTGCGGATCGTGTGGTGATGTTCGAAATGGGCGATCCCGATATTGCGGGCCTCGGTCGAGGTGAGGATCGAGAGCAACATGCCGGCAATGGAGAGGCCCCAGAAGGGAAGAACCTCGCGTCGGATGTGCGACCGCCCGCTCTTGCCCCAGGCCCAGGAGCGGTTCAAGTAGTACGAGGGCACCGTCGCCACCACATTGGCGAACAGGGTGCTCGGCACCTCGGTCCACCACTGGAACACCCCGTAGACGAGACCAAGGACGGTCACCGAGACGAGGGTGGAGATGACCGACACCATGGTGTACCGGAACATCTTCTTGCCTTGGGGGGTGTGGTAGAGGCGCCAGAGGCGCACCACGAGAGCAGACATCCCCGCCAATCTACCCGGAGCGTCAGGTGGGCGGCTGGCCACCCTCATCCGGGGACTTCGACGGCATTGGCCCGAGCCACGGCGCCCAACCATGATGCGCTGGGCTTGGGGCGTCGTTCGAAGGTCTCCCGGTCCACGGCCACCAGTCCGAAGGTCGGCGCGTACCCCAGGACCCATTCGAAATTGTCGAGCAGGCTCCAGTACACGTAGCCCCGGACGTCGATGGCGTCGTCGAGGCATCGGCGCACTCCGGCCAGTGCCTCGGTCACATAGGCGATCCTCTCGGCGTCGGTGGCCGTGCCGATGCCCGACTCCGTGACGACGACGGGGATGCCGCCGGTGACGTCCCAGGCCCGCCTGACCACGGCTTCGAGTGACTGGGGCCAGTACTCGTACCCCATCTGGGTGAGCGCCACCCCTTCCTCGGCCGGCAGGGCGCCCTCGGGTCCGACCCGCATCCGGGTATAGCACTGGACCCCGATGAAATCGTCGCCCGTGGTGGCCTCGAGAAAGACGTCTTCCATCGACCGCCGTATCCGGTCCCGCTGGCCGTCACCGTCGTCGACCGCCTGATAGTCGGTCATCGACAGGGTCAACCCGACCGGGAATTCCCCCCGACCGGCGCGCAGGGCATCGGTCGCCAACCGGTGGGCCCGGCACAGCGCGTCGTTCACCGCCCGCCGACGCTCGGAGTCGCGCACCGCCGGCGGGAAGATCCCGGCCAGATAGCCCATGAAGGCCACGATGTTGGGCTCGTTGATGGTGCACCCCCAGCCGACCAGGTCGCCCAGATGCGCCACGGCACGCTCGCAGAAGCGGGCGAAGCGTTCCGGCGCGTCCGCCGCTTCCCACCCGCCGCGGGCGGTCAGCCAGGCCGGGGTCGTGAAATGGTGAAACGTGACCAGGGGGACGAGGCCGCGTTCCCAGCAGGCGGCGCATTGCCGGCGATAGTGCTCGAGGCTGGCCGCCGACCACTCGTCCTGCTCCGGTTCGATCCGGCTCCATTCGATGGAGAAGCGGTAGGCGCCGAAACCGAGCGACGCCAGCAGATCCAGATCCTCGGGCCACCGGTGCCACGAGTCGCATGCGTCCCCACTGGACACTGCGCATGGTGTCCCGGGCATGTGTTCGAACTGCCACCAGTTGTTGTTGACGTTTCCGCCCTCGATCTGGTGGGCGGCCGAGGCCGCTCCCCACAGGAATCCATCGGGAAAGGGGGCCGTCGGCATGGCCGAAACCGTAGCGGCGAGCCGTTGCCCCCGACTCCTCCCGGGCCCTTCGACCCCGGTCTCGCCCAGCCCTGTCGGGCGCTGTCAGGATGTCCCTGTGAGCGACGCCCTGGACTTCCTCGTCAAATTGCTCGACATCGAGCCCATCGAGGTCAATATCTTCCGGGGCGTCAGCCCCGACGAGCACCGCCAACGCGTCTTCGGGGGGCAGGTGGCGGCTCAGGCGCTGATGGCGGCCGGACGGACGGTCGAACGGGGCCGGGTCCACTCCCTGCACTCGTATTTCCTGCGCCCCGGGGACCCGAACGTCCCCATCCTCTACGAGGTCGACCGCATCCGCGACGGGCGGTCCTTCACCACCCGACGGGTGGTGGCCATCCAGCACGGCCAGGCCATCTTCAACATGCAGACCTCCTTCCAGGTGGACGAAGACGGTGACTTCGTCCACCAGGCCCCCATGCCCGATGTCCCCGGCCCTGAGACTCTGGTCAGCTTGCGCGAACGACTGGAGCCACTCCGGGATCAATTGGCCGATTGGTTCGCCCGACCCCACCCCATCGACCAGCGCCACGTGGGGGAGCTGCCCTGGATGCAGCACGAGAACCGCGACCCCATCCAAAGGCTCTGGATCCGCGCCGACGGAACGTTGGGCGACGACCCCTTGCTGCACGCCTGCATCGCCACCTATGCGTCGGACATGTCGCTGTTCGACACGATGCTCGCTCCCCACGAGGTCCGGTGGGACGACGCCGAGTTCATGGGCGCCAGCCTCGATCACTGCATGTGGTTCCACCGGCCCTTCCGGGCCGACGACTGGCTCCTGTACGACATGGACAGCCCCAGTGCCTTCGGCGCCCGCGGCTTGGCTCGGGGTTTTCTCTTCACCCGGGAGGGCACCTTGGTGGTGTCCATGGTGCAGGAGGGGCTCATGCGGCTCGTCCCCCGCCCTGTCGATTAGCCGGACGGTTCACGAACCGCCCGACGATCAGCGGCTGCCGATGGGAACGTAGGGGCGCAACTCGGGGCCGGCGTAGAGCTGGCGGGGACGGGCGATCTTCGAATCCTGGTCCAGCATCTCCTGCCAGTGGGCGAGCCAGCCCGCCGTCCGGGGAATGGCGAACAGAACGGGGAACATCTCGAGCGGGAAACCCATGGCCTGGTAGATCAGGCCCGAGTAGAAGTCGACATTGGGATAGAGCCGCCGAGAGGTGAAGTACTCGTCCGACAGCGCGATCTCTTCCAGCTTGAGGGCGATGTCGAGGAGGGGGTTCTTCCCCGTCACCTCGAAGACTTCGTCCGCCGTGCGCTTGATGATCTTGGCTCTCGGGTCATAGCTCTTGTACACGCGGTGGCCGAAGCCCTGCAGCCGGCCACCGGTACCCTGCTTCACCGAGTCGACGAAAGCGGGAACATTGTCGATCGAACCGATCTCGGTCAGCATCCGGATCACAGCCTCGTTGGCCCCCCCGTGGCGGGGACCGTACAGAGCGGCGCACGCCGCGGCGCAGGCCGAGTAGGGGTCCGAATGCGAGGAGCCGACCACTCGCATGGCGGTGGTGGAGCAATTCTGTTCATGATCGGCGTGGAGAATGAAAAGTACGTCGAGAGCGCGGGTCAAGATGGGATTGGCGTCGAAACGCGGCTCGGCCACTTTCCACAACATCGACAGGAAATTGGAGCAGAAGTCGAGGGAGTTGTCCGGGTAGACGAAGGGCATCCCGATGCTGAAACGATGGGCGGCGGCAGCCAAGGTCGGCATTTTGGCGATCAGGCGGGTGACCTGCTTATGTCGGGAATCGGGATCGAAGATCTCCTTGGCATCGAGGTAGAAGGTCGACAGGGCGGCGACGGCGGATACCAACATGCCCATGGGGTGGGCGTCGTAGTGGAACCCCTCCAGGAATCGCTTGCGCACGTTCTCGTGAATGAAGGTGTGCATGGTGATCTCGTGACGCCAGGCGCCGAACTCCTCCGCCGTGGGCAACTCACCGTGCAGCAGCAGATAGGCCACTTCCAGATAGGTCGAGTTCTCGGCCAGCTCTTCGATCGGGTAGCCGCGGTAGCGCAGGATCCCCTCGTCGCCGTCGAGATACGTGATGGTGCTCTCGCAGGCGGCTGTCGATACGAATCCCGGGTCGTAGAACCAGATCCCCGGGAGCAGTTTCGACCATTCGCTGGCCGCCACCCCTCCGCGGTCGATGGGGATCTCAAGCTGGTTCCCCGTCCGGTTGTCGATGATTGTGATGCTCTCGGCCACGACGCTCGGACCCTCCTGTGACGTTCCCGTCTCGATCCTAGGGCCCCATCCCCCGACGGTCATTACAGGTCCCGTTTGGTCACCGTGAATGCGCCCCCGTCGTGGTGGTCGTGGTGGCCATGGTGGTGGTCGGCGTGGTGGTGGCCGGCGTGGTGGTGGTCGTGGTGGTCGGCGTGACCGACACCCGCAGCGGCAGGGACATGGATATGGCGGCACCGGTCGAAGGCGTGGTGGCGGTGACATCGAGGACGTAGGAGGTCCCCGTCCGGACCCGGATGTTTGCCAGGGTCAGGGCCACGGAGGTGCCGGCCGTGATGTCGGCGGTGGCCTCGACGGGAGCGGGTGCCCGTGCCGTGCCCTGGGGCACCGCCGACACGACAATTTTCACACGCCGTTCATCGACGTTGCCCTGATCGGCCACCACCACCTCGACCTGCACTGTCGACGTGGCCGGAAGCACCCTGATCCCGGCCCCGCCGGGCACGGCGGCAGGGTTGGTGGTCACCGTGACGAAGGCGATGCGATGGACGGCTTCCAACGAGGCCGAACCGATCAGCGAGGTCACGAATTGACCCACGGCGGCGTCTTCCCAGACGCCACGATCCGACACCCATCTCGAAGCCGGCAGTCGAGCCGAGCCCGGCGCACGGCGCAGCGCCCGTCGGCAGGCCGCCCAGGATGCGTCGGCGGACATGAGCGCTGTGCCGGCGGCGACCAGCGTCCGAGCGGCACCGGCTTCGTCACCGCCTCCACGCCCGCCCGGACCACCGAGAAGGTCCTCGAGTACAGCGCGGAGCTCAGCGCCGATGCGTGCCCGTCCGTCGATGGTCGCCCCACAGGATGGGGCCACTCCCCCCGTCGGCGATGGGGGAGTCACAGCCGCGAAACGGCGGGCCTCGTCGGCTGTGTCGGTGGCGATCGAGCCGAGATCGGAGAAGAAGGTGGTCCTGCTCAAAGTCGAGCCGTCGGCCAGGAGTCGGCTGAGGACGGTGCCTGAGACATTCGACCGCACGATGATCGGCGTCACCAGGGCGGCGAAGCTCCGGTTGACCGTGCGCCGGTCGGGGCCCGATGCCGGCCCGATCTGGGTGATAGCGCCGACGGCGATCACCACGACGAGGGCGCAGACCACGGCAGAAGCGACAATTCGAGCCACTCCCCGCCCTCCACCGCGTCGCCGTCGGAGCCGGCGTCGTTCCCCGACCACGTGAGGACCCTATCGGTCGGAGAGGTGAGGCCCCCGGCCTGGCACAGGGGACGGGGGTACCCGGAACGCACGCCAGGCACCGCTACACTCGCTTGCCGTGCCCGAGAGCACCCCTTCTGCACCTCCTTCCGTCTACGCGCGCGGCGACGTCCATCGCAAAAGGCGTCAGCGCCTGGTGCGCCGGCTCGTCCGCATAGGCGCCCTGATCACCGCCATGGTGGTGGTCATCGCCAGCGCCGCCTTCGGTTACGTCGAGTACCGCAACCACCAGATCGGCCACATCAAGGTCGGCAACCTCACCGCCGTACCTCCGTCGGGTGTCGAGAACATCGTGCTGGTGGGTTCGACGTCACGGTGTGCGCTCAAACAGCAGAACCCGGCCTTCGGGCTCTGCTCCGAGGGCGTGACCGGGGTCAACAGCGATGTGGTCATGATCCTGCATCTCGACCCGAAGAAGGGCACGGCCTCCATCTTGTCGATCCCCCGGGACCTCTTCGTCCCGAATGCCCGGGGATCGGAGCCGAACAAGATCGATGCGGCGCTGGTCGAGGGCCCCGAGCGCCTCGTCAACGCCATCCAGGAGGACTTCGGTATCCCCATCCAGCATTACGTCGAATTGAATTTCGACAGTTTTCAGAACGTGGTGAATGCGCTGGGCGGCATCAAGATGTACTTCCCGATGCCGCTGTACGACGCGGAATCCTCGCTCAACATCCCCACCGCCGGCTGTCGGAGTCTCGACGGCTTCCAGGCTCTGGCCGTCGTGCGGGCCCGCCATCTTCAGTACAAGCCGCCGAGCGTCAAGTCCACCAACCCCCAGACCTGGCCCCATGACCCCCAGAGTGACCTGAGCCGGATCCGGCGTGATCACGAATTCCTTCGTGTCCTGGCCACGGCGGTCTCCACCCGGGGACTCGGCAATCCCGTCACCGACAACGATCTCCTCGGCGCCGTGGCTCCGCAGCTCCAGGTGGATTCGAGCTTCTCCCTGGGGGACATGCTCGGAACCGTGCTCACCTTTCACGGGGTGAACCCGAATGCGGCGCCACAGGAGACCTTGCCCGTCATCGTCGACGCCCAGACCTATGTCGCCGGGGGCATCGATTACGGCAGCGTCGAGCTCACCAGCCAGCCCCAGGACCTCCAGGTCATCGGAAACTTCCTGGGTGTCGACGCCAATCACGACACCATGACGGGCAGACCCCTGCCGGCGGCCAAGGGCGTCACCGTCTCGGTGCTCAACGGCACAGGTGAGACGGGCCAGGCGGGGACGACCGGGACGGCACTCGGGGCACTCGGCTTCGATGTCGTGGCCACCGGCGACACCGCACGCGTCGGGTCGGTCTCCGAAACGACGGTCATCTACACAGCCGGTCATGAAGCCGCGGCCGAACGGGTCGTCCACGAGCTGAGCGGCGCCGTCGTCATGGGTGTGGGCCACCCCTCTGACGGCGCCGACGTGACCGTCGTGACCGGTACCGACTTCACCGTTGACGCTCCGGCTTCAGCCGCCTCGCCGACGACACCCGGCTCAGCGACGACCACCCCCACAGCGAACGCTGACGTCCTCGCTCCGCCCACGGCCCCCAAACAGTCGCTGGCTCCGTTCGATCCTCGATCGTGCACGGCATCGGGGGCAGAGGGACCCTGAGCCCCTGACGCCACCGAGCCCGGTCAAGGACCGGGCTCAGGGCGATCGCGGATCTTTTGACTGCAGCGACAACGGCTCTGTCTGACCGACGGTGCTCAGGCCGCCCCGGTAGGCCGCCCCGGTGTCCCGCCCCGGACCGGTTCAGACAATCTCGGTCAGCTGGCGTTGACCCCGGCCGTCGGACGCAGCTCGCTCGCCGTGCGTCGCCACTGCACCGTCGGCCGGATGGCCGCAGAGTCCACCCGGTCCCGGTGCCGGTCGACCACGGCCAGAAGTGAGCGGATGGTCGAGGGCTCGAGTAGGTGAGGGACGAGGCCGAGGTCGAGCAGCTTGGTGTGGGCGGCCCGGTAGTAGTGCTCTTCCTTCTCCACCCTGGGGTCCTCGACATGTTCGATACGCGCCGCTCCCGGGTAGTTCTCCACCACCATCTCCGCCATCTGGCGGACCGAGAAGGACTCCGTGAACTGGTTGAACACCCGGAATTCTCCCTTGTCCGCCGGGTTTATCAGGGCCAGTTCGACACAGGCCAGGGTGTCGCGGATGTCGAGCATGCCGCGGGTCTGGCCACCTTTTCCGTAAACCGAGAGCGGATGTCCGACGACCGCCTGGACGCAGAACCGGTTGAGCACGGTGCCGAAGATTCCGTCGTAGTCGAACCGGGTGGCCAGGTCGGGATGCAGATCCGTCTCACCCGTCTCCTGGCCGTAGACGATGCCCTGGTTCAGATCGGTGGCACGAAGTCCCCAGATCCGGCAGGCGAACTGGATGTTGTGGCTGTCGTGGACCTTCGACAGGTGGTAAAAGGAGCCCGGCTGCTTGGGATAAGGCATCACGTCTGTACGACCCTTATGGGTGATCTCGATGAAGCCTTCTTCGATGTCGATGTTGGGCGTTCCGTACTCGCCCATGGTGCCCAGCTTGACCAAATGGATCGACGGGTCACGTTCGGCGATGGCATAGAGCAGGTTGAGGGTGCCGACGACGTTGTTCACCTGGGTGTACACCGCGTGTTGGCGGTCGATCATGGAGTAGGGCGCCGAACGCTGCTCAGCGAAATGGACAATGGCTTCCGGCTCGAAACGCTCGAGAGTCCTGTCGACGAAGACGGGGTCGGTCAGGTCCCCGATGAAGGTGTCCAACTTGAGGCCGGACACCTCTTCCCAGACCTGCACACGGTGCTGAAGCTGCGTTATGGGGACGAGGCTGTCCACCCCCATCTCGTGGTCGTACTGACGCCGAACGAAATTGTCGACCACACCCACGTCATGTCCGCGACGTGACAGATGCAGAGCCGTCGGCCATCCTAGGTACCCGTCACCACCGAGCACGAGGATCCTCAACCGTGCCACCTCCTCTTTACCGCTCCTGTTCACCGTCGGGCCGTTCGAGCACCGACGTCCCGAGCCGGAGCGTTTCGCCCGAGACACGACGGTGGACGGCCATTCGCCATGCCCGTCCTTGTCCACCAGGATCCTCGATGAAGCTGGGAGGAGGCTGGGAGGGGTCGCAAAACGCCCTGGGAACCAGGAGAACGGTCCATGAACCATCGAAGGGCCGAGGTGGTTGTCTCGTTCCTGGGCCGTGCCTAACGTGGCACCGCCTCCGCCCGTCTGCCGAAGGGTCCGCCGAGTGCCTCCACATCAGCTGATCCATATGCGAGGAGCGTCTTTTCACGGCTCCCGTCCCGCGGTGGCCCTCGCCGCCACCCACCAGGTCGTCCACCATCCGATCAGCATGTTCCAGGCGGTGGTCCTCGGGGCGTTGCCGGGGGTGAGCGAGCTCTTCCCGGTCTCGAGCCTGGGCCATACCGTGTTATTTCCCACCCTCTTCGGCTGGCATGCGCTGGTGGCCACCCAATCGGACACTGAATCCTTCTGGCTGGCCTTCGTGGTCATGCTCCACGTCGGGAGCGCCGTGGGCCTTCTGATCTACTTCTGGCGGGACTGGGTGCAGATCATCGCGGCGTGGTTCCACACGCTCGTCACGCGCCGGGTCGACACTCCCACCGAGCGCCTGGCCTGGTTGATCGTTCTGGCCAGCATTCCAGCCGGCGTGATCGGCCTCCTCCTCGACGCCCGTTGCGCCTGGCGTTGGCCAAACCGACCTCGGCGACCTGCTTTCTCATTGTGAACGGCTTCATCCTCCTCGGAGCCGAGCGCCTCCGTCGCCGTTCTGACGTGCGCGTCCTCGCCCCGCGCGAGGGGGCGAAGGCCGATGGGGGCCGGAAGCTCGAGACGCTCGACTACAAAGAGGCCCTCGTCGTCGGCGTCGCCCAGTCGTCGGCCCTCGTCGCCGGGATCAGTCGGGACGGCGTCTGCATGACGGCCGGCCTTGTCCGTGGTCTCGATCACGCCGACTCGGCCCGCTTCGCCTTCCTCCTGGCCGCGCCGATCATCCTGGCCGCCGGAATCTTCAAGCTCTCCGATCTGACCGGGCTCCTGGGGGACGGAGTGCGCTTGCCAGCCCTCGTCGCCGCCCTGTGCGCCGACGCCACCGCTGTCGTCACCGTGCGCTTCCTGGTCGGGTACTTCAAGACCAGAACCCCGGTGCCGTTCGGCATCTACTGCCTGCTCTTCGTCTCGCCATGGTGATCTACACAACCGTGCACTGAGCGCTCCACCGAGAAGGAAAGTGGGGAAAGTGCGGTCGCCTTGCGCAAGCCCTCGCGTACAGTGGAATGCGCACTTACCGAGGGGACGCGCCATCCGGCGGAGACGACGCCGGGACGAAAGGGTTGGTCGTGAGGCGTCGAGAACCCGACATGGACACCGGCGGCGCCCCTGCGGTGTCCGCCGCGCAACCCACCCCGCTGCCGGCGGCCGAGCTCGACGTCACCGTGGTGATGCCCTACTACAACCCTGGCCCTCTGCTGCGGGCCACGGTCGAGCGGACCGTCGAGGTGCTGCGCGCCTCGGGAGTCTCCTTCGAGGTCGTGACCGTGTCCGACGGATCCACGGACGGAAGCGACCGCACTCTCGACGACGTGGCTCCCGAGGTCGTGACCCGCGTCGTCCTGCCCGCCCGCGGGGGAAAGGGACAGGCCGTCCGCGCCGGTCTCGAGAGGGGCCGGGGTCGCTATCTCGGATTCATCGATGCCGACGGGGACGTCC
Organism: Acidimicrobiales bacterium; assembly: GCA_035535015.1. Classification (GTDB taxonomy): domain Bacteria; phylum Actinomycetota; class Acidimicrobiia; order Acidimicrobiales; family UBA8190; genus Palsa-661. The sequence goes on along the minus strand of DATLQU010000026.1, from coordinate 54,345 downwards.
CGCCCGATCTGCTCGGGGAGTTCGTCGACGTCGTGCGCGCGCATCATCCCGACGTGGTCCTCGGCAGCAAACGCCACCGGGCGTCCCAGGTCGTCTACCCACCGGCACGACGTCTGTACTCGTGGGGTTACCAGCAGCTGGTCCGACTGTTGTTCCGTCTCGATGTGCGCGACACCCAGGCGGGGATCAAGTTGGTCCGGCGCGACGTCCTCGTCGACGTCCTGCCCTCCATGGTCGAACAGGGCTACGCCTTCGACCTCGAGCTGCTGGTCGTGGCCCGTCTGCGGGGGTACCGACACCTCGTCGAGGCCCCCGTGCGCATCGGACGACGCTTCACCAGCACTGTTTCGCCACGCGCCGTCGCCGAGATGCTGCGCGACACCCTGGCCATCTGGTGGCGCCTGCGGATACGCCACTCCTACGGGCCGGCCGGTCGCCCCGGGAGGTCGGGGCCGGCGGGGGAGGACACCTCCGACGATGCCACCGGCCTCCGCCCTGCGCCGGGCTCGTGACCGGCGTCAACGCGACAACGCCGCCATAACATGCGCAGGTGATGCCCGGCTCGACCTCCACCGACGCCGCCGACGTGGCGCTGGCGGGGTTGGGCCGGATATTGGCGGACATCAAGGGCGACGACCCGTTGGCCCCGGTCACGGTGCTGGCTCCTTCGGGCTATGCGGCCGTTTTCGTCCGTCGGAGCCTCGGGTCCCTGCCCGGCCCCGGTGCTCGTCGGGGATGGGTCAATGTCGGCTGCACGACGACCAACGGACTGCTGCAGATGCTCGGTTCCCCGCCGCTCGCCGAGCGCGGCCTCCGACTGGTGTCGCCGGCGGCGGACCTCGAGGTCATCGGCGCCCAGTTGAGGGCCTCACCGGGCTGGTTGGGCCGGTTCGCCTCCCATCCGACGGCACCGACTGCGCTCCAGCGGACCCTGACAGAACTGCGCGGCTGTCCCCCGGTCACCCTCGATGCGTTGACCCGCCACGGAGGCCACGGCGCTGACCTCGTGGACCTCCTCGGCGCCGTGCGCCAGGCCCTGCATGACTGTGGACTGGCCGACATCGCCGATCTCCGGGCCGAGGCAGTGGACCAGGCCCGGCGCCAACCCTCGTCCGTTCGGGCGCTCGGGCCCGTCGTGAGCTGGCATCTCCGGCCCGAGGGTCCCGCCGAACGCGAGCTTCTGGCCATCCTCGGGGCCCGCCCTCTCGAGGCCACCGGTTCGGGGAACGGCACCATCGCCCTGACCGAGATCCGGCCCCACGCCGACCCCGATGAGGAAGGGCGCAGCGCCGTCCGATCGATCGTCGCCGCCGCCGAAGCGGGAGTCCCGCTGTGGCAACAGGCCGTCTTTCACCCCCCGGGGCCGACCTACCCGCGGATCCTCTTTCACCACCTGACAGCCGCCGGAGTAGCAAGCAACGGACCGGAACATCGTCGTCTGCACCGCTCCATGACGGGTCGCATCCTGCTGGGGTTGTTGGATCTGGCCGCCGGTGACTGGCCCCGGGACCAGGTCATGGCCTGGTTATCCGCCGGGCCGCTCACCCAGGGACCGGCGGGAGCCCCGGTCCCCGCCGGTCGATGGGATGTCGTGTCGGCCGCCGCCGGTGTCGTCCGCGGACCGGGGCAATGGAGCGAACGGCTCGGCCGCGTCGCCGCCGGCGGGGGACCGAGCGCCGCCGACGCCGGAGCACTGGCCGCCTTCGTGCGCGACCTCATCGGTCGGGCCGCACCGCCCGCCCACTCGTGGCGTGCGTTCACGACCTGGGCGGTCGCGTTGCTCGATCACTATCTGCGACCCGACGCCGGAGCCGATCCCTGGCCGGTGGAGGAGCGGGCCGCTGCCCGGCAGGTGCGCGCTGCGGTCGCCGACCTCGGAGACCTCGACCACGTCTCACGCAGCGTCGACCTGGCGTCGTTCCGGCGGGCCGTGGTCACCCAACTCGAGAGCCGGGTGCTCGACACCCAGGAACTGTCGGACGGCGGAGTCGGCGACGGCGTCTATCTGGCGCCGTACTCCGGCGCCCGGGGCCTGTCCTTCCACACGGCCGTCGTTACCGGGCTGGTCGAGGCCTTCGTTCCCGGCAACGGAGACGACCAGGGCATTCTCAGCGACGATCTTTGCCGGCTCGATACGTCAGGAGCGCTCCGCACCCGGGCCGACCGGCGAGCAGAGAGGCGCGACGATCTCGTCACCGCCGTCGCCGCCGGTCTGTCGGCGCGCATCGGCACGCTGCCCCGCGGCGATCCCCGCAGCGGACGGGCCCAGGTTCCGTCGCGATGGATGGGTGATCTGGTGGACGACGCCACCTCCTGGCGGCCCGTGGACTCCTTCGCCGCCGGCCTGGCCGACGCCGAACCGGCGCTATCGGTCCGGGAGTTCGAACTGCGCGAACTCGACCGGTGGGTCGGCGACGGGAGGCATCCCTCGCTAGCGCCGCTGGCGCGTGCCGGGCGCCTGGCCCGTGGCTTCGCCTGCGCCGAAGGTCGGTCTGACACGCGCTTCACCCGCTATGACGGATGGGTCGGCGCCGGACGGGTCTCTGCCTTCGATCCCGGCACCCCGGTGTCGGCTACCCGTTTCGAAACGTACGCCAAATGCCCACGGCGCTTTCTCCTCGACCGGGTCCTGCACGTCTCGGAGCGCGTCCGACCCGAGGAGCTCTGGCGCATCGAGCCGATGACGCGTGGATCGCTCGTCCACGCCATCCTCGAGACGTACGTGGCCGAACGCGTGCAGGGAGCGGCGCGTTCGCTCCACCGGCTCCTCGCCATCGCCGCCGAACAACTCGATGAGGCGGAAACAGGCGGCCTGGTGGGAAAATCCCTGCTCTGGCGGTTGGACCGATCGGCCATTGTCCGCGACCTGACCCGGTTCCACGCCGAAGAGGGGTCGATCGAGCCCATCGCCGCCGAGCTTTCGTTCGGTGTGGACGATGACGACGCCGAGCCCCCGGTCAGTGTCGTCCTGGACGACGGACGCTCCGTCGCCTTTCGAGGAAGCGTGGACCGGGTCGACCGGACCACTGGCGGGCAGTTGATGGTCTCGGACTACAAGACCGGGAAGCAGGGCCGGCTGAGCGAGCTCATCCGCGATCCGGTGGCGGCCGGCAAGTTGCTCCAACTGCCCCTCTACGCCATGGCCGCCTGGGAGCGTTTCGGCGGACCTCGCCCCGTCCACGCCCGGTACTGGCTCCTGTCCGGCGAACGTAGTACCCCGTGTTTCCATCTGGTCGTGACCCCGGTCGTGGAGGCACGATTCCGCCAGGTGGTACGACTGATCGCCGACGGGGTCGAAGACGGATGCTTCCCCGCAGTCCCCGGGGCCCCAACCTTCCGCAGCTTCTCCAACTGCATGGGATGTGACTTCGATTCCGTCTGCCCGGCGGGCCGCGATCGTCAATGGGGGCGCAAGTACAACCAACCGCAGCTACGCAGTGTGGTCACGCTGGTGAACAGCGACGTACCCGACGAATTGGCCGGTTCGGTGGTCAAGCGATTCGTCGATCCCGACAGCGCCGCCGGCCCGTGACGTCGCCCACGATCATCGACCGCGACGCCCGGGCCCGCCTATCCCGGGAACTCGACGCCAACCTGATGGTGATCGCTGGTGCGGGCACGGGCAAGACGACCGCACTGGTCGACCGCATCATCGAGCTCGTCCGTTCCGGCACCGCCCCGCTCGGCGAGATCGCTGCCATCACCTTCACCGAAGCGGCTGCCGCCCAGCTCCGCCAACGCGTCCGCCAGGCCATCGAAACCGCCGCCGGCCAAGGGGACCCTTTGATGGTCGAGGCCGGCCACGAGATCGACGACGCCGCTATCTCGACGCTTCACTCCTTCGCCCAACGGATCCTGCAGGAGCAGTCCGTCGACGCCGGCCTGCCCCCGGGGTTCGAGGTGCTCGACGACACCGCCGACGCCGCCGACTTCGAGGCGCGCTGGACCCGGTTCGCCGACACGCTCCTCGAGGATCCCGGGGCCGAACGCGCCCTGGTCATGGGCTTCAGCCTTGGATTGCGCCACACCGATATCGCCGCCATCGCCTGGAATCTGCACTCCCAGTGGGACCGGCTCGAAGATGGTGGCCTCGACTACCTCGGGTCGGCCACCCCTGCCGACGAATGGCCGCCGTCCGACCCGGCTCCCGTCGTCGCCGCCATCGACCGGGCCCTGGCGGCCGTCGAGTGGTGCACCGACGCCGGGGACAAGATGGCCCAACACCTTGCCGGCACCCTGGCCGACTCCCGTGCCCTTCTGCTGTCGGCGGGATCGGATGCGCCGGCCGTCCTTCACATCCTCGACACCCTGCCACCGTTGCGCTGCTCGCTCGGGCGACAGGAAAATTGGGGTGGTCGCATCGCCGAGGTGCGGGAGGCCTGCGCCAAGGCGGAGGAGACACGCCTCGATCTGCTCGACGCCGTTCGTCGAGCCGTCCTCGGAGATCTGATGGCCCGTCTGGCGACGTTCACTCTGGCCGCCGCCGAGGAGCGTCGGATCGAGGGCCGCCTCACCTTCCACGACCTGCTCGTCCACGCCCGTCGGCTCCTGCGTCGGGGCGGGCACGGCCTCGTGGCCCTCCGGCACCGTTACCGCCGGTTGCTGATCGACGAGTTCCAGGACACCGACCCGATCCAGGTCGAACTGGCAGCCCGTCTCGTCGCCGCCATCGACGGGGACGCCGAACTGAGCGGCGCCCGACCGGGCGCCTTGTTCGTCGTGGGTGATCCCAAACAGTCGATCTACCGCTTCCGGCGCGCCGACATCGAACTCTTCGACGACGTCAGCACCGACCTCGGTGCCCCCGTGCGGCTGCAGACGAACTTCCGCTCCCTACCCGGCATCGTCGATTTCGTGAACGTCGTGTTCGACGAGATCTTCGGCCACGGTTCTGTACCCGGCCAGGCCGCGGCCCTGGCGCTCGATGCCGCCCGCGTGACACCGGTCGGCGACGAGCAAGGTCGTGTTCCCTCCAACGGCCGCCCCCCGGTCGCCCCTGCGGTCCAACTCGCATTCGAGGGGCTCGACACCACTGCGGCGCCGCCACGGCGGTCACCGGCCTCGGCGACATCGGCGACATCGGCGACATCGGCGACATCGACGACATCGGCGACATCCACGACATCGGCGACATCGGCGGCCAGGACGCTCACCCCTGTGATCACCGTGGGCGGCCCGCTCGCCGCGTCGGCGCCGGAGATCCGTCGACGGGCCGCCGACGACGCGTCGACGGCGATCGACCACATGGTGGCCGGCAGCTGGTTGGTGGAGGACACGGAGACCGGTATCCGACGCCCGGTCCGTTGGGCCGATATCGCCGTGTTGATCCCCGCCCGGTCGGCGCTCGCCGCCCTGGAGGAGACACTGGAGGCCGCCGGCATCCCCTACCGCCTCGAAGGTGCGGCCCTGCTCTGGGGCGCAGAGGAGGTACGCGAGGTCCTGACCGTTCTCCGCGCCGCCGATGATCCCGCCGACACCGTGGCCGTTGTCGGCGCCCTGCGCTCGTCCGGTCTGGCCTGTGGAGACGACGATCTCGTGACCTGGCACACAGCCGGCGGGACGTGGGACCCGCGAGACGAGGTTCCGACGGGGTCGGAAGATCATCCGGTGGCCGCAGCCATGGCCGTTCTGGACCGCTTGCATCGTCGGCGCTGGTGGTCCGAGCCGTCAGCCATGGTGGCCGCCGCCTATGACGAGCTGGGCAGCTTCGAATTGGCTCTCTCCCATCGGCGTGCCCGTGACTACTGGCACCGGTTGCGTTGGCTGCAGGATCAGGCCCGCCTCTTCGACGAGACGCCAGGCGGAACGCTGCGCGCCTTTCTCAGCTGGGCCGCGCGTCGCGCCGAGGGCGACGGCCGCGTCGGCGGAGTGGGCCCGCCCGACCCGGACGACGACGCCGTCCGGGTCATGACCATCCACGGCGCCAAGGGCCTCGAATTCCCCGTTGTCGTCCTGGCCGGCCTCGAACGCGACCGGGCCGACGCGCCGCGACCTCCGGCCGTGGTCTGGACAGAGCACCACATCCCCGAGGTCCACGTCGGGCCCTTTCGGACGGCGGGATCCGAGCAGGCCGGGCTGCGCGAGCTACACCTCGACAACCTCGAACAACACCGCCTGCTCTATGTCGGCATGACGAGGGCCAGAGACCACCTGGTTCTCTGCCTGCACCACAAGGCGCGAAACGGCGTGGCCGACTCCAGCCTGGCCGCCCTGGTCACGAGGATCTGCGGCGAGCACCCGGCGCTGTGGCGGGGGCTGCCCGACACCGCCCTCTCCGGGGTCGGCGCCAGGGCCGTTACCGGGGTGGGCGCCAGCGCCAGCGCCAGCGTCGGCGTCGGCGTCGGCGTCGGCGTCGGCGTCGGCGTCGGCCCGTCCCGGGCCAGAGCGCCGGGAGGGGGGGCGTCGGAAGACGATGGCCGTTCACCGCCGGGTGGACGACCGGTTCCCGCCACCTGGGCCGACGACCGCGCCCGGCTCCTGGCCGCGGGGCGACGACGACCGGTCACCACGGCCACCGCCGTCGCTCATCGGGCAACCCGTGACACCGGCCCGATGACAGGACCCCCGACGACTCCGGTTCATCGCGGCCCGGCCGCGGGGTCCGCCGACGCGGAGAGCGACGAGGCCCGCCGGATCGGCCGGGCCGTGCACGGCGCCCTGGCCCACATCGACCTGGTCACCGGCAGCGATGCCGGGGGCCGCCCGGCCCATGAGGTGGCCCGTGTCCAGGCCCTGGCCCACGGCGTCGACGGGCACGCGTCAGAGGTGACGTCGATGGTGGCCCGGGCCCTCTCCAGCTCGACCGTGGCGAGCGGAGCGGTACGGCGCCACTGGCGCGAGGTGTATGTGTCCTCCCCGGTCGGCCACCACGGCGTACTCGAAGGTTTCGTGGACCTGGTGTTCGAGGACGACGGGGCCCTGGTCGTCGTCGACTACAAGACCGATCGGTTCCGGTCCGGGCGCGGCCACGACGAACGGGTGAGTCTGCACCGGCTCCAGGTGGCGGCCTATGCCGAGGCCCTCGAGTCCTCCACCGGTCTGGTCGTCAGCCGGTGCGTACTGGTCTTCGTCGGTGGCAACGAGACCATGGAACACATCATCGAAGGTGCCGATCTGGCCGACGCCCGTGCCTCCGCCCGACGCGCCGCCATCGTTCTCGTCGCCGGCTGACGGCTCAGCCCTCGGCCGCCCCGGGAAGTTCGGGCTGGTCGCCCCCGGATCCTTCGAGCAACTCCAATCCCGGTGCCATCTCGGCCACGGGCCGCAGTGGGCCACCCAGCTCCGGACCCTGCAGGCTGCGGGCCACGGCGTCGACCGGGTCGAGGAGCGGGACATCCTTGTCCGATCCACCGACACCGAGCTCCTGGAAGCGTCGGGCCTGGGGCATGACGTTTCGCTCCAGGGATCCGACGGCTTTGTTGTAGGCGTCCACGGCGCCGCTCAGACTGCGACCGGTTTTCGCCATGTGCTCGCCGAAGGTGGCCAGCCGCTTGTAGAGTTCACGTCCGATCTGCTGCACCTCGCGGGCGTTCTCGGCCAGCGCGTCCTGCTGCCATCCATAGGCCACGGCACGCAGGAGCCCGATCAACGTGGTCGGCGTGGCCAACAGGACATTGTTGGTCACGGCGTGCTCGAGGAGCGACGAGTCGTGCTCCAGCGCCGCCGCCAGCAGGGGATCTCCCGGGACGAAGGCGATCACGAATTCGGGCGTGTCGTCGAACTGCTGCCAGTACGACTTCTTGGACAGGGCGTCGACGTGGGCCCGTAGTTGACGGGCGTGGCTCACCAGATGCGCTTTGCGCGAAGGCTCGTCGACGGCATCGGTGGCATCGAGGAACGCCTGCATCGGCACCTTGGCGTCGACCACCACCCGCTTGGCGCCGGGAAGATGCACCACCATGTCCGGGCGCAACCGCCCGTCCTCGCCGGTTGTCTGCACCTGTTCGTCGAAGTCGCAATGCTCGAGCATGCCCGCCATCTCCACCACCCGGCGAAGCTGCATCTCTCCCCACCGGCCCCGGGTGGCCGGGGACCGCAGGGCCGTCACCAGGTTGCGCGTCTCGGACTGCAACTTGTCCTGGGACTCGACCAGCTGCTTCACCTGTGCGCTCAGCCCCGTATAGGCGCGTTGGCGCTCGAGCTCGAGCAACCGGAGTCCCTGCTCGTAACGGCCGAGCTGATCGGCCAGGGGGGTGAGCAGCTGCTCGATGGCCTGCCGCCGTTGGTCGAGGTCACCCTGGGCGGCCTGCCGGGCCTCCATCAGCCGGGCATCGGCCAGGGCCAGGAATTGGGCGTTGTTCTGCTCAAGCGCCTTGGTCGACAACTCGGCGAAGACCCCGGCAGCCAGCTCACGGGCCTCCTGGTGGGTGGCCTGACGCTCGGTCGCCGCCGCCCGCTCCCGGTCGAGGAGGCTGGCCAGCCGGACCACCTCGGCCTCGGCCGCCGCCACCGACGCGGCCCGTTCGATGTTGAGCGCGGTGACCCGTTTCGACAGGCGACCGGACGACACCACGAACACGAGCGCGCCCCCCACGGCCCCCCCCGCCACGATCCCGACGATCAGTCCGACGATCACGTCACGTTGCCCCTGGTGCTCATGGTGTCCTTCCGGTCGCCGGTCTCACTGGTCACCGGCGCTACGCGGCCCACCGTACCGGGGGGGTGTAACAGCGCCGCGTATGGCAGAAGCGAGCAAAGAGACGGCCACCCGGGTGGACGCACCGGCGGTGGCCGCCCGTGCGATCCCCTGACGACGGGAGCAAAATCCCAGCTCAGCGGGGCCCGGAGACGATCCCTTGCCGGGTGGGAGGCGGTAGCGTCGAGGACGATGGACAAAGCCACCGGGGCAGGGACCACCGGGGCAGGGATCGTGGAGGCGCACGCCTCCGCCGTGCCCGACAGTGGGCACGGCGAGCGCGGCGCCACGTCGGGTAACGGTCGAGCCGCGGCCGGGGAGGTCCCGGGAGGGCCTCTGCGCGGGTACGCCGCCGACGAGCTCGTCGAGGACTTCCGTCTGGCCTGTCTCTCCCGGGCCCTGGACGACCGGGAGATCCTTCTGCAGAAGCAGAGCCGGGTGTTCTTCCAGATCTCCGGGGCCGGACACGAAATCCTTCTCGTCGCCCTGGCCCGCTCCCTGCGGCCCGCCTACGACTGGTTCTTTCCCTATTACCGCGACCGGGCGCTCGTCCTCGCACTCGGGGTGACGCCGCGCGACATCCTGCTGGAGGCGGTCGGCTCATCGGAGGATCCCGCCTCCGGCGGTCGACAGATGCCGTGTCACTGGGGCGATGCCGGCCGGAACATCGTCACCCAGTCGAGCCCGACGGGCAGCCAGTGCCTGCCCGCCGTCGGGTGCGCCGAAGCGGGCCGTTACATGGTCAGACGACCGGGACTGCAAGCGGGACGCGCCCACGGCGACGAGATCACCTACGTCTCGTTGGGCGAGGGCACGACGTCGGAAGGCGAGTTCTGGGAGAGCTTGAACACGGCCTGCCGACTTCACCTTCCTGTGCTCTATGTGGTGGCCGACAACGGCTATGCCATCTCGGTTCGCTCCGCCGACCAGGCACCGGCGCCCGTCTCGGAGCTCGTCCGAGGATTCCGGGGACTGGCGGTGACCGAGGTGGACGGCTGGGACTATGCGGCATGCCGCAAAGTGGGTGCCCGGGCCGTGGCCCGGGTCCGCGCCGGTGAGGGGCCCGGGCTCATCCATGCCCGGGTGACCCGTCCCTACTCCCACTCAGCGGCCGACTCGCAGGCCAAGTACCGGGGCGCCGACGAGTTGGCCCGGGAGGCGGCCCACGATCCCATCGACTGCCTCGAACGCGATCTGGTGGGTTCGGGCGTCATCACCGACGAGGACGCCGGAACCATCCGGGCCGAGGCCAAAGAGATCGCCGCCCGGGCGGCCGACGAGGCGCTCGCCGCCGCCCGCCCGGACCCGGCCAGCGTGACCCTTCATGTAGTGAGCGTCCCCGGTCGGGACCAGCGCCGGCCCGATCCGGTGGGCGATCCGGTCGCCGAACCGGTCTTGCTGGCGGACGCCATCGGCCGGACCCTGCACGAGCTTCTGGCCGCAGACGAGCGGATCCGGGTCTTCGGCGAGGACGTGGCCGACGCCGACGACGACGTCCTCGACGACGTCGAGGGCAAGGGCGGTGTGTTCGGCGTGACCAAGGGCCTCCAGCGACGATTCGGCTCGGCCCGTTGCTACAACACACCTCTGGCCGAGTCGAACATCGTGGGTCGGGGCGTCGGCCAGGCCCTGCGCGGACTGCGGCCGTGCGCCGAAATCCAGTTCTTCGACTACATCTGGCCGGCCATGCAGCAGTTGCGCAGCGAGGTGGCGACCATCCGCTGGCGCTCGAACGGCGCCTTCACCTGTCCACTGGTCGTCCGCGTCGCCATCGGCGGTTATCTGACCGGCGGGGGCATCTGGCACTCCCAGAGCGGGGAGTCGATCTTCGCCCACATCCCCGGCCTCTTGGTGGCCTTCCCCTCCCGGACACGCGACGCCGTGGGGCTCCTGCGTACCGCTTTTGCCGCCGACGACCCCGTGCTGTTCCTCGAACACAAGCATCTCTACCGCCAGCGCTACGCTGCCGATCCCATGCCGGCGTCGGGCTGGACGCTGCCTTTCGGTCGCGCCGCCGTGGCCCGGACGGGACGGGACCTCACCATCGTCACCTGGGGCGCCACCGTCCAGAAGTCACTGGTGGCGGCCGCCGAGTTGGAAGCCGAGGGTTGCAGTGTGGAAGTGATCGACCTGCGCACCATCGCTCCCTGGGACCACGAACTCGTCTGTGAGTCGGTGGAACGGACGAGCCGGTTGCTCGTCGTCCACGAGGACACCCTGACGGCCGGCTTCGGTGCCGAAGTGTCCGCCTGGGTGGCGCAGAATTGCTTCTGGGCCCTCGACGCCCCCGTCACCCGGGTGGCGGCGCAGGACACCTTCGTCGCCTATGAACCATCGCTGGAGGAGGCGATCCTCCCGCAGGTGTCGGACATCACCGCCGCCGCCCGGTCGCTTGCCGCCCACTGACTCCCACCCGATGACCACCGAACGCGTCGTCGTGATCGGTTGCGGCTTCGCCGGGCTGGCCGCGGCCCGGCAACTGGCAGGGTCCCCGGTCGAGGTCGCCTTGATCGACCAACACAACTTCCACACCTTTCTTCCGTTTCTCTACCAGGTGGCCACGGCCGGCCTCGATCCCGCTGACGTCGCCTATCCCGTCCGCAGCATCTTCCGTCGCCAGCCGAACGTCACCTTCCGGCACGGTCGCGTGACCTCCGTCGATCTCGAGACCCGGAGGGTCACCCTGGCCGACGCCACCACCATCGACTACGACCACCTGGTCGTCGGCACCGGAGCCGCCGCCGGCTTCTTCGGGATCGCCGGGGCGAGCGAGTACACCCGTCCGCTCTACACGCTGGGCGATGCCCGGCGGTTGCGCAACGACGTCCTCTCCACCCTGGAAGCGGCCGACGCCCGCCCCGAGGACTACGACGGCGGCGCACCCACGTTCGTGGTGGTAGGTGGTGGTGCCACCGGGGTGGAGACGGCCGGTGCGCTGATGGAGCTTCTCGATGTCGCAGTCCGTCAGGACCGGCTGCGCATCGACCCCGTCCGCACCCGGGTGATCCTCCTCGATGCCGGCGACCGTCTTCTGGCCGGCTTCGACGAGGCGCTCGGCCGCTACGCCCGGGAGACTCTGGATGGACGCGGCGTGATCGTCCGTCTGGACCAGGCCGTCGAGGAGGTGACGGCCGGCGGCGTCCGCCTGGTGGGCGGCGAATGGATTCCCGCCGCCGCCGTGGTCTGGGCCGGCGGGGTGACGGTGGAGGGCACTCTGGCGGCCACCCTTGGCGTGGCCCGCGGCCGCGGTGGCCGGGTGACGGTGGAGAGCGATCTGTCGCTGGCCGGTCACCCGGAGGTCTCCGTGGTGGGCGACGCCGCCGCTGTGCCGAGAGGCCCGGGGCGTCCGGACCCCTGTCCGCAGCTGGCCCAGGTGGCCATCCAATCCGGCCGCCACGCCGGCCGGCAGATCCTGCGCCGGAAGGCGGGCCGGCGCAGCGAACCGTTCCACTACAAGGACAAGGGGATGATGGCCACCATCGGTCGCCGGGCGGCGGTGACCCAGCTCCCCGGGGGGCTCGTCCTGCGCGGCAGCCTGGGCTGGCTGGCCTGGCTCGGGCTGCACATCGTCTATCTCATCGGCTTCCGCAACCGGATCATCGTGCTGCTCAATTGGTGGTGGCGCTACGTCAACTGGCCCGGAGGGCCACGGCTGATCGATGCCGACGTCGACGTCGGCGGATCGCAGTAGCGTCCGCACCCAGTGACACCACAGGTAAGGGGGCACCATCGTGGGTGAGTTCAGTGTCCAGGTCGATCCGGCCGCCGTCGGTTTCGACGCCCAGCGTCTGCGCCGAATCGACACCCATTTCGCTCAGTACGTGGACAAGGGCCTTCTTCCCGGATGGCTGATCCTCGTCACCCGCCGGGGCCAAATCGCCCATCTCGAGACCTACGGGCACCGCGACATCGAAGCCAAGCTCCCGGTCGAGAACGACACTCTCTTCCGCTTGTACTCGATGACCAAGCCGGTGACCTCGGTGGCCGCCATGATGCTCTACGAACAGGGCGCCTTCGAGCTCAAGGACCCCGTCAGCCGCTTCATACCCTCGTTTGCCGATGCCCGAGTCTTCCGCTCGGGAACCGCCGTGAATCCGATCACCGATCCCCTCACCGAGCCCGTGCGCATCTGGCACCTGCTCACCCACATGGCCGGCCTCACCTACGGCTTCCACTACAGCCATCCCGTGGACGCCATGTACCGCCACGCCGGCTTCGAATGGGACGCGCCCAGGGACATGGACCTCGCCGCGTGCTGCGACGCCTGGGCCGGGCTGCCCCTTCTGTTCCAACCGGGTGCCGAGTGGAACTACTCGGTGGCCAGCGACGTCCTCGGACGCGTGGTCGAGGTGGCCTCGGGGCAGACGCTCGACGCCTTCTTCACCGAGCACATCTTCGGACCCCTGGGCATGTCCGAGACGGGCTTCTTCATCGACGAGGCGGCCGCTCCCCGCCTGGCTGCGCTGTACCTGCCTGCGCCGGGCACCCAGACGGCCACCCGTCTCGACGGGTTCGGTGCCTCGCCCACCACACGGCCCACGTTTCTGTCCGGCGGCGGCGGCCTCATCGGCAGCTCGGCCGACTACGCCCGCTTCACCCAGATGCTCCTCGGCGGCGGGGAGCTCGACGGGGTCCGGCTCCTCGGTCCCCGCACCGTCGCCTACATGACACGCAACCACCTTCCCGGCCACGTCGACCTGGAGGCAATCGGCCGTCCTCTGTTCGCCGAGACGACGTTCGACGGTGTCGGCTTCGGCCTCGGCTTCTCGGTGATGGTGGATCCCGTGAAGAGCAAGGTGCTGTCCCAGGCCGGTGAGTTCGCCTGGGGCGGGGCGGCCAGCACCATCTTCTTCGTCGATCCGGTCGAGGAGATCACCGCGTTGTTCATGACCCAGCTGCTGCCCTCGAGCACCCACCCCATCCGGCCCCAGCTGCGCCAGCTGGTGAGCCAGGCCCTCGTCGACTGACAGTCAGCCGGGGGGGCGCTCCCCGGCCGAGCGACCGGCGCTCAGGTCCACGTCGAGCGCCAGGGTCAGGCACCGACAGCCACCACCGGCCTTCAGGAACTCACCCACCGCTGCCACCACCACCGACAGGCCGGCGTCCTCCAGGAGCTTCCCCAGCCTGGGGGTGCACGACGGCATGATCACGACGTCGTCCACCACCACCGAGTTGGCACAGAAGGCGGCCGCCTCGTCGTCGGTCAGCCACACCGGTTCCGGCACCAGCTCCTCGAGGACCCGACAGCCGTAACGGTCGAGACCCTGCGGGGCGATGAGGGCGCGTCGCTCGTCGAGCGGACAGAAGACCAGGTCCACGTGGTAGAAGCGCTCATCTACCAACTCCACCGTCCGCACCGGCACGCCGAGCAACCGGCCGAGCAGGGCGTGGGCGGCCACGGTGGAACGAGTCCGGTAGCCGGCCACGAGCACCGGGCCGTGGGCGGCCCCCGGCTCACCGCCGAAGGGCAGCACATCGCCCGCCCCCTCGAAAGGTTCGTTCCCCTCGAGCGGCGTCACCCGGAATCCGCGGGCCGCGAACCAGGCGACGTCGTGCGCCGTCTCGCCCTGGCGTTCGGGGTGCCGGAAGAGGCTCGGGACAAAGACGTCACCGTCGACCACACCGGCATTGGCGGTGAAAACGAGATCCGGCAGCTCCGGTTCCGGATCCATGAACTCGACGGCGGCGCCGGCGCCGCGCAACGCCGCCACCAGGGTCTCGAATTGGGCCGATGCCAGCTCCGGGTCGGGATGCACCTGCACGTGCATGAACGGGTTGATCTCGTAGGCCACGGTGAAGTGTTCAGGCCGGCACAACAGATACCGTCGTCCCCAGTCGAGGGTGCTCATCGACCGTCGGTCTCGGCACCGCACAGCCGGTCGGCCAGGTCGCCCATGAACAGGCCGACGTCGGTGACGATGCCGAGTGTCTGGTGGCTGCCGCGATCGGCCAGCTTGGTGACGACGGCCTGGTTGATGTCGACGCAATAGGTCTCCACCCCCGCCGGCAGCAGGTTGCCGGTGGCGATGGCGTGGAGCGTCGTGGCCAGCATCACGGCCACGTCGACGCCGTCGAGCTGGGCCCTCATGGCGTCGGCGGCGGCCACCGTGTCCGAGATGACGTCGGGCAGAGGGCCGTCGTCTCGCACCGACCCGCCGAGCACGAATGGCACCCCGGCCCGGACGCACTCGTAGAGCACGCCGCCGCCCAGCCAGCCGGCCTCGACGGCGGCGGCGATCGAACCGAAGCGCCGGACCTCGTTGATCACCCGCAGATGGTTGGCGTGGCCGTGCTCGGCCAACACCCCTTCGCCGAGCGACACCCCGAGCGAGGTGCCGAGGACGTTCGACTCGATGTCGTGGGTGGCGAAGCCGTTGCCGGCGAACAGCAGTTGCACCCATCCCTCGCGGACCAGACGGGCAAGCGCCGGCGCCGCCCCGGTATGGACCACGGCCGGCCCGCAGACGGCCAGGACCCGGCCACCGCCCTCCCCCCGCTCACGCCGTTCGCCTGCCTCGCGAATGCTCGCCGCCACCCGGGTGAGGCTCACCGCCTTGGGCTTCTCCGACGACACCTCGGAGGTCATGAAACCGAATCCGTCGGCCTCGTCGGCCCGGGTCGGGGTCTCCACCCGGACGCCGCGCCATCCGGTCACCACCGCGTTACCCGCCCGCACCCGGTGCATGGGCACCATCTGCACGGCGTTCTCGCCACCACTGCCGGCCATCACAACCAATGCGCAGTCCATCTCGGGCCGGCCGCTTCTGACCCAGCGCCCGTCGACCCGGGCCCAGGTGGTCAGGTTGGTGGTGGAGTAGAAGCCGTCGGGCAGAACACCGTCGGCCGGGGCCGGGACCACCACCGCGTCCGAGGTGTCCTCCCGGTTGACCCCGTGCACCTGCACCTCGGCCAGCAGGGTGTCGAGGGCGGCGTCGTCGGCGGCGCTCACCCGGATCCGGACGTGGCTCGGGTCGGCCGAGGTCGTCCCCATCTCGAGCTCGAGGATCTCGTAGCTGGCGCCGGCATCGACGATGGTGTCGAGGACCTTGGCCAACAACAACGAGTCCACCACGTGCCCGTCGAGACGAACGACTTCGGACGACACCGCATGGGTCGCGTCGGTCATCGGACCTCTTTCTCCCGGCCGCCGTCGCTTTGGCCGCCCGTCTCCTTCATCACCTCATCGACGGTACCGTCCCGGGGTCACCGCCCACCGGATCTCCTCTCACTGATTTCCAGTCCCGAGCGGTTACGTAGGGCGGGCCCGGACCACGCGCGCCGTCGGAATTCCGGCCATTGGACGCCGTCGGCGCGGTACCGTGGCGTTGTGACCCGGCGCTTCGCACTGCATATCGGCGGCTCCGACGAGGTCACCGAAAGCCTGGACCGCATCGACCGCGAGATCATCCAGCTCTTCGCCCTGGTGGGCGAAGGCGTGGCCGGAGCCACCCACTCCCTTCTGGCCGGAGACCGCGAGGCGGCCCGGGTGCTGGCCGACAGCGACGAGATGATCGACACCCTCTACCTCGAGGTCGAACAACTGGCCCAGCGCCAGCTGGCCCAGAGAGCGACGGGCCCCGAGGAACTGCGGTACCTGGTCGCCGTCCTGCGCATGCTCCCGGACCTCGAACGCAGTGGCGATCTGGCCGAACACGTCTCACGTCGCGCCGTCCGCGGGCTCGGCATGGAACTGTCCCATCGGGCCCGGGGGCTGGTCGAGCAGATGGGGGAGGTGGCCAGTGAGATGTGGCGGGCCACCGCCGACGCCTACGCCGACCGCTCACCCGACGTGGCCGAGCACGTCGAGTCTCTCGACGACGAACTCGACGAACTCCACGTCACCCTCACGGCCGAGATCGCCAGCGGATCCATGCCTCTGCCGGTGGCCATCGAGGCGGCCCTCGTCGCCCGCTTCTACGAGCGTTTCGGGGATCACGCCGTCAACCTGGCCCGCCGCATCTCGGTTCTGGCCGGCCGCGCCGCCACCCGCCGACGATAGGGAGCCGGCCGCCGGCCGCAGTTCAGCGACGTCGCTCCAGGATCGCCTCGGCGATCTGCACGGCGTTCAATCCGGCGCCCTTGCGCAGGTTGTCGCCCGAGACGAACAGCGCCAGGCCGTGAGGAACGGTGGGGTCGACCCGCACCCGGCCGACGAACGACGGATCGGCCCCGGCCGCCATCAGAGGGGTGGGCACGTCCAGGTAGGCGACCCCGGGGGCGTCGCTCAGCAGCTCGATGGCCCGCTCGATGCTCAGGGCCCGCTCGAAGCCGGCGTTGATGGCCAGGCTGTGACCGGTGAAGACGGGCACCCGCACGCAGGTGCCGGAGACGGCCAGACCGGGAATCCCGAGGATCTTGCGGCTCTCGTCGCGCAGCTTCTGCTCCTCGCTCGTCTCGAACAGGCCGTCGTCGATCATTGAGCCGGCGAAGGGCAGCACGTTGTGGGCCACCGGGCCGGCGAAGACGGCGGGCGGGGGGAAATCGACGGCGGTGCCGTTGAAGGCCAGCGCCCCCGCCCCCTCCACGGTCTTGGCCAGCTGTTCCTCGAGCTCCTGCACGCCGGACGGTCCCGCCCCCGACACCGCCTGGTAGGTCGAGATCACCAGGCTCCGCAGTCCGGCCTCGCCGTGCAGGGGACCGAGCACCGGCATGGCCACCATGGTGGTGCAGTTCGGATTGGCCACGATGCCCTTGGCGATGCTGTCGAGGGCGGCCGCGTTCACCTCGGGCACCACCAGGGGCACGTCGGGGTCCATCCGCCAGGCCGAGGAGTTGTCGATCACGATGGCGCCGGCGGCCGCCACCCGGGGAGCCAGCTCCCGGGAGGAGGCGGCCCCGGTGGACATCAGGGCGATGTCGATGCCGCCGTAGTCGGCGCTGGCCGCCTCCTCGACGTCGATCTCGCTACCCTTCCAGCCCAACCGGCGGCCGACCGAACGGGCCGAGGCGAAGAATCGGATCTCGTCGACGGGGAAGTCGCGCTCGGCCAGCACGGAACGGATGACCGTCCCCACCTGCCCCGTCGCCCCGATCACCGCTATCCGCATACAGAAATCCTAGGGGATGCTCGCCGCGACTCGGAACGGGGCGCGGCCGGCGGGCGGGTCCGAGAGGGTGGGGGAATTCAGTCGGAGAGCTCGAAGGCGGCGTGCAGGATCCGGACCGCCTCCTCCACCCGGTCGGCCCGCACCACGCAGGAGATCCGGATGGACGATGTCGAGATCATCTCGATGTTGATGCCGGCGTCGGCCAGCGTCTCGAACATGGTGGCCGACACCCCGGGATGGCTGCGCATCCCGGCGCCGACGAGGGAGACCTTGGCGATGGCGTCATCGGTCAACACCTCACCGGCGCCGAGCTCCGGCGCCAGCGATGCCACCGTCTCCACACTGGTGGCCAGATCGACCTTAGGCACGGTGAAGGAGATGTCGGTCGTCCCGTGCAGGGACGTGTTCTGCACGATGGTGTCGACATTCACCTTCCTGTCGGCCAGCGCCCGGAAGATGGGCGCGGCGATTCCGGGCCGGTCGGGCACACCGGTCACGGTGACCTTCGCCTCCGAGGTGTCGTGGGTGATGGCGGTCACGACGGGCTGTTCCATGGACACATCCTCCTCGACGACCCGGGTTCCGGGCTCCCAGGTGAAACTGGAACGGACGTGCAGTGGCACGTGATGGTTCCGGGCGAACTCCACCGACCGCAAGGACAGGACCCGTCCCCCGCTGGCGGCGATGTCGAGCATCTCCTCGAAGCTCACCCGGGACAGCCGCCGCGCCCCGGGCACGATCCGGGGATCGGCGGAGAAGACCCCCGGCACGTCGGTGTAGATCTCACAGGCGTCGGCGCCGAGCGCTGCTGCCATCGCCACGGCCGTCGTGTCCGAGCCGCCGCGCCCCAAAGTGGTCACGTCCCGATCGGTGGAGACCCCCTGGAAGCCGGCGACCACGGGAACCCGACCGGCCTTCAACGCCTCCCGCAGCCGTTCGGCCCGGACCTCCACGATGGTGGCCTTCGTATGGGTGGTGTCGGTGATGATCCCGGCCTGGCTGCCGGTGAAGGAGACGGCGTCGATCCCGAGCTCGGCCAGGGCCATCACCAGCAGGGACATGGTCACCCGCTCGCCCGAGGTCAGCAGCATGTCGAGCTCGCGTGGAGGCTGGGTCCGGCTGACGTCGTTGGCCAGTCGGAGCAGATCGTCGGTGGTCTTGCCCATGGCGCTCACCACGACCACCACGTCGTCACCGTTGCGCCGGGTCCGCGCCACATGGTCGGCGACGGCCCGGATCCGGTCGGCGTCGCCGACCGAGGTCCCACCGAACTTCTGGACGACAAGCGTCATCTCACGACGCTACCGCTGGTCAGCGCCGGTCCCGGACCCGGCCGACCGGCTCAACCCCGGCGGGCCGGGTAGGGTGCCATGCCATGCCGAGCGAGAAGCGGGCGCGCAAACGCGCCGCCAGAGAAGCCAAGATCGCCGCCATGCAGCGCCGGCAGAAGCGCCGCTCCACGGTCCGTCGCACCGTCACCGTGGTCGTCCTCGTGGGCATAGCCGCCGGGATCTACGTCCTGGTCAGCTCCGGGAGCAACTCGAACAACACGGCGGGCAAGACGGGCACCTCCTCGACCGTGGCCAGCTCCACCACGAGCACCCTGGCCGCCACCACGACCACTACCTTGGCCACGGCTCAAGCCGCGGCCGACGCCGCCGCCGTGGCCGCCGGCTGCCCCCACGACCCCACCCAGGTCTTGAAGCCGGCCACCTACACCTCGGCGCCGGCCATGACCATCGACACCTCCAAGACCTACACGGCCACCGTCAAGACCGATGTCGGCACCTTCGTCATCACCTTCGACGCCAAGCAGTCCCCCATCTCGGTCAACAACTTCGTCTTCCTGGCCCGCAAGGGCTTTTACAACTGCGTCAGCTTCCACCGGGTCATCCCCGACTTCGTCGTCCAGGGCGGGGACCCCACGGGAACGGGCACGGGAGGTCCGGGCTACAAGTACGCCGAGAAGGGACCGACGCCGGCGGCCAGCGCCTCCATGCAGTACCCGCTCGGCTCGGTGGCCATGGCCAATTCCAACTCGCCGGCCACCACCGATCCGACCACCAACGGCAGCCAATTCTTCATCGTCACCGGCGCCAACGGTGAGTCCCTTCCCCCCGACTACACCCTCTTCGGTCAGGTCACCTCGGGCATGAACGTGGTCGACCAGATCTCGGCCGACGGCTCCGCCTCCGGCACCCCGCCCAAGGTCACCCACCGGATGCTCACCGTCACCATCGCCTCGTCCTGATCACCGTCGATTCATCCTGACCCCCGAGATCCCGAGGACGCCATGACCTTCGAATGCCCGGACCCCTCCGGCTCCAGCCCCCAGCGCCGCAAATTCGATGCCGAGCCCCCCATGTGCATCGACCCGGCCAAGCGCTACACGGCCACCATGGAAACCTCGAAGGGCACGATGACCATCGCCCTCGATCCGGTGGCCGCCCCCCGGACGGTCAACTCCTTCGTCGTCCTGGCCCGCTACCACTACTTCGACGGCATCGTCTTCCACCGGATCATCCCCGGCTTCGTCCTCCAGGGCGGCGACCCCACCGGCCGCGGCACCGGCGGTCCGGGGTACCAGTTCGCCGACGAACTACCCAAGCCCGGTCGCTACGAATTGGGATCCCTGGCCATGGCCAACGCCGGACCCAATACCAACGGCAGCCAGTTCTTCGTCATCTCCGGTCCCGACGGCATGCGTCTGCCGCCTCAGTACTCGCTGTTCGGCAAGGTGGTCTCGGGCCTGGAAACGGTGGCCGCCATCGATGCCGTCGGCACCGCCGGCGGTAAGCCGTCCGAGCAGGTCACCATCGAATCGCTCACCATCGCCGAATCGCACTGACCTCCCGCCGCGGGTCAGTGCGGCAGGGCGTCGAATCCGGCGGGCTTGCCACTCACGAACACCTGGACCTCACCCTGGCCGGCCTGGCGCCAGCCGCCGTCGGGGTCGCGGATGAGCGCCGTCCTCTCGGGGATGCCGACCACAGGCAGGCCGGGAGCGGCCAGGGCGATCGACCGGTGCACCTTCTCGGCGTTCTCCTCACCGAAATGCGGGATCACGGCGATCTGCTGGACCATGCCCAGGCCGACGGTCAACGCCCCGCCCCGGGAGTCCACCATCGGATCGGTCAACACCATGGCCCCGGCCGAGGAGCCGGCCACCACGGCGCCGTGGCGCCAGGCCTCCAGCAGCGCCTCCCAGACGGGCGACGCCTTCAGGACCGACCGCAGGTGCATGGGCGATCCGCCGCCCAGGTAGATGAACCGGCCGGCCCGGACGGCGGCGGCCATGGCCTCGTCCTCGGCGTCGGCCCGGCCGAGGACCATCAGCCCCCGGACAGTGCCGCCGAGACCCTTGAACCAGGCGTCCGCGCTCTCGACCGCCTTCTCCGGATGCTGGTAGGCGGCGGCGGTGGGCAGGACGAGAACATGGCGGCCGCCCGAGGCGGCCAGCAGGTCGGCGTCGAACTCGCAGCCCGGCTGCCACTCGTTGCCCCCCACCAGCGCCAGGGGTCCACAGGGGGTAGGCACGGGGGCCACTGTAGAGCGTGCCGCCCGGCCCCCCGGAGCCAACTCCCTACTGCTTGGTAACATGCGGGGATGTCCATCAAGCGCGTAGGAATCGTCGGTTCCGGGATCATGGGGTCCGGCATCGCCGAGACCGCCGCTGTCCGTGGCTTCGAGGTGATCCTCCGCTCGCGGGCCCAGGGCACGGCCGACGGCATGGTCGCCGGCATGGCCAAGTCCCTGGCCAAGCAGGTCGACAAGGAGAAGATCTCGGCCGAGGACCGCGACGGCGCCATGGCCCGGGTCACCGCCGTCTCCGACCTCTCCGAGCTGGCCGGCTGCGACCTGGTCATCGAGTCCGTGGTCGAGGACCTGGCCGTCAAGAGGCACCTCTTCTCCGAGCTGGACCGGATCTGCGGGGACCACACCATCCTGGCCACCAACACCTCCACCCTGCCCGTGGTGGACATGGCCATGGAGACGGGCCGGCCCGACAAGGTCTGCGGCATCCACTTCTTCAACCCGGCACCGGTCATGGCCCTGGTGGAGGTGGTCAGGCCCATCACCGCCTCGGACGGCACCGTGGCCGCCGCCATGGCTTTCGCCGAGAGCTGCGGCAAGTCGCCCGTCGAGGTGAAGGACCAGGCCGGTTTCATCGTGAACGCCCTGCTCTTCCCCTACCTGAACAACGCCGTCCGCCTGCTCGAGCAGAAGGTGGCGTCCATGGAGGGCATCGACACGGCCATGAAGGGCGGCTGCGGCTTCCCCATGGGTCCCTTCGCCCTACTCGACCTGGTCGGTCTCGACACCAGCCTGGCCATTCTCGACGCCCTCTACCAGGAGTACCGCGACCCCAACTACGCCGCCGTCCCGCTCCTGCGCCGGATGGTCTCGGCCGAGCTCTTCGGACGGAAGTCCGGCCAGGGCTTCTACGACTACCGGAAGTAGTCGGTGGCGGTGAGCCAGGGGGGGCCGACCAGGCCCGGCCGTGAGAAGCCCTGGGTGATGAGGACCTACTCGGGCCACTCGTCGGCCCGGGCCTCCAACACCCTCTACCGGACCAACCTGGCCAAGGGCCAGACGGGTCTCTCGATCGCCTTCGACCTGCCCACCCAGACGGGCTACGACCCCGATTCCCCCGAGGCGGCCGGCGAGGTGGGCAAGGTCGGCGTCCCCGTCGCCCACCTCGGCCACATGGGACAGCTGATGGACGGCATCCCGGTCGAGACCATGAACACCTCCATGACCATCAACGCCACCGCGGCGTGGTTGCTCGGCCTCTACATCGCCCACGCCGAGAACACCGGAGCCGACCCCCGACGCCTCTCGGGCACCACCCAGAACGACATCGTGAAGGAGTACCTCTCGCGCGGGACCTACATCTTCCCGCCCGGCCCCAGCCGCCGGCTGATCGTGGACACCATCGCCTACACCGTCCGCCACGTTCCGGGCTGGAATCCCATCAACGTCTGCAGTTACCACCTCCAGGAGGCCGGGGCCACCCCCACCCAGGAGCTGGCCTACGCGCTGGCCACCGCCGTCGGTGTCCTCGACGCCGTGCGCGACTCGGGCAAGATCGATCCCTCGGAGTTGCCCGCTGTGGTCGGCCGGATCTCGTTCTTCGTGAACGCCGGCATCCGCTTCGTCGAAGAGACCTGCAAGGTCCGCGCCTTCACCCGGCTCTGGGACCAGATCTGCCGCGAGCGCTACGGCGTCGAGGACCCGTTGCTCCGCCGTTTCCGCTACGGCGTCCAGGTCAATTCGCTCGGCCTGACCGAGGCGCAGCCCGAGAACAACGTCCCCCGCATCGTCCTCGAAGCCCTCGGGGTCACCCTTTCGCGCCACGCCCGGGCCCGGGCCCTGCAGTTGCCGGCTTGGAATGAGGCCCTGGGCCTGCCCCGGCCCTGGGATCAGCAGTGGTCACTGCGGATCCAGCAGATCCTGGCCTTCGAGACCGATCTGCTCGAGTACGACGACATCTTCGAAGGCTCGGTGGTCATCGAGGCCAAGACGACAGAGCTGGCCGAGGCGGCGATGATCGAATTGCACGACGTCCTCGACCTCGGTGGGGCCTTCGAGGCGGTCGACGAGCTGAAACGCCGGCTGGTCGGCTCCCAGGCCGACCGGGTCCGCCGGATCGAGACGGGGGAGCTCCAGGTGGTCGGTGTCAACTGCTTCACCGAGACCGAGCCCTCCCCTCTGGCCGCCGGTCTCGACGGCGCCGCCTCCATCTTGCGGGTCGATCCGGCCGAGGAGGCCCACCTGCGCGAGGACGTCGTCGCCTGGCGCTCGGGCCGCGAGGCCACGGCCGTCGCCCGCGCCCTCGACGACCTGCGCGCCGCGGCCGAGGATCCCGACGCCAACGTCATGCCCGCCACCATCGCCCTGGCCCACGCCGGCGGCACAACCGGGGAATGGGCCCGGGTGTTGCGCGACATCTTCGGTGAGTACCGCGCCCCCACCGGTGTCACCGGAGGCGTCGGCCACCGGGGCGACGAGGTGGCCGGTGTCCGGACCCGGACGAAGGCCCTAGCCGACCGCACCGGTGGTCCGCCGCGCCTGCTCGTGGCCAAGCCCGGCCTCGACGGCCACTCGAACGGCGCCGAACAGATCGCCGTGGCCGCCCGCGACGCCGGATTCGAAGTCATCTACCAGGGCATCCGGCTCTCCCCCGAACAGATCGTGGCCGCCGCCCGCGACGAGGACGTGGACCTCGTGGGCATCTCCATCCTCTCCGGCAGCCACCTCGACCTCGTCCCCGACATCCTCGACCGGCTCCGGGCCGCCGGCATCGACGTCCCCGTCATCGTGGGCGGCATCATCCCCCCCGACGACGCCAAGATCCTGCGCGACAAGGGGGTGGCGGCCGTCTACACCCCGAAGGACTTCGACTTCGGCCGCATCATGGCCGAGCTCGTCACCCTGGCCGAAGAGCATCGGGCCACTCTCGCCCGCTGAACTCTCGCCCGCTGAACTCTCGCCCGCTGAACCGTCGGCCGTCGAACCGTCGTCTGTTGGGGCGCCCTGGCGCCGTGGGGTGCCGATGCTCAGAAGGGATCGACGAAACGCCGTCGACCGACGCCGGGAAGCCGGGCCGGGGCGCGATCGAGGGTGGCGACCACCAGCCGACGGGTGTCGTCCGGGTCGATCACGTCGTCGATCTCGAGATGGCCGGCCACGTTCAGGGCCCGGCCCTGCTCGTAGGCGGCGGCGATCATCCGCCCCTCGGCCGTCGCCCGTTCCGTGGGGTCGGCGATGGCGTCCAACTCGGCGCGGAAACCGAGACGGACCGCCCCTTCGAGCCCCATCCCCCCGAGCTCGGCCTGCGGCCAGGCCACCGTCAGCAGCGGTGTGGTGAAGCTCCCTCCGCACATGGCCTGGGCACCGAGGCCGTAGCCGCGTCGGGTGACCACGGCCACCATCGGAACGCGCAAAGCGGCGCCAGCCACGAACAGCCGGCCCGCATGGCGGACCAGCCCGGTCGCTTCCGTCTCCGGTCCGACCATGAACCCCGGCGTATCGACGAAGCTCACCACCGGGAGCCCCCAAGCATCAGCGAGTTGGAGGAAGCGGGCCGCCTTGTCCGCCGCCGGCGCGTCGATGGCTCCGGCGTTCACGCCCGGGTTGTTGGCCACGACGGCGACGGGCCGCCCAGCGAGTCGACCGAACGCCGTGACGATGGCGCCGCCGAACCCGGGCCTGAGCTCGAGCAGCGAGCCCGGGTCTACCACGACATCGAGCAGTCCCCGCACGTCGTAGGCGCGGCGGCGGTCCGTCGGCAGAACGTGGCGCAACGCTTCCGACCGTTGATGGTCATCGGCTGCCGGCTGCCGGGTGTCGAGGGCCAAGAGCAGTTTGGTCAGCTCGACGGCGTGAGCCTCGTCCCGGGCCAGCAGGTCGACCGAGCCCGCCTGCTGGTGGACGGCGACGGGTCCCACGGCCTCGGGCTCGACCACCCCGAGGCCGCCGCCCTCGATCATGGCCGGTCCGCCCATGCCGATCGTGGCACCGTCCACGGCGACGGCGACGTCGCAGCAGCCGAAGAGCGCGGCATTGCCGGCGAAGCACCGGCCGGCGGCGATCCCGATCGTCCGCACCGCCCCCGACAGGGAGGCGAACGCATGGAAGGCCTCGGTGTTGAGCCCGGTGACGACGTGATTGTCGGTGTCTCCGGGTCTTCCTCCGCCCCCCTCGGTGAAGAACACGACCGGGAGACCCTGACGCATCACCAGGTCGAACAGACGATCCTTCTTCTGATGGTTGCGTTGACCCTGGGTCCCGGCCAGCACCATGGCGTCGTAGGAGAGAACGGCCACCGGCGTCCCGGCGACCGTGGCCGTGCCGCAGACGAGGCCGTCCCCCGGGGTCTTGGCGATCAGATCCTCCAGGCTCCGACGCCTGGTCTGCGCCGCGTAGGTGAAGCGGCCGTATTCGATGAAGGAATCCGGGTCGATCAGATCGGCCACGTTCTCCCGCGCCGTCCGGAGCCCCCGGCCGTGCCGTTTGGCCACCGCGTCGAGCCGAGCCGCATCCCCGAGCAAACGGGTCCGCTCCTTCAGCTCGGCCAGGCGGTCGGGTTCCCCGGCCACCGACGGGGTCCCGGCGGCTGCCGGTGGTGCGGCCGCCGCCGCCGCTCGATGAAGCTCTACCAGGACGGTGCCCGCGTCCACTGCGTCGCCGATGCCGACGGCCACCGAACCGACGATGCCGTGGTGGCCGGCCAGCACCGGATATTCCATCTTCATGGATTCGACGAGGGCGACCACGGTGTCGGGTGACACCGACGCGCCGGGTGCCATGACCGTCACGATGGTCCCGACCAGGGGCGAGCGCAGGTGGACCACGCCGGCGTCGGCCATTGGTATTCAGTCTCCCTGTCCCCTGGCGGGGGCGTCGTGCCGACGTTCTCCCATGCCCCGCTCGGCCCAGGCCCGGTCGAAGGCGTGCAGGTAGATGTTGGCCAGGAGAGGTGAGATCACCCCGCCCTGGGGAGTGCCCGTGACCGTCTCGGACACGACCCCGTCGACCAGCACCCCGGCACGCAACCACTGCCGCAACAGTTTGAGCACCCGCCGGTCGGACACCAGCTGAGCGACCAGGGAGAGAAGCCTCTCGTGGTCGATCTGACCGAAGAAGTCCCGGATGTCGGCCTCGAGGACGAAGTGGCTGCCTTCGATAAAGCCGACCCGGAGCCTCTCCAGGGCGTCGGTGGCCGACCGCCTGGGCCGGAACCCGAACGAGCAGGGTAGGAAGTCGGCCTCGAAAATGGGCTCGAGGACGATCTTCGTCGCCTGCTGGGCCACTATGTCCATCACGGTGGGGATGCCCAACGGGCGTTTGGACCCGTCGGGCTTCGGGATCTCCACCCGGCGAACTGCTTTCGGGCGGTAGATGCCTGCACGGAGGCGCTCCTGGAGCTCACCGAGCAGGCGCTCGACCCCATAGGCCTCCACTGACGCCAAGGTCAGACCATCGACCCCGGCGGCTCCACGATTGGCTCGGACCCGCTCCCACGCCGTCTCCAGAACGTCACTTCTGAAGATGCGGTCATACAGGGCGTGGAAACGCCGACCCTCAGACTGCTTGGCCGCAGCCCATAGCCGGTTCTGGAGTTGTCGCACTTTGGCGGGGGCCGTATGGCGGCCCTCGGGGTAGTTGGACCGGGCGGTCCCGGTCATGCCCTCACGCTTACCTCCGTCTCCGACGTGACCGAAGTCGGGGTCCTTCCCTCCTGCCGCTTTCCTTGCGGCGATCAGCGGTACTACGACCCCGTCGGACTCCCGCTGCGCTCCGCTCGATTTCACCACTGGCTTATACGAGCGGTCTTTGCTGACGAGGCTGCGCAGACGGGCCTCTCCTGTTCCGAACCAAACCGTGCGTACGTGCCGCTCCCCGTACCCCGGAGGGACTCGACCAGAGGCATGTCCGGAACGCCAGTAGGTCGAATGCTGCCTTCACCGTGAAATGAGCGGCTCGGCTCCCCCATTGTGGATGTGACGAGGCTGCAGGACTCGCGCCTGGTGGCACCACGGCCCGCACGCTTGCTCCCTCCGAAGAGGCTCTTGACGCTCCGCTCAGCCCGCCGCCTCTCGACGACGAACCGGGGCCTGCTACCGGGCTTTCCGGCGATTACCCGGGTGGGACTCGCACCCACTGGTCTGGTCCAGCTTTCAGGACGCAACATCCGTGCATCCTAAGGGCGGGTCGGACCCTGCGGTCTCGGCCCGGGTCCTTCGGCTCTAGGACGAACCGCTCAAGGCGGCGACCCGCAACTCCTGAACGGCCGGGTGGATCAACTCGTGATGACGGCGGCCAGTGGTCAATTCGGAGACTCTCGTCCTGCGGGTCGCGATCAGCTGCTTCCGAAACAGGCCGCCGGTGGGGTGATGACCTCCACCCCTCCCGACGGTGACGGGGCGTAGAGCAGCCGGCCATGAGCGACGGGGGCCAGGGAACCGGTCGTTGCGCGGGCGCGGACGACGCCGGTCCGGGGGTCGGCACAGGTCAGGTCGTTCCAGCTCGAGAGCCAGAGGACGCCGTCGCTCACGCTCGAAGAGACTCCCACGATCTGATCGAACGTCTCGAACGGCCCGTTCGGGCCGTCGGCGGCTCGATCTGCTTCAGGTGGTCGCTCGATAACTCGAGGGCCGGACCTGCCATGCCGGTGCGGTAGGACACCCCACACCCCTCCGTTCGTCGCCGCCACCGATCCCCCGTCGATGGCATCGCGTTGATGGGAGCGAACCAGGAGCCCACCACGGCGGGCGTCGTATTCGCTCACCACCATGCCGCCTCCCCGGCCGGGTCCGCTCCCCCCGTGTACAGAAGCGTTCCGGTCGGTCGGTCGACATCGAATCGATCTGGTTCCCGGCGTCGAATTCGGTCTCGATGACTCCCGTCGGCGGATCCAGCTCCCAGACGTCCTCCCCGGCAGCCACCCACAGCGGACCTCCGACGGTGGCCGTGAGGACGGGGAAGGAGTCGGACGGCATGAGCGTGTCCATGACGGGAAGACGCCGCTCGGTATGCACAGCCAAGGTGACAAGATCGAGTTGCTCCAGCAGGACATCGGCCCCCTGGCCGATCACGACCCAGGCCCAACCGCCCGTCACGGTGAGGGCGGGACTGCCCACCATGCCGGTCACCGCCATCGCACTGGTGATCCGGTGCGACTGGAGGTCGTAACGGGTGGGGGTGATCGACCTCCCGGCTTCGGATATCGGCCCGGTCACGTCCAGCCAATAGAGCGCCTGGCTCGTCGGAGCGATCTCTTGCCCCGTTCCGGTCGTCGTCACGGCCCGGACCGGCCACGGCGCCGCCACCGGGCTGGAGGTGGACGGCGGACCGATGGCCGATGCGCCAGCCGATGGCCGGGTACTTCGCTGGGGCCGTCGGGTTTGGGCGGCCTGTCCGCCACCGCAGGCCGTCGGGACGAAGGCCAGGCAGACCGTCACAACCACGACGCCCAAGGCGCCGGCTCCCTGCCGGCGGAGAGTGGGAGCCGTCATGGCCTCTGGCCGGTGATCCTCACGATGGTTCCGTTCCTCCGTCTGTCCGCCCCCGTTTCACGTCGGGAATGCCGGTTCCGTTGTCGCGCCGTTCGAGAGGGCCGGGCGTCAGAGGCAACGACGGCCGGAGCGCCGGCAGGGGAACGCTGTAGCCTCCGTCCGATGGCCAAGACCGTGTTCCTCGGTGCCGGTAGCACCGTGTTCGCCCGCAACCTGCTGGGCGACATCCTGGGTCACGAAGAGCTGGCCGATTCCGAGATCGTGTTGCACGATATCGACGCCGAGCGGCTGAAGACATCGGAACTGGTGGCCCACCGGGTGTGCGAAGCCTTGAGGGCACCGGCCACGATCACGGCCACCACCGACCGGCGCGCCGCACTCGACGGGGCCGACTATGCGATCAACATGATCCAGGTCGGCGGCTACGAGCCGTGTACCGTCACCGACTTCGAGGTGCCCAAGCGTTTCGGCCTTCGGCAGACGATCGGTGACACGGTGGGGATCGGCGGGATCATGCGCGGCCTGCGCACCATCCCTGTGCTCACGGCCATGTGCGCCGACATGGAGGAGCTCTGCCCCGAGGTCTGGTTCCTCAATTACACGAACCCCATGGCCATCAACTGCCGGGCCATCAACCGCAGCAGCCGGATCCGGACGGTGGGCCTGTGCCACAGCGTGCAGGGGACCGCCTACGAACTGGCCCGGGATCTGGGCATCCCCTACGGCGAGATCGACTACCGGGCCGCCGGGATCAACCACATGGCCTTCTATCTGAGGTTCGAGCGCGAGGGCGAGGATCTGTATCCCCGACTGCGGGCTCTGGGACAGTCCGGCGCCGTTCCCGACGACAACCGGGTCCGCTACGAGGTGCTGCGGCATTTCGGTTACTTCGTGACCGAGTCGAGCGAGCACTTCGCCGAGTACGTGCCCTGGTTCATCAAGCGCGACCGGGCCGACCTGATCGAGCGTCTGCAGATCCCCCTCGACGAATACCCGAGGCGCTGTGTGGCCCAGATCGCCGACTGGGATGCAGAGCAGGCCCGGCTCGAGGGTGACGGCGCCATCGAAGTGCGGCCGAGTTTCGAGTACGCGGCGACGATCATCCGGAGTATCGAAACGGGCAAGCCCCGGGTGATCTACGGCAACGTGGCCAACGACGGGCTGATCGACAACCTTCCCGGCGGCTGCACCGTGGAGGTCCCCTGTCTGGTGGACCGAAACGGCGTGCAGCCCACCCGGATCGGGGCCCTGCCCCCACAGATCGCCGCCCTTATCGCCACGAATGTGAACGTCCAGGAGCTGACGGTCGAAGCGGCGTTGACCGGGCGGGTCGACCACATCTACCACGCCGCCATGCTCGATCCGCATACCGCCGCCGAACTCGACCCCGATCAGATCACGGCGTTGGTCGACGCCTTGTTGCTCGCCCACGGCGACTGGATTCCCATCGGGTCATGACGGCCGGTCACCCGTGAGCGATGAACGGCTCGGGGTGCCTCAGACGCCGGCCAGCTCACCGAGGACGGCGAGGGAGGTCAACGTCGTCGTGCACGCCCGGGCCGCTTCCCTGCCTTTCACCTCGAAGTGGGAGGCGAAGAAGGCCATGTGCTGCTCGTGCTCATGAAAGTGGTGCGGAGTGAGGACGGCGGAGATGACGGGAACGTCGACGTCGAGCTGAACCCGCATGAGACCGTTGATGACCGCCTCGGCCACGAAGTCGTGGCGATAGATCCCTCCGTCCACCACCAGGCCGGCGGCGACGACGGCGGCGTAGCGACCCGTGAGGGCCAGCCGTTTGGCGTGGAGGGGCAGCTCGAAAGCGCCGGCCACCTGGAAGTACTCCACCCGGTCCGGCGAGACTCCGAGCTCGGTAACCTCGTCGGCGAACGCCACCCGGCATCGGTCGACGATGACCTCGTGCCAGGACGACTGGACGAAGGCAATCCTGGGGGCCTTTGGTGCGCTCATGGCCTTCCACCTCCTGTTCGGTGACGATGGGCCCCAGCGCCGGTCGAACAGGGTGGGTACCCGAGTGCCGTGCCCTCGTCACTCCCGCCAAATATAGAACTTGTTCTACTTTTGTCAAGGCCTCGTGGCAGACGGGCAGGACGGCGAGGAGGGCGATGAGAGGCCGGCGAGGAGAGGCTCCTCAGCCGGGTCGGACGCGTCGCATGGCCGAGGGCTTCGTCCACCAACGGCCGCTGAAGCGCCAGGCCGGGACGCCGCCGTCGACGTCGGCGGTCGGCACCACCGGTCGGGGCCAGGCTTCCTCGACGGCGGCGACGATGGCGGCGAGGACGGCCGGCTCGGGTGCCGGGCGGACAGCCACCACTTCGGTGCGGTGGTGCACCGGCGGGCCCGTCGGATCGGTCACAGGGGGACGTTGCCGTGCTTGCGCTTGGGCAGTTCCTCGCGCTTGGAGGCGAGAAGGCGGAGGCTGCGGACGAGGACGCGCCGGGTCTCGGAGGGATCGATGACGTCGTCGACGTAGCCGCGTTCCGCCGCGATGTACGGGTTGGCGTAACGCTCGGTGTACTCCTCCACCAGCTCGGCCCGGCGCGCCGCGGAATCGGCGGCTTCGGCCAGTTCCCGGCGGTAGACGATCTCGACCGCGCCCTGGGGACCCATGACGGCCAGTTCGGCACTGGGCCAGGCGAAGGCCAGGTCGGCGCCGATGGATTTGGAGTTCATGACGACGTAGGCACCGCCGTAGGCCTTGCGGGTGATGACCTGGATGCGGGGGACGGTGGCCTCGCAGTAGGCGTAGAGAAGCTTGGCCCCGTGGCGGATGATGCCACCGTACTCCTGGTCGGTGCCGGGCATGAAGCCGGGGACGTCGACGAAGGTGACGAGTGGGATGTTGAAGGCGTCACAGGTCCGGACGAAGCGGGCCGCCTTCTCCGACGAGTCGATGTCGAGGACGCCGGCCAGGACGGCGGGCTGGTTGCCCACGATACCCACGGCGCGACCGTCGATCCGGGCGAAGCCACAGGTGATGTTCATGGCCCAGTGGGGGTGGACCTCGAAGTAGTCCTCGCCGTCGACGACGGCGGTGATGATCTTCTTCATGTCGTAGGGCTGGGTGGCCGACGGCGGCATCAGATCGACGAGCTCGGGGGTGCCCCGGTCGGGGTCGTCGCCGACGTCGACGACCGGGGTCTCCTCCAGATTGTTCGACGGAAGGAACGAGAGGAGGTAGCGGACTTGGTCGAGACAGTCCTTCTCGTCGGGGGCGACGAAGGTGGCCACGCCGGACTTGGTGGCGTGGGACATGGCCCCGCCGAGCTCCTCCAGGGTGACGTCCTCGCCGGTGACCGTCTTCACCACGTCGGGACCGGTGATGAACATGTGGCTGGTGCCGTTGACCATGAAGATGAAGTCGGTCATGGCCGGGGAGTAGACGGCGCCGCCGGCGCAGGGGCCCATGATCACGGAGATCTGGGGGATAACCCCGGAGGCGGCGACGTTGCGGTGGAAGATCTGGCCGTAGGAGTGCAGCGACACCACGCCTTCTTGGATACGGGCCCCGGCCCCGTCGTTGAGGCCGATCATGGGGACACCGATGGACTCGGCCAGGTCCATGATCTTGTGGATCTTCTCGGCGAAGACCTCGCCCAGTGCCCCGCCGTAGACGGTGAAGTCCTGGGAGAAGACGCAGACCCGGCGGCCGTCGATGGCACCGAAGCCGGTGATGACGCCGTCGGTGTAGGGCCGGCTCTCCTCCAGGCCCATGCCGTGGGCCCGGTGCCGGGCCAGCATGTCGAGCTCCTGGAACGAGCCCTCGTCGAGCAGGTACTCGATCCGTTCGCGGGCCGTCATCTTGCCCTTGGAGTGCTGGCGCTCCACGGCCCGGGGGGAGCCGGCGTGCAGGGCCTCGTCCTTGCGGGACTTGAGGTCGGCCAGGCGTTGGGACATGGGGTGTTCCATGGACGCCGAGGCTACCAACGTCGCTCGCGGGCCCGATACCGCCGCAGTCGGTTGACGATTACGCCAGGACTACTCCTGGACCAGCTCGATGAGGGTGCCGAGACCGCCCTTCGGATGGATGAAGGCCACCGTGGTGCCCCGCGAGCCGGGACGGGGCTTCTCGTCGATGACCTTGCCGCCGCTGTCGATGACCCGTTGGAGAGCGGCCGCGCAGTCGGTGACCCGGTAGCCGACGTGGTGGAGGCCTTCGCCCTTGCTCTCCAGGAACTTGGCCACCGGCGAGTCGGGGTGGGTGGGGCTGACGAGCTGGACGTAGGAGCCGCCCACCTTGAGAAGCGCCTCCTCGACGCCGTCGGAGTCGATCGTTTCGCGGTGGGTGACGCCGACGCCGAAAGTGACGCGGTAGTGCTCGGCGGCGGCGTCGAGGTCGTGAACGGCGATGGCCACGTGGTCGATGGCGGTCAGCATGTCGGTGAGACCGGTGGAAGGAGCCGGACCCCCGTCACCGGCCGAGACCGCCTCACCGCCGGAGGCGGCGCTCATGCCCCGTGCTTCCGGAACAAGGTGATGCGGTCCTCGCCCAGGCGGGCCCGGAGCTCGGGGTCGTCGATGCCCAGGCCCTCGGCCGGAGCGAGGCAGAGGACGCCGATCTTGCCCTCGTGGAGATTGTGGTGGACCTGGTAGGCGGCCTCGCCCACGTCTTCCAAGGGGTAGACGGCGGAGAGCGGAGGGACGACCTTGCCCTTGCAGATGAGCTGGTTGGCGTCCCAGGCCTCACGGTAGTTGGCGAAGTGGGAACCCTTGATGGTCTTCAACTTCATCCAGAGATGGCGGTTGTCGTACTCGATCATGTAGCCCGAGGTGGCCGCGCAGGTGACGATGGTGCCGGCCCGCTTGCAGGCGAAGACCGAGGCCCCCATGGTCTGGCGGCCGGGATGTTCGAAGACGATGTCGGGGTCGTCGCCCACCAGGGCGCGGATGTCCTTGCCCAGGCGGCGCCACTCGGACTCGTCCTGGGTGTGCTCGTCGCTCCAGAAGCGGTAGCCGGCCGCCTTGCGGTCGATGACCGCTTCCACCCCGAGGTCGTGGAGGAGAGCCACCTTGTCCGGTGAGGAGACGACGCCGACGGGGGTGCCGCCGCCGTTCAGGATGTGCTGGACGGCGTAGGAACCGAGGCCACCGGAGGCACCCCAGACGAGGACGGTGTCGCCCTGGGCCATCTCGGCTCCGTTGCGGGAGACGAGCATGCGGTAGGCCGTCGAGTTGCAGAGGGCGTTGATGGCCGTCTCTTCCCAACTGAGGTGGGTGGCCTTGGGCATGAGCTGGTTGGCCTTGACCACGGCCAGGTCGGCCAGGCCGCCGAAGTTGGTCTCGAAGCCCCAGATGCGCTCGTTGGCCGCCAGCATGGAGTCGTCGTGGGCCGAGGGGTCCTGGTCGTCGACGTAGTTGCAGTGGACGACGACCTTGTCGCCGGGGGAGAAATTGCGGACCAGGGAGCCGACCCGGAGGACCACCCCTGAGGCGTCGGAGCCGACCACGTGGTGGTCCAGGGCGTGGCGGGCCCCCCAGCTCGATTCGCGGGCCAGGCGGTCGAGGAAGCCGAAGGTGGGAAGGGGTTCGAAGATCGAGGTCCAGACGGTGTTGAAGTTGATGGACGAGGCCATGACGGCCACGTAGGCCTCGTCGGGGGCGAGCTCGGGGACGGGGACCTCCGAGACGTGGAGGGACTTCCGGGGGTCCTTCTCGACGGAGTCGAGCCCGGCGAACATGTCGACCTCGTCGCGTCGGACGTAGGCGGCCCGGTAGGTGGCGGGGAGGGGCAGGGCGGCCAGCTCGTCCCCGGTGGCACCGGCCAGGATGGCGTCTCGGATGGCTTGCATAGGCGAGCACGATACCTCCGGCGGCGGCCGGTTACCCATGGGTCACTCCGGCTCGACGGACCGAGGGGGTCGGCCCCTAGAATGAGCGGGACCAGGCGGCCCGGACGTGGTCGTCGACCTTTTTTCGGAGGTTCTCATGCCCGGATCCGTCATCCTCGGGGGCGCCCGCACCCCCATCGGCAAGCTGTCCGGCGCCCTGGCCGGATTCAGTGCCATGGAGCTGGGCGGGTTCGCCATCGCCGCCGCCCTCGAGCGCAGCGGGGTGACGGCCGACCAGGTCGATTACGTCTTCATGGGCCAGGTGCTCCAGGCCGGGCAGGGGCAGATCACGGCCCGGCAGGCGGCGGTGAACGGCGGGATCTCGATGTCGGTGCCCGCCACCACCATCAACAAGGTCTGTCTCTCGGGGCTGAACAGCATCTTCCTGGCCGATCTTCTGATCCAGGCCGGTGCGGCCGACGTCGTGGTGGCCGGGGGGATGGAGTCGATGACCAGGGCCCCCTATCTGCTGCCCGGCGCCCGGGCCGGCTACCGGCTCGGTGACGGGGAGCTGGTCGACTCGATGATGTACGACGGGCTCTACTGCCAGTTCGACCACTGCGCCATGGGGCTCGGGACCGAGCGGTACAACGCGGTGGCCGGGATCAGCCGGGAGGCGCAGGACGCCTTCGCCGCTCTGTCGCACGAGCGGGCGGCGGCGGCCATCAAGGACGGGCGGTTCGCCGAAGAGATCGTGAACGTGTCCGTGCCCCAGCGTAAAGGCGACCCCATCGTGGTCGACACCGACGAGGGGGTCCGGCCCGGCACCACGGCCGAGTCTCTCGGGGGCCTGAAGCCTGCCTTCGACAAGGCGGGGACGGTGACGGCCGGGAACGCCAGCCAGATCTCCGACGGCGGCGCCGCTGTGATCGTGACCTCACGGGCCAGGGCCGACGCCCTCGGTGTGACCCCGCTGGGCGAGGTGCTCGGCTACGGGCAGGTGGCCGGGCCCGACGCCTCCCTGCTGGTGCAGCCGGCCAACGCCATCAAGAAGGGGCTGGCCCAGGCCGGGAAGACGGTCGGCGAGGTCGACCTGTTCGAGATCAACGAGGCCTTCGCCGTGGTGGGCCTGGCCTCCATGGCCGACCTGGGGATCAGCGACGAGGTGACCAACGTGAACGGCGGGGCCATCGCCCTCGGCCACCCCATCGGGATGTCGGGCACCCGGCTGGCGTTGACCGCACTGTACGAGCTGAAGCGGCGCGGCGGTGGGGCGGCGGCGGTCAGCCTGTGTGGCGGCGGCGGGCAGGGCGACGCCCTCGTCGTGCGCAGCATGACCTGAGGGACTGGCTCGACCTGAGGGACTGGCTCGACCTGAGGGGTCCGGGCTGCCGCGGTCCCGGGCGGTCATGACACAGCCCGGTACTATCAATGCGACCCATGATCGAACGATGACCGGTCGCCGGAAGCCCACGTCCACCTCCGCCTTCGGCGTGGGGCGGCGCGAGAGCCACGACGCCAGCGGGTTCTACGAACGGTTCACGGCCCCCGTGTTGAGCGGCGACGAGAATGTCGTGCGGTCTCCTATCGGGGAGAAGCCGATCCTGGGCGACGCCCGGCAGATGGACGAGGTGGAGGACGGCTCCGTCGCCCTGGTGGTGACGTCGCCGCCCTACTTCGCCGGCAAGGAGTACGAGGAGGCCCTGGGCGAAGGGCACGTGCCGGCCAGCTACTTCGAATACCTGGCCATGCTCGAGGCAGTGTTCGCCGAGGCGGTGCGGACGCTCGAGGCCGGCGGACGGATAGCGGTGAACGTGGCCAATCTGGGACGGAAGCCCTACCGGTCGCTGTCGGCCGACGTGATCGGGATCCTGCAGGACCGGCTCGGGCTGCTGCTGCGGGGCGAGGTGATCTGGCTGAAGGCCCGGGGGGCGAGCGGGTCGTGCGCCTGGGGATCGTTCCAGAGCCCGGCCAACCCGGTGCTGCGCGACGTGACCGAACGGGTGGTGATCGCCAGCAAGGGCCGGTTCGACAGGGCTCTGACGCGGCCGCGCCGGGCGGCGGCGGGGCTGCCGTCGGAGATCTCGGTGTCGAAGGACGAGTTCATCGAGGCGACGACCGACGTCTGGGAGATCGGCGCCGAGCGGGCCACCCGGGTGGGACATCCCGCTCCCTTCCCGGTGGAGCTGCCGCAGCGGCTGATCGAGCTCTACACCTACCGCGACGACCTGGTGCTCGACCCGTTCATGGGATCGGGGACGACGGGGGTGGCGGCCGTGCGGACAGGGCGGCGGTTCGTGGGCTACGACACCGAGTCGGCCTACGTGGAGATCGCCGAAGAGAGGATCCGGGCCGAGAAGGACCTGCGGATGGCCGATGCGGCGCCGGCCGACGCTCCGCGCCAGGGCGGGCGGCGTCGCACGGCGGCCGCGCCACGGGCCGAGATGGCCGATGGCGGTGAGGTGGTGGCCCGGGCCAAGAGCGAAGGGCGCAAGGCGCGGGAGCTGGCCAAGGACCTGCTCGAGCACTGCGGCTTCGCCGAGGTGACGGCCGACGTGCGGGTGGGCAACGGCGTCGAGGTCAGTTTTTCGGCCGTGGACGGAAGCGGACAGACGTGGTACTTCGACGTCTCGGGGGCGTTCACGAGCACGCGGGCCGGGCTGCGACGGGCCGACGCCTTGTGGAAGGCACTCGGGAAGGCGGCCGTGGTGCAGGCCACGGGCCACGGCGCTCCCTTCGTTCTGATGACGACCGACGCCCCGACGGCCGGGAGCACGGGCGACCAGGCCCTGAAGGCGCTGACCGGCAGCGGCCGGTCGAAGAACGGTAGCGCCGTCTTCGACGTGATCGAGTTGGAGTCGTCGGAGTGTCGTGACCGTCTGCGCGCCTACGCGGCGAAGGGTCGGCGCGACAGACGATGAGGCATCGTGCCCGATGACCGGACCACGGTCACCGAACTGGCCACCGCCCTGGGCATGTTCCCCTACCCCGACGTGCGGGCGGCGCTGGCGGCGCGCCCAGGGGCGCTGACGGTTTCCGAGGCCACCTGGAGCCGGTTGAGCGAGCTCTACACGAGCGGACGTTTGGCCGAGGAATTCGGCAGCGCCTTCGCCAACGGCCGGGCTTTCCTGGAGGCGCCCGACGCTCTCGACGGGCGGAAGCCCCGGCTGGTCGAGTGGACCGGGGGACGGCGGCCACCGGGCGACGAGGTCGCTCCCGTCGACCTGCGGATCGATCACGTCTATCTGGTCAGTTGCAAGTACCTGTCCCGGAACATCGCCAATCCGTCACCGGCCCGGCTTTTCGAGGGGCTGCTGGCCACCACCGGAGACTGGGAGCAGACCGACTGGTACCGGCGGACGGCGGGCGACGAGTATCGGGCGCTGTACGAGGCGTGCCGGAAGGCCACCGGTCTCGACGATCTCCCCGACGATCCCGGTTCGATGACCGCCGTCGAACGGCGCCGGCTGCGGGTGGCTCTGCCCGGGCGGTCGTATCCGGCCGAGGCGCAGGACCTCTACGGGGCGCTGTGCCGGAGGGTGAGCGACGAGTCGGCCGAGCGCTGGGCGGCGAATGTGGTCCGGCAACGGGCCCAGGAGCGACAGGCATGGAGGCTGCTGCGGATCGGCAACGCCACGTATTTCCTGCTGGGCGCCGACGCCAAGCGGCCGCTGCGGCTGCGGGTGGCCAGCCCCTGGGACTGGCGCCAGGCCTACGAGTTCCTCGACCTCGAGATTCGGCCCGCCCGGGCCGGACAACCCCAGGTGGACTGGTCGGTGATCTACCGCGAACGGGCCACGGGACGCCGGCGGGTGGTGGAGGGTCACGTCGAGGTGCGGTGGAGCCACGGACGGTTCGCCCAGCCTCCGGAGGCGAAGGTCTACCTCGACACCCCCACCGACGAGGTCCCGGGCTACTTCGCCCTCGACGAGGCGCCCGACCAACGGCAGCTCTGGGACCGATGAGACCTGGGGCCGCAGGAGCCGGTCAGGCCTCGACCTGACGGCGTCCCTCGAGGGCGCGGCCGAGAGTCAGTTCGTCGGCGTACTCGAGATCGCCACCGACGGGGAGGCCGCTGGCGATACGGGTGACCGAGAGGTTCATCGGCTTCAAGAGCCGGGCCAGGTACATGGCCGTGGCTTCGCCCTCGAGATTGGGATTGGTGCAGAGGATGATCTCCGTGACGCCCTCGTCCTCCAGCCGGGCCAGGAGCTCCTTCACGCGGAGCTGGTCAGGGCCGACCCCCTCGATGGGATTGAGCGATCCGTGGAGGACGTGGTAACGGCCGCGGAACTCCTGGGTCCTCTCCACGGCGACGATGTCGCGGGGATCTTCGACCACACAGAGCAGCGCCGCGTCGCGGCGGGGATCGGTACAGATGGTGCAGAGATCTCCTTCGGCCACGTTGAAGCAACGCGGGCAGAGGGTGGTGTGCTCCTTGACGGCGATGATGGCGTCGGACAACCGGACGGCGTCCTCGGGCGCGATCTTCAGGATGTGGAAAGCCAGACGCTGGGCCGACTTGGGACCGATGCCTGGGAGGCGACCGAGCTCGTCGACGAGGGACTGGAGCGACACCGTGTACACCGACCTCTAGACCTCCTCGGCGCCGGGGAAGGCCTGCTTCAACCTCTCCTCGGGCGTGAGCCCGGCGCCGGCCAATTCGGTCTCGGACGCCAGGACGACCGGATCGAGCAGATCCGGTTGGACCTCGTCGGGCTCATCGACTGTCGGTGCCGGCGGAGCCCCAGCACGGGTGCCGGCCGAGCGGCTCGCCGGAGGCGGCGCGCCGTCGGTGTCGGCCTCGTCGTCGACGACCAGACGGAGCGGGACGGCGACACCGAAGTATCCACCGAGCGCCGTCTCGACATCGATGCGGACTTCTTCGCAATAGGAGCGATGGGTCTCGTTGGGGAGGGCGAAGACGGCGGTGCCGGCGTCGACGGCGATGAAGCGGCCGACGCGGAAGCGGGCCCGGGCCCGGTTGGGCAACGAGGCCAGCAGGCTGTCACCCCACAGCTCGACCAGGGTGTCGCGCGACACCTCTTTGGGGGCCGAGGATCGGGTGGCCGTGGCCGATGGAGACGGGGCTTTGGAGTCGGTGGATGGGGCAGCGACGGCGGACAGCGGGGGCGGGTCGGTTCTGCCCGTTGGCTTTCGGCCCGGCGACTGGCGCTTGAGCGCCCCCAGGGTGCGGCGAGCCAGCTCCGGACCGGTGACCTCGGACTCGTCGGACGGCGTCTCGGCCCCGGCCGGAGGTGCCGCCGGGTCGGGCGACGGGTCCGAGGCCGCTGCGTCGTGGGCGGCGGGGCGGGGCGGGGCCGACGACGCTTTCTCGGTGGGGCGGGCGGGGACCGACGACGCCTTCTCGGTGGGTCGGGGAGGATCGACCGGGCCGCCGTCGCCGAGGGAGCGCTCGAGACGTTCGATCCGTTCGAGCAGCGCGGCCGGGGAGTCGTCGGCCTCGGGATGGGTCAGGCGGATGAGGACCACTTCGAGATGGACCCGGGGATCGGGCGCTTCTCGCATGTCGACCTGGGCCTTGCCCAGGACCTCCATGTGGCGGACGACGGCGGCCAGGCCCATCTTCTTGGCCAGGTCCTCCACCTGGGGCCGCTCGGTGCCGGGCAGGGCGACGAGATCAGGGGCCACGGAGACGAGGTAGGCCTGACGGAGATGGTCGGCCAGGGCACCGGCGAGGCGGGCCATGTCGTGACCGGCCTCGGACGCCTGGGCCACGCAGACGAGGGCGGCGCCGGGGTCGCGCTCAGCCAGGGCGTCGGCCAGGGCACCGAGCATATCGAGCTCGTCGTCGACGGCCCCTCCGGCCGCCACCTGGTCGAGGGCCGACAAGGCGTCGCGGGCCGAGCCGCGGCCGCGGCGGACCGCCGCGTCGACAGAGTCGTCGCCCACCTCGAGGCCGGCCTCGTCGCGGATCTGGCGGAGCAGGGCGACCAGGACGTCGGGCCCGAGAAGGCGGAACTCGAAGTGCTGGGTGCGGCTGCGAATGGTGGGGAGCACCTTCTGGGCCTCGGTGGTGGCCAGGACGAAGACGACATGACCCGGCGGCTCCTCGAGGGTCTTGAGCAGGGCGTTGGAGGCGGCCGTCGAGAGCATGTGGACTTCGTCGACGATGTAGACCTTCCAGCGGCCCGGTGTGCCCAGAGCGGCATGGGAGACGAGCTCGCGCATGGCGTCGACACCGTTGTTGGACGCGGCGTCGAGCTCGTGGACGTCGAGCGAGGTTCCCCGGGCTATCTCGACGCAGGAATCGCAGACCCCGCAGGGCTCTCCCCCGGCGGGGGCGGCGCAGTTGAGGGCCTTGGCCAGGATGCGGGCCGTCGAGGTCTTCCCCGTGCCCCGCGGGCCGCTGAACAGGTAGGCATGGCCGACCCGGTCGTCACGGACGGCGTTGCGCAGAGCCAGGCTGATGTGCTCCTGGCCGAGGACGTCCGCGAAGCGTTGCGGGCGGAAGCGCCGGTAGAGCGACTGGTACGGAGTCGATGCAATGTCGCCTTCGGGGGCCACCGCCGCAGCCTACCGGTGGGGGGTGGGGCCGAAAGCGGGGCCGAAAGACCGGCCCCGGCCCGGGTTCGGTGTTCGGTGCGACGGCCAGGTTTGCTACGGCACACGGACGGCGCCGCTGAGAGCTGCTGCCTTCCGGCCCTGACTCGGTTCACGGGCGCCCGTTGCGCAGGACCCGGCCGCCGCACGGAGCACCGAGCGGTCCGGCCGAGACGATAGCCTCCCTGCTGCTGCGGGCGGGCAGCCTCGGAGGAGTGCGAGAGCGGCCGAATCGGCACGATTGGAAATCGTGTGTGGGGAAACTCACCGTGGGTTCAAATCCCACCTCCTCCGCCGCAGGGCCGACGGTGGGGCAGGGGGGCGCCTGCCTGCCGTCTGTCCTACCGTGGCGCGGATGGACGAAACGCTGTCGCCGGAGGCCGACACCCAGGCCATGCGGATGGCCCTGGTCGAGGCCGAGGCGGCCGAGGTCCACCACGACGTCCCCGTGGGAGCCGTGGCCATGGTCGACGGCCGGATGATCGCATCGCGTCACAACGAGAGGGAGCTGCGACAGGATCCGACGGCCCACGCCGAGATCCTGGCCCTGCGTGACGCGGCGGAGGTGCTCGGGACGTGGCGGCTGTCGGCGGTGACCTTGGTGGTGACGCTCGAGCCGTGCTCGATGTGCGCCGGCGCACTGGTCGCCGGTCGGGTGGGCCGGCTCGTCTTCGGAGCGACCGATCCGAAGGCTGGTGCCTGCGGATCTCTCTATCAGCTCTGCGGTGATCCCCGGTTGAACCACGAATTGCCGGTGACGGCCGGGGTTCTGGCCGACGATGCCCGGCTGCTGCTGACAACGTTCTTTTCTGAGCGTCGCTGACGCCTGACCTACGGCACGACGACAGGCGTGGAGTCCCGCATCCCCTGGATACCCGAGGATCTTTCGGGGTATCCTGCGCCGGCAAGGGTGACACCGGTTCAAGCCGTGTCACCACCGACCTCGCCCCGGACCCCGGCGACGCCTACGAAATGGATGGCGTCATGACCCCGGTGCCCTCGCCTTCACCCGCTCCCCTTCTCTTCGACGTTGCCGACGACCGAGGCATCAGCTCTCTTCAGAGCCTTCCCCTTCGGACGGAGACGGGTGAGCGGAAGTCATCGGCGTCGGGTGCCACAGGCGGCGGCCTCGGCCGGGTCGGAGGTGCCGGACGACGGGCGATGCCCTCCGCCGACCCGCTCGAGGGCATCCTCGTGCAGATCGACAGGGCGAGACTGCTGATCCGGACGTGCTGCGCGGGCGCAAGGCCGGCGCTCGTGAACGAGCTCGATACAGTGGCCGACGATCTGGAGACGGCCATCCGTCGGTTCGAAAACGCTGTTCTCGCCCGCGGCCGGACGTTCACCGCCAACGAGTCCCCGACTCTGCCCCTTGTCCATCAGGCGTGGTCCGAGGTCGAACGCCGGTGGATAACCATGACCTTCCACGAACACCAGGCCTGGCTGGCCCGACCCGATCGTGATCCCAGTGACTTCGCCTTACAGGGAGACGGCGCTCTGATGGGCCCCGGCGGCTGAACCGTCGCACAGGGCTCCGAGCCCCGTCGAACCCCCTGTGGCGGTCGAAAGCACCGAGGGCGCGCCCGATCCTGGGGCATCTCGGGCCCCGGCTCGAGCGCTGGGCGGCCTCTCAGGGTGCCTGTAGGATTGGCGGTTCGTGTGAACACGAACGTCACCTGGAGGAGTGCGAGAGCGGACGAATCGGACGGTCTCGAAATGCGGAATCCGACGTCGTATGGGACGACAGGAAACGGCAAAAGTCGCTTTGACCGGCAGTGATGCCCACGCCCCACGACTCCAGTAGGCGCCCCGTCAGATCCACAGGGTGGACGTGAAGGACGAGGACGTCCGCTGAGGGACTACAGACATCCGACCGACTACCGGGAGCGGTGGTTTCACCCAGCGGGCTCCGGTCCAGAGTTTCTCTGGCATCGGCATGGAGATACCGCTCCAGACGCGGGACTGACACTCTTCGCCGAGCACCGATCTGTCAATCAGGCCCGGCCCTCAAACCGCCATTGGCCCTCACTGACCGGTAGGGGCCGAGAGGCCATTAGCTGCGACAAGGCCCCGACCGGAGAGACCGGTGGATACCGCTACGGACGGGCATTGAAAGCGGTTTCCGGACGGTTGGTTCTCACCGCGGTTCTCACGGAAACCGTGAAAACCATAAGCAGCCGCGAAGCCGGAGTCGTCCAGCACCCGGGAGGAGGTTGCGACCGACCTTGCCCGCATCCGCCCCGAGAGGATTCGCCCGAGCGATCTACCGTGCGGGCTTGTGCGGTCGGACGCCGTCATCAGGGCAGCGATTATCTTCGCCCGGGAGCAGGTGGCGAGGTACCTCGGTGCCATAGATGGACTCCTTTCGGTGCGTGGGTCTTCAGCGCGTCGACGGCGCCCACATCGGTGACGAATCTCATCCGCTCGCACTTCACCCCTACCGCGGGGATATCAGAGTCGTCTGCACACAGGCGGGCGAGCGGGACGGCCTTGGCAACGCCGGTGATCAGCCAGATGATTTCCACGGCCTTGGCGAGGCCTCGGTAGGTGAGAGTCATCCCCGGCAGCCCTCGGGAAACGCCACTGAGCGCGACATATCGGTCGAGAACGCCGGGGGCCGGATCGCCAGGGAAGAGCGAGGCGGTGTGGCCGTCAAGTCCCAGGCCCAGATGGACCAGGTCGAAATCGCGCGGCAACCCGTCCTCGTATCGGACAGTAGCGCGGGCGAGATCGTCCGATTCGACGGGCATGGCCACGATCGTTGCTCCGGTGCGGTCGAACGCGGCCCGAATCGTGGTGAGGTTGCGCCGCGCGCTCCCGAGCGGTGCCACCCGTTCGTCCACTTGGTAGATCTCGACCTGGCCCCAGGGGAGCGACATCG
Source organism: Acidimicrobiales bacterium (assembly GCA_035535015.1). Lineage (GTDB taxonomy): Bacteria > Actinomycetota > Acidimicrobiia > Acidimicrobiales > UBA8190 > Palsa-661. The sequence continues at coordinate 10,411 of DATLQU010000026.1, read as the reverse complement.
CCGCCAGCGCCTCGAACATCGGGATCGGGGTCAGCCCGCCGCTCAGCGCCAGACGAAACCGCCGCCCCGCTGACACCGCAGCTCGGAGCCGCCCGGCGATGACGTCGGCGGCGCGCTGGGCGGCAGCATCGGCGTCGGGCAGCACCTGAAGCCAACGGTCGCTCATCCCGCTGGCTTCTCGTCGTGTCCGCCGAAGCCCTTGCGCATAGCCGAGAGCACCGGGTTGGCGAACTGGTCGAGGTCCCGGGCGCCGAACCGGGAGAACAGAGCGCTGGCGAGCACCGAACCTGGTCCGCCGGGTGAGCGGCGCGGCGCATCCAAACGCCTTGTGGGTGGTGGTTGTCTCGGTAAACGGCGCACTCCTGCATTCCCCGGCCGAAGACGCTCCAGATGTAGGCAATCGGCTCGGTCGCGGCGCGGCGCATCCCCTCGGCAGAGAAACCCGGGCGCATTTCGGGGCCGCACGATCAAGCCACTCGGCGATTTTTCAGTCGTGACAAGATGATATCGTGAAACGATTGGTATGCGTCGAACGAAGGAGGAAGATCCTGCGCGGCGCAGGTAAGCGACCCCGAACCCAGTGCTCCCTCTGGCGGCCGAAGGACCAATCACTTAGACGGCCCTGGCACCTGCGTGCCGGCGAGAGACTCAGCGACCCATGGACAGACCGGCAATGGAGGCCGCTGCACAGATCCCCACCGATGTTCCGATCGGTCCAGTCCCCTCTGCTCCATCTGCCAAAGCGTTCGGGACGCGATCCCGTTAGAACAGGCCGCTCACGGATAGACGCGCAACGAGAGGAAGTCGATGGAGATAGCAGTCGGGCGACCGACAGTGACCACCCACTTCGATGACGAAGTGGTCGTTTGTGAGTTGTCGGGCGAGATCTCCAGTACGAAGGAACAGGGTTACTTCGCTGCTGATACGCGTCTCGTCTCGGGCTACAGACTGAAGATTGGTGGTGAGCGGCCGATTCTGCTCAACGGAGCTGCCGTCTCTCAGCATTCGGGACGCTTTGAATTCACCAACCCCGCTCTCGTCGGTTGCGACGGAGGCCAACTTTCCGAGCACTCCCTTCATCTGCGGCTCGATCGGAGCGTCGGTCCTGGCGTCCACGAGGACTATGACATCACCAATCAGGGCCAAGACGATGTCGTGCTCGACCTTGAGGTGAGTATCGAATCCGACTTTGCCGATCTATTTGACGTGAAAGCTCACCGACGGATCAGGCGGGGCGCCATCCATAGTGTCTGGGATGAGGAGAAACAACGACTTATCACGCGATACGCCAACGGCGATTTCGAACGCTCCCTTGTCATCGAGGTGGCGAAGAACGACTCTCCCCCTGAGTTCGCCAACGGCGGCATCCTATTCCGGCTCGAGCTCGCCCCGACCGACACGTGGCATTGCTGTGTGCGGTGGATGCCGGTGATCGACGGCACGGAGCGTCCGGTCACACGTCCTTGTCATCAGCTCCTCGAAGCCGACTCCCACAAGGAGGTAGCCAGGCGGCGCTGGGTCGATCAGGCGACGATCTTCGAGACTTCGAATCCGGGCGTGACCGTGGCATTGCGCCAGGCCATTGACGATCTCGCCGGTCTGCGTCTCCACCACCATGACGACCTGGCCGGGGGCGATTCGAGCAAAGTCGATTTCGATGCATGGGTCCCGGCCGGGGGTATCCCCTGGTTCGTCAGCTTGTTCGGTCGCGACGCGCTGACCGCTTCGTTCCAGACACTCGCTGTCTCGCCTCGCTTTGCGCTCGGCAGCCTGCGAGCTCTTGGAGCCCTGCAGGCCGATTCCTACGACGACAGGCGAGACATGCAGCCAGGCAAGATCGAACACGAGGTGCGCCACGGGGAACTCGCCGCCCTCCACCTCATCCCGCACACCCCATATTACGGCGGCCACGAGACGACCACACTCTACGTGCTGGTGGCGGCGTGGGCCTGGCGCTGGCACGGAGATCGGGGTGCGCTGGACGCCGTCCGGCCCTATGTCGAGCAAGCCATAGCCTGGATCGACCGCGACGGCGACATCGATGGGGACGGACTCCAGGAGTATCAGAGACGCTCTGTGGACGGCTACTACAACCAGGGCTGGAAAGACTCAGGAGACGCCATCGTCACGAGCGACGGATCGCTGGCCAAGCTTCCGATCGCCCTGTGCGAGCACCAGGGTCTGGTTGTGGCGGCCAAGCGTGCATGGGCCGACGTCCTCCAGACCGTCTACGACGAAAGCCATCACGCAATTCGACTTCGCTCGGAGGCAGACCGTCTGGCGGGCCAGATCGAAGAGCGCTTTTGGTGGGAAGAGGAAGGCATTTACTACCTCGGACTAGACGGTGACAAACGCCCGATCGACTCGGTGTCCTCCAACCCAGGACATCTTCTGTGGCAACAAGCCATCGATCCTGAAAGAGCAGCGAGTGTGGCCAAGCGCTTGCTGGCCGACGACATGTGGAGTGGATGGGGCATCCGAACGCTATCGGCCCACCACGTTGCTTACGATCCGCTGTCCTATCAACGTGGGTCGGTGTGGCCCCACGACAATGCCATCGCGGCGGCTGGTTTCCGGGCCTACGGACTCAACGAGGAAGCGTCCACGGTGGCCGCCGGCATCTTCGACGCCGCCTCAAGATTCGCCTCGCAGCGACTTCCTGAGCTCTTCGCCGGACTTACCCGCGACGCCGGCGCATTTCCGGTGCAGTACCTCGGCGCTAACGTCCCCCAAGCGTGGTCCTCCGGAGCGATTGTCTACCTCGTCACCACCCTCCTCGGTCTCGAAGCTAGTGCCCGAGACGGCATCGTCCGCCTGCATCCCTGTCTTCCGCCATGGATGTCGGAGGTGACGCTTCGCCAGCTCCGCGTGGGCGATTCCTCCATCGATATCCGAATCGCTCGCGGTTCTGACGGTCGACATACCGTGGAGACGATTGCTGGCGGAGAGGGCCTCAGACTCGAGCTCAAAGGCTGAAACAGAATATGGTCAGCCGGGGCCCCGAGAGCCAGGCCGTAGGCATACTGGACGAGGGACGCTCCCTTCGGAGATGCACCATCTTGCCCATCGCACCTGGGAGTCGACGGACTCTCAGCGTCTACCGAGTCTGGCGATCGCGTCTTCGGCTTCTGTGACCAAGGTGCTGACGAGGTCGCGTGCTGAGAACAGTTCGGTGATCAAATCGATCCCCTCTCCCGCCCAGATCGGGACGACGGCCGGGTCACCTCCGGCGGCAGCCAAACCGTAGGCTTCCAGCACCGCTGGGTCCCCGGTGAGCTCGTCCTCCCGGTCCCGCCAGCAATCGAGGAAGTCATTGCGCAAGGTACGAGCGGTGTAGCGGCGCGGCCATGGAGAGAGTCGGGCGATATCAAGGACCCGGCTCCGCTCGGTGTCGTCGCCGCTCCGTTCGAGTATCGCCTCGGTGACCGACGCCGGAACGAGCGCTTCGAAGCTGGCCTCGAATCGGGTGCCGACCAGCGCACCGGCTGCCCCGAGCACGAGGGCTGCGGCCAGGCCACGGCCGTCGGCAATCCCGCCCGCGGCCAGAACCGGCGTGGGCGAGACGACGTCGACGACCGCCGGCACAAATGGCAGCGTGGCCCGTCGGCCACCGTGGCCGCCGGCCTCGGAACCTTGGGCCACGATCACGTCGGCACCGACATCTTGAGCCTGGCGGGCCTCGTCGAGGTCCGTCACTTGGATGATCAAGGAGGCCCCGGCGTCACGGACAGATGCGGCGAAGGGGCTCGGGTCGCCGAACGACAGCATGATCGCCGTCGGCTCGTGTTCCAGGGTCCACTGGAGCGTCTCGAGTTCGAGGGCCCAGCTCAGGAAGCCAACTCCCCATGGGTGGTCGGTGGACCCGGCAGCGATCGCCAACTCACATTCCAGCCAACTCCGATCGCCGTGGCCACCCCCGACCAGGCCGAGACCACCGCCGTTGGACACCGCCGCGGCCAACGCGCCGCCGGCGAGGCCACCCATCGGCGCCAAGGCGACGGGGTGCCGCACGGACAAGGATTCGGTGAACACCGTCCTCAACGTCATAGGCCCCTCATCTGCTCGCCGTCGGCAACGCGTGAGCCTCCGGGTTTGCTCTCGGCCGACGGTGTCCAGGTGACATCCATCAGATGCCGGGCAAGCGTCTTGCCTATCCGCGTCGCATGCTCCTTGGCCAGGTCGGCGGCTGGTCCCGCCCAGCGGGCGTCGATGCTCTCGACCCACAGCGCATACCAACGGTCGAAGTGTTCGATGCGGAGCGGCTCGAGGTCGTGGACATGTTGGTGCGCTTCGAGAATGGATCCCCCGTAGCCGGGCTGGCGGAGTAGAACGCGGCACCAGTAGTCGATCAATTTGGGGATATGGAGGGCCCAGTCGACCTCAGCGACCTTGGCGAAGATCGGCTCGAGAAGCTCGTCGAACACGATTTCCCGGTAGAAGCTGACAACCAGGTCATGGATATCGGCCCGGGAGTCGAGATCAGGTGTCTGACCCGCTCCAAGATCGGTGGGGGTCATGGGTTGATTGCCCGGTGGACACGGCACGAACGTGTCGAGATCAGTTGGTCGAGGACCTTCCCGACCGTGTCCCGGAACACAGTGTTGGCGCAGTGGGCCATGGCGAACCAGAGGGAGACCACCTCGCACTCGACTCCCAGTATGGACACCACATCTCTTCGACCCTGCTCCTGAACGGATCGGCGTCGTGGTGGTGGGCGCCTCGTGATCAGAAATGGGTCGTTGGCCAACTCACGCGCCAGCGACCTAGTGCCGCAGCCGAATCCGACTTCCACGGCCGGCAGTGAGCCCTGCCACCGGGTCGGGCTCTGCTCGCTTCTGTTCGTCATCCCGCCACCTGGTAGGGACCAGCGTCGGCGCGCTTGAGCTCAAGCCCGAGTCCGTTTCGGGAAAGGTCTGGACGCAGGACACCGCCGACCGGGTCGATGACCCCGTCAAAGAGGATTCGGTCGAGGCGGGCGTGATCGGCGAAGTACTCGAGGTGTCGGAGATTGTCGATCGCGCAGGCCGGGTGCAGGTGCAGCGACTGCGCGCAGTGGCCCGAGATCTGCAGTCCGTGGGTCTCGGCCAGTGCGGCCACCCGTCGCCATTCGGTGAGCCCGGCGCAGCGGGAGATGTCGGCCTGCAGGCAGTCGACTGCGCCCGCCGCGCACATGGCGTCGAAGTAGAACAGGTCGTAGCCGTACTCACCGGCAGCCACGTCGATCGAGGTCTGGGCTCGGATCTCGGCCAGGGCGCCCAGATGATCCGAGGAAACGGGTTCTTCGAACCAGGTGACGCCCAGAGCTTGATAGGCATGGGCCATGCGGACCGCCTGCTTGGGGGTGTAGCCACCGTTGGCGTCGACAAACAGCTCGGCGTCATCGCCGATTGTGCCCCGAGCTACATGGACTCGTTCGAGGTCTCGGTGGATCCGACTGCCCCAGGCCTCGCCCACCTTCATCTTCACCCGCGGTATGCCCTGGCCATGGACCCAACCCCCGAGTTGATTGGCCAGTTGGTCATTCGTGAAGGAGGTGAATCCTCCGCTGCCGTACACGGCGACCTCGTCGTGCACTTGACCGAGCACCTTGACGAGCGGCAGATCCATGAGCTTGCACTTCAGGTCCCACAGGGCGATGTCGACGGCGGCGATGGCCATCGAAGCGACGCCAGGACGGCCGACGTTGCGGATGGAGCGAACCATGGCCGACCAGCAACGTCCGACGTCCATGGCGTCCTGGCCGACGACGGCATCCTCCAGCACGTCTTTGATCAGGCGCGCACACGCGCCGGTAGCGTAGGAAAAGCCGAGCCCCGTCTTCCCCCCAGCGCTGGGTTCAGCCACCACCACCGTGGTGGCACTCCAGGTGAGCGTCCCGTCGGACTCGGGCTCCTCGGTCGGGACGGTGTAGACACTGACGTCCAGCTTCTCGATGTTAGGCATGGGGAACTCCTTGCGACTCATCGGGGCGAGCGCTCCGTAAGAGGCGTTCAGGTACCAGTCGGGTGGCCACGCGTTGCGCCCAGCGGTCCCGTCGGGCAGACCATGGGGTCTGTGCCGCACGACGGCCGCCAACGTGGGCCGCGGCGGCGCCGGCCTGAGCGAACAGGGAGGCGATCATGGCGTCGGCCAGCGCCGCACGTCGCCAGCGGCGGCTGCACAGCGCGAGGACGATCATGCTGGCGGCGTGGGCGGCGTCGACTTCGGCTCCGAGCAGGAGCACGGCGGCGCTCGGCTGGGCCCCCGTGACGAGGGCCTGGCCCACCTGTCGGATCCCCAGGACCCGGATCACCCCCCGGGAGCCGCGATCGAGGGGCTGGGTTACCAGCAGGCGGGACGCCAGCCCGGGGAAGAGTGCCTGGGCCGCCCCCATCCCGGCGCGGAGCTGGCCGAAGCGCGCCACCGTTGGTTCGGGGGCTCGCGCCAACACAGGCGACCCCGCCAGCATCGGCACCGGGGTCATGCGCATGGAGGCAACCAGGTCATCGTCGGGCGAGGAGCCTGCCGGCCAGCACGGCTGCGCCGCCGACGACGGCGCAGCCCACCGTGGTCATGGCCCGGGCGTGATGGGAGACCCACAGCTCCGGACTGCTGTGGTGCGCCTTGTCGTCGAACTCACCGTGGGAACCGTGGTCGTGACCGTCCTGGCCATCGACCGGCTCCCAGAGGTTGCGGGGGCGGTCGGGCTCCACCGCCTCGTCGGTCTGCTGGGATCCGAAGCCGGTCCGGGCCAGGTAGCGGTCGAGCAACGGCGCGGCGAACTTGTTGGCCAGGATCGTGGCCGCGGTGCTGGCCCCGACCCAGTACTGCTTTCGCCCCGGATGGTCAGCGGCGAACGCCACGCCGCGAGCGGCGATCTCGGGCTGATAGATCGGCGGCACCGGCTGAGGGCGGTTGGGGAGGCGGGAGAGAACCCAGGAGAACTGCGGAGTGTTCACCGCGGGCATCTGGACCACGGTGATATGGACGTTGCTCCTCTCGTGCATGAGCTCGGTGCGCAACGACGACGTAAAGCCGTTGATGGCGTGCTTGGCCCCGCAGTAGGCGCTCTGGAGCGGGATGCTGCGATCGCCGAGCGCCGAGCCCACCTGGACGATGGTGCCTCGATCCCGGGGCTTCATCAGGTCGAGAGCCACGCGGGTGCCGTAGACGAAGCCCAGGTAGCTGACCTCGGTGACCCGTTTGAACTCCTCGGCTGTGATCTCCCAAAACGGGGCGAAAACCGACGCGAAGGCCACGTTGATCCACACGTCGATGGGACCGAAGGCGTCCTCGATCCGACGGGACGCCTCGGTGACCTGGTCATAATCGGCCACATCAGTGGGCACGGCGAGCGCCTTGCCCCCGGCTCGCTCGACGTCTCTGACCGCCCCGTCGAGGCCCGTTTGACCGCGAGCCACCAACCCGACGCTGGCCCCCCGCGTGCCATAGAGCTGGGCCGTGGCCCGACCGATGCCGGCACTGGCCCCGGTGATGACAACGGTTTGGGTCATGTCGGCTCCTCACTCGTGCGGCGATCGCTCGGGCTCGGTCCAGATGTATTCCACGGCCCGGCCAGGATGGCTGCCGCTTCGAACATCAGCGCGTGCACGAACGCTTGGGGAACGTTGCCTCGCAGCTGGCGTTGACGGACATCGAACTCCTCAGTGAACAGCCCCGGGGGCCCGCAGGCGGAACGGTTGCGCTCGAACCACCCGATCGCCTCAGTAGGCCTGCCCTGCTGGTGAGTGGCGAGGGCCATAAGGAACCCGCAGAGCACAAAGGCACCCTCGGCGTCTTCGAGGGGCCGCCCATCCTGGCGGAACCGGTAGACATAGCCGGACCTACCGAGGTCTGCCTTCACTGCTTCGAGGGTGGCCAGGCTCCGCGGATCAGTGGCCGGCAGGGCCCCGCGGATGGCGGGCAGCAGCAGGGCGGCATCGACCCTGGCGTCGCCGGGGGCTCGCTGCCAGCGCCCACTCGGGTGCAGACAGTCCGAGCCCACGTCGGCCAAGATCGCATCGGCGAGTGTTGTCCACGCCCCGGCCTGGGACCCGCCCGCCCCGGCCGCCGCCATCGCCCGGAGGCCGGCCACGCACATGAGCCGGGAGTGAGCCCAGTGGTGGTTGTCGAGCTCCCAGATGCCGGCGTCGGGGTCGCCCCACCGGGTTTCGATGGCCTTGATGGTGACTTCGGCTGCCTTCCACTGCTCGATATCCAGATGGTCGTGGCGGCCTGCGGCGGCGAAGAGCAGGAGCGCCTCGCCGAGCGCGTCGAGTTGGAACTGCTGATTGACCCAGTTGCCGACCTTGTCGGTCCCGCCGGGGTAGCCGTCGAGGCGGGACAGGGTGCGTTCGTCGGGCACGGGGCCGCCGGTCACGGTGTAGGCCGGTTTGAGGTGGGGTCCGTCGGCCGCGATGCGATCGGCCACGAAGGCCACGGCGTCGTCGAGGAGCGGGTGTGGACCGTGGGCGGCGATGGCCTGACCGGTGTAGCACTGGTCTCGGATCCAGGCGTAGCGGTAGTCGTAGCTCCGTCCGGCGCTGGCTCGCTCGGGCAGCGACATGGTGGCCGCCGCCACCATGCCGCCGCCAGCACTCGTGAGGCCCCGAAGCACGGCATAGCTGTGGTGGACGTCGCGCGGCGCCAGCGTGCCGTCCAGTCGGGGCATGGCGGCCGTCCAGGCGGCCTCGGTTGCTTCCCATGCCGGCCCCGCCTGGACGGCGTCTCCCCCAAGGGCCTGATCGGACAACTCGAGCACCAGGTCGTGGTGAGCTCCTGACGCAAGCTCGACATGGAGTTCGAGTCCCTCGCCGCCGCAGGGCTTGGCGCCCGCAGCGCCCGACCAGCGCAGGTGCAGTCCACCCGTCCGGGCCGTCCACACCCCGTCGTCGACCGTGAGAGAACCCATCTTGTGGGCGCCGAAGCCGGCCCGGGCATCGAGAAGGACCCGTACTCGGGCCGGCCCGTCGGTGGCCACGATCCGCCGCAACACCACCGCGGCGTGGGGGTCGCCGGGAAAGGCCAGCGCCTCCCGGCACTCGATGACCCCGGTGGTGGTGACCCAACGGCTGTGCCAAATCAGCGAGCCGTCTTCGTAGTACCCACCCCAGACGAAACGAGGCTCAGAGGGAGTGACGGCGTAGAGGCCCTCGCCGCCGACGAGCGAGGAAAAAACCGCGTCGGAGTCCCACTGCGGGGCGCACATCCAGGCGAACTCGCCCCGCGGCCCCACCAAGATGCCGCGCTCCCCGTCAGCCAAGAGCGCGTACTGGCGTAGCACGTCGGGAGCGAATTCGGTCGAAGGAACGGCGCGCGCTGGTCTGGTCATTGCCGGGTCATCTTCGATCGGGCCTGTCCGTTGGCGAGCGGCTCATCGCTTCGGCGCGCCCAGGAGGAGCCCTCACCTTGGCGACCGCTCGGTGGCCGGACGGGACCCAAGGTGCTCGGCCAGGAGGGAGGAAAGGGCCATGATGGTCAGCGCCGGGTTGGCCGATCCCTGGGTTGGGCAGACGCTTCCGTCGGCCAGGTACAGGTTGGGCACGGCCCAGCTGCGTTGGTGGGCATCGATGACGCTGTTCTCGGGCGACGTGCCCATCCGGGCCCCTCCGATCAGGTGGGCGAAGCGTTGAATGGTGAGTATGTCCTGGGCGCCGCCGGCGTGGAGGATGTTGGTAATCACCTCGGTCGAAAAGGCCATGTTGGCTTTGTCGTTGTCGCACAGGCTGTAGTCAAAGCGGGCAACGGGCAACCCGAAGCGGTCCTTTTCCTCGGCCAGAGTGACCCGGTTGTCGGGCTGGGCTAGCAGCTCGTTGAGAACCCCGATGGTGGTCCAGTGGTTGTAGTCGCGCATGTACTCGCGCAGGGCCCGGCCCCAGTGGCCGTCGGCCAGCACATGCTCGGCCCACCCGATCGGCTCGGGCGAGACGGTCTGGATGGAGAACCCTCGGGCGAAACCGCGGGCCGGGTCGGTTTCGTAGAAGTCCTCGGAAGACACCTCGGGTGGTGGGGCCTTGTACATGCGCAGCTCGGTCGGGAACCGCCCGGCCGCCTGGGTGGCCCCCTGGACCATGACGTAACGGCCGACCTGGTCCTCGTTGTTGCACAATCCGTTCGGGAATCCTTTTGTGTGCGAGTTGAGCAGCAGACGGGGCGTCTCGATGGAGTAGCCGGCCACCGCCACCACCTTGGCCCGCTGCAGACGCTCGACCTGCTCGCCCTCTTTGATGTAGGCCACCCCGCTGGCCCGCCCGCTGGAGGCGTCGACCTCCACCCGGGAGGCCATGCAGTCGGCTCGGATCTCGACGGAGTGGGCCAGGGCGTCGGGCAGGTGGGTGACGTACGGGCTGGCCTTGGCGTTGACTTTGCAGCCCTGCAGGCAGTAGCCGCGGTAGATGCAGTGGGGGCGGTTGCCGAAGGTCCCGTTGACGAT
>DATLQU010000025.1:0-40157 GCA_035535015.1 Acidimicrobiales bacterium | reverse complement strand
TGAGGTACGGGAAAGGTAGGCCCCCCGGGGGTATGGCTGCCGGGGCCACGATCGAAGCGGGCGAGGATCTTGTCGCGGGACGGGCCATGCCCGCCGGAGCCAGTGCAAGGTGGTGCCCTGCCCCACGACCCGGACTCCGTGGCTCAAAGACCAGGCGCAACTTCCCGTTCGCCATGCACGCTCAATGGCGTCCGAAGCGCTTCGTCAGTGCGGTCGTCTTAACGAGGGAGGACGGCGATCAGTCATTAGCCTGGATCGCAAAGCACGTCCCGCACATCTAGCCCCCACATCACGGGGAGGGATGTTTCCAAACCTCCCTATAAGCAGCTAGGTCAGAAGATGTGTGTGATGTGCGTGCTCCTCTGTTTTCTAGCGTTCTACCTGCACTAATCGTCACGCACATCCCCCAATGAGATGTGCGTGAGACGTGCGGACGTGCGTAGGAATCAGGGCATCTTCCACCACGAGACCCGCACTCGGGCGGTGTAACGCTCCACCTCGTCGTCCTTGGCGCCACAATTCTCACGGAGCCACGCCTTTACGGCCTGAGCGCCCCCCGGCAAGATGATGTCCCGATTCTTCTTGGTCCAGGAGCACAGCGCTCCGACTCGCACGTATATGCAGCCGTCTTCCTCCCAGACCATCTCGTCCGGATAGGCGACGCTCCGGGCCTCGGCGATGGCTTCGAAGATCGGGTTCGTGTCGGAGGCTGCCAGCTGATCGGCAGCGATCCTCGTACCGTCGAACGAGGGCATGTCGATGATCCCATCGTTGTGCTCACCCACGAAGTCACAAAGCAATCCGTACCCCCATTTGACGATCTCCTGGCCGAGTTCGGGGCGCTCGGTGGGCTGGGGCATCCGTAAACGCCCTTGACGGTCCGGATCCGCCTGCACTTCCAGCAGCCACTCCAAATACGCCCGGCCGATTCCCTGTCGATGGAGAACGGGGGTTCCGTCCAACTCCCAGCAATCTCGGAGTTCATCGAGGGCTTCTCGATTACGGCCCGATCTCGGCATGTTGACGATCACGGCCCTCTCGACGTGCGAGATCTCTGTGAGCGAGTCCTCGCCCGAGATGATCAACGGAGCGCACACCGGCATGGGGTTGATGAGCATGTGATCGGCTCCGCCGCCGCCCTTCTCCGTCGAGGCACCGTCGAAGGCGTCACGGACGGCCTGCTGGATGGCTCGGCGCGTGTCGTCCCGGCCGAAGGTCGAGCCCCGGTACTCGTCGAACCACACCGGCAGGGCGTTACTGCTGGCGCACTCCGCCGAAACGGTGTACGGCGTCGAGCCTGACGTCAGGCTGATCGCTGCCGCGGTCCAGAAACCGAAGGTGTCGAGGATCGTCTCCAGCAACGTCGTCTTGCCGAAGCCCGAACCTCCCGAGATCACCAAGGGCGGGAACTTCTTCACAGTCACCCGCAAGGGTGCCGCCGCGATCCACCCGAGGATGGGAGTGATGACGTCTGGCTGGTGGAGTTGCGCCAACAGTTTTAGGGCGTCCATCTCCCACCGCGGATCCTTGACCAAGTTCGTGCGCCTTGACCAGAGGTCTCCGGCGGGGGGTGGCACGAAGGCATAGACGCCCTGTGGACCGACCACCTCATCTGGCAGCACGAAGGTGTCGTCGTGCAAGCCCACAACGTTCACGCCATGCAGCGTTGGACCTTCACTGGCCACGAGCATGTCGAAGATGCCTATGAGGTCGAAGTCCTTGCCCGACCATCCCAATCCACGGGCGTTACACCACACCCGCCACTTCGCGAGGCTCGAGAGCACGGCTGACGGGATCTGCCACGTCTTGTTTTTGATCTCCACCTCGAAGATGATCTGCGCTGCGTCTCCCCCGACCTGAATACGGTTCGTCAACTTCATAGTGAAGTCAGTGATCTCTCGCTCACCGAACTCCACGATTTCGCCTTTTACTCTGACGGATTCCTTCACGAAGTAGTGGGTTCTGCCCTCGTCTGTGAGGATCTCCGACCCGAGGGATATCTGTTCCTCCACCTCTGTCTCCATGCTCATGCGTCGAGCCCTTCTGTGAGTACCAGCGCGCCAGAGACCGGGGACGCATCCCAATCTCCGACGTCACTGGCGATGCTGTCCGGCAGATCAGCCGGAGATGTTAAATACTGCGAGGTCACGCTCGTCCGCCAGCCGGTCTCGGATCTTCGAGATCTGATCGTCCAACCTGCCAGCCACTGCTTGATTCGAGACCGCGACGGCGTTCTGGCGTCCCCACTCCCGCACTCGGCGAGATAGTGCCCGGAGCCTCAACTCGAAGGCCCAGTCCTCCTCCGAGCACGCCAAGGTTGGTTCGGCTGCGGGACTGGGGGTCAGACATCCTGTGGCGTAGTCGACGGATGCCATCATCACCAGTCCGTCGCCGTCGGCCACCTCGACGCCGTCACGCCGCGACCTCCCATATGTTCCGGCCGATGTGCCAGGACCCACATCTAGGGCAGCAGTAGGTGTCGTAGTTGGGGCCGAAGAGTCGATCCGCTTCCTGCTGCGCTTTCTCCCTCGACCGGTAGCTGATCTTCGGCTTCCCGCTGGCGAGGGTGTGGCTGCGGGCATAGGCGGGCCACATCGTCGGGCTGTCCGGCCAGCGGTGCTCCCTCATGACGGGCACCCGACGAAGTTGTCGTCGTGGCAGTTGAGCCGGTGGACCGAGTCCGGCTCACCCAGATCGATCCTTCGGCCATCAGCTACCGTTCGGGCAAGGCGATCGTGCTGGCAACGTCGAAGTCGGCCGTTGAGAAGGGTCGACTCGACCCCAGTACCTCGCCCGGCGTCCACCGGGCGTCGATGAACGCCTCCACGGTCTCGTCGTCGCCTCGTGGCTGGAATCTGTCCCTCTACCCGGCGCCCGCGCTGCTCATTGCGGCGGTGGGCGGTCATGAGATCGCCTCAGAACCCAGCCACACTTCCGCCGGGAGGGCCCTGCACGCCACGTCCAGGCTCTTCGTCAATAGGCAGAAGCAGACTTCGTGCGGCTCGCTGAAGCCCTCGTACGTCTGCCATCCGACTTCCAGCAGGTCCTGGACGAGGTTCGGGTGCTTCACGGCCGAGGGCGTGCCGATGGCCAGCACGTAGAACGTCGTGTCGCGGTCACCTACCAGCCGGTAGGGCTGTACTTGCAGTCCCGACGACTGGGCGTCGGGCTTACAGAGTTGGCGTGACCTCCTGCGTTGGTTCATCGTGTGTCCTCTCAGGATCGAACGCCCGGCCGATTGCCGGGGCGTTAATCCTCCGAGGGGCGTCCTTTTTGAGTATCAGCAATGTGCTGAAATTTCGACGGGCGTGCACCTGATGGCGCCCCGCCGGTTGCGGGCGCGGCCCATTGAGAAAATGGAACATGTCAACCAGGCGCGCCCCCCGCTCCATGGCGTGCTGAGAGAATTCGATGGTCTGCCAACGGACGTGCCCCGAACAGACTTGGTCTTGGCACTTGAGGAGGAGGATTCCGCCGGACACAACCACCCTGAGTGATTCCGCTATGCCTCGCTTGATCCCGGCATGCTTGTCCTGCCAACTTGTGCCACCGCTCACCGTCCCGTACCGGTCGTCCATTGCTCCCATGGCAGGCGTCCCGTTCAGCTTGTAGGGCGGATCGAAGACTGTGACGTCGAAGCTGGCGTCCGGGTAGTCCATCGCCTCGTAGTCCCAAGCCGGGTCGTTGATCCGGTCACGTCCGACCAGATTGCGCGGACGCCACGTACGCCAGAAGGCTCCGCATCCGTAGGTCGCGTCGAGGATGCGATCGGTATCGCGCACATAGCCGAGGCGGTGCACGTCGGCGATCATCTCGCCGTTCGTCCGCCACGCCGTGGCGGCCAGGACCGGGGTGCGGGTGATCACAGGCGGGGCGACCGCCGACGCGCGTACGAGTTCAGCCGGTGCGGGGGTGGGAGTGCTTGGGCCCTCCGCACAGATGCAGGCGCTCATGCCGCACCTCCAGCAGCTGCCCACGCATCTAGTTGGCTCGCCGAAATACGGACGGTGCGGCCGATGCGGGTCGCTGGCACGGTTCCGGCCCGCACGAGCCGGTACAGACGGCTTGTGTCGATCCGGAGCAGAGCGGCGGCCTCGCGCACGCTCAAGTACTCCGTGGCGGTGTTCGTGTGACTCATGGCAATTACAGCTCCCTCGGCAGCCCTTGGGGTCCGGGGTCCTCACGCCTTGGGTCCCATGTCGATTGGGCGGCGTGTCCGCTGTGTTGCCAGTGCCTGCGGCGCCCGTGGGGCACCGGCGGGGTCGGTCGTTCTCCCGCTGATCGTCCATCGTACCCCTACTCTCCGTGGTAAAGCAACCCCACCAGCGCCTACAAGGTCAGGCGGGAAGCTCCTTATTCCTACGGGCGCGGTCGATGGCCTCCAGCGCTAGAGCCGTGCTCTCCCGCATCCGCCCGACGTATCGCTGGGTCGTACTGATGTCCTTGTGCCGGGCGAAGGCCCGAGCCTCGCTGATCCCGCCTGACGCCTCGACCTCCGTGATGAGCCACCCCCGGCGCCCATGCACCGGCCGGACGTCCGAGCCGATCCCGGCGCTGTCCCGAGCCAGCCGAGCCATCTTGCTCAGCCGGTTGGGGTCGACGGGCATGGCACCGTCGGCGGACTCGCTGAAGACAAAGGACTCGGGCTCGACGCTGCTGGCCAGGCCATGACGGCGCTCCAGGACCTCCCGAGCGGAGTCGGACAAGGGCACTTCGGCCACTTGATGGCCCTTCGGCTCCTTCAGCTTCCAGTCCTTCCGGTTCTGGTAGTCGAGGGATTGGGCGACAGAGATGGCCGCCGGGCGGATGTCCTGCCACCGAAGGGCGCAGAGTTCGGACCGCCGGAGACCCGTTGTGGCCGCCAGAGCCAAAGCGTCGGCCCACAGCGGCCCGATTAGCTCGGCCTCGGCCTCCTGGGCATCGACGTCGGCATCCGACGGAACCACCGGATCCCGCCGGGTGACGGTTGGCCGGGCCTTTTTGGCTCCTCTAATTATCTCGGCCTCCTGCCCGGAACCCATTGCCTTCCAGGCGACGGCCGTATCGAGCGCCTTGGACAGAACGGCGTGGACCCGCCAGACCGTGCCCGGCCCTGCCCCCGAGCGAGTCAGGTCGGCGTACATGCGGGCGACGTGCCCGGCGTTGAGGTCCCTGAGCTTGATCTCTCCCAGCGAGGCGGTGATCGTCTTCACGATCCCGGCGTTGCGTCGGGTAGTCGACCTCGCCCACTGGGCCGACGCCGTCTCGATCCACTGGTCGAGGAATTCCGCCAGGGTGCCCGCCGAGGACGTGAGCATCCCGGCCCGCTTGGCGACCTTCAGTTCATCGAGCAGTTCCCCGGCATCGGCCTTCGTGCCGTGAACGGTCTGGCTCGGCGTGATCGGACTGCCGCTCGGGAGGTACCCGAGAACCGGTGGTCGGACCTTCCAAACGGTGTGTCGGCCGGGCGCCTTCGAGCACGTGCAGCCGGTACGAACGGTGCTGATACCGCCCTGTCCCTGGCCTCGCTTGTGCTTCACTGGACGGGTCATGATTCGTGCCCTCCCTCCCCACCCAACAACGTACCGGGTTAGGCCAGGTTAGGCCAGGAGGCCACGTCTTTTAGGTCAGGCTAGGGCGTATGCCCTGGTCAAGCCCTCGCCTGGGTAGCTCAGTCGGCCAGAGCAGCGCACTCGTAATGCGCAGGTCAGGGGTTCGAATCCCCTCCCAGGCTCCAACTTCCAACGTCCGCCCAACATGCCCGACGAGTAGCAAGAGGCCCTTGCGCCCGGGCCCTCGTGGTAGTTGCGTGGTGAGCGCGGGGCGGTCGCGATACCGGTGGACGACCGTCTCCTTCTGGTCGGCCACCGAGACGTGTCCTTCGAGACGCCCAACCCGGCGACGGGTGAGCGGTTGGCCACGGTGGCCGAAGGCGACGCCGAGGACATCGACCGCGCCGTGAGAGCCGCCCGCAAGGCGTTCGAGGATGGTCCTTGGAGCCGGATGACGCCGTCGGACCGGGGCCGGGGGTCATCTGGCGGATCGGTGACCTCATCCTCGAGCACATCGACGAGCTGGCGCAGCTCGAGACACTGGACAACGGCAAGCCTCTCGCCGTGGCCACAGGGGCCGATGTGCCGCTGGCGGCCGACCTGTTCCACTTCATGGCCGGATGGGCCACCAAGATCGGAGGTCACTCGATCAACATCTCGGTGCCCTATGCGCCGGGCGCCAACTTCCACGCCTAGACGCTGCCCGAGCCCGTCGGCGTGGTGGGCCAGATTCCCGACGGTGTGGTCAACGTGGTCACCGGCTTCGGTGAGACGGCCGGCGCGGCGCTGGCCGCCCACGACGACGTCGACAAGGTCGCCTTCACCGGCTCGACCGAGGTTGGTCGGCTGATCATCCAGGCCGCGGCGGGGAACCTGAAGAAGCTCACCCTGGAGCTCGGCGGCAAGAGCCCGAACATCGTGTTCGCCGTCGCCGATCCCGAAGGGGCCATCGCCGGCGCCGCCAACGCCATCTTCTTCAACCACGGGCAGTGCTGCGTGGCCGGCTCTCGGCTGTACGTGCAGGAGGACCGTTTCGACGAGGTCGTGAACGGGGTGGCCGAGATCGCCAAGTCGATCACCTTGGGCGACGGGATGGAGGCCGACACCCAGATGGGCCCGCTCGTCTCCGACGAGCAGCTCCAGCGGGTCACCGGCCACCTCGAGTCGGGAAGAAGCGATGGGGTCACGGCGCTCGCCGGTGGGGGACGCAGTGGCAATCGCGGCTACTTCGTGGAGCCCACCGTGCTCACCGGGACCCGGCCCGACATGAAGGTGGTGCGGGAGGAAATCTTCGGTCCGGTGGTGGTGGCGGCTCCGTTCCGCACGGTCGACGACATCGCCCGTGAGGCCAACGACTCCCCGTACGGGCTCGGTGCAGGGATCTGGACGAAGGACATCTCGAAAGCCCACGCCCTGGCCAAGAAGCTGCGGGCGGGGACGGTGTGGATCAATTGCTACAACATCTTCGACGCAGCGCTGCCCTTCGGCGGCTACAAGCAGTCGGGATGGGGACGGGAGATGGGCCACCAGGCGCTCGAGGCCTACACCGAGGTCAAGGCGGTCTGCGCCCAACTCTGAGAAACACCAGGTGAAGCGGCCAGCGCCGGGGGGGGCGGGTCGAGAATCCGACAACCGATGACTATGGTGCAGGCCATGGCCGATCAGGCGCATTTCGCGGACCTCGCCATGGAGCACATGCCGTCGCTCTATTCGGCCGCGCTGCGTATGACGCGGAACCCGGCCGATGCCGAGGACCTCGTCCAGGAGACTTTTCTGAAGGCGTACCGCGCCTTCGGCCGTTTTGAAGAAGGGACCAATCTGAAGGCCTGGCTGTACAAGATCCTGACCAACACCTTCATCAACAGCTATCGCTCGGCCAAACGCCGGCCCGAGAAGGCCGACGTGGAGGACGTGGAGGACCTGTACCTCTACCACCGGCTGGGGGATCTCCAGGCCACCGGGACGGGCCGATCGGCCGAGGACGAGGTCTTCGACCACTTCACCGACGACGAGGTCAAGCAGGCTCTCGAGTCGCTGCCCGAGTCGTTCCGGATCGCCGTCCTGCTGGCCGATGTGGAGGGTTTTTCCTATAGGGAGATCGCCGATATCACCGAGGTTCCCATCGGAACGGTGATGAGCCGGATCCACCGGGGAAGAAAGGCGCTCCAGAAGGCGTTGCTGGATTACGCAGTGGCGCGTGGCCTTGTCGGCTCCGCTGACGCCGGCCACTAGGGGAACGCCACCAGCCGAGGAGGACGCGCGATGGGGACCGGAGAGTCCGGCGTCGACTGCAACGAGACGATCGAGCGGCTGTACCACTATCTCGACGGTGAGTTGACCGACGAGCGCCGCAGCGAGATCAAGCACCACCTCGACGAGTGCCCTCCGTGCCTCGATGCCTTCGACTTCGAAAGCGAGCTCCGGCAGGTGATCGCCGACCGATGCAGAGACAGGGTGCCCGACTCCCTGCGTGAACGGATCCGGCAGGCCCTGATCGAGGCCGAGCGGGAGGGCCATCCGGCCGGAAGCTGACAGCCGTGCGTGACGACCCCCCCGTCACGCTTCGCGACACCTTTCAACGAGCGCAGCTCATTTGTCCTGGTAGACCGCCCGGTCCGTCGGCCGGCCGGCACAACGTCCAGACAACGCGGAAAGAACTTCCTTTTGTCCAGTGGTCCTTCCAGCCGATAGGGGAGTGACAGCTGAGCCAGAAGGAGGTCCGGGGGGAAATGGTTGATCGAGCAGATGGCGGGGACGTATCGATCGGAGGGCATGCCTTCACCACCTACGGGCGACCCTCCAAGACGTTTCCCGAAGGACGGGTGTGCGGGGAACCCAGCTGCGAGACGCTGCTTTCGATCTACAACGAGAGCGAGTTCTGTTACCAGCACGATTCGGGAGCGGCCCCCCGGTTGCGGGGCCGCAAGAGCGCCTGAGTCGCCCCCGGCCCGCTGACCGCGGGACCGGGGTGTCGCGCTCGACCCCCGCTGTCCGTACACTGTCGGGGTGAGCAGCCCGGTGTCGTGGGAGACAGCCGAACGCGTGGCCACCTGGGTGGGGACGAGGCGGACCCTGTCCGGGGCCCAGACGGCTCCGGCCGTCGATGCGGCCACGGCCGCCCGCCTGGAAGAGGACTTCGCCGAGGTCACGGCCCAGGCCGAGGGCCTCGTGATCGAAGCCACCGGACTCCGCCCGTTGTCCGGTGAGGCCCGGGCCCGGGTGGTCGACCGGCCCGGTTGGGTCCGCAACAACCTCTCGTCGTTCCGCCATCTCCTCGACCCCGTTCTCGGCCAGCTCGAGGCCAACACCCTGCGGGGCACCCTGCCCGGAGCGGCCCGCAGCGCCGCCGGCGCCCAACTGGGTCTCGTCCTGGGCTGGATGTCCACGCGTGTCCTCGGTCAGTACGACCTGCTCTTCGCCGGCGACACGTCGGGCGACGCCGTGTCCTACGTGGGTCCGAATATCGTCGCTCTCGAACGTCGCCACGGTTTTCCTCCCCGGCAATTCCGGCTGTGGATCGCCCTGCACGAGGTCACCCACCGCTGCCAGTTCACCGGCGTGCCTTGGTTGCGTGACTACTTCCTGTCCCAGGTCGAGCAGGTTCTGGCCGAGGTGACGCCCGATCCCCACCGGATCGCCGAAGCTCTCGGCCGTGCCGCCCAGGCGGTGCGGGAGGGCAAGAATCCCCTCGAGGACGCCGGCATGCTCGGCCTGATGGCTCCGCCCGAGCAGCTGGCCGTGATCGCCCGGATCCAGGCCATGATGAGCGTCCTCGAAGGCCACGGCGACGTGACGATGGACCGGGCCGGGGCCGAGGCGGTTCCCGATGCGGCGTGGTTCTCCCGGGTGCTGCGCGAGAGGCGCAACCGGGCGCCGCGGCCGGTGCGACTGCTGCAGCAGCTGGTGGGGATCGAGGCCAAGATGCGCCAGTACGAGCAGGGCGAGAACTTCATCCGGGCCGTGGAGTCGACGGCCGGCCCGGCCGCTCTGGCCCGGGTCTGGGAGGGGCCGGACCTGCTGCCCACCATGGACGAGATCCGCCGGCCGGCTGATTGGCTGGCCCGCACCGACCCGGCCAGTCTTATCGCCGGCTGATGCCCGGCCGGGGCATCGCCGACCAGCTCGTCGACGGTCTTCTCGGTCGCTGCACCTTCCCGGCGCCGGGGGCGAGCCTCGTCTGCGCCGTGTCGGGGGGAGCCGATTCCCTGGCCCTGCTCGTCCTGGCTTGCGCCGCCGGGGCCGATGTGACGGCCGTCCACGTCGACCACGGGCTGCGGCCGGAGTCGGCCCAGGAGGCGACCGTCGTGGCCGGCGCCGCGGCGCGTTTCGGGGCGCGGTTCCGGGCCGAGACGGTGGTGCTGGACGACGGCGGGAACCTCGAAGCCCGGGCCCGGGCCGCCCGCCGGGAGGTCCTCGGGCCGGAGGCGGCCACCGGCCACACCATGGACGATCAGGCCGAGACGGTGGTGCTGAACCTCCTGCGCGGAGCCGGGCTCGACGGCCTGGCCGGCATGAAGCCGGGCGTCCGGCACCCGCTCCTCGGGCTCCGACGATCCGAGACCGAAGCCCTGTGTCGAGCCCTCGGGCTCGCACCGGTGGTCGATCCCTCGAACAGCGACCCCCGCTTCCGTCGCAACCGGGTCCGTCACGAACTGCTGCCGTTGTGTTCGGAGATCGCCGGGCGCGACGTTGTGCCCATCCTGGCCCGGCAAGCAGCCTTGCTCGGGGCCGAGGCCGGACTGCTCGATGAGCTGGCCGACCGGATCGATCCGGTCGACGGCCGCGCTCTCGGGGCGGCACCACCGGCGCTGGCCCGGCGGGCCACCCGGCGGTGGCTTCGCCGCGGGGGGGCGTATCCACCGGACCTGGCGGCCGTCGAACGGGTCCTGGCCGTGGCCCGGGGCCAGGTCCGGGCCACCGATGTGGCTCCCGGTGTGCGGGTCCGGCGTTCGGCCGGCCGGCTGTCCGCCGCCGTCATCGGCCCCCCGGCCGATCACTGAGCGGTCATTGGTAGTGTCCGGTTCCGATGGCCGATGAGGTGGTGTCACCCTGGCGCGCCGGAGGGCAATCCCTGTCGGGGGCCGTCGATCCCTGGCAGGACGACCCCCACCTGGGGGAGGTCGTCGTGGCCGAAGATGTCCTCGACAAGCGTGTGCTCGAGCTGGGCCATGAGCTGACGGCCGACTACGAGGGCCGGCCCCCTTTGCTCGTGGGGGTACTGAAGGGCGCCTTCGTCTTCATGAGTGACCTGGCCCGCGCCATCAAGCTGCCGGTCGAGATCGACGTCATGGCCGTCGCCTCCTACGGGTCGGCCACCACCACGAGCGGCGTGGTGCGGATCGTGAAGGACCTCGATTCCGACCTCACCGGTCGGCACGTCGTCGTGGTCGAGGACATCGTGGACAGCGGGCTCACCTTGTCGTATCTGCGCCGGAGCCTGTTGGCGCGCCAGCCGGCCAGCCTCGAAGTGTGTGCGTTGCTCGTGAAGGAGGGCCAACAGCCGGCCAAGCTCGATCTGCGGTACGTCGGGTTCCACGTCCCCCCCGATTTCGTCGTCGGCTACGGACTCGACGTCGCCGAGCGTTACCGCAATCTTCCCGACGTCCGCGTCTACAAAGGCCCTGTTCCTGTCGGGTGAGATCCGGTCGGCGCACGGCGTCGTCCGCAAGTCGCAGAGGAGAAACGGACGCGCCATGAGTGTCGACGTCGAGCGGGTGGAGACGCTCGTGACCCAATTGCTGTCCGCCATCGGGGAGGACCCCGACCGCGAGGGCCTGGTGGCCACGCCTCGCCGGGTGGCTGCCATGTACCAGGAGTTGTTCTCCGGGATCGATGACGATCCGGAGAGCCATCTGACCGTGACGTTCGCCGAGGATCACGACGAGATGGTTCTCGTGCGCGACATTCCGTTCGCGTCGTTGTGCGAGCACCACATGGTGCCGTTCATGGGGAAGGCGCATGTGGGCTACATTCCCGGCGACGACGGCCGGATCACGGGGCTGTCGAAGCTGGCCCGTCTGGTCGACTCCTTCGCCCACCGGCTGCAGGTGCAGGAGCGCATGACGACGCAGATCGCCGACACCATCGAAAGGGTCCTCGAGCCCCGCGGGGTGCTCGTGGTGGTGGAGGCCGAACATCTCTGCATGTCCATGCGGGGCGTCCGCAAGCCCGGGACCCTGACCATCACCTCGGCCGTCCGGGGCCTCTTCCGCGACGACCCCCGGACCCGGGCCGAGGCCATGGAATTCGTGCACGGCCGGTGAGCGGATTCCTGCCCGACCGGGCGCGTGCCGGCGCCGACAGCTCTACGCTACGGCGCATGCGGCCCCTCGTGATGGGCGTCTTGAACGTGACGCCCGACTCCTTCTCCGACGGCGGTCGCTACCTCGACCCCGACCGGGCCATCGAGCGGGGTCTGGCCATGGTCGCCGAGGGGGCCGATCTGGTGGACGTGGGCGGGGAGTCGAGCCGTCCCGGAGCCGAGCCCGTCAGCGAGGCCGAGGAGCGACGGAGGGTGCTGCCCGTGATCGATGGGCTGGCTCCGCACGTGCGCGTGTCGGTGGACACCGTCAAGCCGGGGGTGGCCGAGGCGGCCGTGGCCGCCGGTGCCACTTTGGTCAACGACATCTCGGCCGCCCTGTGGCCGGTGGCCGCCGCCACCGGCGCCGGATGGGTGGCCATGCACATGCGGGGAACGCCCGAGACCATGCAGGGCGACCCCCTCTACGACGATGTCGTCACCGAGGTCCATTCCTTCGTCCTCGAGCGGGCCCGGCGGGCCACGGAGGCCGGGGTCTCCGAGGTCTGGGTCGACCCCGGCATCGGGTTCGGCAAGACCGTCGATCACAACCTGACCCTGCTCCGGCACGTGGGCGAACTGGCCGCCGCCGGTTACCCGGTGCTCGTCGGGACGAGCCGGAAGTCCTTCCTCGGCCGCCTCTCGGCCTCGGCCGGCGGCCGGCCGGCGCCCGTCGAGGACCGCTTGGCCGCATCCTTGTCCACCGCCACCTGGGCCATGCTCAATGGAACGGCCATGGTGCGGGTCCACGATGTGGCCGCCACCGTGCAAGCCGCCACCCTCGTCGGGCAGGCCGAGTTGGTGTCCTCGTGAAGGGAAACAGAACGTGAGGGGCAAGTGGGCAGCGGGCATCTCCCCCCGCAATTTCACATGGGTGGTCCAGGATCAATTGGCCGTGAGCGAACGACCGGGGGGTTTCGCCCCTAACCATCGCCGGGTCCGTCGGCAGGAGGAGATCATCTGGCTCCGGGTGCAGGGCTTCACGCGGGTCGTGTCTCTCCTGCCGTCCTCGCACAACCTGGCCGCCTATGACGAAGGTGAGTTGGCCAGTTCGCACTTCCCCTTCGGCCCCGGCGGCGACCAGCGCGAGGTCCTGGCCGACATCTACCGGAACCTCGACGAGTGGCTGCAGGCCGGTGAGCGGGTGCTCATCCATCAGGAGGAGTTGGGCGACAGGGTCATGGGGGTGGTGGCCGGCTACCTGCTGTGGTCCGGGCGACTGCCCGGCGGTGCCCAGTCCATCGTCGCCGTCGAACAATTGGTCGGACGGCAGATGGGGCCTCAAGGTCGAGACGTGGCCGCCCAGGCCGTGACGCTCGGCGCCCCCGGTGACAAGCGCCGGACACCGCCGCGTGGTGCCGGAACGGGTCGGTGACGGGGGACCGGATCGAAATTCGGGGCCTGCACCTCCTCGGGGTGCACGGGCTGCTCCCCGAGGAGCGGAGCCGGCCGCAACCCTTCGAGGTCGACCTGGATCTGGAGATCGACATGGCCGCGGCGTCGGCCAACGACGACCTGGCCGACACGGCGGATTACGCCGCTGTCCTCGAGTCCGTGGCGGCTGTGGTGGGCGGCGCTCCCCACGATCTGCTCGAGTCCTTGGCCGGCGCCATCGCCGACGCCCTTCTGGCCGACGGCCGCATCCGGTCTGTCACCGTGGCCCTGCGCAAGCTGCGACCCCCGGTGCCGTTTCAGGTGGCGTCCACCGGGGTGCGGATCACCCGGACCCGGTCCTGATCCCGGTGGGGCGCTGACCTGGTGCGGGCGTTCCTCGGCCTCGGATCGAACGTGGGGGACCGCGAGAAGAACCTCCGCCATGCCCTTTCCGGGCTTCGCGACCTGGTCCGGGTGTCGTCGGTCTACGAGTCCGCCCCCGTCGGGGGCCCACCGCAGGACGACTACCTGAATATGGTGGCCGAACTCGACACCGCCCTCACCGCCCCTGAACTCCTGGCCCTGGCCCAGCGGCTGGAAGAGGCGGCCGGTCGGGTCCGGACCGTGCGGTGGGGCCCGAGAACCCTGGACGTCGACGTCCTGTTGGTGGAAGGCGTGGCCGTAGACGAGCCCGACCTGGTCGTCCCCCACCCCCGGATGTGGCAGCGACGGTTCGTGCTCGAGCCTTTGGCCGAGCTGGCCCCCGATCTCGTGTCGGCCGAGGCCCGGATTGCCGCTGGTGGAGAGGTCCGTGCCATAGGTATGCTTAGTGGGTACTGATCCGATCGCCTGACGCGACCGGCACCCTCGCTGAGGGGCTGGAGCGCAGAAAGGTTTCCGGTGACAACTTTTCGACTGGTCGGGCCCGGACGGGCCGGCCGCTCGCTTGCTTCGGCTCTCGTGGACACCGGCTTCGACCTGCGCGGGGTGCTCGGGCGCGGAGACGACCTGTCCGCGGCGGCCGCCGGAGTCGACCTGGTGATTCTCGCCACGCCTGACGGCGCCGTGCCCGAGGTGGCCGCCGCCATCGGTCCCGTCGCCTCCACCGTGGTCCTGCACATGTCGGGGGCCCTGGGCCTCGATGTCCTGGCGCCGCATGAGCGGGTGGCGTCAGTGCATCCCCTCGTTCCGCTGCCGTCGGCCGAGGTGGGGCGGGTGCGTCTGCGCAGCGGCATCACCTTCGCCGTGGCCGGGGATGCCATGGCCGGCACCGTGGGGCGGGCCCTCGGGGGTCGGTGCGTCGAGATCGACGAGGACCAGCGTGCCGCCTATCACGCCGCGGCCTGTATCGCTTCCAACCACGTGGTGGCTCTGCTCGGCCAGGTGGAGAGAGTGGCGGCCACGGCCGGTCTCGGCCTCGACGCCTTTGTGTCCCTGGCTGCCGCCGCCGTGAGGGACGTCGCCGACCTGGGTGCCGCGGCCGCCCTGACCGGTCCGGCGGCCCGGGGCGACGAGGTCACGGTGGCCCGGCACCGGGCGGTGCTCGCCCCCGAGGAACTGGCCGGCTACGACGCCGGCGTGGCCCTGGCGCGGCGTCTGGCCCAGACGGAGATGGCGCCATGCGCGTGATCACCTCGGCCCGGATGTTCTGCGATGCGCTCGAAGCCGAAAGGGCCCTCGGACGACGGGTCGGGCTCGTCCCCACCATGGGTGCGCTCCATGCCGGGCACCGTTCGCTGGTGGCGCGCGCCGCGCTCGAGTGCGACGTGGTCGCCGTGACCGTTTTCGTCAATCCCCTCCAGTTCGACAGAGCCGACGACCTCGCCCGCTATCCACGCGATCTCGAGGGCGACGTGATCCAGGCAGCCGAGGCCGGTGCCACCATCGTCTTCGCCCCGCCGGTGCAGGAGATGTATCCGGGCTTCCCGGCGCCGGTGGCCACATCGGTCCACGTGGATGCGGTGGGCGATGTGCTCGAAGGGGCCTCGCGGCCCGGTCACTTCGACGGGGTGGCCACCGTGGTGGCCAAGCTGTGTTCCCTGGCCGGCCGGGCCCGGGTGTATTTCGGCGAGAAGGACTTTCAACAGCTGGCCGTGGTCCGCCGGATGGCCACCGATCTGTCGCTCCCGGTCGAGATCGTGCCCTGCCCCACCGTGCGTGAAGACGACGGTCTGGCTCTGTCGAGCCGAAACGTCCGGCTCTCCACCGCGGAGCGCGGCGCCGCCGTGGCTCTGCATCGTGCTCTCGGTGCCGGGACCGATCTGATCGGCGCCGGCGAGCGGGACCCGGTGCTGATCGGCGCCGCCATGGAGGCCGTGCTCAATGCGACCGACGGGGTGGTGGCCGACTATGCGGTGGCCGTCGACGCCGCCACTTTGCGCGCACCGGACACACTCAGCGGTGAGGTCCGGCTCCTGGTGGCTGCCACCGTCGGGCCGGTACGACTCATCGACAACGTCGGTGTCGTCCTCGACGTCCGTGCCCACGGGGAGCCGACGTCGGCCACTGCGGTGGCGGTGGCGTGATGGGTGTCGGGAAAAGGGCCAACGCGATCACGGACATGTCCAGTTCTTTCATGGGAGAGGAGCGCTGAACGGCGATGCGCCGGCGCATGATGAAATCGAAGATCCACCGGGCGACGGTGACCGACGCCAACCTCGACTACGTCGGGTCCATCAGCCTCGACCCCGAGCTCATGGCCCTGGCCGACATCTTGGAGTACGAGCAGGTGACCGTGGTCGACATCAACAACGGCGCCCGCTTCGAGACCTATGCCATCGTCGGGGGGCCGGGTGAAGTCTGTCTGAACGGCGCCGCCGCCCGTCTCGTGCATCGCGGCGACAAGGTCATCGTGATCACGTACGCCGATTACGACGTCGCCGAACTCGAGGGCTTCGTTCCCGCCATCGTGCACGTGGATACCACCAACACCGCCGTCGACGTGAGTGCGGCCGTCGACGCCACCGCCGGCCAGATCGAGGCCGAGCTGCTCCGGGCAGTGTCGGGCTGACCCCCGGCCGCGCGTCGGGAGCGGGACCAGCGGTGCGGCTCGACGTTCTCGTTCTGGGTTCCGGGGTGGCGGGCCTGTCTGCCGTGGTCCGGTTGGCCGAGGTTCCGGGCATGCGGGTCGGGGTCTTGACGAAGGCCGAGCTCGCCCAGTCGGCGACACGCTGGGCCCAGGGCGGCGTGGCCGCCGTCCTCGGTGGTGACGAAGACTCCACCGACCTCCACATGGCCGACACCTTGGCGGCCGGGGCCGGCTTGTGCGATGTCGACGCCGTCCGGATGCTGGTCGACGAAGGTCCGACGCGCGTGCGTGAGCTCATCGCTCTCGGTGCCGTCTTCGATCGTGAGGCGGGGGGCGATCTGGCCCGGGCCCGCGAAGGTGGTCATTCCACCGCCCGTGTTCTGCACGCCGGCGGGGCCGCCACCGGCGCCGAAGTCGAACGGGCGCTCGTGTCGGCCACCGAACACACGGCCGCCGCCATTCTCGAGCAGTGGTTCGCCCTCGACCTGCTGGTGGAAGGGGGACGCTGCACCGGGGTCATCGCCGTCGATCCCGACGGCGCGGTGCAGGAGGTGCGCGCCCGGCATGTGGTGCTGGCCACCGGTGGCGCCGGTCAGCTCTATGCCGTCACCACCAATCCCGTCGAGGCCACCGGTGACGGTATCGCCATGGCCCTGCGGTCCGGGGTCCCGGTGGCCGACGTCGAATTCTTCCAGTTCCACCCGACGGCGCTGCACCATCCGGCCGTGCCCCGGCCGCTGCTGTCCGAAGCGTTGCGCGGTCACGGGGCATTGCTACGTGACGCCGGTGGCGAGCGCTTCGTCGACGAGCTGGCCCCACGCGACGTGGTGAGCCGGGCCATGGCCGAGCGCATGGCTGCCGCCGGGGTCCCCCATCTGTGGCTCGACGCCACGGGGCTCGACGCCTTCGGCGAGCGCTTCCCCACGCTGGCCGAACGTCTGGCCGCCGCCGGGCTCGATCCCTGCGTCGACTGGTTGCCCATCGCCCCGGCCGCGCACTACCTCTCCGGGGGCGTGATCACCGACCTCGACGGAGCCAGCGCTCTGCCGGGATTGTGGGCGGCGGGCGAGACGGCGTGCACCGGGGTCCACGGTGCCAACCGGCTGGCCTCCAATTCCCTGCTCGAAGGGATGGTGTTCGGGGCCCGCCTGGCCGAGGCCATCGAAGAGGGACGCGACGCCGCCGTGGCCAGCGGTGTGATGCGGGCGTTGCTGGCCGACGGACCGGGGAGCGACATCGGCTGTGTGGCGGTCGATGATCTGCCGGCGCCGTGGTGGACCAACCGCACGGCGCGCCACGGGCTCGACGCCGACGTGAACAAGGCCCGCGACCGGCTGCAGCGGGCGATGACCGAAGGTGCCGGGGTCCTTCGGTCGACCGAGTCGCTGGCCACCGCAGCGGAGGAGGTGGGCGACGCCGCCGCCGCCGCCGGCTGCCCCCCCGGGCGCGCCGCCGGGGAAGTGGCCAATCTGGCCGCCGTGGCCACGGCGCTGCTGCGCGCCGCGGACGCCCGGGTCGAGACCCGGGGCGCCCACGCCCGCATCGAGTACCCCGATCCTCGTCCCCAGTGGCGTCGTCGCCTGGTCCACGGACACCGGGCCGAGGCCGACGGGTGACGGCGTCGTGGCCGTCGGCCGGTGTCGTCGATCCGCCGATGCTCGCCGTCCGGGAGGCGGTGAGCCGGGCCCTGGCCGAGGACATCCTGCCTCTCGGTGACCTCACGGCGTCTCTCGTTCCGGTGGCGACCACCGCCCGTGCCGCGGTGGTCGCCCGCGGCCGCGGGGTGGTGGCCGGGCGACTCTGCGCCCTCGAAGCCTTCGGCCAGGTCGACGTCGAGCTCGTGGTGGACTGGCGCCTCGACGACGGCAGTCCCGTCGACCAAGGTTCGGTGCTCGGCGTGGTGAGCGGCTCGTTACGTTCGATCCTGACGGCCGAGCGGACGGCACTCAACTTCCTGTGTCATCTGTCGGGGGTGGCCACCACGGCGCGCCGTTATGTGGACGCCGTCGCCGCCGCCAATCCCGGGACCCGGATACTCGACACCCGTAAGACCACTCCCGGTCTGCGGTCTCTCGAGAAGGCGGCGGTCCGAGCCGGAGGGGCGTGGAACCACCGCGGCAATCTTTCGGAGGCGATTCTGGTGAAGGACAACCACCTGGGCGGCCTCAGCATCACCGAGGCCGTGGCCCGGGCGCACCAGTGGTGGCCCGGACGCATGGTGGAGGTCGAATGTGACCGCGCCGATCAGGTCACCGAGGCCGTCGGCGCCGGGGCGGCCGCCGTGCTCCTCGACAACATGACGCCGGACGAGGCGGCGGTCTGCGTCCAGCTGGTGCGGACCCACACCGCCGGATCGGGCGTCCTGGTCGAGGTGTCGGGCGGGGTCACCCTGGACACGGCGGCGCTCTACGCCCGCGCCGGGGCCGATCTCGTGTCCGTCGGGGCCATCACTCTTTCGGCCCCCGTTCTCGATCTCGGACTCGATCTCCAGGAGGTGTGACGGTGCTCTTGGCCATCGACGTCGGAAATACCGAAACGGTCATCGGACTGTTCTCCACGGCGCCGGGCGACGAGCCACCGCCGGGGACGCGGCCCGCCCCCCCGGTCCCGCCGGAGCCGGCCGGGCTGTCACACCACTGGCGCCTGTCGACTGTGGACGACCGCACCCCCGACGAGCACGCCCTCCTCATCTCGCAACTGCTCACCCTCGACGGGATGGACGTGGCTCAGGTGGTGAGCGGCATCGCCGTCACCTCGTCGGTGCCGCGCGTCACCGCCGCCCTGCGGCAGATGGCCAGCCGGTGGTTCGATGTCGACTGCATGGTGCTCGAACCCGGGGTGCGCTCGGGTATGCCCATCCTCTACGACAACCCCAAGGAGGTGGGGGCCGACCGGATCGCCAACGCCATCGGTGCCTACGACCTCTACGGGGGCCCCTGCATCGTCGTCGACCTGGGAACGGCCACGACGTTCGACGCCATCTCGGCCGACGGCGAGTACCTCGGGGGCGCCATCGCCCCCGGCATCGCCATCTCCATGGATGCCCTGTTCCACCATGCCGCCGCCCTGCGGCGTGTCGAGCTCGTTGAGCCGCGCAGCGTCATCGGAAAGTCGACCGTGGAGTCGATCCAATCGGGGGCGCTCTACGGGTTCGTCGAGCAGGTGGACGGTATGTGCCGTCGCATCATGGAGGAGCTCGGTCGCTGCGCCGTGGTGGCCACGGGCGGTCTGTCGGAGCTCGTGGCGCCGTTGTCGGCCCAGATTGAGCACCGCGAGCCCTGGCTCACTCTTCACGGCCTCCGACTGGTCTACGAACGCAACGTGAAGACCGGGTGATCGCCGACCCCACGCGCGGCAGATAGCGTCGTCGCCCATGGCCGACGTCCCCTATCGTTTCGAACGCACGGCCGAGGCAGGGCCGCTGCATGAGCAGTATGCCGCTTTGGGTGCCGGCGAGGAGACGGGGGACATCGTCGCCGTGGCCGGCCGGGTCATGCTCACCCGACCCCAGGGTCGCCTGGCCTTCGCCACTCTGCGCGATTCGTCGGGCCAGATCCAGCTCTTCGCCACCGAGAAGGTGACGGCCGACTTCGAAGCCTTCTCCAAGTTGTCGCAAGGGGACTGGGTGGGAGCGCGTGGGCCGATGATGCGGACGCGCAAGGGTGAGCTTTCCGTGCAGGTCCACGAGTGGGTGCTCCTGGCCGAGGCGCGCCGATCGTTCGGTGACAAATGGAAGGGCGTGACCGACACCGAAACACGCTTCCGCCAGCGCGAGGTCGATCTGTGGGCCAATGAGCGCACCGGGGAGATCCTTCGGCTGCGCAGCCGGGTGGTCAGCTCCCTGCGTCGCCGACTCGAGGCGGACGGCTTCGTCGAGGTGGAGACACCCATGCTCCATGCGTTGGTGGGTGGGGCCACGGCCAAGCCCTTCGTGACGCATCACAACGCGCTCGACACCGACCTCTATCTGCGAATCGCGCCCGAACTGTTCCTGAAGCGCCTGGTCGTCGGGGGCTTCGAAAGAGTGTTCGAGATCGGACGCGTCTTCCGCAACGAGGGCCTGTCCCCGCGACACAACCCGGAATTCACCATGCTTGAGCTCTACCAGGCCTATGCCGACTACCGCGACTTCATGGTGTTGGTGGAGGACCTGGTGTCCGGTCTGGCCATGGAGATGCGGGGAACGACGTCCCTTACGTATCAGAACCGCACCCTCGACCTTGCTCCACCGTGGCGACGGGCCACCATGGCCGAGCTCGTGACCGAGGCCACCGGGTTGGAGGCGAGCGTCCACACACCGGTCGACGAGCTCCGCCACCGATTGGCCGCCGCCGGCGTCGAACCCGATCCGTCGTGGGGCGCCGGGAAGTTGCTACAGGAGCTCTACGAGAAGACGACGGAGCCCGATCTGTGGGGACCGGTCTTCGTCACCGACTTCCCGGCCGAGGTGTCGCCGCTGTCGCGTCGTCATCGTCACGATCCCGATCTGGTCGAGAGATTCGAAGGCGTGGTGGTCGGGCGCGAGCTGGTGAACGCCTTCTCCGAGCTCGTCGACCCCGATGACCAACGGGCCCGCTTCGAGGCCCAGGCCGCGGCGCGCGCTGCCGGCGACGACGAGGCCATGTCCGTGGACGAGGACTACCTCCGGGCTCTCGAGCTCGGGCTCCCTCCGACGGCCGGGTTGGGAATCGGCATCGATCGTCTGGTCATGCTCCTGGCCGACGTCTCGAACATCCGCGAGGTCATCGCCTTTCCGACCCTTCGGCCCGAGCGCTGATCGTCACCGTCGTTGACGTAGGTGCCTCTGGGGACAGTGTTGCCGGTGATGTGGCGGCGGTGTCTGTTGGGGAGGCGTTGGGAGTCCTTGGTCGTTTCCTAACAATCTGCATACGAGGGTTTCATGCCGAGGGTCGATGCTCGGGAACCAAGAGAGCCAACCGGACGCACCGGTTGCCGATAGGAAGGTCGAATGATGCTTGCCAAGTACGCCGCGACGAAATTCGCACAGAAGGCGGTGGCGGCCACCGTTGTCTGTGGCACCCTGGCTCTCGGATCCACCGGGGTGGCCTCGGCGGCCACGCCCGCCACGGCCGGCGCCCCGGCGGCCGTCACTCACATCACCTGTGCCCGGGCCCCGAAAGCGCTGACCAGGATCGCCAGGGTCGAATCGGCCATTGCGCGCCGCCTGCCGAGGCTGCAGGCGGCGCAGAGCAAGGCCACGGCGGCCGGGCACGCGACTCTGGCGACCAGGATCGAGCGGCGGATCAACCGGCTGCAGACGGTGAACACCAAGGCGGGTGCCCTGGCCGAGAAGGTCAATGCCCGGTGCCCGGCGCCGACGCGCAGCACGGGGTCGACGTCGGTCTCGTAACCCTGACGACCCCTCTCCGGTCAGGGGAGACCCATCCAGGGCAGCGGTGGTCGGCCGGAACGCCGGCCGCCGCTCGGAGAGCCTTCTACCGGCTGGGAACCGGGAGGTCCTCGAGCAGGGATTGGGCCAGATCTCCGAGCGGTCGGCCCAATTCGGGACCCTGCAGGGCGGCGGCGGCGTCGACGGCCTGCTGGACGTAGAGCCGACCGGCGGTGACGGTGGCATCGATGGCGCTCGATCCGGCCACGATCGACCGGGCCAGGTCGCGCTCGGATTGGTCCAGGGGCTTGCCCAGCAACGGGGCGAGCTCGCGCCCGACACCGGGATCCTGCAGGGCCTTCAGGACCGGCAGCGTATAGATACCCTCGGCCAGGTCCTGTCCCGGGAGCTTGCCCAGGTCCTCCTCGGTGCCGATGACGTCCAGGACGTCGTCACGCAGTTGGAACACCATGCCGAAGCAGCGACCGAATGTGGTGAGGGCGTCCACCTCGGTCCGGGGGAGGCCCCCCGTGAGCGCTCCGATCCGGCACGACGTGGCCATGAGGGCGGCCGTCTTCCCGGCGATGGCGTCGAAGTAGTGGGCCTCGGTGCGCTCGGTGCTGAAAGCGGCACGGACCTCGGCCACCTGGCCCTGACAGAGCCGGCCCAGGGTATTGGCCAGCAGTCCGGCGATTTCCGTACCGAGTGAGGCGGCGATCTCGGCCGATCGGGCCAGGAGGAAATCGCCGGCCACGATGGCGACCAGGTTGCCCCACCGGGCGTTCACGCTCTCGACGGTCCGGCGCATGGTCGCCTCGTCCATGACGTCGTCGTGGTACAGCGAGGCCAGGTGGACGAGCTCCACCGCCACGGCCCCCTGCAGGTCGGCCTGATCGGCCTTCCGGGTTCCCCCGGTGGCCGAGGCCAGGGCCAGGCCCGGCCGCAGGCGTTTGCCGCCGGCGGAGATGAGGTGGGCGGTGACCTCGTCGAGAAAGGGGTCGCCGGAGCGCACCGACTCTCGCAGCTCGGGTTCGAGGCTGGCCAGGTTGTCGTCCATGAAAGGAAGCGACAGAAGGGGAGCTGCGTTCACTGCGCAGAACGATAGGCGAAGGAGCCCGAGATGCGACAACGGGTCCAGGTCAGGGGCACTGTCCGGGCCCCAGGAGGTGTTCTGCCCCGTCGATACCGGTGGACGGCCCCCCCAACGGCCCCTCCCACCATCGGTCCGCCTCCTCGGTCGGATGACCGCGGAATGTGGTTTTCGTCAGGATCTGAGGCCAACGTGCCGAAGAAGACCGGACGGATCGTTGACTCAGATTCGTGGCGGACTGGTGTTGGTTCGTTCGGTCCGCCCGGTAGACTCGTTTTCAAGAATCGAGCCTTCGAGGGAGGCGGTCTGGTGTTCGAACGCTTCACGGACCGGGCACGGAGGGTGTTGGTGCTGGCGCAGGAGGAAGCGCGCCTGCTCAATCACAGCTTCATCGGTACCGAGCATATTCTCCTCGGCCTCATTCACGAGGGCGAGGGCGTGGCCGCCAAGGCCCTTGAGCAGCTCGGCATCTCGTTGGAGGCCGTGCGCGAAAAGGTGGAGGAGACAATCGGGCTCTCCGGCACTGCGCCGACGGGCTCGCCGCCCTTCACGCCCCGGGCGAAGAAGGTCCTCGAGCTGTCGCTGCGTGAGGCGCTCCAGCTCGGCCACAACTACATCGGGACCGAGCACATGCTCCTCGGCCTCGTCCGTGAGGGCGAGGGGGTTGCTGCTCAGGTCCTCGTGAGCCTCGGAGCCGATCTGGCCCGTGTGCGCCAGCAGGTGATCCAGCTCCTGTCGGGATACCAGGGCAAGGAGTCGGTCGGGTCCGGTCCCGGCTCGACGGCGTCGGAGACTCCCTCGGGCTCACCGGTTCTCGACCAATTCGGTCGCAACCTGACCCAGCTGGCCCGCGAAGGGAAGCTCGACCCGGTGATCGGTCGGGACAAAGAGATCCAGCGGGTGATGCAGGTTCTGTCTCGGCGCACCAAGAACAACCCGGTTCTCATCGGGGAACCGGGCGTGGGAAAGACGGCCATCGTCGAGGGTCTGGCTCAGAGGATCGTGGCCAACGACGTGCCCGAGACCCTGCGGGGCAAGCAGCTCTACACCCTCGACCTCGGCGCACTGGTGGCCGGGAGCCGCTACCGCGGGGATTTCGAGGAGAGGCTGAAGAAGGTCCTGAAGGAGATCCGGACCCGGGGCGACATCGTGCTGTTCATCGACGAACTGCACACCCTGGTGGGTGCCGGAGCCGCCGAGGGTGCCATCGACGCCGCCTCCATCTTGAAGCCGATGCTGGCTCGGGGCGAGTTGCAGACGATCGGTGCCACCACGCTCGACGAGTACCGCAAGCACCTCGAGAAGGACGCGGCGCTCGAGCGGCGCTTCCAGCCGATCAAGGTGGAGCAACCCACCGTGGCCCACACCATCGAGATCCTGAAGGGCCTGCGGGACCGCTACGAGTCGCACCACTCGGTGACCATCACCGACCAGGCCCTGGTGGCCGCGGCCAACCTGGCCGACCGCTATCTGGCCGACCGCTACCTGCCCGACAAGGCCATCGACCTCATCGATGAAGCCGGCAGCCGTCTCCGGATCAAGCGGATGACCACGCCCCCTGACTACAAGAAGCTCGAAGACGAGATCGACCGGATCCGCACGGACAAGGATGCGGCCATCGAGCGGCAGGCGTTCGACCAGGCCAAGAAGCTGGCCGAGCAGGAGAAGGAGCGCCTCGACCGCAAGACGGCCATGGAGGCCGAATGGCGGGCCGAAGGCGTCGAGCTCTTCGACATCGTCGACGAAGAAGTCATCGCCGAGGTTCTGGCCAACTGGACGGGCATCCCCGTGTACCGGCTGACCGAAGAGGAGACGTCCAAGCTCCTGCGCATGGAGGACGAGCTGCACAAGCGCGTCATCGGCCAGGAAGAGGCCATCAAGGCTCTGTCGCGGGCCATGCGTCGGACCCGGGCCGGCCTGAAGGACCCCAAGCGTCCGAGCGGTTCGTTCATCTTCCTCGGCCCCACCGGAGTGGGGAAGACGGAGCTGGCGAAGACCCTGGCCGAGTTCCTCTTCGACGACGAAGACGCGCTGATCCAACTCGACATGAGCGAGTACATGGAGAAGCACACGGTGTCGCGGCTGGTGGGATCGCCCCCGGGCTATGTCGGATACGAAGAGGGTGGCCAGCTCACCGAAGCGGTGCGGCGCAAGCCCTTCTCCGTGGTGCTCTTCGATGAAGTCGAGAAGGCCCATCCCGATGTGTTCAATGCGCTGTTGCAGATCCTGGAGGACGGTCGCCTGACCGACGCCCAGGGCCGCTCGGTGGACTTCAAGAACACCGTTCTGATCATGACCTCGAACTTGGGCACGGCCGACCTGCGCAAGTCGTCGGTGGGCTTTGCCAAGTCGTCGGAGGCGGTCAGCTACGAGCGCATGAAGACGAAGGTCAACGAGGCTTTGAAGCAGCACTTCCGGCCCGAGTTCTTGAACCGGATCGACGAGGTGATCGTCTTCCACGAGCTGTCACGCGAGGAGGTCGTCGAGATCGTCGACCTCATGATCAAACGTGTCGGTGACCAGCTCGAAAGCCAGGGTCTCGGCCTCGAGCTCACGCCGGCGGCCAAGGTGATGTTGGCCGACAAGGGGTACGACCCGACGCTCGGGGCCCGGCCGCTGCGCCGTGCCATCCAGCAATTCGTGGAGGACCCGCTGTCGGAGCGCATCCTGTGGAAGGAGTTCCGGGTGGGGGAGACGATCATCGTCGACGTCGACAACGACGAGATCGTCTTCCGCACGGTCGAGGGCCTGCAGCCACCGCCGGTGGAACTGGCCGGAGCCGGCCCCAGCACCTGAGCAGCCCCGCATCTGAACTGCAGCACCTGAACACCGCGGTTGCCTGACGCCCAGAGCACGAGCGCCAGAGCGGGCGTCCCGATGAGCACCGCGGCGTCACAGCCGGGTCGTAGCCTGCATCGGCATGGGTCGACTGAGATCGGTGTACCGGTGTGGATCGTGTGGCGCGGCGACGGCTCGTTGGGCGGGTCGATGCCCGACATGTGGCGAATGGAACACGTTGGCCGAGGAGGCGGTGACGGTGAAAGATGCCGCCCCGTTGAGAGGGCCGGGGATGGAGGAGGGATTCGCCGATCCCGTCCCCCTGTGTGCCGTCGATGTGTCGGGGGCGGCGCCGCGGCCCACGGGACTGGCCGAACTCGACCGGGTGCTCGGCGGCGGCTTCGTGCCGGGCTCGGTCTCGCTCCTCGGCGGAGAGCCGGGGGTGGGCAAGTCGACCCTGCTGCTGCAGGTGCTGCGATCGATCGCCGACACCGGTGCCGTGGTCGTTCTCGTCTCGGCCGAGGAGTCCGCCGCCCAGGTGCGGCTCCGGGCCGAGCGCCTCGGTCCCGTGCCGCCCACACTTCTGCTGCTGGAGCAGACCGACGTACGGGCCGTGGCCGGGACTCTGGACGTGTCCACGCCGGCCCTGGTCGTGGTGGACTCCATCCAGGCGGTGTCCGACCCGGGCACCTCCGGGCTCCCCGGCGGCGTCCCCCAGGTCAGGGCCTGCGCCGAATTCCTGGTCCGGTTGGCCAAGACCCACGCCGTGCCGTTCGTGCTCGTGGGCCATGTCACGAAGGACGGCGCTCTCGCCGGACCACGGGTGCTCGAGCATCTGGTCGACACGGTGATGACCGTGGAGGGCGATCGGCACCACGCCCTGCGCTTGGTGCGGGCCACCAAACACCGGTTCGGACCCACCGGAGAGCTGGGACTGTTCGCCATGGGCGACGCCGGCCTCACCGCTGTCACCGATCCTCACCGCCTGCTGTTGGGGGACCGCCGACCGGGGACCCCCGGGAGCGCGGTGTTGGCGGCCATGGAAGGTCAGCGGGCGTTGTTGGTCGAGATCCAGGCCCTGTGGGCGCCGGCCTCGTCAGCGTCGGCGCCACCTCGCCGTTCCGCCCAGGGAGTGGACGCCGGTCGGCTGGCTCTGCTTCTCGCCGTCCTCGAGCAGCACGCCGGCATGGTTCTCGGCCGTACCGACGTCTTCGCCTCGGCGGTGGGCGGCATCCGTGTCACCGAACCGGCCGCCGATCTGGCGTTGGTACTGGCGGTGGCGTCAGCGGTGACCCGGATCGCCCTGCCGTCCGATGTCGTCGCTTTCGGTGAGGTGGGCCTCGGCGGGGAGATCCGCCAGGTCCCCCAGGCCGAGCGACGCCTGTCGGAAGCGGCGCGTATCGGATTTCGTCGTGCATTCGTGCCTCTCTCGTGTCCCGACGGACCTCCCGGCATAGAGCTTCTGCGCGTCGAGTCGGTGGCCGAAGCGGCTGCTCTCGCCCTGGCCGACGGGAGCGACCGCTCCGGCGCCGGAGAGCGCCTTTCGGCGTAGCGCACGACGCGGTGGGCTGTCTATGGCCCACAGGTACCATGACTTTGTGGAGCGAACCAATGGGGCCGTGGCCGGGGCCCTCGCCCTCGTGGCCCCCGGGCAACCCTTGCGTGACGGGCTCGAACGCGTTCTCCTGGCCAACCGGGGGGCGCTCATCGTGGTGGGCGACCACGCCGACGTCCTGTCCATCTGTACCGGCGGTTTCCTGCTCGACGCCGAGTTCACGCCCCAGCGACTGTCCGAGCTGGCCAAGCTCGACGGGGCCATCATCGTCTCGGCCGATGCGGCGCGTATCGCCCGGGCCAACGTCCATCTCATGCCCAACCCGTCCATTCCCACCTCGGAGACCGGGACGCGGCACCGCACGGCGGAGCGCATGGCCCGGTCCATCGACGTCCCCGTCATCTCCGTGTCGGCGTCGATGGGGGTTGTCACCGTCTACCGGGGCGACAACAAGCATGTGTTGCAGTCGGCCACGCGTCTGCACGAGAGGACCGGGCAGGCTCTGCAGACGCTCGAGCGTTTCCGTCAGAGGCTCGATGTGGCCGTCGGCGCCCTCTCGGCCCTTGAGCTCGAAGACACCGTCACGCTGCGCAATGTGACCGCTGTGCTGCAGCCGGCCGAGCTCGCCGTGCGGATCGGCGATGAGATCGACCGTGAATTGGTCGAACTCGGCGCCGACGCCCGTCTCCTACGCCTGCAGCTCGAGGAGCTTCTCGACGGCGTGGTTCCGGTCCGTCGCCTGGTGGTGCGCGATTACATGAGGGCCGGTCCCGCCGCCGCGCCGGACCCGGAAGCGACGACGACGCAACGGCCGTCGTCGCGCCCCGGCCTTGAGCGCGCCCTACAGACACTCGGCCGTCTCACCACCGAAGAGCTGCTCGACGCCCGTCGGGTGGCCTCGGCCTTGGGCCTGCCTCCGGGCCAACTCGACCTCGACACGGCCATGGAACCGCGCGGCTACCGGCTTCTGCATCGCCTACCCCGATTTCCCGACGCCGTCATCGAAGGGGTCGTCGAGCGCTTCTCGGGGCTGCAACGGATCATGCGGGCATCTGTCCGCGAGCTCGAAGAGGTGGCGGGGGTGGGCGAGGCCCGTGCCCGCTCGTTGAAGGACGGACTGGCCCGCTTGGCCGAGGCAACGATCCTCGATCGTTACTCCTGAGCAGCCATCGGTGGCCGCGGCGGCAACCGGCACAGGCACGTTCTGGACTCCCAGGCCCGGTTCGCCCCCTCGTGGCCGGCTCGCGGCGCCGCTCAGGTAGAATGGGTGACCGCCCTGCGCCCTCTGAGCGTGGCAACGTCCGGGAGAATTGACGTGTTCGACATCGGTGACAAGGTGGTTTACCCGCATCATGGTGCGGCGATCATCGAGCGTCGTGAGGTGAAAGAAGCCTTCGGCGAGAAGCGCGAGTACCTCGTCCTGCGCCTGGCCTACGGGGATCTGACCCTGATGGTGCCCTCGGACAACACCGAGGGGGTCGGTCTGCGGGAGGTCATCAACGACGAAGAGGTCGAGGAGGTCTTCGCCGTCCTTCGAAAGAAGGAAGCGCGGATGCCGACCAATTGGTCTCGTCGCTACAAGAACCACTCCGAGAAGCTCCGCTCCGGCGACATCTACCAGGTGGCCGAAGTCGTGCGGAACCTGTCGATCCGAGACAAGGACAAAGGCCTGTCGGCCGGCGAGAAGCGGATGCTCCAGCGGGCCCGGCAGATCCTCGTCTCCGAGCTCACTTTCGCGCTCGACGTCGATGAAGAGGCCGCCGAGAAGCGCCTCGACGAGGCGTTGCCCTGATCCTGGATGTCCGGCGCCTCCGTCCGCCGGCGCCCTCGTCAGGAGGCCGACTCCGGTGACGGTCTGGGTGGTGGTGGTGGCCGCCGGCGGCGGCCGTCGATTCGGAGGTCTGAAACAATTCGCCGAGATCGGCGGCCGTGCTCTGGTCGACTGGTCCGTGGACGCGGCCAGGGCTGTGGCCGACGGTGTGGTGCTCGTGCTTCCCGGCGCCACGGCTGAAATGTCGGCCCTCGGCACCCATGGGGCCGACGTCGTCATTGCCGGCGGATCGAGCCGGACGCAGTCCGTCTCCCTCGGGCTCGACGCGGTTCCGAGCGAGGCGGATGTGATCGTGGTGCACGACGGCGCTCGGCCCCTGGCTTCGGCAGCGTTGTTCCGGGCCGTGGTCGATGCCGTCACCTCAGGGGCGTCGGCCGCCGTTCCCGGCCTGGCGGTCGCCGATACGGTGAAACGGGTGGATGCCGGCGGTGACGTGACGGCCACGTTGGAGCGCGACGGCCTGGTGACGGTGCAGACCCCGCAGGCCTTTCGGGCCGACGTCCTGCGTGCCGCCCATGCTGGCGGTGCGGAGGCCACCGACGACGCCGCACTGGTGGAGGCCCAAGGCGCTACCGTGCGCGTCGTGCCCGGTGAACTGCGGAACCTGAAGGTGACCACCGCGGCCGATCTCGACATCATCCGGGCCCTGGCGGAGCAGTGACGGTGGCCGGCGAGTGGCCCACGCTGCGCGTGGGCCAGGGTTTCGACATCCACCGGTTCTCCGGCGTCCCCGGTCGTCCACTCGTTCTCGGTGGGGTCACCATTGCCGGGGTGGCCGGCCTGGCCGGCCACAGCGACGCCGATGTGGTCGCCCACGCCGTGGCCGACGCGCTTCTGGGCGCCGCCGGCCTCGGTGACCTGGGACGGCACTTCCCCGACACCGATCCCGCCTGGGCCGGCGCCGATTCCCTCGCTCTCCTGGCTGGCGTGGTCGGTCTCGTCGAGGCCGAGGGAATGCGGGTCGTGAACGCCGATTGCACCGTGGTCTGCGAACGCCCCCGACTGGCCGACCACACCGAGGAGATGGGGCGCCGTCTTGGCGCCGTGATGAACGCCCCGATGAGCGTCAAGGCGACTCGGGCCGAGGGACTCGGGACCCTGGGACGAGTCGAGGGGATCGCCTGTCTGGCCGTGGCCCTGGTGGCCGGGACCCTACGGTGAGTCCGGCCCCGCCCCGACGATCGGGCAAGGGCACGGCCGGCGCGCCGTCCCCCCGGGGCCGGACCGGGCAGAATCCCGCCACCCGGGGCTCCGGCACTCCCGCCACCCGCGCCAATCGACGGGATATTCCGAGCCGGGTAGGTCGCGGACGGGCCGACTCCGCCGAACGGACGGGCCGAGGGTCGGCTTCGGGCAACCGGCACGGGCTCGGAGGCGAACAGGTGGAGGGTCGTCGTGCCGTGCGGGAGCTGCTGGCCGCCGGTCGGCGCCCGGTCCACGAGGTCTGGATGGCCGAGGACCTCGACCCCTCGCCGCTGCTCGACGAGATCGAACGACTGGCCGGTCGCCGACACGCTCGCCTGCAGATCGTCTCG
The DNA here is from genome assembly GCA_035535015.1 of Acidimicrobiales bacterium. Lineage (GTDB taxonomy): Bacteria > Actinomycetota > Acidimicrobiia > Acidimicrobiales > UBA8190 > Palsa-661. Next base: position 9,787 of record DATLQU010000025.1, on the reverse strand, counting down.
CGACGTCGGCTCGAGGCCGAGGCCCGCACCGACGCACCCCAGGGTGTCATGGCCCGGGCCGGCGCCTTGGTGGAGACAGAGCTCGACGATCTGTGCGTGGCGCGCCGGGGCGTCGAACCCTTCGTCGTCGTCTTCGACGGTGTGACAGATCCCCACAACCTGGGGTCGCTCCTGCGCAGTGCCGAATGCGCCGGCGTCACCGGCGTCGTGGTCCCCCGACACCGCGCCGCCCACGTCACACCGACGGTGACCAAGGTGGCGGCGGGGGCTGTCGAGCACCTGGCCATGGCTGTCGTCCCCGGTGTCCCGAACGCTCTTCTGCGCATGGCCGACGCCGGCGTCACCACCGTCGGCCTCGACGCGTCGGCGGACGTCTCTCTCTTCGCCTTCAGCCGTTCGGCCGGAGGCTTCGACGCCCCCGTGGCCCTGGTGATCGGCGCCGAAGGGAAGGGTCTGGCCACGTTGACCAGGCGGCGCTGCGATGTGCTCGTCTCCATTCCGCAGTACGGCACCATCGAGTCGCTCAATGTCGCCGCCGCCGGCGCCGTGGCCTTCTTCGAGCTGTCCCGGGCCCGCTCCGGCTCCACGTCGGTTCCGGAGGATCGGTGAAGCGGGAACGGTCTCTGGCGATGAAGAGCCGGTGGTGGGAGTCGAACCCACGACCTGACGATTACAAATCGCCTGCGCTGCCACTGCGCCACACCGGCGTGGCCGACCACGCTACCGCCGAGTTGGGTGTCCGAGACCCGGACCCGGTGGTCCGAGCCTTGGCTGGTGGGACGTGGTGGGACGTGGTGGGACGTCCCGGGCCCGGGGGGATCCTTGCTTCGCGCCTCGCGCGTTGGCAGGCTGGACCGCACGATGGCATTGAACGACAGGGACAGGCAGATTCTCGACTTCGAGCAGTCGTGGTGGACCCGGCCCGAAAAGAAGGCAACAGCCATCCGGTCCCGCTTCGGGATCTCACCGACGCAGTACTACCGACAGCTCGCCGAATTGACCGACAGCGGTGTGGCCCTCGAGGATTTTCCTCTTCTCGTCCGCCGACTGCGTCGCCGCCGGATGGAGCGCCGACGTGGTCGTTACGAAGGCTCCACACCTGAGCGTCAGCACCCGCGCCGATGAGTGCCGCCTCGGGAAACGGGTCTGACCACCGCCCTTCGGGCGAGCCCCCGGGACCGCCCGACCCCGCCCGGCAAGGTCGTGGACTGGTCGTCGTCGTCGTGGCCGTGGTGATCGGCGTGCTCCTGCTGCCCTCCGCCGCCCGGGCGCCGCTACCGGTGAACGCCAACGCGACCATCCCGACGACCACCACGCCCTCCACCGGAACCGGCACCAACTCCGGCCACGCCACCACCTCCTCGACGTCCACCACCATCGCGCCGGCCAGCGTCCATGTCCTCGTGGCCAATGCCACCACCACCAACGGCGTGGCCGGTGCCGTCACCACCTTCCTGTCGTCCAAGGGTTTCGGCACCTTGCCGGCGACGAACGCCCTGGTGAAGGTCACCGCCTCGGAGGTCTTCACCGTCGGCGGCGCCACCGCCGACGTCCAGGCCGTGGCGGCCGCTCTCAACCTGCCCGCCACTAGCATCGAGCCGGCCGCCTCCTCGGCCCCGGTGTCGAGCAGTGCCGGCGCCAATGTCGTCGTCATCGTGGGCCCCGATCTCGCCTCGCGCTACGGCCCCGGTGCGACGACGACCTCGCATCCCGCGGGCTGACCGTCCGCCCGCCGCTGCGTCCGTCGCCCTCCATGGACGGCGCCTCCACGGACGACCACGCCTTCGGGCTCATGGAACCGCTGTGGGCGGCACCGGTGACCGCCGCCGTCCTCACCGACTTCGACGGGACCCTGTCGCCGATCGTGGCCGACCCTGGGCTGGCCCGGGCCCTGCCGGGGGCGCCGGACGTTCTGCGCCGCCTGGCCGAGAAATTCGCCGCCGTGGCCGTGGTGTCGGGGCGTCCCGTGACCTTCCTGGCCCGGCAGCTGGCGGCGGCCGGACCGGCCGTGCGCCTCTATGGCGTCTACGGACTCGAGTGGTGGGACGAGGGTGAGGTCCACGTGGTGCCCGAGGCCGAGCCCTGGGTGGCCCGGGCCGCCGAGGTCGTGGCCGCCGCTGTCGGCCAGGCACCGCCCGGCGTGGGGGTCGAGGCCAAGGGGGCCGCTCTGGCCATCCACTGGCGGCGGGCCCCTGAGGCCGGGGCCTGGGCTCAGGCGTTCGCCGAGGACTGGGCCGAGCGGACGGGGCTGCTCCTCCAACCCGGTCGACGCGCCTTGGAGCTGCGTCCTCCGCTGTCGATCGACAAGGGTCAGGTGGTGGAAGCCGTCGCCGGCCACTGTTCGTCGGCCTGTTTCGTGGGCGACGACGCCGGCGACCTTCCCGCCTTCGCCGCCCTCGATCGACTGGCCCGTCGGGGCGTCGACGTCGTCCGGGTGGCGGTGGCCGACGAGGAATCGCCGCCGGAGCTGGTGGAGGCCGCCGATGTCGTCATTGCCGGTCCCGTCGAGGCGCTCGCCCTGCTCGATCGGATAGCCACCGTGGCCGCCACGGCTGACGGCTGACGGCTGACGGCTGACGGCTGACGGCTCAGGAGCCGGCCGCGGCGAGCAGGTCGGCCAGCCAGTCACTTGCCTGGCGCCGGAGCACCAGGTCTCGCAGCTCCGCGGCGCGTCGGCTCCTTTCGACCCGGGGCATGGCCAGGGCCTCGGCCAGGACCTCGGCCGTCTCGGCCACGTCGAACGGGTTGACGGCCAGGGCCGGTCCCTGCAGCTCTTCGAAGGCTCCCGCCTCGCGCGAGAGCACCAGAACGCCGTCGTGCTCGTTCACGAGCGGACCCTCCTTGGCCACCAGGTTGAGGCCGTCACGCACGGCGTTCACGAGGAGAACGTCGTAACGGATCAGGGCGGCGAAGGAGCGGTCAGGGTCGTCGGCCACGTCGAGGATCACGGGACGCCAGTCGTCGGTTCCCCATCTGTCGTTCACCCGGGCCACGGCGTGCTCGACTTCGGTGCCGTAGGCCAGGTACTCGGCCAGCGAATCACGCGAGGTGTAGCCGAGGGCGAGCATCACGACCTTGCCTCGCCATTCGGGGTGTCGCTCGAGGAATTCGTCGAAGGCCCAGAAGCCCCGCAGGAGGTTCTTCGACGGTTCGACGCGATCGACGCGCACCACCACCTGTCGATCGCCGACCAGTGCGTCGATCCGTGACCGTGCCGCCCGGCACCCGTCTGATGCCGCCCGGGCGTCGAGGCGCGCCGGGTCGGGGCCGAGAGGCGAGACGAAGGTGGCGCCCGGATCGACCCCCATGTCGGCGCAGCAGCCGAGATAGGCGGCCTCCCACCGCGCCGTATGGAATCCGCATGCGGTGGCCGCCGCCATCCCCGACAGCAGCTCGCGTCCGGTGTCGGTGGGAAGGACGCGAAAGAAGTTGGGGTCGGCGAAAGGGGTGTGGCTGAAGTGCACGATCTTCAGGTCCGGCCGTTGCTTGGCCAGCAGCCCCGGGACCAGACACAGGTGGTAGTCCTGGACGAGGACGGCGGCGCCGTCGTTGGCCATCTCGGCCACGGTGGCCGCGAACGAGGCATTCAGCGCGCGGTAGGCGTCCCAGGCCACGGACCAGCGGGCTCCCGAGCGTGGCCTCCGGACCAGGTCGAAGAGATGGTGATGGCAGAACCACAGCGTCGAGTTGGAGACGACGTCGTAGGCCATCCGGTACGCGTCCGGGTCGGGACGGACCGTCACCAGCTCGAGCCCCGGTTGGCTCATGAGGCCGGCGTCAGCCGCCAGGCGATCGGCATCGGACATGGCACAGGCCACCCACGTGGCCCCGCTGCCCTCGAGAAGCGGATGCAGGGCCCCGGCCAGCCCACCTGCGGGACCAGCGGCCACCGGCGCTCCCGCGCTGTCCAGGGTGAACGACAGCGGGCCCCGGTTGGAGGCGATGACCAGGTCCGCTCCGCCCATGGAGCGACCCTACCTGCGAAGGAGCCGCGGAGGCGTCACGATGTCGGCCATGGCCGACGCCTCCCGGACCCGTCTCGTCCTGGCCGCTCCCGACGCCTACAAGGGAACCGTCGGGGCAAAGGAGCTGGCCCACGCCGTGGCCGCCGCGGCCACCGACGCCGGATGGCTCTGCGACGAGTGTCCCGTTTCCGACGGTGGCGAGGGCTTCGCCGACGTCGTTTCTCTCGCCGCCACCTCTCCTCGCAGCGGACGGCACGACACGGCGGACGGGCCGGACAGCGGACGTTGGATCGACACCACCGTCACCGGGCCCCTTGGCCGACCCGTGGTCGCTCGCTGGTACCTCGGCCGGGGCCAGGCCGTGATCGAGTCGGCCACGGCTTCGGGGTTGCCCCTGGCCGGCGGCGCCGCTGGGAACGACCCCGTCGCCGCCACCACCCGGGGAACGGGCGAGCTCATCGCCGCCGCCGTGGCCGCCGGCGCCCGTCGGATCCTGATCGGCGTGGGGGGATCGGCCACCACCGACGGTGGTCTCGGCGCCATGGAGGCGATCGACGGATCCGGCGGTTTGAAGGGGGTCGACGTCGTCGTGGCCTGCGATGTCCAGACCCCCTTCGTCGAGGCCGCCGACGTCTTCGGGCCCCAGAAGGGAGCCTCCCCCGACCAGATCGTGATCCTCCGCCACCGTCTCGAGGCCCTGGTGGACAGGTACCGGGTCGAGCGCGCCGTGGACGTCTCCGTGCTCCCGAGCGCCGGCGCCGCCGGGGGGTTGGCCGGTGGTCTGGCCGCCCTCGGTGCCCGGTTGGTGCCGGGGTTCGCCGTCGTGGCCGAGGCCGTCTCGCTGGCCGATCGCTTGGGGCGGGCGGACCTGGTCGTCACCGGCGAGGGCCGGCTCGACGCGTCGTCGTGGTCGGGCAAGGTGGTGGGAGAGGTACAGGAGATGGCGCGGATCGCCGCTGTGCCCGTGCTCGTGGTGGCCGGCACCCTCGGGGTGGGCGGAGCTCGCCCCGGCCTCGAGTTCGTCGACCTGACCGCGCGTTTCGGGGTGGAGACGGCCTTGGCCGAGCCCGCCGCCTGCGTCCGGGCGGTGGTTCGCCAGGCCCTGGGGCAGTGCCTCGACGACCGTGCCGGATCGGGTTCGCCCAACGTGAGTGACCCCTGACCTCCACGACGCCAGGGTCACCGGGCACGAGACCGAGGTGTTACCGGTAGTTGGTCTCGCCTTCGCCGAGCGGTAGGCGGGGGGCGCGGATGAGCGCGGCCCGCAGTACGTCGGTCGCCTCATGGCGCAGTTCGGCCAAAGGCCGGTTCCGGTGGATCCGGACGCCGAGGTCGACCTGGGCGACGGCGTCCGCCCCGAAGCGGTCGGCCACGTCGACGAGGAGGCCCAGCTCGATGCCGTAGTCGGGGTCGAGGCCGGTCTTTTCGAGCACCGACCGGGGTGCGGCCGTCTCGCCGGCCAGGGGCTGGCGGATACCGCCCAGGGACGGGAACAGAAGATCGATGACGGGTCGGGCCACGAGCTCGGTCACCCGGCCTCCACCCGAGGCGGCGCCGTCGACGGGTCGTTCGTAGAAGCCCTTCACCAGGGCGACGTCGTCGTCGGTGAGGAGCGGACCGAGCAACCCGGTCACGAAGTGGGCATTGAAGTTCTCCACGTCGGCGTCGAGGAAGACGAGCAGGTCGCCCCGGGCCTCGCTCAACGCCACCTGGAGAGCCTGCCCCTTTCCCCCACCGCAACGGCCGGCGGTGATGACGCGGGCACCGGCAGCCTCCGCCACCCGGGCGGTGGCGTCCGTCGAGCCGTCGTCGACCACCAGGACCTCATCGACCAGGTCGACCCCACCGGCCTCGGCCACCAGGGCCCGGCGCACCGACGTGACGATGGCACTCACCGTCGCTTGTTCGTCGCGCGCCGGGAGACAGACGGAGACGGCCCGGCCACGGCGCGCCGCAGCCAGGCCAGGGGTGTCGAAGTCGGAGTGGTGGAAGGTTCTGGGCCCGCCGGTGCGCACCACCTGATCATCGCCGATCTCGGACCCGGCCGGTAACGCGGCGACCGCGAAAGCCGTGCTCACCAGGGCCCACGGGGGGCTTCGTTGACGGCGGCGTCTCCATCGTCCACCATGGAGGGACCATCAAGAGCGGCTGAGGGACGGGCCCTGTGACGCCGCGGCAACCAGCTTTCCCCGCCATGAGCGGGGACGCCAGGTGCCAATGCCCGACCGATGAGGAGGATCCTGTGGATTTCGTCACTGGGCTGCGCTGTCGGGAGTGCGCGCGCTCCTATCCCGCTGAAGCCCTGCACGTCTGCGATTACTGCTTCGGCCCGCTCGAGGTCGTCTACGACTACGACGCCCTCCGGGCCACGCTCACCCGGGCTCAGATCGAGGCCGGTCCCCAGACCATCTGGCGTTACGCGCCCCTTCTGCCCGTGGTCGACAACGCCCCCATCGACCTCGGCACCGGCTGCACCCCCCTGGTCCGGGCCGACCGCCTGGCCGCCGAGCTCGGTCTGGGGGAGCTCTGGATCAAGAACGACACCGCCAATCCGACCGGGTCCTTCAAGGACCGCGTCGTCTCGGTGGCGCTCACGAAGGCCCGACAGCTCGGATTCAAGGTGGCCGCCTGTGCCTCGACCGGCAACCTGGCCAACTCGGTGGCGGCCCACGCGGCCCGGGCGGGCATGGTCTCGGTCGTCTTCATCCCCCACGATCTCGAGGTGGCCAAGGTGGTCACCACCGCCGTCTACGGCGGGAACGTCATCTCGGTGGAGGGCACCTACGACGACGTGAACCGCCTCTGTGCCGAGCTGGCCAGCGAGCACCCGGCGTGGGCGTTCGTCAACGTCAACATCCGCACCTATTACGCCGAGGGCTCGAAGACCCTGGCCTTCGAAGTGGCGGAGCAACTGGGTTGGCAGGCGCCCGACCACGTCGTCGTTCCGGTGGCCTCGGGCAGCCAGTTGGTCAAGGTGGCGAAGGGATTCAAGGAGCTCTACGACGTGGGACTTCTGGACGAAGAGCCCCACGTCCGGGTGTCAGGGGCGCAGGCGGCCGGCTGCTCACCGGTGGCCACCGCCTTCACCGAGAAGACCGATGCCATCAGGCCGGTGAAGCCCCATACCATCGCCAAGTCACTGGCCATCGGAAACCCGGCCGACGGCTGGTACGCGCTGAAGACCGTCCGTGACAGCGGCGGCGCCTTCGAGTCCGTCACCGACGAGGAGATCATCGACGGCATCCGACTGCTGGCGCGCACCGAGGGGATATTCGCCGAGACCGCCGGAGGGGTCACCATCGCCACCCTGGCCAAGCTGGCCGACCAGGGCGTGGTGCGTTCCGACGAGCGGGTTGTGGCCTACGTGACCGGCCACGGCCTGAAGACAGTCGAGGCCCTGTCGTCCACGGTGGGCCCCACCACGACCATCGCCCCCACCATGGAGGCCTTCGCCGCCGCCGTGGCCCTCGATCCCGACCTCGACAGGAGAGACCCGTGAGCGTCACCGTCCGCATCCCCGCCCAGCTCCGTACCCTCACCGGCGGAGCCGGGGAGCTCGCCCAGTCGGGATCGACGGTGGCCGAGGTCCTGAAGGATCTCGATGCCTCTCATCCCGGCTTCGCCGACCGGCTCTTCGACGACACCGGCGGGCTGCGCCGCTTCGTGAACATCTTCCTGGCCGACGAGGATGTCCGCTTCCTCCAGGGGCTCGAGACGTCGGTCAGCGACGGCCAGACCCTCTCCATCGTCCCCGCCGTCGCCGGGGGCTGACGAGGCCGGGATCCGGCCCCGGTCGGCCGCCCCGGTCGGCCGCCGGGGGAGAGCCGCTGTTGCGCCTCCCCACCCGACGTGGTTGGCTGTTAGCACTCGAACAGGTAGAGTGCTAACAGAGCCAATCAAGAGCGCCAAGGGACGCCGGGTCACGCACCCGGGGCCGCGGCCTTCCGGACACCGCCACCGCAGTGCCCGGACCATGTCATCACGGAGGACACCACGCCATGCCCAAGCTGATCGCCTTCGACGAGGAAGCCCGCCGGGCCCTTGAGAACGGTATGAACAAGCTGGCCGACGCTGTACGCGTCACCCTCGGCCCGAAGGGTCGCAACGTCGTTCTGGAGAAGAAGTGGGGCGCCCCCACCATCACCAATGACGGCGTCTCCATCGCCAAGGAGATCGACCTCGAGGACCCCTGGGAGAAGGTCGGCGCCGAACTGGTCAAAGAGGTAGCCAAGAAGACCGACGACGTCGCCGGAGACGGCACCACCACGGCCACCGTCCTCGCCTGGGCCATGGTCCACGAAGGGCTGCGCAACGTCGCCGCCGGCGCCAACCCCATGTCGCTCAAGCGGGGCATCGAGGCGGGCGTGGAAGCGGCCGTCGACTCCCTGAAGGCGCTGGCCCGGGAGACCGAGTCCAAGAGCCAGATCGCCCAGGTGGCCTCCATCTCGGCCGCCGACCCCGAGATCGGCGAGATGATCTCCGAGGCCATCGACAAGGTGGGTAAGGACGGCGTCATCACCGTCGAGGAGTCCCAGACCTTCGGCATGGAGATGGACCTGGTGGAGGGGATGCGCTTCGACAAGGGCTACATCTCCCCGTACTTCGTCACCGACCCCGAGCGGATGGAAGCGGTCCTCGAGGACCCGCAGATCCTGTTCGTGGGTCAGAAGATCTCCGCCGTCCGCGACCTGCTGCCGGTGCTCGAGAAGGTCATGCAGACGGGCAAGCCCCTTGTCATCATCTCCGAGGACGTCGAGGGCGAGGCCCTGGCCACTCTGGTGGTCAACAAGATCCGCGGCACGTTCAAGTCCGTGGCCATCAAGGCCCCCGGTTTCGGTGAGCGCCGCAAAGCCATGCTCCAGGACATGGCCATCCTCACCGGCGGCCAGGTCGTCACCGAAGAGGTCGGTCTCAAGCTCGAGAACATCGGTCTTGAGATGCTCGGGAAAGCCCGCAAGATCGTCGTCACCAAGGACGAGACCACGGTTGTCGAGGGTGCCGGCGACGAAGCCGACATCAAGGGCCGGATCAACCAGATCAAGGCCGAGATCGAGAACACCGACTCCGACTACGACCGCGAGAAGCTCCAGGAGCGCCTCGCCAAGCTGTCGGGCGGCGTCGCGGTCATCAAGGTCGGCGCGGCCACCGAGGTGGAGCTCAAGGAGAAGAAGCACCGGATCGAGGACGCCGTCTCGACGACGAAGGCCGCGATCGAAGAGGGCGTCGTGCCCGGCGGTGGCGTCGCTCTGTTGCGCGCCCAGCAGTCGATCCTCGACCGTGCCGAGAAGCTGGACGGCGACGAGGCCACCGGTGCGCGCATCGTGGCTCGCGCCGTCGAGGAGCCGCTCAAGCAGATCGCGATCAACGCCGGCCTCGAGGGCGGCGTGGTCGTGGAGCGCGTCCGCAACCTGAAGAACATCGCCGAGGGCCTCAATGCGGCGACCGGCGAGTACGAGGATTTGTTCAAGGCCGGCGTGATCGATGCCGCGAAGGTGACCCGCTCGGCGCTGCAGAACGCCGCGTCGATCGCGGCGTTGTTCCTCACGACCGAGGCGGTCGTCGTCGACAAGCCCGAGGAGAAGTCGGCGCCGGCGATGCCTGGCGGTGGCATGGAGGACTTCTAGGACCGACACCGCCCGCGAGGGACGGCGAGATCCGAAAGAGGGGCGCCTTTGGGCGCCCCTCTTTCGCGTCCGCACGGCGCGCCCGCCGGGCGAGGCGGGTGCGGCGCGCCCGTAGACTGCCGCCCATGAGTGACGAGACGACCTGGAGCGCGCTCCACCTGTTTTGCGGCGCCGGGGCGGCGGTCGGCGCCGGGGCCA
>DATLQU010000024.1:0-118797 GCA_035535015.1 Acidimicrobiales bacterium | reverse complement strand
GGTTTCGGCCGTAGACTGCAGTCCATAGCGTCTCCGCCAGGCGGCGGTGTGTGTGGGCGCATAGCAGGCGGGAAGGCTTATGTCGCAACCTCGAATGAAGAGAAGCTTTGCTATGGCCGCGCTGGCCCTGATGGGCTCCCTCGGTTCCCTGGGTGTGGTCGGTGGGTCGGCGGCCGCTGTGGCGGTCAACACGCTCTATGTCTCGACGACGGGCTCTGATGCCCCCAACACCTGCAGCACGCCGGCCACACCTTGCGCCACCATCAACTACGCCATTTCCGTGGCCGTGGCCGGCGAAACCATCAAGGTGGCCAGCGGTACCTATCTCCAGACGGTGGCCGTGACCAAGCCCATCCGCCTGATCGGCGCCGGACCGACGCGTTCGATCATCAATGGCACCGGGATCGATCCGTTCCCCTTGTACGGCGTGGTCTACGTCGGCCCCACGGGAGGTGCCTCGTCGGTGAGCGGATTCGGCATCACCGGCGCTGCCGAGTACGCCGAAACCGGTGGTGAGCCGGAGGTGGTGGCTCTGGCCGACAGCAACCCGAGCGACTCGGTGGTCATCACGCACGACATCATCTCGCTCGGAGTCGATCCGGGCTCCAGCACGGACTTCCCCATCGGTATCGACAGCTTCAACAACACGGCCACGACCACCATTTCCCACAACACGGTGAGCGGGACCTTCCAGGGTGCTCTACTCGAGGACAACGGGCCGGTGTCGTTCGATCACAACAAGGTGAAGAGTCTTATCGCCAATACCGTAGGGGTGACCCCCGACGTCACGACCTTCGTGGCCGAGGGGCTCTTCTTCCTGTCCGATCTCGGAACGTCGCTCACGGGCCAGAACGCCAGCAACAACACCTTCTCGAGCTATGGCGGCTACGGGATCATCATGGAGGCCGGGTACAACAACGGGAACTGCTCGATCACTCCCTGCAACGGGTCGATCGCCGGCGCGATCTTGCACAACCGGCTGGCTCTCCAGGCGTCGTCACCGGCGGTGGGGATCGATCTGCAGTCGAGATTCAACGGGAACAACCTGACGGCGACGGTCAGCAATAACCACGGTTTTGTCACCAGCCCGGATCAGGGCGTCGTCCAACAGGCGTCCAACGGCGCCACCATCTCGGTGATCGGCAACGGGAACAGGATCAGGGTGAAGCCTTGATCAATCGGTGACGCACGCCGGTCCCCGCCGCGTCAAGGTCGGCGGGGAACCGGCGGCGTCTCTGCGCCGATGCGCGCCGGACGGGGGTGGGATACCCGGCGCGCACGGGAGAAGATGACCAGGAAGGATCCCAGGGCCATCAACAACAGGCCCAGGAAGACCGGTGGAGCGGCGTCGATCCCGGTGAAGGCGAGGTGAGAACTAGCCACCGGCGTGGCTGAGGTAGTGATGGCCGCCGCCGGGTGGACGGTGGAGCCCGATCCCGCCGCCACCGCGCCAGGAACCACAGGGTTGGGACCGGCGGTCCCTCCGCCCGCGGCCAGCGGTGGGCCGGTGACGTAGAAGAGGCCGACCCCCGCACCTCCCGAAGGCACGGTGACGGACTGCGACGCCGTCTGACCGTCGGCGCCGATGGTGGCTGCACCGCCGCAGAGGACGAAGGTGAAGCCGTCAGGGGAGCCCGCCGACATGATGTAGGCGCCGGCCGTGACGCCGGTGGGTGTCACCGGATTGGGTTGCGACACCACCGGTGTGGCACCGGTGGCGGCCAGGGTCCCCCCCGACACCTCGGTGGTGGTCGGTAGGTCATCTGTGCACAGGTAGATGTGGCCGGCGATGCTCTGGACAGGGGGCCCGGTCCCGCAGCCCGGTACCGTGGCCCGGAATCCGGCGTAGTAGAATGAGGCGCCTCCTGCGGAAACGGCGCGGACATCAGCCTGGAAGGTGCAGTCCGCGGTGGTCGGGACGACGACGGTGAGTACACCGGTCGTCCCCATGGCCGTCCCTTCGAGGGTGCCGTGGGACCAGAGGTTGAGGGTCCAGATCGCTTCCGTGTGCGCCGGGATCTTGAAGGTGGCCTCCGCCGCGGTGATCGTGGGACGTCCGAAGCCGGCGGCGGAAGATGTCCCCGAGACCGACAGGACGAACCCGATCGTCCCCATCAGGACGAGCATGAGCGGAACCGCCAGGGCGCGCCTCGCCGCTCGGGAGAACCGGTGGACCCTGATTGATGGCGCGCGGGAAGAGATCACTGCTGGTGCCTTCCGTTGGGGGAAATGTCAACTCTTGGGAGGTGAGGAATTGTTCGGATGGAAGAGGTCTTCTCTGGGAGGGCCGCATTCGAATCAGGGCGTCGATGGCAGACCGGGATTTCTCGGAAGCCAGAGGCACCGCGGCCGTTGGTTCCGGCCAGACGCGGGTGGTCGGCAGAAGAGAGGAGGCGTGTGCGGCGGAAACGGAGTGGTACCGCCCGACACCGGTGAGATCGCCGGTTCTCTCGCTGGACCATGGCCTTCGACTCCCTTGCGCACTGGGCGCTGCCGGGGTCTGGGGCAACGAAGAGAACTTGCGGATTATTCAAACGCTTAGCGGCGAAAGTACCACGGGGTGTCAGAAAAATGGGTCGCGATCATTCACTATTTCCCCAAGTATTGTCGGGCCTCACCGGTGACACGACCAATCTCACTTCACCGATTCATCACGCACCGTGGTGGCCATGGAGAAAGACCACGCTACGTGTGGAGCGCGTCCTTTTCGAGAACGGCGACGTAGGGCTCGCTCGGCGGCCCTCCGAGGACCTGGCGTTGACGCCAGCCCGTTCCATGCAGAAGAGAGCGCATCTCGCGTCGCGAGACGAAGAGCCAGTCGAACCACGGGCTGACGCTGCGTCGGTAGCGGACGCGCAGACGCACCTGGCCGGGCATCCGGCCGGCGTGGCAATTCTGGAAGTAGTAACTGCGGGTGAGGCCCGGAGCGCCTCCGCAGTACGGATTGGTGCTGCCGGCCAAGATCCGTGCCCCCGGAGGTGTGGAGCGCGCCCAGTCCGACAGGACACGGCGCAGCCGGTCAGGCGTGCCGAAAACACCGAAGTTGTTGCCGAACAGGACGATGGTGTCGAACGCCCCGATCTTCGGAGCCACGTCCTCCAGGGACATCCGCCACACCTGTTTGACGCCTCGGCGGCGCGCGGCGCGGACGGCCAGGGTCGACGAATCCAGGCCGACGACATTGAAGCCCCGCTGCTGAAGGTAGAGAGGCACGCGCCCGGCGCCGCATCCGACGTCGATGACGCGACCGCGGACGTAGCGGATGGAGGCCCGCTCGGCTGCCAGCCAGTCCGGGAACCTCGCCTGGTAGAGGTCGTAGCCGGCGCCGAACTCCCAGAAGCCGTCGTCGCGCTCGATGACTTCCGGGTCGGTCCCGCCGTTCGACCAGTCCAGAAGAGCGCGGCCGAAGACGTCGGTTGTGTCGGTGCTCACCGGTGGTTGCCCCTGGAGCCGACGGCTCGGGCCAGAGCGCTCGTAGTGTCGTCGTCGGCAGCCAGCCGGTCGAGCACGGACCGGAAGTCGTGGCGCGGACGCCAGCCGAGCTCGGTGCGGGCACGGGTATTCACGGAGACCCGATCGATCCCGGGAACATGGTCCAGCCCCGGTTTCCGTACAGTGACTCCTGATCAGGAAGGAGCCGACGCACGACGCCGGGGGGCGTCATGCACGAGCTCGGCCCGGACGTGGGGACCGAAAGGCGTGGTGGCGCAGACGATGTAGCGGCCGAAGCCGATGGCCGACGGGAGGTCATGGTCCCGGTGGACGAGTTGGCAGAGGTCCTCCGCCGCCGTCTTGGTGATCCGTAGACATTGCGGGGAACGGGGGTGACGTCCTCGGTGATCCACACCGACGCCCCCCGGAGGGGGGAAGGCCCGGCCGAAGGTACTGGTGGTGCTGGTGAGGACGAAGCCCCGTACCCGAGCAGCGACGGTCTCTTCCAGAAGAACGAGGGTTTCGGTGACATTGGGTCGACGAAGGCCTGGCGGTCATGGGTGGCGATATGGGGCTTATGGAGCGTGGCCGCGTGGATGACGCTGTCCACGGTGGAAAGGCAACGGCGTAGGACGTGGCCATTTGTGATCGACCCCACCACCGTTGTGAAGAGGAGTCGAGCACATCGAGGCCGACCACGTCGGTTCCATCGGACCGTAGGGCACCGACAAGGGCTTCTCCGAGATGTCCGGCACTGCCGGTTACGAGGATTGTCCGCCGGCTCACCGGGACGACGATAGGCGGCGACCACTGTGCTCAGGGCGACATGCCCACGATGGGCTTGACGAGGGGCTTGCCGCCCATGGAACCGTCGAAGACGGCGTCTCCGAAGCAGAAGATCCCGCCGTCCGACGCCACCTCCCGGTAGCCGCCCCCCGACCGGGTGGCGGCGACGCCGACGACCGGTCTGGCCAGGGGTGTCGCGCCCACGGAGCCGTGGAAGACGGCGTCACCGAAGGAGAAGACGCCGCCGTCCGACGCCACTTCCCAGTAACCCCCACCGTCGGCGGTGGGGGCGATGCCCACCACGGGCTGAGCGAGTGGCTTTCCTCCCATGGACCCGTGGAAGACGGCGTCACCGAAGGAGAAGACGCCGCCGTCCGACGCCACTTCCCAGTAGCCCCCGCCGTCGGGGGTGGCGGCCATGGCGACGACGGGCCGGGCGAGCGGCCGGCCCCCCATCGACCCGTGAAAGGCGGCGTCTCCGAAGCAGAAGATCCCGCCGTCCGACGCCACCTCCCAGTAGCCGCGCCCACTGGGGGTCGACGCCATGCCGACGACAGGTCGCACGAGCGGCGTACCGCCCATCGAACCATGGAACTGGGCGTCACCGAAGGAGAAGACGCCGCCGTCCGACGCCACCTCCCAGTAGCCCCCGCCGTCGGGGGTGGCGGCGATCCCCACCACGGGTTGGTCGAGAACTTGACCGCCCATCGATCCACAGAAGGGCAGATTGCCGTAGTCGAAGACGCCGCCGTCGGCGGCGATGAAGCGGTAGCCATTGGGTGATGTTGGGGCGCTGCAGGGGACCTGCGGGGAGAGCTGGATGGGGGTGGTGAACAAGTCACGGGTCGCGCCACAGCTGTAGTCGGCACAGCCGCCACCGCCCCCCTGCCAGGCGGCGTAGTCGAGCCACCAGGCTCCGGTGGAGTCGGTGAACAGTGACCCGCCTCCGGGGCCGAGAACGCTGCCGTAGGTGGTGAGAATCTGGGTACCGGCCCCGCATGGCCCGAGTGGACCGCTACAAGTGGTGATTCCTTCCGAGTAGCTGCTCGTCGTATAGATACCGGCGGCAAAGAGCAGCGTGAAGGTGCCGCCGGCGTCCACCATGGAGGGGTCCTCCACCGTCTTCTCCCACGGATAGGCGGTCGTGTTGTTGATCATGAGTTTCCCGACCGGCCCGACGAGACCGAGGCCGTCGGCGCTCAACTGTTGCGACCAGATCGTCGCCTGGCTGGTCGATCCCCCGTCGTTCTGTTTCCAGACGAGATAGGCGTTGCCGTTGGCCGGATCGACGAATGGGCTCGGGTCGATCGATCCCGTGGGCTGGCAGATGAGGCCTCCGCCCGAGTTGTCGGTGAACTGGGGGCTCGACGCCGACAGGGTCGAGCCCCCGATGGCGACGGAGATGCAGTCGTGTCCGGTGTCGCTCTGATTGGGGGCCTGAGCGGCGTCGTAATACATGAGCCAGTGGCCACCCCAGTCGAAGACACCCGGGGAGGTCTGCGTGTTGACCGTCTCCCACCCGGGCGTGGTGGCGAGAGCGGTGGAGCCGAAGGCGTGGCCCGTGTAGCTGTGGTAGCCGCTCGAGGCGTTGCTGCTCACGAGCGCTTGGATGTGGTTCCCGAGAGGAGTGCCGGTGGTGAAGGCGAAGTAGGTGCCCGACGAGAAGACGACATCGGGGTCGCCGGCGTCACCGGCGAAGGCCGGGCTGGTGCTCGGATGGAGGGTGACGGCGCTGGCTCTCTGTGTGACGAGAAGGGTGACCACGGAGGCCGCCACCGTCAGGGTCAGGAGGCTTGCTCCGGTCACTCTCAGTCGTTTCAAGCTGTCCCTCATTTTCCTCTCATGGCTCATGCTCAACCCGTGGCCCACGTCCACGGTCATAGTCACCCTACGTGGGACCCGGAAGAACACTCCGGCGTTAAGGGCGATTTGGTAGGCACAGGAAGAGATCCGGTGACCGGTTCTGCTGGGGTTGTGCGGGTTCGATACGGGGAAGAACAAGGGTGATGATTGTCGAGATATTGATGCGATCGGTTGATGCCGGGTCCGATACTTCTCGTAGTGCGAGCTCAAGAGGCGGGAATTGAGTCTCCCGGAAAGACGACGGTGATTGTGCGGAAGGTTTCCAAAGTGTTGGTGGGCGTCGGAACGTCCTCGGTCACCCTCATGGGGATCGCCGCGGTGGCACCGGTGGCACCGGTGACATGGGCGTCGGCACGAGTGACGATTTCGGCGCCCGCCTCGTCGACGGCGAAGAATGTGGCGGCCGGTGACCAGATTGCGTCGGGGGCCGATGTGCCGCCCCAGAATCCATCGAGCAGTGTGGCCCCCAGTCCCAACTTCACCGATGATGGGAACTGCGCATTCGGGGCCCTCGACAACTCGACAAAGTGCACCAACGAGACGGCGGCGGCGGTCAACAACGGCCGTTCGACGTTGGAGTCGATGCCCCCGCTGTCGTTGAGCCTGAGCGCGTTCGAAGCCATGACCCTTCCCGAGCAGCTCTTCGTGATCGCCGACGAAGAACGGGTCGACCGTGGCTTGACACCTGTCACCGGGCTGACCACCCAACTCGACGACGTCGCTCAGACGGGCGCCACCAACAATGCCGATCCCACCGTGTCCGGTCCGGTTTTGACGGGTGGTGCCGGCATCCGTTCCTGGGGATCGAACTGGGCCGGGGGAACCTCGAACGCCATGGGCAGTGACTTCTACTGGATGTACGACGACGGGACGAACTCTCCGAACGCGCAGTGCTCGACGTCCTCGGCCCAAGCCTGTTGGGGGCATCGAGACAACGTGCTCGGCTCCTTCATCAGCACTTCCTCGTGCCCCGCCTCGGGATCATCAGGACCCCAGCTGTTCATGGGAGCAGCCGACACGGCCAACGCCGGGTCGTGGGGCCCTTCGTTCGCCGAGATCATGGTCGGCGCCTGTGGACCGGTTCCCACAGATGTGGTCTTCACCTGGACTCAGGCCCAGCAATTGCTCGGTGCCAACACGGGGGGCGGTGGGCCCACCGCACCGGGAACGCCGCAGAATGTAGTGGCCGGATCAGCGGCCAAGAAGGGAATCACGCTGAGCTGGCAGGCTCCGGCCGACAATGGTGGATCGACGATCACCGGCTATGAGGTCTTCCGGGCGCGTCGGGCCAATGCCGAGACTCTGTACCGGAAGGTGGCGTGCCCGTCGGGTGTGTGCACCTTCGCCAACCGCCATGCACGACCCCGGGGAATGTACTTCTACAAGGTGGCCGCGGTGAACGCCGTGGGGCCCGGTCCTCTGTCCGCCGAGGTGTCCGCCCAGGCTCACTGAGCCCAGCCTCAGGTCCTCATCGCCGTGACCGATGCCCTCCCGACAGGTAACCGCCGTTTCCCGGCTGCAGCGCATGCAATTTGTCGGGATTGGTGACCACGCGGACGGCGACCACCCGGCCGTCGGCGATGTCGAGAGTCAGGGCCACATTGACCTTCCCCTGTGTCTCGAAGACCACTCCGGGTTGTCCATTCAGGTCGAGCTCTCTGGTCGCCGACCCGATGGCAAGCCGCGACGCCACCGCCAGAAGGAAGGGCGCCGATCGGTGTGGTCCGGTGACCGGTCGCAGGGCACCACGAGCATCCGATCTCGCCGGCCGCCGCCTGGATGGCCAGCCATCGGAGGCGGGGGTCGAGACGCTTCCAGCCTCGCTGGGCGGCCGTCTCGAGCGCACCCATGGCGATCAGTACGCCGGCATGGTGGCTGGCCGCCATGGCCGGTTCGACATCACGGCCGAAGCGGCGACGGGAGTAGCGCGCCGCCAAGCTTGGCGACGAGGCCGGTAGGCCGGTCGATCAGGGTCACATGCGCCATGACGACTCCTCGGGTCTGGACCTCCCATCACGCGGAGGTCTCCGTAGGTTCACGCCCCTAAGACGAGATGGAACCCCGTCCTGTGACAGGTCAGGGCCGGGAGATGGAGATATCCCTGGTCCGGGCGGCTGTCGCCTGGTCAGAGGCCCTGCACGCCCAGTACCTCGGCTGCCCTGGCGAGGGCATCGAGGTGGGCGTCGACGGAGGCGAACCCGGCGCCCATCGTGTTGACCGACAGATGGGTGGCGCCGATCTTCAGCCAACGGCCGGCGTGCTCGGCGATCGAGGCGGCACCGCCCCCTCCCCAGCTGACCCGCCCCTCGAGGCCGAGACTGCTCGGATCCCGGCCCGCCTCGGTGGCGGCGGTGTCGACCAGCGCCCGAGCTCGGTCCAGATGGGGACCGGGCGGCACGAGAGGAAACCAGCCGTCGGCCAATCGGCCGACCCGGCGGTAGGCGGGTGGCGACGCGGCGCCGAACCAAATGGGTATCGGCCGCTGCACGGGCAGGGGAGCAAGGCCTGCACCGGTCACCCGCTCGTCAGCGGACTCATAGGTGACACTCCCTTCGGTCCAGAGCCGCCGGAGGAGGGCGACCTGATCCTCGATGCGTCGCCCGCGGTCGGAGAAATCCTTTCCCAGGGCCTCGTACTCGACGGCGTTCCAGCCGAGTCCCACACCGAGACGGAAGTGACCGCCGGTGAGAAGGTCGACTTCGGCGGCCTGCTTGGCTACCAGCGCCGTCTGCCGCTGGGGGAGGATGACGATGCCGGTGACCAGTTCGAGCGACGTCAGCGCAGCCAGGTATCCGAACAGGACGAGTGGCTCGTGAAACGTCGAGTGCAGATCGTAAGGACCCTGCCAACCCTGATGAACGGCCGGGTCGGCCCCGACGACGTGGTCGTAGGCGACGAGGTGTGAGTAGCCGAGTTCCTCGACGGTGCCTGCGTAGGCCCGAACGGCCCCGGCATCTCCACCGATCTCGGTTTGGGGAAAGACGACGCCGATCTGCATACCGTTCAGCCTGCCACACGAGTTTCGGTGAGAAAGAGAAGGGGTGAATGCCGACACTCGATGATCGACGCCTCAATGAAGAAGAAGCCGTACGACGAGGATCCCAGCACCCAGAAGGGTGCCGACGAGGACCTGGACGACCTTCTGGGCTCCGCTGGCCCGCCCACGCAGGGCGGCCACGATCTCGAAGGCGGAGAGAACGCCGGCGCTCGTCCACAAAGAGGCGTTGACAGCGGTGTCCAAACCGACACCGCAGGTCCAGAGCACGAGAAGCACGGCGATGGGGATGGCGGCGCCCTTGACGATCGCTCCTTCATGGAGAAACGTCCGCCACAATCTCCGGGCGGTGAGCGTTTCACGGGTCTCGAGCCGGCGGCCGACCACGACGGCGTAGGTGTGCGCGACCCAATAGAGACCGAGAATGACCATGGTGGCTACCACGGTCTCGGCGAAGGTCTCCCGGCGCGTGCTCTCGGAGGCAAGGACGGCGCCGACGGCGATGGTTCCGTAGACCACACCGGACGGGTTTTCCTCGGGGTCGATCCATCTCCAGATGGCCGACGCTCTGCCCCTTCCGGATCGGAAGTCAGGGACCAGGGCGTCAGGATCGATATCGGTCATCCCGGCATCATGCAGTGCCGGTCGGGGTCAGCGCCCGCCCGGCGTCGCCGCGCAGAGTCGAAGCCGCTGTCCGCCGCCCTTTTCGTCAGAGTGGGGCGTTCACGGCGGCGATGGCCCGCATCTCTTCGGCATCGTCGGGGAGGACGAAGCCGGCGGTCACCGCTGACCGGGTGGCCGCGGCGAACCGCTCGAGGTAGTCGCTCTTCGAGCGGTAGAGAGTTCCGAGCGTGGCGGCATCGAAGGGCTCGGTCGTTCCTACCAGATACGAGATGGGGTGACCGCTGTTACCCAGACCGGACAAGGTGGCGACCGGGGCGTCGACATGCGGTGTGCGGATGCCTCCCCTGACGTTCCCGAACGCGTCGGTCACGAAAGCACCGTCGTGCACGTCGAGCCGGGCTGACGCTCTCGGTCTCACGCCCTCCCGCACCCATTGCTCGAGCTGTGAGACGGCCGCATTCATGACGTAGTGCTGTGCTCCTGCGTTCACCGGCTTGTCGAGCTTCATGCCGAAGACCTCGGACACCGGGACCCAGCTTCGTGCCAGCTCGTCCGTCAGGAGTTGTCCGTCGTCGACCGGCCCGGCGACAAGCGTATACATATCGGCATGCGATGTCCCCGCTATCTCCCACAGAACGAACGAGTCACCGTCGTCCTGGCGCGCTCCCAGGTAACCGAGGTTCATGAGATCGGTCTCCGATTCCACGCACAGCACGGGGACGCGCAGGTCGGGGCGAAAGGCGACGGGTTGGGCCCGGGCGGCGGCCGTCGGAGGTCCCGTGTCGTCAAGGGCGGCACCACCGCTCCCACGCGCATGGATGAGAAAGCCGTCGTGCACGGTGGTCAGAGGATCGATGTCGTTCACGTAGGTTGTCAGGCGGAACGCAGACTGCGACTCGCCGATCGCCACCACCCGCTCGACGGTGAGGCCGTCGAGAACAGTGCCCGAAGGCCGTCGCATGGCCGCGCTGACCTGGGTGTAGATGTCATAGGAGAATCGATCACCCGGGTGGCGCAATTCTCCGTAGCGCGCCGGGTTGGTTCCGACCAGTCCCGGACTCTCGAGACCGAAGATGCTCGTGCCCCCCATCGTCCCGATGCTCTGGGCCGAGACGCCCACCCAGACGGCACCGCGGCGTAGCCATTCCCGGTGCACGAAGATCCAGTCAGGTGCCGCATCGAGGCCACCGCTCACGTTCAGCCATTCGACCCACACGGTGCCGTTGAAGGCGGCGTCGTCGACCGGGCGGTAGACGAGCACACGCGTGGTGAAGTCGGCTCGGTCCATGACCGTCACCGAGCTCCGCTGTCGTTGGTACGAGCAGGCCTCACCGGTGAACAGGTACTCGGCCTGGGCGTAGCCGACGGACGCCGGATCGAAACGGGTTCCGGCCACGAACGGAGATCCGACGGCGGGAACGGGCGCCCACGAGCCCGTGTCGGTGGTCACGCCGTGAGCCTATCCACGGCTGGATACCCGGTCGTCGTCATTTACAGACTCAGAGAGACAGACTCTTCCAATAGCGATGCAAATTGGTGTATGTTATTGATCATGCGCTTTAGTGATACGACCAGCTGCCGGGTCACCCGGCATTTCGACGGGGGAGTAACCCCGTCGATGTGGCGCGGCTTGAAGTCCCTGTCGAAGCACGGGTACGCCGCTGCGTCGGCGAATCTCGCCACGGAGGCGCCCTTGACGGGTTGACCAGGACAATCAAGTCCGGGACACCGTCAGGAGCCGCTTCCGAAAGGAGGCGGCTCCTTTGTTTTCCGGGCCGACGGACAGTGTGAGTAGTGAACCAGGGGGGGTGAGGGGCTGGTTACCGAGTGGTCGCCGCTGGTGCGGCCCACGAGGTCGGACTTCTTGCGCTTCTGAGGATGTGGCGGGCCCAATTGCCTCTATGGGTTGGTCGGTGCGCGTCCAAATAGATCCTTGAAAACTGAAGATATCGTCAACAATGAGATCGGCCCGACCGCCGTCGGGGACGGCTGACCCCTGCCGATCTCAGCGCGGGCGTGGCGGAACAGCAAGACGCACCGGTTTCAGAAAAGCCGGCGGACCGACGGTCCTTGAGAGTTCGACCCTCTCCGCCCGCACTGTGGCGGGAGCCCGGAGGATGGTGGACACGTCCCCTCCCCCAAACGAAGCCGGTCCGCCCCGACCGGCTGTCCACCGGCCATCGCGGTGTCACCTCCCAGAGGAGACATCGACCTGCAAGGGACCGGGCCCCGCCACCCGGACGCGTTAGCTCAGCGGAAAGAGCGCCGGGTCGTCGATGATGAGTGACACGCCGTCGATCCGGGGGTCACGGGTTCGAGCCCCGTACGCGTCGCTCGGCAGTGAACCCACCGGGTCGTAGCGGACGACCCGGTGGGGCGCTGCCTTCTCTACCGGTTCCATCGGCCCCATGCCGCCCCGATCCAGGTGTAATAGGAGCAGTGGCGTCTTCATCAGAGGACCAGCTCATCGAGCGGTCGGTCGCCTTGGCCACCGATCTCCTGACCGCGTCGCGAGCCGGGACCTCGTCACGTGAGCGCCGGCGCCAAGGTCACCTCAGCCGGCTCCTGGCCAGTTCGTCGGGCACCCGTTTGGCCTTTTCCCTGGCTGATCGGGTACTTCGTCCGGTGGACGCCCGGACAGCGGCCACCCAGATGGCCCGGGTGACTTCCGGGGATCTCGACGGGGTCTCCGTGGCCGATCGCCTCCTTCTGCAGGCAGCCGCCGCTATGGCCCGCCCCGCTCCACGTCCCGTCACCGGCCTGGTGGCGGCCCGATTGCGTCGGGAGGCGAGACCGCTCGTCTTTCCGGCGGAGCCGGCACGGCTCGGCCGGCGCCTGGCCCGGCTGCACGTCCACCATCGCCGTCCCAACGTGAACCTCCTGGGCGAGGCGATCCTGGGTGCACAGGAAGCCGAGAAGAGGACGGCCGCAGTGGACGCACTCCTGCACCGTTCGGACATCGACTGTGTCTCGGTCAAGGTCTCCTCGATGGCCGAGGGCCTGTCGCTGCTCGATTTCGAGGGTTCGGTGGCCCGCATCAGCGGTTCACTCCGACGTCTCTATCGAACGGCGTCGTCGTTCGAGCCCACCAAGCTCGTCAATCTCGATATGGAGGAGCACCGAGATCTCGATCTCACGGTGGCCTCCTTCACCCGGGTTCTCGGTCGACCGGAGTTCGCGTCGCTGGTCGCCGGCATCGCCCTGCAGGCGTATCTGCCCGACAGCCACGAGGCTCTCGACCGGTTGTTGTCCTTCGCCCGCCAACGCCGGCAGGCCGGCCAGGCCCCCATCCGGATCCGCCTGGTGAAGGGGGCCAACCTGGCCATGGAACGAGTCGACGCCGAGAGCCACGATTGGCCGCCCGCCCCTTACCGAACGAAGGCCGACACCGACGCCTCCTACGTGGCGCTCCTGGAGCGCCTGCTCGCCGCCGCCGCCGATGGATCAGTGCGTGTGGGGGCGGCCTCGCACAATCTCTTCGACGTGGCCTTGGCTCTGGTGCTCTCCCGGGATCGGGGGGTCCCGGTCGAGATCGAGATGCTGGCCGGCATGGCCGATGGCCAGGCGGAGGCGGTGATCGCTCACTGCGGCCACGTCCTGCTCTACGTCCCGGCCACGACCCGTCAGAATTTCCGCAATGCCTTGGCCTACCTGGCCCGCCGTCTGGACGAGAACACCACCCCGGAGGGCTTCCTGCGCCACGTCTTGGACATGACCCCCGGCAGCGCCGAATGGGAGGAGCAGGCGAATCGCTTTCGTGCATCGGTCCGGACCCGCACCCACGCGTCAGTGGTGCCGTTTCAATTCCAGGACCGCTCCCAACCACCTCCTGAGGCACCGACGGCTCAAGTCGGCAACCGGTTCACGAACGAGCCCGATACCGATCTGACCGTTCCCGCCAATCGTCACTGGGCCCTCGCTGCGCTGGCCGCGGCCGGACGACCGGCACCGGTCGAGGCGACCCACGGCGACGCCGATGCCGCCGTGGCCCGTGCGGTCGCGGCCGCCGCCGGCTGGGAGGCGACGCCGGGGGGGCAACGACGTCTGCACCTCGACGCGGCGGCCGCGGTCATGGCCGCCGGCCGGTCCGATGCCGTGTCGGTGATGGCGACGGAAACGGCGAAGACCTTCGCCGAGGCCGACCCGGAGGTTTCCGAGGGTGTCGACTACGCCCGGTGGTACGCGGCCGGGATCGACCTGCTCACGACCCTCGGGGCGGAGGTGGCCAGTGAGCCGTGTGGCGTCGTCGTCGTCTCCCCCCCGTGGAACTTCCCCTACGCCATTCCGGCCGGGGGCGTCCTGGCCGCACTGGCCGCCGGGAACACGGTGATCCTGAAGCCGAGTCCCGAGGCCCCGGCCACCGCAGGACTTCTCGTCCAACAACTGCACCAGGCCGGTCTCGACGCCGGTCGGCTCCAGGTGCTGGCCGCTGCCGATGGTGGGCCCGGCCGGCGCCTGATCACCCATCCCTCGGTCAGCGCCGTCATCCTGACGGGATCATGGACCACGGCCCGCCTGTTCGCCGGTTGGGTTCCGTCACGACGACTGCTGGCCGAGACGTCGGGAAAGAACGCCGTCGTCGTCACGGCCACGGCCGACGTGGATCAGGCGGTTGGTGACCTGGTGCGTTCGGCCTTCGGCCACGCCGGCCAGAAGTGCTCGGCTGCCAGCCTGGCCATCGTCGACGCCTCGATCTACGACAAGAGCCCGTTTCTGCGTCAGCTGGCCGATGCCGTACGCGCCCTACGGGTGGGCCCAGCCTCCTCTCCCGCCACTCAGGTCGGACCCATCGTCGGCCCCTTCACCGATTCCCTCGAACGGGCCGTCACCACCCTCGATCCCGGTGAGTCCTGGTTGGTCGAACCCCGATGCCTCGACGAGCACCGGCGCCTCTGGTCTCCCGGCGTCCGGATCGGAGTGCGACCCGGCTCGTGGGCCCACCAGACGGAATGGTTCGGTCCGGTCCTGGCCGTCATGCGGGCCGTTACGCTCGACCAGGCTATTTCCTGGCAGAACGCCGTGGCCTACGGATTGACGGCGGGTCTGCAGTCACTCGACCCGGTCGAGCACCGGCACTGGGTGGACGTCGTGGAAGCGGGGAACCTCTATGTCAATCGTCCGACCACCGGTGCCCTGGTCGGACGGCAACCCTTCGGGGGATGGAAGCGCTCCAGTGTCGGCCCCACGGCCAAGACCGGCGGGCCCAACTATCTGCTGAGCCTCCGTCGTTGGCACGATGCGCACGAGGTCGGCGTCGACGCGACATTGGCCGACTACCGGCGTTGGTGGGACGCCCATTTCGGCCGTACCACGGAACTGGCCGGCCTCCGCTCCGAGTCCAACCAGCTGCGCTACCGGCCCTTCTCGCCCGGTGTCGTTCTCCGGATCAGCGATGACGTCTCCGACGAGGCGCTGGCCAAAGCCCTGGCCGCCGCCGCCCTGACGGGCACGGCCGTCCGGGTTTCGAGTCCGGGACCTCGGCGGGGACGGCCGCCTCTGCCGACAGGAACTGAGTTCACGGTGGAAAGCGGAGAAGCGCTGGCGTCGTCGCTCGGATCTTCGACCGGCGTCCGTCTGCGTCTTTTGGGCCAGGCCGAACCCGAGGTCCTCGTCGCCGCGGCCGAGAACGTGGTCACCGTCATCGACGAACCGATCTGCTCACACGGCCGGATCGAACTCCTCCGCTGGCTCCGCGAGCAGGTGGTCACACGGAGCCTCCACCGCTACGGCAACGTCGTCTATTCCCCTTTGCCCACCGATGATCCTTGACCGCTGCCGACCCCGAATCGGGTCGGCAGCGGTCGGATCGACGGCGCCCTAGCTGCCGGATCGTCCTCATGCCGGGCGCGGCGATGAGAAACGGCGTCGAGAGCGGTGCCGGAGGATGGCCACCGAAGGAATGTCCGGGGCCGCCGGGAGGCTGCGGGAACCCCGTCCGTAAATCTCCAATCCGCCTGTAGGCCTCTGACAGCCCCCCCGATTTGCATTCAGAACCTTCCGTCGAGAGCACTGTCGAAGCAAATAGGCACTTCGACCCGATCTCCTCGGACAACCGGCGTCATTCGTCCCCCATGCGTCACCCGACGATGTTTATCAGCACTCTCCGACGAGTCGGTTCTGCCGAAATCCGAGGCGGACCGGGGATGATCAGATGGCGGCCAACAGCCGACCGATGCGGCGCCCCCCGGGAGGCCACGAACCTGGTGAAGCTCTCCAGGGGAGTGCCGCTCCGCCGCGTGCGCGCGGCTCGGGGATCGGGGATGGGACGTCGCCCCTTCTTCGGCTCGCTACTGCTGGAGCGCCCGCCGTTGGAGCAGCCGGGCGGAGAACTGGTTTCCCTCGATCGGTGTCACGGCGATACCGGGTGGGCGTCCCTGGGCCCAGGGCGCGGCATCGGTCGAGAGAAGCCAATTGCCGATCGTGGCCGAGCGCAGTTCGGAGCAGCTTCGCCAGAAGGAGGGGCTCAGAGGGATGGACGCCGCCGGAGCGCCGTCCATCTCGAGAACGACCTCTTCCCAGCTGGAGTCGAAGTAGCGGTCCCGGTCGGCTTTGGTGAGCCTGAGTCCGTATCCGGCCGGGTCTTCCGGTGGCCCTCCGTTGTGCCAAGCGGTTGCGTACACTTCACCGACGCTAACACCTACGTCCGGATGCCTTCTTTCCGATGGACGAAAGGGAGAATGTGAATTCCACCACGTCCTTGGCCGTCCGTCCCATCGCCGGGGCGCTGGGCGCGGTGCTGACGGGGATCGACCTGGTCACGGTGACCGAGAGCAAACAGCTCGACGGCCTGCGCAAGGCCCTGGCCGACCACCTCGTGGTCTTCTTGCCTGAGCAACATCTCGATCTCGACGACCTGGAACGGATCACCGACCTCCTGGGCGGTCGAGATCTCACCCCCTTCGTCTCCCCCCTCGAAGATCGCCCCTACGTCATCCGGGTCATCAAGGAGCCGGGAGATCAGCTCAACTTCGCCAACGCCTGGCACAGCGATCTGAGTTACCTTCCCGAGCCCCCGTCGTACACCCTGCTCCATGCCTGGGAGGTCCCGGCCTTCGGGGGCGACACCGTCTGGTCCAACCAGTACCTGGCCTACGAGTCACTGTCGCCCGGTCTGAAGCAGACGTTGACCTCTCTGAACGCCGTCCACTCAGCCGGGATGGCCTACGGCACCGGCGGATTCCTCGACAAGGTCAAGGACCTCACCTCCATGGCCATCACCCCGTCACCCGACGCCCACGCCGAGCACGTCCACCCCGCCGTCATCGAGCACCCGGTCACCAAGCGACCGGCGTTGTACCTCAATCCCGTCTACACGACCCGATTCCAAGGTTGGAATCCGATCGAGTCCCAAGAACTGCTGGCCCACATCTACCGGCAGGCGACCAACGAGAACTTCACCTGCCGTCTGCGCTGGTCCCGACACACCCTGGCCATCTGGGACAACCGCTGCACCATGCACAACGCCCTGAACGACTACGCCGGTGAACGCCGGGAGATGTTCCGGACGAGCGTCAAGGGGTCGGTCACGCACCCCTGGGAGGCCGACACCGCCCACGGGCAGTGACCGGCTTCGCCACTGCCTTTCTCGTCATCGGCCTGCTCTTGGCCATCGGCGACTGGATCGCCCGTGCGGTCGAGAACACCCGGCTCGAGTACGTCTGCAAACCGACCACCCTGGTCGCGCTCATCCTCACCGCCGTCGCCCTGACCCCGGCGTCCGACGCCGGAGCCAGGAGGGACTGGTTCGTGGCCGCCCTCGTCTGCTCGCTCGCCGGCGACGTCCTGCTCATGCTCCCGTCCGACCTCTTCATCGCCGGACTGGGGGCGTTCCTCCTGGGCCACCTCTTCTATCTGGCCGGCTTCTGGTCGCATCACCCTGGCGCTCCGGCCCTCGCCGTGGCTGGCGCTGTCGTCCTGGTTGGCCTGTCGCCGCTCGGCGCCCGCGTCCTGAAAGCCCTGCGGAGCCAACGGCCGATACGTCTCCCGGTAGCCGTCTACATGGTGGTCATCGGCGCCATGTTGGCCACCGCGCTGGCCACGGGCAATGTTCTGGCCGGCATCGGAGCGGGCCTCTTCGTCTCGTCGGACACGATGATCGCCTGGAATCGTTTCGTCCGGCCCTTCGGCCCGGCCGACGTCGGGATCATGGTGACCTACCACCTGGGTCAAGCGGCCCTCGTCGTGTCGCTCCTGCGCTGAACGGCGCCGGGTTCCCTACCGGCGTAGAGAGGCGCCGCCGCCGCCGGCGGGGAGGGCGTCTTCGCTCGCCGCGCGCAAGAAGAGCTCGGCGTCGCCCGACTCCAGGGGCCGGCTGAAGTAGAAGCCCTGTCCGGCGTGGCAACCCTCGTGCTGGAGCCGGATCAGCTGATCGGCCGTTTCGATCCCTTCCGCCACCGTCTCGAGCCCCAAGGCATTCCCCAGCTCCACCAGCGCGTGGACGAGCGCCGCGCTCGGTCCGTCGACCACGGCACCGGAGATGAAGGCGCGGTCGATCTTGATGATGTCCACGGGAAACTTCTGCAGGTAGGCCAGGGACGAGTAGCCGGTGCCGAAGTCGTCAATGGCCAGCCGGGCCCCGAGGTGCTTCAATGCCGCCAGCCTCACGTCGGATTCGCGCGAGTCGCGCATCAGCGTCGTCTCTGTCATCTCGAGGATCAGCGAGGTCGGGTCGAGGCCCGAGAGTTCGAGCGCCCGGTGCACCTCGTCGACGAACATGTCCGTTTCGAACTGCCGCGGTGAGACGTTCACCGAGACGGCGGTCGGCAGTCCCAGCACCTGCCAGGTCCTGGTCATCCGGCACGCCTCGTTGAGCACGAAGGTGCCCACCTCGACGATCTGTCCGGATTCCTCGAGCGCCGGAATGAAGGCGTCGGGCCCGACCACCTGCCCCGACGGCAACCGCCAGCGCAATAGCGCTTCCATACTGCGCACCCCGCCGGTGTCGAGCTCGACCACAGGCTGGTACATCAGGAAGAACTCCCTTCGCTGCAGCGCCAGTCGCAGGTCCCTCTCCAGTTCGATCCGGGCCCGGAAGGCGCCGCGCATCTCGGGCTCGAAACGCAGCGCCCGGCTCCGGCCCGCCGCCTTGGCCTCGAAGAGAGCCACGTCGGCATCCATCAGCAGGTCCTCGGCCGAGCTGTACGCCCCCGACACGATGCCGATGCTGGCCGACACGGTGAGCTGCGGCCGGGCTTCACTCTGCACGGAGAAGGGCTCGACCAGGGCGTCGAGCAGCCGTTGGGCGGCCCCCTCGGCGTGACTGGCCCCCGCTCCTTCCACCAGCACCACGAATTCGTCGCCCCCCAGCCGACCGATAGAATCGGACTCGCGCAGGGTCCGGCGGAACCGGGTGGCCACCTGTCGCAGTACGTCGTCGCCGATCCGGTGACCGAGCGAGTCGTTCACGTCCTTGAACCGGTCGAGATCGACGAAGAGGACGGCGCCCCCCGCACCGGTCCGGTTGCCGCGCTTCTGCATCTGCTCGATCCGATCCAAGATGAGCGTCCGGTTGGGTAGTCCGGTCAGCGCGTCCCGGGTGGCCAGCCGTTCGAGCTCATCGCGGGTGGACCGGAGTTGGGTGATGTTGTGCGCCGAGACCACCAACCCGTTGACCGTCGGGTCGTCGAGCAGGTTGACGATGCTCAGTTCACACGGCACGGGCGTGCCACCGTCGCGGCGCCGCAGGCACACCTCGACGACCGTCGCACCCTCATCCCGTTCCTGCTTGTCGAGGACGGACACCAGCGCGGCGCGCAACGTCATCCGGTCGGTCGGGATCACCAGATCGTCGAGCAGCTGCCCCTCGACCAGCTCCTGGTCATGGCCGAGCATCCGGGTGATGGCGGCCGACACGGACGCCACCGTCCCTGTTCTGTCGAGCAGCAGCAGGATGTTGGCCGAGTTGTGCACGAGCGACCGGAACCGCTCTATGTCGTTGGTCGCCACCTCCCAGCGCCGCCGATCGGTCAGGTCCCGCAGCGACCACACCAGTCCGTCGATGGGCGGTTGGCCGATCACGTTGGTACCGATCAGTTCGACCAGTCTCCATCCCGTGGCCGATCGCACCCGGAGCTCGATCGGACTCCCGCGTTCTTTGCCCTGGACACTCTCGAGCGAGGCGACGGCCAGCTCATGGTCCTCGGGGTGCAAGAGGTCGAGTGCACTCACGCCGACGATCTCGTCGTTCGTGACCCCGAACATCCGCTCGGCCGCCGGATTGCCCCAGATCAGGTTGCCCTGTCCGTCGGCCACCACGACGGCATCGGGGAGCTCCAGCACCAACCGATCGAGCCACTCCGGTTCCAAGGCCCCTCCTGAACAATTTGCCCTCTCCATCGGCTCGTCGGCACCCCTTCTGAACCGGCCGTCGCAGGTGGCGGGCCCTGTCGGGACGGCACCGCACGACATCAGGCCGTCTACCAGGAGCTTTCCGGGCGGTGGGTCACGGCACAGACGGCGGCCACAAACGCCTGATCCGGCCGGCCGAAGTTCACCCTGTGCGCTTCCGTTCATGGGAGAGTGGAAGCAGATGAGCCCCGACGCCGAGCGTGACCACCAGGTTTTGACCCTCCGGGACCAGGGCCGGACCTTCGCCACCATCGCCACCATCCTCGGGCTCGACGGCCCCGGTGCGGCGGCCGCCTCGTTCAACCGGGCTCTGCGTCGTCGACCCAAGGCCGAACAGGAGCGCCTGCGCAGCCGGGAGATGGCGCGCCTCGACGAGCAGGCCCTTGTTCTGCGGGGCCGTAACGATCTCAGCGTGGAAGAGATCGTCCGCCGCATGCGCGGCGTCAAACACCAGCGCAAGTCCCTCTTCGTCGGCTGATCCGGCCGCCGGCGCCCTTCGGTGCCGACGCCGTCGTCTCGTCACTCGACAGCAGCCGCGACCCATCGGGCAGGCTGTCGTGGTGGGAATGCCGGCCGAGGTGGTGGGGTTGAAGGTCTTCCACCACGCCATCGGCCGGGGTCTCGTCTCCATCGTCCTGCTCTCCCTGGCCAGCGCGGCCGCCTACGGAACGGCCGCCGTCCTCCAGCACCATGCCGCCGTGGCCCAGCCACCGGAACTCTCGGTGCGCGCCGGTCTCCTCGTCCGCCTGGCCCGGCGTCCCCTCTGGCTCGTCGGCAACCTCCTCGACGGCGTGGGCTATCTCTTTCAGTTCCTGGCGCTGCGCCGGGGATCGCTTTCCCTCGTCGAACCGCTCCTTGTCCTCAGCCTGGTCTTCGCCCTCCCCTTGGCGGCCTGGCTCGACCACCGGCGTCTCCACACGCCGGACATCGCCTCCACCGCTCTCACCGTGGCCGGCCTGGGCCTGTTCCTGGGCGTGGCCCGACCGGGCCTCGGCCATCCCCACGCCCGGGCTCTGTCCTGGGCCGTCCTCACCGCCGTCATCGTCATCGGCTGCACCGCCGCGGTCCTCGTCGCCCGTCGGGGATCGCGCCGTCGAGCGGCGGTCCTCCTGGGCGCCGGCTCGGGCATGGCCTTCGGTTACGTGGCCGCCCTCACCGAACGCACGGGCCATCTCCTCGACGCCGGCGTCCTCCACGCCCTCGCCATGTGGGAGCCCTACGCCATGGTCGTCGGCGGCGCCGGGGCGCTGCTTCTGACCCAGAGCGCCTTCCATGCCGGGGCGCTGCGTTTCTCGCTTCCCACCCTGACCGTCATGCAGCCGCTCGTCGCCGTCGTCATCGGCATCGGCCTCTTCGGTGAGCAGATCGACTCCCGCGGGCCGGCTCCGCTCTTCGAGGTTCTCGGCCTGGCCATGGTCACCTTCGGCGTCTTCGCTCTCACCGGCTCGAACGTCATGGCCACCGAGCCCGACCACCCCTGACCAAGGTCCGGCGCCCCGGGCCGACGGACAGGCTCCGGGTCACCTGTCGGCCCGCGACCCGGGCCCTCCGGCCGTCGTCGACGCCCGCCGGCCGGGAGCCGTACACCTCCTCTTCGAGGCTCACGGCCAACCACTCGAGCTCCGCCCATACGGCGTCCATCTCGTCGCCGCCCATCTGGGAGCGCAGGAGCCGGCTATGGGCCACCGGCGTCCGCCACGCCGGCCGGGCCATCTGACGGCGGCCGAGGACACGGTCGATCCGTCCCCAGGCCGATCGCAGCTCGTCGCCGGCCGTCCTGTTCCGACGCCGGCGCCGACGCAGCAGTTCGGCGCCCGGGAGCACCGCCCCCACGGCCAGCAGGGGGGTCAACCACCACCACAGCACCGACGCCCGGGGGACGGCCGACACCGTCGTCGACCGGCCGGGGACAGGGAACGACAGCCCCGGCGGGGAGCGGGGGATGCTCGTCGGTCCCACCGGGTTCGGCGTCCCCACCGCGCTCAGTCCGATCACCCCCGGAGGGGAGAGCTCACCCGACGGCCTCTCGGGCGTCGGTTCGAAGGAGATCCAGTTCCCGCCGAGCAAGACCTGGGGCCAGGCGTGGGCGTCGATGCCCCGCACCACCGTCTGCCCGGCCGGGTCGCGCACCCCGGTCGTGAAACCGATGGCCACCCGGGTGGGCAACCCGACGGCGCGCCCCAGCACGGCGTAGGCGCCGGCGAATTGTTCGCACGAGCCGGTGTGCGACGACGTCAGGAACGAGATCAGCGAGACACCCGTCGGTTTCAGCGAGTAGTGGAACAGACGGGACCGGAACCAATTGGTCAGGGATTCGGCCTTCTCGAGCGGCGTCGCCGCCGATGCCGTGATCGACTGCGCCAGAGTGACGATGCCCGGGGGCAGGCTGGGCAATCGGGTGTCCACGGTGTCGGACCCCGACGGTCCCGCGGACGCCGCGCCGACCCCGATATCGGTCTCCGGCACCGTCGCCGTCGCCGTAAACGTGAGCCCCGGCGCGCTGGCCGTCGAGGCCAGGGCACCGACGGCACTGAGCGTCGCCCCCGACACCGCCCGGGTGTCCGGCGGCACGGGCAGCAGCCGGCTCGAGAGATTGGCCACCGTCACCGTCGCCGTGAAGCTCGGCCCACCGGCCGCCGGCACCGACGGCGGGGACCCTCCCCGACCGGCCAGGGCGGCGGCGGTGGCCGCGTCGGGGACCCAGGTATTCCCGGAGAGCACCGACAACGAGCCCACCTGCCAGTAGGTCGGCAGCGGGCTCCGGGCCGTGAAGAGAACCAGATCGGGGTCACGGATCTGCAGCGCCGTCAGATGCGAGACGAGCGAAAGGGCCGTGGGAGGTACCCCCGCCACCGGGATCCCGCCCCCCGACGCCGACCCCGTCCCGCCGGCCGCACCGACCACCACCACGCCCGCCACCGACGCCAGCGTCGTGGCCGTCGCCAGCAGCGCCCCCACCCGCTCGGCCGAACGTGCCACCAGAAGGACCACGCCGGCGCCGGCCAGAGCCACGGCCAGCAGTTCGGCGCCCGGGGAGCCAAGCGCCACCGTGGAGCCGGCCAGCAGGGCCACCCCCGGTACCAATCCGAGCGCACCCGGCAGGGCCCGGGTCCCGACGCCGGCCACCCCGGCCACCACCATGCCGATCAGCACCACACCGGCCCCACCGGCCACGGGCAGGTGCACGGGACCGACGGCCCTCAGCTGCCGGCCGAGAATCCGCAGTGTCGTCAGGTTGGGCAGGCCGTGCCACAAAGCTCCGGCCGGAGCCGACAGCCACACGGCCGCGAGAGCCACCCCGGCGGTGCCGACGACCGACGACCACGCACCGGACAATCGCCGGGAGGCGACAGCCGTGAGCGCCTCACCGACGACGGCGGCAGCCACCACGTCACGCCAGGCGCCACCCGACGTCGTCAGTCGTCCGACGGCGAAGCCCCCGATCAGCGCCACCCCGAAGAGCGACAGCTCGCTCACGGCGCGCCGACTCACGGACCCACCACGATCCGCTCGACGCTCTCGGGCAGGCTCCGAGCCCCTGTGCCGGTGGTGATCACGGTGCCCCCCTCGACGCACCGGCCGCCCGCCGCCCGGGGCAGGACGCCGGCCAGCAGCACCCGGGCCTCTTCGACCCCGGGGCCGACGGCACCGTGAGTGGCCGCCCTCCCCGACAGCGTCCACAGCTCGACGGCCCGACCCTGGCCCCAACAGAGCTCGATCAACCCGTGGGCGTCGGCCACCATCTTCTCGAAGTCGGCCTGCCGGTGCACCCCGGCCCGGTCGTCGAGCACCAGCCGCGTCGGCTCGCCCTCCTCGGTGCCGAACTGCCGTACGAACCAGGCGCCGTAACGCGCCCGCGCCGGCCAGTGCAGCAGAGACAGCCGGTCTCCGGCCACATAGGGCCGGATCCCGACCAACTCGCCGAGACCGCCGCCACTCCCTCCCGTGGCCGGCTCGCCCGCTCCCGTCTCCCCGTCCCCGTCCCCCGACGCCGTCCACCGCGCCCCGGTCCCGGCGGCGGGGTAGACGACGGCGGACACGGCCGGGATCACCGGACCGGCGGCGCCGAAAAGCCCGAACGGGTCGAGAACCCAGCTCCGCCGGGCCGGGAGGACGAAGATCCCGCGCCGGCCCGATCCCACGGCGCCGGCGAACACCTCCCTCGTCCGCCCCCCCGGTGCCGGCAGCGTGATCAGACCCGACGGCACCATCACCGACCTCGTGTCGACCGGCCCCTCGCCCGCCGGGTCGCCGATCTCACCGGTCCGCCTCTGCCAGCGCCGCCCCGGCGCCTCGATGGCCAAGGCCGGGCCGACACCCTCCGACCTGTTCGTCACCCCGATCCGCAGGGTCACCGCCCCGCCCACCACGCTCGAGGGGGGAGACACCGAGGCGTCGACGGCCAGATCCCCTCGGGCCCGCCGAGCGCGCACCGAAGCGGCCACCGGGGCCACCAGCAGGGGCAGGCCGACGGCCGCCGTCAGCGGCACGAGTTCGGCGGTGCCGCTGGCTAGGCTCAGCACGAACAGCGCCAGGAACACCCCGGCCACGCCGACCCCGCGGCCCGTGGGCCGGGGAATCGAGGGGACCCGCCGCCTCACCCGCCCTCGGCTTCTCCGTGAAGCGGCACCGGCACCGTCCCGGCGATGGCGCCCACCAGCGTCTCGGCGTCCTCTCCGGTCAGTTCGGCCGCCCGGTGCAGAGCCAGCCGGTGGGCCAGCACCGGCGCCGCCGCGTGCTGCACGTCGGCCGGCGACAGGTAACTCCGACCGTCGGCCACGGCCAGCGCCGACCCGGCGCGCACGACCGCCCGGGCCGCCCGGGGTGAGGGCCCCACGGCCACACCGGGGTGGCCGCCGATCGCTTCCAGCAGGTCGAGCACGTAGCCCCGGACGGCGCCCGAGACGTGCACCGACCGGACGGCACCCATCAGACTGGCCACATCCTCCGCTGACACCACCGCGGTCAGCTCCCGGGCCCGGTCGGCCGGGTCGTCCCCGGCGATCAGCTCGTCCATCTGCCCCCGCGACGGATATCCGATGGAGACCCGGACGAGGAACCGGTCGCGCTGGCCGTGGGGCAGTGGCGACGTCCCCGCTGCGTCGTACGGGTTCTGCGTGGCCAGCACGAAGAAGGGCCGGGGCAACCGGTAGCTGCGCCCGTCCACCGTCACCTGCTGCTCCTCCATGGCCTCGAGCAGCGCCGACTGGGCCCGCGGCGACGCCCGGTTCAGCTCGTCGGCCATCAGCACGTTGGTGAACACGGGTCCGGGCCGGAAGCTCGGTTCGCCGCCCTCGGGGCCGAGCACCGTCGCCCCGGTGACGTCGGCCGGCAACAGGTCGGCCGTGCACTGCAGCCGCCGGAAATCGAGCCCCAGGGCTCCGGCCAGGGATTTGGCCAGAGTCGTCTTGCCCAGTCCCGGGTGGTCCTCGACCAGCAGATGGCCCCCGGCGGCCACGCAGCCCACGGCCAGCCGGATCGTCAGGGGCCCGGCCAGCACCACCGCACCCACCGCATTTTCGATGGCCCCGAAGATCTCCGTGGCCCGGGCCGCATCGGATGGCGGGGAGGGGTAACCGGCGGCCACGGTGCTGCTCACCTGCAGAATGCTACGGCGCTTCACCTCTGCCCGGAGGGCTGGGAGAATGGTCCCCGTGGTCCGTAGCCGATTCCGCTCGGTCCGCTTCGATCTCGAAGCGGCCATCGCCGCCGCCCGCATCGTGGACAACGCCGGCGGCACCATCGCCCCCGACCTCCTGGCCGCCGGCCTCGGCTACTCCGGCACCAACAACGGCACCTACCTGGCCCGCCTGGCCAACGCCCGCACCTTCGGCCTCCTGGCCGGCCGGGCCGACCACATCGACCTGACCGACCGGGGCCGCTTGATCCTGGCCGGCCTCGATCCCCATGCCGCCGAGGCCCGCCGACAGGCCTTCCTCTCGGTCCCCCTCTTCCGGGCCGTCTTCGAGACCCTGCCCCCCGGGGGCTCACTGCCGGCCCGTTCCGACCTGGCCGAGGCCCTCTGCCGGGACTTCGGGGAGAACGCCGACAAGGCCCCGGTGGTGGCGGCCAAACTCCTCGACTCGGCTCGTCAGGCCGGTCTGGCCGTTGTCGGACCGTCGGGAAACCTCGAGGTCAGAGGCTTGTCTCAGATCTTTACCACTGTGGAGAACCGCCACCCCGACCCTCGGTGGAGTCGAGTAGTAAAGTTCCGTCGTACCCAGACGGCGGGTCGAGCCCCCTCGGTCGCCGGGAAGCCGGGAGACGACATGAACGACGACCAGATGTGGTTGGACGAGGGCCCGCAGACGAGCCCCGAGACCGGCCCCCGGCCCTCGCCCTGGCGTCGTACCGGGGCCCTGGCCGCCGCCGTCGCCTGTCTGGCCCTGGTGGCCGTCCCCGTCGGCGTCGCCCTCACCGGATCGACCGCCGCCCACCAGACGGCCCAGAGACACACCGCGCCGTCCAAGGCCAAGACCTTCGGCTCGGGACCGGCCGAGCACCAGGTCCTGGGTGCGCTCAGCGCCACCACCGACTCGGGCAGTTTCGACTTCGCCTACACCCTGAAGACCACCCCACCGACCCGGACGGTGCCGACCACCACCTCGACCACCGTCTGCCACACCATGACGGTCCCCATGCCGAGCGGCGTGGGCCCGCTCACCCCCGGCTCGGTGTCCGCCTCGTCGTCCGGAATGGTCTCCGGATCGGGGTCCGCATCGGCAGCCTACGGATCGTCACTGACGGTCAAGACAGGGTCGAAGGCGACGAAGCCGACCACCAAGAAGGTCTCGGGGATCACGAACCTCCCATCGGGAATCGTCTCCTCCTCGAGCAGTAACGCGACGCAGACCGTCACCGAGTGCAACGGCGCCCCGGTGAGCAATCCCGGTACCCCGGTGTCCGGTTCCGGCATCTCCAACACCAACCCGAAGGCGACCCTGATCGACGCCAACGTGGGCGCAACGACCGGGGCAAACGGGGTGGCCAGCGGTCTCCAGGTCTCGATCCGGGTGAACAGCACCACCCTCTATGAGGACCTGGGCAGCTCCCTCGAGACCGGCCTGGCCCCGCCGCCGAGCCAGGCCAACGCCCCCGGTCAGCCCATATCGGGCTTCGCCGGCCTGACCGAGAGCACCATCGGCAGCCGTGAAGGCGCCATCGCCATGATCGGCATGGCCAGCCCCACCGGCTACCTCGACCTCTACCAGCAGGACATCAACGGGGCGACCCAGTCGGGCACGGCCACCGTGAACGGTGTCCCGGTCACCGTCTACCAGGTGGCCGTCGACCCCACCCAGCTGGTCAACGAGCCGGACATCACCACCGAGGAGTCGAAGACGGCGTCGGACGCCATCTCCGTCCTCCACGCCCAGGGCTACACGGGCACCACCGACCAGGTCTCGATCGACACCTCCGGCTTCATCCGGCAGGTCGACTCGGTGGCCCGCTTCTCCGACGGCGCAACGGTCGTCCTCGACGTCACCCTCTCCAACTTCGGCTGTGCCGGCACCGTCCTCATGCCCGGCCAGCAGGGAGCCGACAGCCCGCCGTCGGGTTGCACCTCGCCCGACACGGGTCGGCCGCCCACGGCGCCGGCGTCGTCCACCAGCGCCGAGCCTCCGACGACCACTTCGACGTCGGGCGTTCCGGCGTCGACCGCGGTCGCTCCGGACACCACGTCCACCGACCCGAGCACCACGTCGACCACGTCGGTGACCACCACGTCCAGGGGGTAACGCTGTCGTGCCCGTCACGACGGTGACGGTCGGCCCGACACCTCCGGACAGTCCCGCGCCTCGGGTCAGGTCATGGCGTACGGACGACCGCGGTGCGGTTTGGCCAGCCGCATGTGCAGCGAGATACCGCCGCTGGCGATGGCGGCGTAGAAGCACCACAGCGACGCGAAGCCATCGGCCGTCAGCCGGGCCAGGATGACCACGGCCACCACGTTGGCCAGTCCGAAGATCACGATGTGCCGGTAGCCCGAGCACAAAAGCGATCCGCACGTGGCCACGATGTACAAACCCACGATCACCATCCCGTGTTTCAGCCCGATGCTGTAGGCCAGGTGGTAGTGCCCCAGCTTGACCGTGATCCCGTTGCGAACCATCGTGACGAGAAGTGAGGCGGCCACACCGACCCCGAGCAAGAAGAACGGTGTGATCAGCCATCGCCGCCGCGCCGTCGGTTCCAGTCTCAAGATGGCCAGAGGCACCAGGATGGGAACGACCACGAAGGCGATCATCAGGTAGATCCACATGGCGATCCGCCCGGCCAGGTGCGGTACATGGCCTTGCAGTCCCCACCACACCAGCGATTCATCGATCTGATGGGCGCCGAGCACGACCGGAGTGGCTGCCAACAACAGATAGTTGTTTCTTCCCCGCAGGTGCCGACAGGCATCGACCCCGATTCCGGTGACGACCAGGCCGACGGCCAGGTCACCTTCCGGAGAGAAGCACACGCGAGCAACGTAGCCCGGCTCGACCTGCGGTGTTGCCGGTGGAACTCCGCGGTATCGTTTCTCCGTGCCGGACCGTGAGGAGCTTCCGCCGACGCGGCACGACCCGGCCGCTGATCTCCACGTCGCGCGCGGCTGACGATTCGCAGCCGCATGGCCCCGTCGGAGAACCGCGACACCGGACGGCTGTCCGCCCGCGTACTGGTGCGCCGCGGGGTGGCACTCCTCACGGCTGTGGCCGTCCTCGTCGTCCTCGTCGTCCTCGTCGTCACCATGACCGGGTCCGATCACAAGTCGTCTCGGCGCGCCGCCTCGCACGCCACCACCCCGGTCCGACCCCGGCCGCTTCCCCGACAGGACCATCCTCACAGCGCCTGCCCCCCGGTGGAGGACCCCCTGCCGGGAATGCCCCCCGTCACCAATCCCTGTGACATCTACGCCGCCGACGAGTCGGACCGTCTGGCTCCGGCGGCGCAGACAGCGCGTCCGCTCGTCTACGTGCCCAACAGCCTCAGCGACACGGTGGATGAGATCGACCCCCAGACCTACAAGGTGGTGAAGGAATTCGCCGTCGGCGCACTGCCCCAACACGTCGTGCCCTCATGGGACCTGAAGACGCTCTGGGTCACGAATGACCAGGGCAACAGCCTCACCCCCATCGATCCGGTCACCGGCGACCCGGGCACCCCCGTGCCGGTCGAGGATCCCTACAACATGTATTTCACACCCGATGGTCGCTTCGCCGTCGTCGTGGCCGAAGCGCTCCAGCGTCTCGACTTCCGCGACCCCCACACCATGGCGCTCGTCCATTCCCTGCCGGTGCCCTGCCGCGGTGTCGACCACCTGGACTTCTCCGCCAACGGCCGTTACCTGATCGCCTCGTGTGAGTTCTCGGGAAAGCTGCTCAAAGTCGACGTGGCCACCCAATCGGTGGTGGGCACCTTGGACCTCGAGCCGGGCTCCGAGCCCCAGGACGTGAAGCTCTCCCCCGACGGTACCGTCTTCTACGTCGCCGATCTGGCCGCCAAAGGTGTGTGGGAGCTGGACGGCGACACCTTCAAGGTCCTCGGTTTCCTGCCCACCGGCAAAGGGGCCCACGGGCTCTACGTCAGCCGCAACTCCCAGGATCTCTACGTTTCCAACCGCGACGTCGGCACGGTCTCGGTGGTCTCCTTCGCCACCCGGCAGGTGGTGGCCACCTGGGTGCTGCCTCCCGAGCCCGGGACCCGCCTCGGATCGGGCAGCAACGTGGCCAGCCCCGACATGGGAGGCGTGTCCGCCGATGGCAAGGTGCTCTGGTTGTCGGGCCGCTACGACTCCGACGTCTACGCCATCGACACGACCACGGGCCAGGAGATCGCCCGTGTTCCCGTAGGTGTCAGCCCCCACGGCGTCTGCATCTGGCCCCAACCGGGCCGCTACTCGCTGGGCCACACCGGGATCTTGCGCTGACACCGGCCGACAATTCTCCGACCTTTTTCCGGGCCGAGGGCGCCGGTAGTGCATAGGGTGTCCGTTCGATGACACGAGCGCGGTCAGCCTCCGAGTGGACCCGCCGTTCGGTCCTGGCCACCGCGGCGGCCGCTCTTCTGAGCGCCTGTGGTCTGGGCGCCGCCAAGCGTGCGGCCGGGCCCAAGCGACCACCGGTCACCACCACCACGGTCGTCCCGACGACCACCACCACGGCGGCACCGACGGGACCGGCCACCTACGTGGCCAACGGATCCCGGTCGGGCAAGGGTGTCGCCCTCACCTTCCACGGTTCGGGGGACGTCGCTCTCACCCAACAACTGCTGACCGAAGCGCGCCAACAGTCGGCACCGATCACCATCTTCGGCGTCGGTACCTGGCTGGAGGCCAATCCCACCATGGCCCATCAGATCCTGGCCGCTGGTCACACGTTGGGGAACCACACCTACGACCACCCGGATCTCGGCTCTCTCGACGCCGGTGCCGTGGCCGACGAGATCCAACACTGCGCCACCATTCTCGATCAGCTCGAGGGGGACAACGGCCACTGGTTCCGCCCGTCGGGGATCGTGGTACCCACGTCGTTCATTCTGGAGCAGGCCGGCCTGGCCGGCTACCCGGTCTCGGTCGGTTACGACATCGATCCCCTCGACTACCAGGACCCCGGGCCCTCGGTCATCGTGCAGCGCGTCTCCGCCGCGCTGCGCCCGGGTTCGATCGTCAGCTTGCACACCGGCCACGCCGGGACGGTGCAGGCCTTCGGCGCTCTGGTCGAACTCATCCGCAGTCGGGGCCTCACACCCGTCCTCATCGGTGATCTGATCAAAGCTTGAACGACGCGGTGTTTCTTCCGCCTACCGGGTGGTCCACTGTTCAGCGGTGCGACGTGCCCACGAGGTCCTGGGGTCCACCACCGTGATCGCCGGTCGTCGCTTCGATGCCGGCCTTGCCCTCCGCCTGTTCGAGGCCGATATGGGGGAGAAGGCGATCGAGGGACTTCGGGAACCACCAGTTGGGTTTGCCGATGAGCAGCATCACCGACGGCACGACGGCCATCCGGATGACCACGGCGTCCATCAGGATCCCGGCGGCCAGGCCCAGTCCGAACTCCTTGATCACCCGCTCGCCGCCCAGGATGAACGAGCCGAACACCAGGATCATGATCAGCGCGGCGGCGGTGATCGTCTTTCCCGTGGCCGCCAGGCCGTTGCGCACGGCGGTGCGGTTGTCACCGGATTTCAGCCACTCCTCGTGGATACGCGTGACCAGGAAGACCTGGTAGTCCATGGACAGGCCGAAGAGGATGGCGAAGAGCATCACGGGCAGGAAGGCCTCGATGGGGCCGGCCCGGTTGACACCGAAGACCGAGCCCAGCCACCCCCACTGGAAGACGGCCACCAACACGCCGAAGGCGGCGCCGATGGACAGCACGTTCATGGCGGCCGAGACGAGCGGTATGACGATGCTTCTGAACACGACGGAGAGAAGCAGGAACGACAGCAGCACCACCAGGCCGATGAACAGCGGCAGCTTGGCCGAGAGAACGTGGGCGAAGTCGATGAAGATGGCCGTCGACCCCCCCACCAGCACCGTCAGCTTGGTCCCCGACACGGCGGCGGGAATGGTCTGCTGCCGCAGGTGGTAGACGAGGGCGGTGGTGGCCGCGTCCTGTGGGGCGCTCGAGGGATAGACGTTGATCAGGGCCACGTCGCTGCCGTCGTGACTGGGGATCAGCACCGGCGGGGCCACGCTCTGCACGTCGGGTTGGGCGGCCACCTCGCTCACCACCGTGGACAGGGCGCTTCGCTCGGACGGGTTGTGGACCACGGCCACCAACTCGAGCGGACCGTTGAACCCGGGACCGAATCCCCGGGCCAGAAGGTCGTAGCCCACCCGGGTGGCCGATCCGGCGGGGTCGTTGCCCTGGTCGGCCGATCCCAGCCGTAGCGAGAAGAACGGCAGGGCGACCACGATGATGAGGATCAGAGCCATCACGGCGGGGATCACCGGCCGCTGCTGCACGATGCCCGCCCACCGGGGCCAGAAGCCCTTGGTGCCGGTGCCCACGATCCGGGGTCCGTTCTCGGCCAGGCTCTTCTTCTGCCGCCGAGACAGCACCCGGGGTCCGATGAACCCGAGAAGGGCGGGCAGCAGAGTCAGCGCCGCGATCATGGTGAGCGCCACGCCGAGAGCGGCGGCCACGGCCAGGCCGTAGAGGAACGACACACCCAGGGCGAACATCCCGAGCAGGGCGATGCAGACGATGATGCCGGCGAAGAGCACGGCCCGACCCGAGGTGTTCACGGCGTTCACGATGGACGACTCGGGATCGATCCCGGCGATCAGTCCCTGCCGATGTCGGGTCACGATGAACAGCGCGTAGTCGATCCCCACACCCAGTCCGATCAACAGCACCAGGGTGGTGGAGAATTCGGGCATTCTGATGACGTTGCTGAGCATTCCGATGAGTCCGATGGCGGTGCCCAGCGAAGCCAGAGCGGAGATCAGGGGAAGACCCATGGCGAAGACCGATCCGAAGACGAGCCACAGCACGATCCCGGCCAGGAGCACCCCGAACAGCGTTCCCGAGCCGAACGACGGCCGGACGGCGTTTTCGGCCAGCCTTCCCGACACCCCTACTGTCACCCCGCCGCCGTCGGCCGATTTGGCCGTGTTCACCAGGTCGGTGGCCACGGCCATCTTCAGGTTCTGGGCCTGCGTGTCGAATGTCACCGAGGCGAAGGCCACCTGCTGGTCCTTGCCCACCTGCCTGGAGCCGCCGGCCCCGTAGGGCGAGACGATGGTGGTGACGTGCGGCACCTTGGCCACCTTGGCCAGCATGGCGTTGATCCGGGCCTCGACGACAGGGTCGGTGACCTTGGTGGCGCCCGACGTGGCGAAGACGATCTGGTCGGTGTCGCCCGACACCTTGGGTGAGGCGGCCTGCAGCAGGTGGATGGCGTCGGCCGACTCGGTCTTCGGAAAGGTGAAGCTGTTGGAGTAGTCGCTCCCCACCGATTTCGAGATGCCGCTCACGACGACCAGGGCCACGATCCAGAAGGCGACGACCAACCGACGGTGC
This sequence comes from Acidimicrobiales bacterium, assembly GCA_035535015.1. Lineage (GTDB taxonomy): Bacteria > Actinomycetota > Acidimicrobiia > Acidimicrobiales > UBA8190 > Palsa-661. The sequence goes on along the minus strand of DATLQU010000024.1, from coordinate 85,734 downwards.
CGGACACACCAGGTAGCGAGAGCGCGCATGACGGGGAACTCCTCTTTACGGCAGGGGCTGGGGGGACAGCCGGTTCAGGGGTTGCTTGTGTTCGAAGTCGACGGTAATGACGTATTCGACGTGCTCGTCTCCGCGGTGGCCAGAGGAAGAATCAGGTCATCGATCACCCTTTGGGCAAAGTCTGCCCCCGGAATCTCGCCGAAGGTCAGCAGGTGCTGGATGGCCAGGGCCGGCAACAGCGAGACCAGAAGGTCGAGCTTCCGGTCGGTCGGCACCTCACCCCGGGCCACGGCCCGGGCGAACACCTGCTGCAAGCCGGCACTGTTCGGCTCGAGATACCTCTCCCGAAAAACCCGCCGTAACTCGGCGTCTCGGGCCAGGGCCGTCACGATACCGATCATCAGTTGGGTCCCGAACTGGTCGTCGCTACCGGGGGGCTGGTGGACCATGGCTTCGAGATCCCCCCGTAGCGTTCCGGTGTCGGGCACGGGTAGGGACCTCTTCAGGCAGGTGAGGGCGTCGACGACGAGCTCGGCCTTGCCCGACCAGCGTCGATAGATGGTGGTCTTGCTGGCCCGGGCCCTGGCCGCCACCGAGTCGATGGTCAACCGGTCGTACCCGATCTCGGCCAGTAGGGCGAGCGCTGCCTCCCGCAGGGCGACGTCACGGCTGGCGTCGAGCGGCCGGCCACCGTGACGCTCGGACTCCTCGACCCGGTCCACCGTGGCGGGCGGCCCGGTGGTGGCGCTGGTGGCAGGGGACATCACAATTCCTCTTCGGCACGTACGGCCCAGTTCTTAAACGATACGGTATCGTACCATATTTACCACCACCCGCCACCCCAGTCGTCCCGAGCTCGCCGGGTCTGCCGGCCTGGCCGGGTTCGAGCGGCGGGCTCCGTGGGCCAGACTTCCCCCATGTCGTCCGAGAACCCCCGCCGCCTGCGCTTCGCCGTCATCGGTGCCGGCATGGCCGGCATCCTCTGCGCCATCACCCTGAAGGAAGCCGGCTTCACGGACTTCACCGTCTACGAGAAGGCCGACCGGCCCGGGGGCACCTGGCGGGAGAACACCTATCCGGGACTGTCCTGCGACGTCCCCTCCCATCTGTACTCCTACTCGTTCGCCCCCAATCCGCGGTGGAGCCACCTCTTCTCCCCGGGGCCGGAGATCCAGGCCTATTTCGAAGCGGTGGCCCACGACCACGGCGTTGTGCCCTACTGCCGATTCGGCGCCGACGTGGAGCGCTGCGAGTTCTCCGACGGCCGGTGGCATCTCACCACAGCCGAGGGCGTCCAGGACGACGTCGATGTCGTGATCGCCGCCACCGGGGTCCTGCACCACCCGAAGTACCCGGACATCAAAGGACTCGACTCCTTCGCCGGGGCCGTCTTCCACAGCGCCCGCTGGGACCATTCCGTCGCCATCGACGGCGCCCGGGTGGGAGTGATCGGAACGGGATCGACGGCCATGCAGATCGTGTCGGGCATCGTCGACCGGGTGGAGAAGCTCTCGCTCTTCCAACGCACGGCCCAATGGGTCATGCCCACCACGAATCCGGCCTACACCGCCGAAGAGCAGGCCGCCTTCGCCGGGGACGGCCGCCTGATGGAACAGCTGCGCAACCAGGTGGCCCAACTCTTCGACGGTGTATCGGACGGCATTATCAACGCCGACTCGCCCCAGATGCACATGATCGAGGAGCTGTGCCGGGCCAACCTGGAGAACAGTGTCACCGATCCCGAGCTGCGCGAGCGCCTCCGACCCGACTACCGCGCCGCCTGCAAGCGCCTCATCCTCTCGACCGACTTCTACGAGTCGATCCAGAAGCCGAACGCCGAGCTGGTGACGGCCGCCATCGAAGGTGGGGAACCAGGCGGCGTACGCACCGTCGACGGGACCCTGCACGAACTCGATGTCCTCGTCCTGGCCACCGGCTTCAAGGTGGATGCCTTCGTCCGGCCCATCGACGTCGTCGGACGCGACGGCCGGGAGCTGAACACGGCCTGGGCCGATCGGCCCGAGGCCTATCTCTCGATCTCGGTCCCCGGCTTCCCGAACTTCTTCATGCTCAACGGACCGAACGGACCGGTGGGCAATTTCTCTCTCATCGAGGTGGCCGAGCTGCAGCTGGGCTACGTCATGCAGTTGGTCGAACGGCTCCGGGGCGGTGACGGCCGGGAGATCAGCGCCACCGAGGACGCCATGACCCGCCTCGAAGCGGCCCGGGTGCAAGCGGCCAAGAACACGATCTGGTCAACGGGGTGCCGCAGCTGGTACCTCGACGACCGCGGCATCCCCGCCGTCTGGCCGTGGCCCTTCTCGCAGTTCCGCGCCGAGATGGCCGAACCCAAATGGGAGGCCTACGAACTGCGGGCCTAGGTGTTCTACTGGGCCTGGCGCTCCTGGCCGGTATCGAAGAACGCATCCAGATAGTCGTCGGCGGGCAGATCGCTCTGTCGAATGAGGGAGAACACCCCGACACCGTTGCCCGGGGGATCGGGCAGCCAGTACGCCTGCGCCAGCCCGAGGTACTCGGCCCCGGTGTCCTCGGCGTACTCGGCGCCTTCGGCCTCGGCCGAGGCGATCGCCTCGTCGAGGCTCTCGCCCTGCCAGAGGGTGATCCTCTCCTCGTACAGATGTCCGTCATCCGCCTCCGACCGTAAGACGCACCGGACCGTGTACCACGAGGATTCGTCCGGCTCCATGGGCAGAGGTTAGCCATGCCCTCGACACCCCCGGCGTCGTCAGAGCGGTGATCGCATTCTCCGCCGGCGCCGGCACCGATGCACGATGTGGACGGAGGCACGATGTGGACGGAGGCACGATGTGGACGTTCGTTTCCCTGGGGGCCCGTGAATTAGGTCGACCCGTACGTCTCACGATGGTGGGCGTCGGCGTCCGGAGTGGCGACGCCTTGGGGTAACGGCGCTTGAAGGCTGACCTTTCTCCCGTCGGGATCCCGGAGCAAGGCCTCGACCACACCCCAATGCTGAGGTGAGAATGGTTGTGCGTACTCGGGAGGGCGATCGGGCGAAAACGTCAACGAGTCGGCCACCCGGAGAATCGGATGCGTTTCGAGTTCGCCGCCGTGCTGTTCGTTGATGAACACATAGGGTCCGCCCGCAGGGTGTTCCCATTGCCCGGAGCCGTGGTCGGTCTCGAAGGTGTTCTTGAAGCCGAGTGATGCCCAGAATGCCGCAGTGGCACCGTAGTTGCGGGTTTCCACGTAGAACCCCTCGAACCCCTCACTTGCCATGTGATCTTCCCCTTCTGCTTCCCCGGTCGGCGCGGTCGAGGTAGTCGAGCAGCGCCCTCTCCACGATCGCCGACAGCGACTGTTCGGTATCGACGGCGTGGTGTTTGACGCAGCGGATGACGTCTGTCGATAGATACACGTTGAACTGTTTGACCGTACGGTCCTCTGCCACAGGCTAGAATACTAGCATCTTAGAACAGGTGGTGGCAACGATCTGGTGGTGACGGGATGGGACGGCGCCAGAGCCATCGCCCAGCGGTCAGTCGAGCAGGTCGGGGTCGGCGCGGAGCTCGGCGCGGACAGCCGCCTCCCAGAAGCCGAGGAATCCCTCGCCGTCACTGTGGACCATGAAGTCGAGGAAGGCCGCGGGCAGCGGTGAGGGAGCATTGCTGCCCGCGGCCCGGACGTGCCAGGCGCGTTGACAGCGCTGCTCGAGGGCCACGGCCCGCTGGTGCACGGCGCGCGCCGATCCGCCGAGGACGAACACGCCGTGGCCGGCCAGCAGGGCGAGAGTCGCGTGTCCCATCTGTTCGACGGCGCGCCGGGCGCTGGCCGGATCGTTGACCGGCCCCTCGTACTCGTTCACCAGTGCCAGCTCGCCACCGCCGAGAGCCGAGCTCTGGTCCATCACCGGCGGTATCTCGCCCATGTCGGCCCAGACCGTGCCGTACAGGGGGTGGTTGTGCACGGCCCAGGCCACGTCGCTGCGCAATTTGTGCATCTCCAGGTGCAACGGGATACCGAGCGGCACGGGCCAGTCACCCTCTACCACCCGGCCGTCGAGGTCGATGCGCAACACCTGGGACGGGCGCAGCTCGGCCCAGGTGATCAGCCACGGGTTGCACAGCAGGGTGCCGTCGCCCATGTTGACGGTGATGTGACCGGCCAGGTGGTCGTTGTAGCCCTCGCGCCACAGGGTGCGGGCCAGCAGCACCAGCTGCTCGCGCGGGGTGAGGTCGGGGATCAGCTTGTCGGCGGCCGGTGTGAAGTTCACGTGCTCTCTCCTATCCTTCGGGCAGGACGCGGTCGGGCAGCGGATGACGGTACAGCGAGGCGGCGTTCTCGCTGCACATGGCCCGCAACTCGGCTCTGGGGATGTGGCCCCAGTACTTCTCGATCACCGCCTGGGTGTCGGGCCAGGTGCTGTCGCCGTGGGGGTAGTCGACCTCCACCATGACGTGATCGACGCCGATCCGGTGGCGGGTGTCGATGGTCGAGGGATCGTCGAGGGTGCAGAACCAGAAATTCCTCTTCAGCACCTCGGCCGGGGGGAGATCACCCCAGCCGCGTCCGTAGCCGGAGCGTTCCACCATGTTGTCGAGCCGGTCGAGGAGCATGGCCACCCAGCCGATGCCGCCCTCGCTCATGGCGATCTTGAGCCCGGGATGGCGCATCGGGTGTTCCGACCACAACCACTCGGCGCAAGCCTGCAGCGACTGCTGTCCGAAGAGGGTGGCCCCCAGTTGCAGGATGGGCGCCCCCGGAGGGTTCTTGGGCATCCCGGAACTGCCGACATGCAACGAGATCACGGTGTCGGTGTCGACCACGGCCTGGATGATGGGATCCCAGTGCCGGCGGTCCCACAGCGAGGGCAGACCGATCTCGTGCGGTCGCTCGGGCAGGGTCACCGAGGTGAATCCCCGGTCGGCGTTGCGGTGGATCTCGGCCACCGCCCATTCGGGGTCGACCAGATAGGTGATGCCGAGAGGCACGATCCGCGTGGGGTGCACCTGGTACCAGGCTTCGTAGAGCCAGTCGTTCCACGCCCGGATGCAGGCCAGGCCGAGGTGGCGGTCCCGGGCGTTGAAGAAGACCCGCCCACAGAAGCCGGTTATCTGGGAGGGGAAGTTCACCGACGCCCAGACGCCGTTGATGTCCATGTCGCGCACCCGGGCCTCGATCTCGTAACAGCCTGGCCGCATCTGGTCGAAGCGGAACGGTTCCAGGCTGTAGGTCTCCGGCCGCCGTCCGGCCACGGCGTTCATGCCCACCTGGGTGTAGCGCTCGCCTTCGAACTCCCAGACCTGGTGCCCCTCCGGGGTCTCCACGATCCGGGGCGCCCGGTCGGCGAGACCGGCCGGGAGCCGGCCCTCGAAGGTGTCCGGGGGTTCGACCACGTGGTCGTCGACGGAGATCACCGAGGCGAAGACGGGGCGAGGGCTCGGGTCGGGAAGAAAGAGGGTGTCGTCGGTCACAGACGGATCCCCAAGCGGCATGTCGGCCTCCTCACCACGAAGGACCCTCATCACGAAGAATAGGTCGACGGCCGGCCGTCGGCGGGGCGTGGGCCGGTCGTCCGCCGGGCCCGGTAATCGTCGGCGCCACCGTGTACCGTCGGCCGGCGTGACGGCTCCCTGGTTGGACGATGCCTGCGGCCTGGTCGATGCCTTTCGGAACGGGACGATCTCACCGCTCGAGGCGCTGGAGGCCTGCGTCGCTTCCACCGACCGCTCCTCTCTCAACGCCTTCAGCTACACCGACTTCAACCGGGCGGCGGAAGCGGCCAAGGCAGCCGACGTGACCCAGCCCTTCGGTGGGGTGCCCTTCGGGGTGAAGGAGCTCGAGCGGGTGAGTGGCTGGCCCTACACCGAGGCCTCCGCTCTCTTCCGGGACCGGGTCTCGCCCTACGACGACACCTCCATCGTCCGGCTGAAGCGCACGGGGGCGGTCCTGGCCGCCCAGACCACGGCCAGCGAGTTCGGCGGGATCAACTGCACATCCACGGAGCTGCACGGTACGACCTGTAACCCGTGGGACCTGTCGCGCACACCCGGCGGTTCGTCGGGTGGGACGGCGGCGGCGGTGGCCGGGGGCCTGCTGCCCATCGCCACCGGCAGCGACGGCGGCGGCTCGATCCGGATTCCGGCCGGCTTCTGCGGCCTGTTCGGACTGAAGGCGACCTACGGGCGGATTCCGAACGGGCCCGGTGCCGGCATCGAGCCCCTCACCAGCGTGCTCGGCTGCCTGAGCCGGTCGGTGCGCGACACGGCCCGCTTCTTCGACTGCTGCAACGGGTTCGACCAACGCCACCCGCTGAGCCTGCCCGCCGTGGGGGGATGGGAAGCGGCCCTGGGCAGCCACGACCTCGCCGGCAAGACAGTGGTGATCGCGCCGGACCTGGGCACGGCCCGGGTGCGCACCGAGGTGGCCGAAGTCGTGCGGGCGGCCGCCGAGACACTGGCCCGGGCCGCCGGACTGAAGGTGGTGGACCACCCGCTCACCCTGCCGCCGCTGCGCGGCCAGTGGGCCATGGCCGGCATGCCGGGGTTCATCGTCGACCTCGGGGCCAACTATCCCGACCGGATCGGGGAACTCTCGACGGAGATGCGGATGGGACTCGAATCGGCCCGGGAGCGCTTCACCCTGGAACGCGCCGCCGCCATCGAAGGGTGGCGCCGGCAGCTGAACGAGGCCATGGCCGACATCTTCGAGGCGGCCGACTTCGTGATGGCCTCGACCAATCCCGACGTGGCCTTCACCGCCGCCGGTCCGCCCCCGTCGACCATCCCCGGAGCCGATCTGATCCACGAGATCGGTTTCGCCCGGGCCATCATGAACAACGCGGCGCTGACGGCGCCGTCCAATATGAACGGCAGCCCGGCCATGAGCGTTCCCGCCGGATCGGTCGACGGTCTCCCGGTGGGACTCCAGGTCCTGGCCGCCCATCACCGGGAGCCGCTGCTGCTCGAGCTGGCCCTGGTCGCCGAGCGGGAGATGCCGTGGCCGAAGGTGGCCACCGGCTCCCCGATTTAGGATTGGCTCCTGTCCTGAAGGGGGGCGCCCGTGTCTGAGCGTTATGTGATCATTTCCGCCGACGGCCACTGCGGCCTGCCGCTGGCCGACTACCGGCCCTACCTCGACGCCCGTTTCCACGGCGCCTTCGACGACTGGGTGGCGCAGAAGGAGGCCGACCGGGCCCAGAAGCTGGAGACCAACTTCGAGTACATCATGGGCTGGGAGACCTCCAACGAGGAGGGACTGCGCGGTGCCTACGACTCCGATGTACGCGACCGGGAACTCGACGCCGACGGGGTGGCGGCCGACGTGCTCTTCGCCGACGCCGACGCCATCACCGGGATGGGGTCGCCTCCGTTCAACGCCGGCCTGGCGGCGGGGGAGATCACCGATCCCGACCTGGCCTTCGCCGGAGCCCGGGCCCACAACCGCTTCCTGGCCGAGCTGTGCTCGTCCAGCCCCGAACGCCGGGCCGGCATCGCCCTGATCCCTCTGTGCCATGACCCGGCCCGGGCCGTCCAGGAGGCGGAATGGGCCGCCGGGCAACCGGGCATCCGGGGCGTGATGATCCCCACCATGTGGCGCGACCGGCCGCCCTACTCGAGCGAGGTCTACGAGCCCTTCTGGGCGGCGTGCGCCGCGGCCCACTTGCCGGTGCACACGCATTCGGGGGAGGCACCGCAGGAGGAGTACAACGGGCATCTCGGCATCTATCTGGCCGAGGTCGTCTGGTGGGCGGCGCGGCCGTCGTGGCATCTGCTGTTCTCGGGTGCCTTCGAACGGCACCCCGACCTGATGTTCGTGGTGACCGAGGCGGCCGGCTACTGGATCGCCGACTGCAAGTGGAAGTGGGACCAGTACATGGGCGGCGGCCACACCACCAAGAAGATGGCGGCGCTGCTCGAGGGGAAGATCTCGAAGCTGCCGTCGGAGTACTTCGGCACCAATCTCTTCGTGGGGGCGTCGACCATGTCGAAGGAAGAGATCAGGAGGCGTCACGTCCTCGGACTCGACGCCGTGATGTGGGGGACCGACTACCCGCATCCCGAGGGCTCGTGGCCCAACACGGCGGTGAAGTTGAAGACCGATTTCTGCGAGGTCCCCGTCGAGGAGACGCAGCAATTGCTCGGGGGCACGGCGGCCAAGGTCTACGGCTTCGACCTCGCCGCGCTCCAGCCCATCGCCGATCGGATCGGCTTCACCCCGCAGGACCTGGGCCAGGACCCGGCGCTGGCGGCCGATCCCGATGCCGCGGCCAAGGCCAAGTGGTGGCTGGCCGAGTACGGGATCACACCGACGCGTTGAACCGCAGTCCGTCGAGGGCCATGTCGACGACCCGTTCGATCTGCTCGGGAGTGCCCGACGGCATCTTGGCGATCGCCACCACCATCCGGACGACGTCGGTGATGTTGGTGTCGGGCCGGACGAGGTGCGCCTGCTGGGCCCGCTCGAGAAGGGGTTCCCCGGCGGCGTAGAACATGTCGTGGCAGCGACGGAAGACGTCGGCGTCGCGGTCGACATAGGCGAACAGCTCGTGGGCCAGGGCCTCCTTGGTGGCCACGTAGTCCACGAAGCGGTGGAGCCAGGCCACCAGGGCGTCCCAGGGTGCCGTGTCGCGCAGGTCGTCGGCCGAGCGGCACAGGGCGTCCATCTCCTCGACATAGACCGCTTCGAGCAGGGCCTGGCGGGTGGGGAAGTGCCGGTAGAGGGTGCCGATGCCCACCCCGGCGCGACGGGCGATCTCCTCCAGCGAGGCCGAGGAGCCTTCCTCGGTGAACGCGTCGCGGCCGGCGGCCAGCAGTTTCTCGTAGTTCCGCTGGGCGTCGGCCCGTAGGGGTCGGCCGGCGGTCACCTCGGAAACGGTTTCGGCGCTGGTCATCGGTCTTTCTCTCCAAACGGTTGAAAACCGGAGGCTGCCTCCATATACTAACCGGAGAGAACCTCCACTTCTTTCTGGAGGATACCTCCACTTTAGCGGTTTGTCAGCCTGTCGAACGGAGTTTCACCCCCATGCCCTGCACCTTGATCGAACGCGTCCCCGAACGCCTCGGCCGACCCGGCCGGGCCTCCCGGCCCTCCCGGCCAGAGGGGGCCAATCCCACGCTCGTGCTGGCCATCATCCTGGCCACCTACCTGATGATCATCCTCGACGCCACCATCGTGATCACCGCCCTACCCCAGATCCACCGGTCCCTCGGTTTCTCGTCGACGGGGCTCTCGTGGGTGCAGAACGCCTACACCCTGGCTTTCGGCGGCCTGCTGCTGCTCGGGGCCCGGGCCGGTGACATCCTCGGGCGTCGGCGGGTGTTCGTGGCCGGGATCGCCCTGTTCACCCTGGCGTCTCTGCTCGGGGGCCTGGCCCCGTCGGCCACCTGGTTGTTGGCGGCCCGAGCCGTCCAGGGCATCGGCGCCGCCATCGCCGCGCCCTCCACCCTGGCGCTGCTGCAGATCAGCTTCCGCGAGGGGCCCGAACGGGCCCGGGCCATCGGCGCCTACAGCGCCGTGGCCGGTGCCGGTGGCAGTGTCGGCCTGGTGCTCGGTGGGATGTTGACCAGCTGGGTGTCGTGGCGCTGGGGCCTCTTCATCAACGTGCCCATCGGCGTGGCCCTGGTCTTGCTGGCCCCGCGCTATCTGCCCGAGAGCGAACGCCGGCACGGGCGTTTCGACCTGGCCGGTGCGGCCACCTCCACCCTCGGGATGACCTCGCTCGTCTACGGCTTCGTCCGGGCCGGCTCCGCCGGATGGGGCAACCGGGTGACCCTCGCCTCCTTCGTGGCCGGCGCCGCGCTGCTTGGAGTCTTCGCCCTGACCGAGAAGCGGGCCGAGCAACCGATCACGCCGCTGCACCTCTTCGCCAGCCGCGAGCGGGCCGGTGCTTACGGGGCACGGATGCTGCTGGTGAGCGGGATGTTCGCCATGTTCTTCTTCGTGACCCAGTTCCTGCAGGGAGTGCGGGGTTACAGCGCCCTGGGTGCGGGACTGGCCTTTCTCCCCGTGACCGCTGTCATGTTCGGCGCCGCCCGGACGGCTCCGAAATTCGCACCGCGGGTCGGGAACACCCGGCTGCTGATCGCCGGTGTCTTCCTGGCCATGGTGGGTATGGCCTGGTTGAGCCGGATCTCGGCCGGGACGCCGTACTTCCCCGACATCGCCGTGCCCATGCTGTTGCTCGGTCTCGGTATCGGCACGGCCATGACCCCGCTCACCACGGCCGGTATGGCCGGGGTGGAGCCGGAGGACGCTGGTGCCGCTTCGGGTGTGGTGAACGTGTCGCAGCAACTGGGTGGCTCGCTCGGTCTGGGCATCCTGGTGACCGTCTTCGCCGCCGCTAGCCGGGCCGCCGTGCACCACAGTGCCGGCGCCCCCGTGGCCCAGCAGGCCCGACTGCAGCTGGCCCATGGCGTCGCCACGTCGCTGCGGGGTTCGGCCCTCTTCCTGGCTCTGGCCCTCGGCGTGGCCGTCCTCGTGATGCGGCGGCCGACGCAGAGAGAGGCCGAATCGGTGGTGGAGACGGTGGCCGAGCCGGCGATGGTGCGGGCCGCCACCGTACAACCGATGTTCCCGCCGGTGAGGGTGTGGGCCCAGCGCTTCGAAGACGACGGGACGGTCCGACATGACGGAGCGACGGTGACGTCCCCCGACTTCATGGCCAGAGGCCGGATGGCCGACGACGAGCGGAAGTGTTCGTGAGGCTGGCGGTCCAGAGTCCGCGACGTGCTGGCTACCAGGACCGGAGCACCTGGGTGGTGTCGAAGGCGTTCGAGGTGGACTTGGTGGGGTAGTCGTCGGCGGTGATGGGGACGGCGACCTCGTCGACGAGCGGTCCGAACTCGGCCGCCAAGGGGGCGAGGGCCTGCATGTCGAAGCCGTAGAGCTCGGCCGCGTTGGTGCCGACGCAGCGCTGGACGACGGCGGGGTCCTCGCCGGCGAAGGCCACGCGCAGCGCCTCGCGGCTGTAGGGCCAGGTCCCTTCGGAGTGGGGGTAGTCGTCGCCCCACATGACACGGTCGGCACCGAAGCCGGGCCGGAGCTCCGACTCCGACGACCGCAGGTAGGAGGCGCCCAGCCAGATGTTGCGGGCGAAGTACTCCGACGGCTTCATCGACATGCCCTTGGCCGCGGCGCCGAAGAAGACGGCCTCGGCGGCCCCGCCGGCGGGGTCCATGCGGCCGAAGAACCAGTCGAGGGTCTCGAGGCCGCGCGGGAGCCAGGCCACACCCTGCTCGGTCAAAGAGACTTTGAGACCGGGAAAGCGTTCGAAGACGCCACCGAAGATGAGATGCCAGAGCGGTCGGTGGCTGAACCAGGGCACTTCGACCAGCATGATGGCCCGGGCCACCTCGAGGTCGCCGTAGTCGGGGAGACCGGCGCCGGCGTGGATGTTGATGACGGCGCCCAACTCTTCACAGAGCCGCCAGAGCCGGTCGTAGTGAGGGTCGTAGAGAGGCGGCAGCGGTGAGCCGGGCGGGATGGAGGGCAGGAGGATGCCGCCGAAGAGGCCGACGTGCTCGGCCGCCCAGGCGATCTCGGCCAGGGCGTCCTCCAGGCGGTTGACGAAGACCTGGACGACGCCGGCGCGCCGGCCCGGGAAGGCGGCGCAGAATTCGGCCACCCAGCGGTTGTGGGCCTGGACACCGGCCCAACGACGCTCGTAGTCGGCCTCGGTGGGAGGAAGGGCCACCAGGTTTCCCTCTTCGAAGAAGGGGGGGACGGTGTTCGGGAAGAGCACCTCGGCCACGATGCCGTCGGCCTCGTGCTCGGCCATACGGCGGTCGGAGTCCCAGTTCCGGTAGCGGATGGGGGCGAGGAGGTCGGCGAAGGGGACCTCGTAGGTGGCGGCCCAGGCATCGAACTCGTCGTGGAATTTCGAGGCCAGGTAGGGCCGGTAGTCGACGATGTCCGCCCCCGCGTGGGAGTCGGCCGAGATGACGGTATAGCGGCGTTGCATGGGGCCAGTCTCCCTCAGACCGAATCGATCAGTGCAGCAGCGTGGGCGGCAGCTCGCCCTTGGCGATGGCGTCGGCCCGGGAGTGAAGCAGCGGCCCGAAGCGCTCGGAACCGGGACCGAGGATGTAGCGGCCTTCGGCCAGGTGCTCGAGGACCTGGTCGCCGAGCCAGTCCAGATCGACGACGTCGGCCGGAAGGCCGGCCGCTTCGAGTTGGGCCTTGAACTCCGGGAAGGTGGTGCCCGGCGCCGGGGGTCGGGGGCGGAGCCGCTCGAGCTCGGCCGGGCGGTTGCGGCCTGCGGTCCACAGACCCGTGTCGAGGAGCCCCCCGCCCGGATAGAAGACGTGGGCGCCGACGGCGGCGCCGGTGGTGCGGAGCTGGTGGGCGACGGCCTCGATGAAGCAGGAGACGGCCGCCTTGGACGAGGCGTAGACGGAGGCGTAGGGGACGGGGGCCACGCCGCCGTCGCCCGACGAGGTGGCGATGATCTCGCCCGGGGTGCCCGCCTCCAGCATGCGGGGGAGGAAGGTGAGGACGGTGGCGGCCACGCCGAAGACGTTGACGCTGAAGCACCAGCGCCAGTCGTTGATCTCCTGCTCCCAGGGCAGGCCCCCTCCGCCGGAGGTGACGCCGGCGTTGGCGAAGAGAAGATCGCAGCGGCCTTCGTGGGCGTAGACGTCGTCGGCCAAGGCCTCGACCGATCCGGCGTCGGCCACGTCGGTCCTCACCCCGCGAACCTTGCCCAGGGCGGTGAGGCCGTCCACCGCGGCCGACAACGCCGGATCCTCCACGTCGGCCACCACCACTTCGGCCCCCCGGGTCAGCAGGGCGTGGACGAGGCCACGACCGATGCCGCCGGCGCCGCCGGTGACGACGGCCACTTTCCCGCGGTAGTCGAGCGGCCGGGAGCCCGGCGGTGGAGAGCCTGTCGACTGGTCGGCCATCGGCGGCTAGTGCTCACCCAGAGGGGAGAGGTCGTCGTAACGCTGGTGGATGAAGGGGATGACCCAGTCCGCCGGCACCGTGGAGTGGATGCGACCCTTTTGGATGGCATTGCGCTCGCCCAAGGTGACCTCCACGAGCGAGAGGACGGGGATGTCGGCCACGGGATCGAAACGCGAGTCGCGCAGGAGCAATTCGCCTTCGCACCTCTTCACCCAGCGGACCGTTTCGTCACGGGTGCAGTAGACGAGGCTGGGATCGCCGTCGAGGCCCTTGCCGTCGGGGGCGGGAAGGGCCTTGAAGTAGAAGTCCGTCCGGGTCTCGGGCGGCGGGATGGGCAGCGTCTCGGCGCTGCGGCCGGTGAACTCGGCGAAGGTGATGCCCATGCGGGTCATGGTGCCGTGGACGGAGTCACCGTCGACGTCGACGGTGACCTGGCCGATCTTCTTGGGTTCTCCGAAGGTCTCACGACCACCGATGACCGACTGCTCCGTGCTCATGGGCATGAGGAGGCAGTAGTAGCCGTCGGTACCTTCGTGGCTGCAGGCCACCGAGAAGCTTCCGGCGCCGAAGGTGGGGAGGCCGGCTATGTCGACGGTGGCGAAGGTGGCCTTGGCCAGCGGCCGGTCAGGTGGTTCGAGGGGCTTGGGCAGGACCGAGGCGATGACGTCGGGATCCGTCTCGAACAGCGCCACCAGGACGGTCGACCAGGCCCCGACCGAGGTCTTCTCGACCTCTCGGCTGCGCAATTGATCCGGCGTCCTCGCCGCATAGCGGACGGCCACGGCTGCCCCCTTTCATGGACGCCGTCGTCGCCGGCCCCCTCCGGGCATCGTCGCAGCGTCCGGCGGCAGGGTCAACTGTGGGCGACGGGATCCGGCGTCCGTGACCCGGTGGCCAGGACCGAGCCCACGATGATGAGGGGAAAGCCCACGGCGATGCCGGTGGTGAACCTCTCGCCCAGAAGGGCCACCCCGAGGAGGACGGCCACGGCAGGGTTCAGGTAGGTGATCACCGTCGCCCGGCTGGGGCCCACCTCGGCGATGAGGGCGAAGAAGAGGAGAAAGGCCAGGGCGGTGCAGAGAAAGGCCAGGCCGGCCACGGCGGCCAGGACCTCGAAACTGATGCGGGCCGGGAGCTGGGTGAGGGCCACCGGGGCGTAGAGAATCGCCGCCAGGGCGATCGAGGCGCTGACCACGCCCAGGCGGGGGAGGTCGGCCAGGCGCCGGCTGACGATGAGGGGTCCGAGGGAATAGCCGACGGCGGGGACGGCGATCTCGGCCAGGGAGACCAGGTCGGTGCCGCGCCGGTCGATGCCGACGAGGGCGATGACGCCGGCGAAGCCGACGACGAGGCCGAGCAGGCGGCGGCGGGTGATGCGTTCGGTGGCCGGGCTGACGGCGCGGTAGATGACGACGGCGATGAGGGGGACGGTGGCGATGAGGAGGCCGGCCATGGAACTGGTGAGGTGCTGCTCGGCTTCGGAGAGAAAGAACCAGGGGAGGGCGAGCTCGACAGCGGTGAAGGCGATGATCCAGCGCCAGTGCGGGAGCAGCGGCCGGAGTTGACCGCGGTGGGCGGCCATGGGGATGAGGAGGATGGCCGCCGGCAGGGTCCGGGCGAAGACCAGGGTGGCCGGTGAGAGCTCGCGGACGGCGACCCGGATGAGGAGGTACGGGGTTCCCCAGATGACGCTCATGGCCACGAAGAGCAACCAGCCGCGTCGGGACATCGCTCTTGCATAGCCTCTCGGGCACGTCGGACGGGCGTCCCGGTCGCCCCCTGTCTGATTAGATCTTGTGATCCCCCCGTCCCCGGAACGACCCGACACAGAGCACGTCCGCATTCACGGCCATGAGCTGGCTTTTCGTCGCGCCGGCCACGGTCCGGCCATCCTCCTGATCCACGGGATCGCCGGCAGTTCGCGGACCTGGGAGCAGGTTCTGCCGCTTCTGGCCCAGGATCACACGGTGGTGGCGGCCGATCTGATCGGCCACGGCGATTCGGACAAACCACCAGGTGACTACTCCTTGGGTGCCCACGCCAGCACGCTGCGCGATCTGCTGAGTGTGCTGGCGATCGAGAGGGCCACGGTGGTGGGCCAGTCGTTCGGTGGTGGGGTGGCCATGCAGATGACGTACCAGTACCCCGAGAACTGCGAGCGGCTGGTACTGGTGGACAGCGGGGGTCTCGGTCGGGAGGTGAGCTGGCTGCTGCGGCTGCTGACGCTGCCGGGCGTGGAGTACGTGTTACCGGTCGTGGTCCCCGGCTTCGTCCGTGACCGGGGGAATCAGATGTTCCAATTCCTGCACCGGGTCGGACTGCGTCATGCCCGGGCCGTCGAGGTGTGGCGGGCCTACTCGTCGCTGACCGATGCCGAGAACCGGATGGCCTTCGTCCGGACGTTGCGCTCGGTCGTTGATCCCGGCGGGCAGTCGGTGAACGCCATGGACCGGGTCTATCTGGCCGCCCGGGTGCCGACGCTGATCGTCTGGGGTGAGCGCGACGCCATCATCCCGGTGAGTCATGCGCACGAGGCGCACGAGGCCATGGCCGGGAGCCGGCTCGAGATCATTGAAGGAGCCGGTCACTTCCCCCACGTCGAGGAGCCCGTCACCTTCGCCGAGATCCTGTCCGACTTCATGGACAGCACCCGGCCGGTTCACCTGACCGCCGCGCAACGACGGCAGATGATGGTGAGCCACATCCCCTCGGCGTCGTGAGCCGGTAGGGCGCCCGATTCAGCGCACGTGGTGGGGGACCGACGCGTACCAGGTCCCCGACTTCCCGAACTCCGCCATGCAGTTGATGGGGCCCTGGGTGGTGGCCGAATTGATGCCCTTGCGGACGAGGGTGCCGAGAAGGAGACAGCCGGCACTGCCGTCTTCACCGGAGGTGACGGTGAGGGCGATGGCCTTTCCCTGGCTGACCCAGACACCGTTGTCCGTGATCGAGGCGTAGAGCAGGTTGAAGGTGCCGTTGGCATTGATGGCGATCGTCGTGGCCGCCCCACCCTCGGTGATGATGCCTCCGTCGGTGTAGTTGTAGAGACCGACGGGATTGGGCGTGTGATGAGCCGCCGCCGCCGGGACCGCCGTCACCACCCCCGGGGGTGACGAAGAGCATGGCCACCGACCCGCAGAAGAGTCCCACACGCCTGGTCGTCGTCTTCATTTCCCCCACCTCCGAACTCGTCCGTCGACGACGGAGCGATGGGTCGGTAGGTAGTGGTCAGGGGTGACGACCGCTCCGCAGCCGGGGGTCCGGTTCGAGGGCGGTGGCGGGAGCCAGGCGTAGGACGTGGGCCGGTGATACCGGGAGCCGCTCGGGCACGGTGACCGAGAGCGCTCCGTCACGGACGTCCCAGTCGACCGGCGTATCGATCCCCAGCAGCGCCAGCGTTCGGAGCTGGCGCGCCTCGATGCCGCGGAGGCAGAACCGGCGGGCGCCGGGCGTGTCGAGGAGGGTGGCGTAGAGGGTGTCGGCCCCGACGGTGAAGCGGACCGCGGTGCCCTCGGAGGTGGTGGTCGAGGGCACCGTCCACGGTCGGGTGCCGTAGATGGCGTCGCCGTGGCTGTCCATCCACCGGCCCAGTCCGGCCAGGGGTGCCCGCTGCCAATCAGGCAGCGTGCCGTCGGGGGCGGGGCCGACCCCGATGAGGAGGTTTCCGTTCTTGGCCACCACATCCACCAGGAGCCGGACGAGCTCGGTGGCGGAGATGACGTCCTGCGGGGCTTCGTTGTGGTTGGCGCCGAAGCTGTGGCCCACGCCCCGGGTCGCCTCCCACTTTCTCTTCACGATGTGGTCGTGGTGGACGTACTCCTCGGTGGTGAAGTCGGCGTGGCGGACGCCGGGGAAGGTGAGCTGCTTGTAGTGGTCCGGTAGCAGACGCCAGCTCCGCTCGATGGCGGCGGAGGCCAGCCGTACGGCGGCGTCGAACACCGGGCCGCGCCGTGCCGATTGCCGCCAGCGGTCGTTGACCACGCCGTCGTCGACGGTGTTGTAGTACTCGGCCAGCAGCGCCGGGAGATCGCCGGCCGGTGGCCAGCCGATGTCGTTCCAGAGCACCGACGGCCGGTAGCGGGCTACCAGTTCCCGGACGTGGGCGGCGGCGTAAGCGGCGTAGTCGGGATCGGTGGGGCCGGCCAGAAGCGCATCGGCCAGGCCCTGCAAGACCACGCCGTTGTAGGGCCAGTCGTAGCCGCCCGAGTAGTAGAGACCCATGCGGAGACCTTCGGCCCGGACCGCCGTCGTCAGGTCGCCCACCAGATCGCGCCTGGCGTGGTAGGCGCCCTTGACCGGATGGGGCCGCGCCGTGGGCCAGAGGCAGAAGCCGTCGTGGTGCTTGGTGGTGAGCACCACGTAGCGCGCCCCCGAGCCCCGGCACGTCGCCGCCAGGGCACCGAGATCGGCGCCCGCCGACGCGTCGTCGAACAGCGCCACGAAGCCGTCGTAGGCGAAGTCGGCGCCGAAGGTGGCGTCGTGGTGGCGCCGGGTCGGACTGTCGGGGAGGGCGACGGTGTTGGCGTACCACTCGGCGTAAGGATTGTTCCGGAGCATCCAGGCCGGGGTGTGCCGGCGCAGGATGGTCTGGATGTCGGGCACCCGGGGCGCCCAGGCCGGTACCGAGTAGAGGCCCCAGTGGAGAAAGACGCCGAGCTTGGCGTCCTCGTACCAGGCCGGGGCACGGTGGGTTCCGACCGATTCCCACGTCGCCCCGTAGGCCTGCTCGGCCCTCACGACGAGAGGATCGACACCGTCGGATCCGGTGCGGTGGGCAGGGGCATGGGGGGGATCAGAGGACGGTCGGGAGCGGGGTGTAGGGCAGCCCGTGGGCCCGGGCCACCGGTTCGTAGGTCACCTTTCCCTCCACCACGTTCACGCCCCGGGCGAGCGGATCGTTGCCGCGCACGGCCTGGCGCCATCCGAGCTCGGCGATTTCCAGGGTGTAGGGCAGGGTGGCGTTCACCAGCGCGTGGGTGGAGCTGTGGGGAACGGCTCCGGGCATGTTGGACACGCAATAGAACACGGAGTTCGCCACCATGAAGGTGGGATGCGAGTGGGTGGTGGGATGGCTCGATTCGAAACAGCCCCCCTGGTCCACCGAGATGTCGACCAGCACCGATCCGGGCCGCATGCCGGCCACCAGGGTGTCTGGGACCAGGGTGGGGGCGCGCGCCCCCACGACGAGGACGGCACCGATGACGATGTCGGCGTCGAGACAGGACTCCTCGATGGCGTGGGTGCTGGCCGCCACCGTCTCGAGCGCCCCCCGGAAGTGATGGTCGACCTGGCGGAGCCGCTCCAGGTTGCGGTCGAGGATGGTCACGTTGGCGTGGAGACCGACGGCCAGGGTGGCGGCCGCCATGCCGACGATGCCCGCCCCGAGGATGACGACGTTGGCCGCCCGGACCCCGGGAACACCACAGACGAGAACGCCGCCGCCCCCGCCCGGCCGCATGAGGTGATGGGACCCGACGACGGGCGCCATCCGTCCGGCCACCTCACTCATGGGCGTGAGAAGAGGCAGGGAGCCGTCGGGCAGCTGCACCGTCTCGTAGGCGATGGCCGTGTTGCCCCCGGCCAGCAGGGCGTTCGTGCAGTCGGCCGAGGCGGCCAGGTGCAGGTAGGTGAAGAGCGCCTGGTCGCGGCGCAGCCCCAGGCGGCCGTACTCCTCGGCCACCGGCTCCTTCACCTTCAGCACCAGGGCTGCGTCGGCCCAGATGGCGGACGGGTCGTCGACGATCCGGGCGCCGGTACGGACGAAGTCCTCGTCGGGGATGGAGGAGCCCTCGCCGGCGCCGTGCTCCACGTAGACGGTGTGGCCGGCCGCAGTGAGCTCCCGCACCCCGGCCGGGGTGATGGCCACCCGGTACTCGTCCTCCATGCGCTCCCGGGGGACGCCGATGATCATGCGACCACCTCCCCGGATCCGGATGCGCCAGGCGCCGCGGGGGCGCCAATCGCATCGGCTTCAGGACGCCCGGCCGGTTCGAGGGGTGCGACGGGGACGGAGATGGCCGGGCTCTCGGCCCCGCCGTCGATCTCGAAGACCTTGCCCGTCACCCACGACGACGCGTCGGAGACCAGATAGAGGACGGCGCAGGCGATGTCCTGCGGTTCCCCGGGGCGGCCCATGGGTGTGCCCGCCAGGTACTGCTGGCGGAGGTCGTCGTCGGTGAGGACGACGTCGAGCGACCGGGTCGCCACCCCGCCGACGTCGATAGCGTTCACCCGGACCCGGGGTGCCAGTTCAGGGGCGATGTTGCGGGTCATCCGGTCGAGGGCGGCTTTGGCGGCGCCGTAGGCCACGAAGCCGGTCTGGGTCATACTGGCCGAGCGCGAGGAGATGTTGACCACGGCGCCGCGTCCGGCGGTGTCGACCATCCGGCGGGCCGCCAGCTTGGTCAGGGTGAAGGCGGCCGTCACGTTGAAGCGGAAGGCCCGTTCCAGGAATCCCTCGCTCGTGTCCATGGCGGCACGGGGCATGGCCCCACCGGCATTGTTGACCAGGATGTCGAGCCGGCCGAAACCGGCGATCGTTTCCCCCAGCAGATTCCCGAGAGCGGCGCTGTCGATGACGTCGGTGGGAACCACGAGGGCGCGCCGACCGCGCCGGTCGATCTCGGCGGCAACCTCCTCCAGATCGGCCCGGGTACGGGCGGCCAGCACCAGATCGGCGCCGGCGTCGGCCAGTCCCAGGGCGATGCCGCGGCCGATGCCCTGACCGGCGCCGGTGACGACGGCGACACGGTCGTCGAGGCGGAACCGGTCGAGGATCACCTCCGGCTCCGGTGGCGGCCCAAGGCGGCCCGGCCCGCCACCGGGGGGAGATCGAGATAGGTGAGGAGGCCCGGTGCGGCGGCACAGACATAGGGGATGGCGTTGACGCAGTGCATGGCCGTGGCCACGATGCCCGGGTTGCGGGCCAGCCCTTCGGCGATCGAGTGGGGATGGAGCTTCTTGAAGGTGACGAGCACGTCCGGGTCGCCGGTGATCTCCACTTCGAAGCGTTCGCCCGCCGGGCCGAAGGCCCACGGGGGGTCGAGGTCGTCGGTGCCCATGAGCCAGTTGACGGCGGCGGTGACGGCCACCTCGCCGTCGACCAGGCCTTCCCAGCGGAATCGCTGGGCGGCCACGGTGCCCGGCTGGATGGGGCCGATGGGCGAGTCGATGGGGGCGGTGGCCACGGCCATGTCATGGGTGGTGCGCAGTTCGGGGTCGAGGTCGAAGCCGAGTTCGTCGGCCACCATCTGCACCGACTGGCGGAAGCCCGCCCCGAGGGCGTCGGCCATGATGCTCGTGCGCGCTTCTTCGGGTGTCTTGCCGAAGAGCATCCAGTCTCTGATGACGTCGGGGGCGCCGTAGGTGCGGATGTCGGAGAACTCCTCGGCCCGGACGCGGGTGATCGAGCCCGAGAGGGCGGAGATGACGAGGGGGAACCGCTCGGTGATGCCCCCGGGATGGATGCCGGTGCCGTGCAGGGTGACACCGGCACCCCGGCAGACGGCGTCGAACCGGTCGCGCTCGGGCCGGGGCGGATAGAACCAACCGAGCGGGGTGACGACGTTCTTCCCCGACTCGAGAATCCGGGTGATCACGGCCGGATCGGCGAAGATGGGGCTGTAGAGAACGCAGTCGGCCTCGAGGGCCAGCAGCGCTTCGACGTCGGTGGTGGCGGACACGCCGATGGGTTGGCGGCCGAGCAGCGACCCGATGTCGACTCCGTCCTTCTCCGCTGAGTGGACCCAGCAGCCGACGAGCTCGAGATCGGGGTGGGCCAGCATCCCCTGCATGGCGGCGCGCCCCACCCCACCGCTCGCCCATTGGATCACCCGGTAGCCCATGACTACGTCATCGTGTCACGGACGACCCACTGACGGTCGCCTCTGACCACGACGGATCAGCTCTCGCCGACATCGTCACCGACCCCGGCCTGGTCTGCAGCGGTGTCGGCCGTTCAGATCATCGGCGCAGGCGGGTCGACCGTGTACGCCGTGACGTAGGTCGGGTGACTCCCCGCCTCCACATCGGCGATCACCTGAGAGGTGCCTGTGGCACAACCCGTGCCGAAGAAGCCGAAGACGGCATTGCCGTCGTCGTCCAAGATGGCCTGGGCGTGCAGGCCGGCGTTCACCCCGATGCCGCTTCTCGACAGGCCGCCGGGATTGGGAGAGATCCACACCCAGCCCTGGGTACAGCTGGCCTCGAGCTGCGCTGAGCCGATCTCGACGGACTGCTCGGCGTAGACCGGGTTGGTCTCCACGTAGAACACGGCGAAGACGTCGGAGTTCCCTATGTTGTTGTTGCCCACCCCGTTGGCGTCACCCGTCTCGACCTCGGGGTTCGGGTACCCCGTGACGCCTTCCGGTGTGACCACGGGGGGCAGGGCTGTGAGAGTCGTGAGGGCCGTGTCGTACGGGGCGAACATCAGATCGGCCTCGATGACGTCTGTCCCCGGGGCACAGTCCTCGCCGACCATCTCGACGGTGGCGTTGCCCTCGTTGTCGAGGGTCAGGATGACGTTCTCCCCGAAGTTCCCCCGGAAGGGCACGAAATAGACGAGGCCGCACGACGCCGCCATCTGGGACGAACTGACGTTCACGAGGTCCCCGGCCAGCGAGGGGCTGGTCGTCACCTGGACCACGGTCATGATCAGCGACGGGCCGGTCTCGACCAGCGGATTCGGGCTGGCAGTGACCGCCATCAGCGGTGCCGGGGCCCCGGTACCGCCGCCGGCCCCTCCGCCACCGTGATGGTGGTGATGACGGTGAGCAGCGGGTTTGGCCTGGGCGACGGAGGAGACCCCGAGCAAGGACACACTCAGGACGACGGTCAAAGTAGCCAGACGGAGGCAACCACGGCGCGTGCTCTTGGTGATGCTCTTCGTCACCACCCCATTGTGGTCGGAAAGGGCGCCTGGGGTCACCCTCAATGATGATGAAAACAAGGCCGTACTGCGTACATTCATCGGGACCGGTCCCGGGCGGGGGTCCCGATCACATGAGGCAGCACGACCGCAGGCCGCATCAAGATCGCCACTTTCCGCTCACCCCACGTTATGTTCCCCAATTTTGGGTGTTGTTGGTGGCCTTCGGCCCCCTTACAGTGCCAGCACCGGTGCCTCTCATGGATCCGGACGGGATGTCGGGCGGGGGGCCGTCAGCGCGTGCGCTGCTCTCTACCCGGGCGGAGGGAGTTTCACATGGTGCGACGGTCGCACGGCTTGGGAGTGTCCGTGGGTGCGTTCCTCGGGAGGGCACACCGGTCGGGTCCGTCTTCACGACTGACGCAGGACGGACCGCGCGCGGGCCGTCGCCTGCGGCTGTCGCTCTCGATGATCACGGTCCTCGGTGCCCTCACCACCGGGTCTCTCGCCCTCGGGGCCCAGCCGGCCGGAGCGCTCATCTGCCAGATCGGCTTCAACTGCTCGCCGACCAACGTCAATATCCCCCAGCCCGGTAGTCAGTCGCTCAGCGGACTCAACGTGTGCGGCATCATCGGCAGCTACGCGCCCATCGCTTCCAGGGCTATCGATCAGAATTACGACGATCCCAACGGCTTCGGTGGCTCCACCAACGAGGGGAACTACACCGACAGCGAGACGTTCCAGTTCCGACCGGCGACCACATTGGGCCCGAACAGCACCATCACGATCAAACTCCCCCATCCGGCCGAGCCCTATTCGTCTGCCGGCTCCATCCTGCCGCCGGCATCGTTCCCGCTTTCTTCGTTCGAGACACCCGAGCAGCTCAATTCGACGGTGACGACGTTCTACAGCGCGTCGACGTCCGACTTTTTCATCCAGTTGCACCTGTCCGGGGCGACGGGAACCGTCAGACTCGACGGCTTCGATCCCTACAACCCGGTGTCGGTCAACAACGGACCCGGCCCCCACGTCAGTGGCAACGGTGGCGCCTCGATCAATGGCTACGACGTCGGTAACGGCCACTACGACCTGGGCAACCAGATCCCGACCGACGGATCCGGCAACGCCTACTTCGAGGTCCAACGCGGCGGCAACCAGGATGTCGTGTTCGCCGCCACCGATGTCACCAGCGGCCTCGGCCTCGCCCAGACCGATACCGTCTCGTTCGGTACCGGCGGCGGGTCGGGCCCGTGCAGCAACGCCCCCTTCGCACCCGGCGCGGCCATCCCCTACCTCATCATCAAGAACGGGGTGGGCTACTTCGCCTCGGCCACCGTCTCCACGGCGTCCGGTGTCGAGAGCGTGACCCTGACCGTTCCCCTCGGCGGGCCCACCTGGGGCACCGGCGACACGGTCACCGTGGACGCCCTGGATGCGGTGTCTCCACCGGGGTACGGGACGTCGAGCCACGGCGCGGCCAACCCGCTCTATCACCCCACCGATTTCACCATCTCGACCAACGACGACCCTGTCCCCGGCTCGCCCGCCAATGCGCCGGTCTTCGTGGGGAATTACGACACCAGCAAGCTCGGCAACTGCTTCGGTGAGTCCAGTCCCCAGATCGATCCGTGTCATTCCACCCTCATCCCTTCCACCAACAACGACGGCCAGGCTGTCACCACGGTCAGCGACAGCAGCGGCAACACGGTGACAGCGACTCTGCGCGACATCTACAACAACCCGGTCAACCAGCAGAACCTGGAAGTCACCACGGTGGGAACGACGAACGCCATCGTCACCCCCCAAGCCCCGCCGGCCACCCAGGACAACCAGCACCCGGCCGCCTCGATCACCGGTGACGACGGCACCGCCACCTTCGACGTGACCGACACCTGCGCCGAGACCACCCACGTCACCGGCTTCGACGTCACCCAGAACGTGAACGATCCGTTCCCGAATTTCGGTGACCAGATACCCATCCAATTCGTTCCCGGCCAGGCCGTCGCCCCCGACAGCGCGGCATACACTCCCTCCGTCTGTCTGGGGCGGACGACGGCGCAGTCGAGCATCGGCGTCAGCCAGACCACCGGGCCCCCCTTCGGGTCATCGGCCAACGAGGCCGGGGACGGGCAGTCCCAGGCCACCGTCAAGGTCACCCTGGCCGACCAGTTCGGTAACGCCGTCAACAACACCTGTGTCTCTTTGAACCAGCAGAACGCGGCGGACGGGACGGCCACCCACGCCACCACCGGTCCCACGGTGGCCTCCACCCCTCCCACCGCGGCCAACTGCCCGACGGGGTCCGCCTACACGGACTCCTCCGGCGTGGCCTTCTTCTCCGTGTCCGACGCCAGCGCCGAGAACGTGGTCTTCAGCGTATTCGGACCCTCCACGCCGCCGTGGCCGATCAACTCCGCCACCAACCCCTCCGATCTGGTGACGGTCAACTTCATGGGTGTCGACCCCGGACACTCGACGGTGACGGCCAGTCAGACCAACAACGTGCCGGGCAACGGTTACCCGGCGGCGACGGTGACGGTGACGCTGCACGACGCCAGCAACGATCCCGTGGCCAACAAGAACGTCACCCTGGCCTCGAACCCGTCGGACCCGTCGACCACCATCACCCCGGTCGCCATTCCGACGGGGAGCTCAGGCTGCGCACTCCAGGCGGCGGCCGGGACGACCGACTGTCACGGCCAGGCGAACTTCTCGGTGGCCGACAACTGCGTGAACCTGCCCACCCCCTGCACCCGCACGGTGGGCCATGTCGTGACGTATCAGGCCACTGACATCAGCGACACGGTCCAGAACGCCAAGGTGGTCATCCCCCAGACCGTCACCATCAGCTTCACCTCGGGAGGGGCAACCGTCTTCGCCAGTCCCACGACCCTGGTGGCCGACGGGCCGGCGTCGTTCTCGACGGTGCAGGTCAACCTGGTGGATACCAGCGGCGCCTCCGTGAGCGGGGCCACGGTCACCCTGGCTCCGAGCCAGGGGTCGCCACCGGTGACCGCCGTCATCTCGCCCGGGACAACGACGACCGACCCCACGGGAACGGCGACATTCACCGTCAGCGACACCCACGCCGAAGTCGTGTCCCTCACGGCGACCGCCTCCTATACGACGACCAACGTGCTGTGCGCCAGCATCTACAGCGGCCCGGTGCCGGGGTCGGGGACGTGTTCGATCGCTCTCCCGGTCACCTTGACCTTCCTGAGCGCTCCGAGCAGCCTCAACCTGACGGCGTCGCCCGCCTCGGTCCCGGCCGACGGGGTGACGACGTCGCAGGTCACGGTGACCGCCCTCGACGCCAACAACCATCCCATCCAAGGCCTGCCCCTGGAGCTGTTGGCGCCGCCGTCGGAGACCTCCGTCTTCGTCGATCCGCAGTCGGCCACCACGGACAACAACGGACAGGCCGTCTTCTCGGTGTCCGACGGGACCCTGCCCACCCCGGTCCCCGATCCGGTGACCTTCACGGCCGAATACGGCCAGGGCCAGGGCGCGTCACCGTCGAATTGGCACGCGCTGACGGCACCGGCGGGGCAGGTGGTGGTCACGTTCACGCCGACGGCGAATGAGCTCGAGGCGGCGGACTCGACGATCAGTCCGGTGGCGTGTTCCCCGGCCACCAATCCGGTGGGAAGCGCGCCGGCCGACGGCCATTCTCCGGTGTGCGTGACGGTGACCCTCAAGTCCTCGGCCACCAAGGGGATCGGGCAACACGCCGTGGCCCTCACCACCGGTTCGCCATGGACATCGGTCCTTCCCTCGCCGACCAGCAACTTCGGCGGCCTCACGGCGGCCAGCGGGGCGGTGAGCTTCACCGTCACCGACAGCCAACCCGAGACGCTCACGGTCTACGCCCGCGACCTGAACACGGGTGTCATCATCACCGGAACCATCACCATCTCGTTCTCACAGACCGAGGCACAGGCGTCCACGGTGGTGGCCAACCCCACCAGCCTGCCGGCCGGCGGTCCCGTGTCGACCATCACCGTGACCCTCCAGAAGGGCGCCGGTACCCCGATCACCGGGCACACCGTCTCGCTCACGTCGTCGTCTCCGTCGGTGACCATCAGCCCGGGGACCCCGTCGGGTGACACGACCACGTTCACCGTCTCCGACAAGGCCATCGAGAGCGTCACCATCGGCGCCGTCGACAAGACGGCGGGCGTCACCCTGCTCGCCACGGCCACGGTCGTCTTCACCGGCAGTGAGGCCAACCAGTCGTCGGTGACCATCAACCCGGCCTCCACGCCCGCCTACGGTCCGGCCGCCACCCTCACCGTCACTTTGCGCGACGCCAACGGCGTGCCCATCAGCGGTCAGGTGGTGACGATCAGCGGCGCCACGGCCACCACCACGGTGACGGCCGAATCGACGGCCACCTGTGCCGTCCCGGCGCCCTTCGGCACGACGGACTGCAACGGGCAGGCGATGTTCGCCGTCTCCGACACGGCCGTCGAGAGCGAGACCCTCACCGCCTGCGACACGACCTCGGGGAACCCCGGGGGCCCGGCATCGGACCCGCTGTGCGCGGCCACGGTGGGAACGACGCGTCTCGACCAGACGGCCACGATCTCCTTCACCACCAGCGAATCGCTCCAGTCGAGCATGACCGATCCGGTCACCACGCTGGCCGCCGGTGGCCTGCCGGGGGCGAAGCCGGTGCCCGCCGGGGGAGTGGCGTGTGCCACAGCGGCGTGCAACCCCACCACGACGGTGACCGTGAAACTGCTGAGCGGAGGCCGTCTGCCGCTGGCCGGTCACATCGTCACGCTGTCGTCCAGCTCGCCGACCGTGTCCATCCTCCCGTTGATCGGGACGACCAACGCCTCCGGCGTGGCCACGTTCACCGTCGGTGACTCGGCCGTCGAGTCCGGCGTGGTGCTGTCAGCGCTCGACCGGACGACCGGCTACCGGGTGCGCCAGACGGTGACGCTCAACTTCACCGCCGACGAGGCCAACCAGTCCACCGTCACGGCCGTGCCGACGAACGCCAGCGGCAGCCAGTGGATGGTCACGGTGACCTTGAAGGGCTTGACCCTGCCCCTCTCGCCCACGCACCAGGTCTCGCTGACCCTGAAGCCTCTCACCGGCTTCTCGCACGCCTATGTCAGGATCCTGACGCCAGGGGGCCGGACGACCTCGGCCGGAGTGATCCAGTTCTCTGTCACCGACCCGGTGACGCAGATCATGTCGGTCACCGTCAAGGACACGACCACCGGAGTGTGGCTGGTCCAGCTCTACCATCCCCTCGTGGTCACGGTCTTCTGATGAGGCCAGGAGTCCGGTCGGTCCGCCTCTTGGTGGGCGTTATGGTGGTGTCCCAGGCCCTCGTCTGGTCGGCGGCGGACGCGTCAGCAGGGACCACGACGACGACGGCGTCGTCCGTCCCCGCCAACCTTCCCCCGGCGCCCCCGGGATTCGCCGCCACCCTGGTGACCACTTACCAGTCCGAGGTGGTGGCGGCCCAGACGCTCGGACACACCCAGGGATACGAGTCCGTGGCGCAGTATCAGCAGAAGATCTCGACCATGAACGGCGCCTCGCTGGCCGCCATGTACTACGTCACCCAGCAGAATCCCGAGTGGAGCCAGATCCCGTCACTCATGCAGACGGTCATCGCTGACGTTCCGGCGTCGAGTTCCGGCGCGGTCCCGGCCACCCAATCGGCCTTCCGCGGCCCGGGGGCGAGCGCAGGGGCAAAGACGGCGACCCTCATGGCCTTCCGGGTCGGAACCCCGTCCGCCGTCGGCGGGAAGAGCCCGTTAGGTCACGCCCAGCTGACCGCGGCCATCCCCACGAATTCGGTGGCACCGGTCCAGAACCAGTCGTGCCCGGCCGCCCCCCCCGAGGCGGCCATCTTCGCCGCCCAGATCGTCATCGACGTCGCCAGTGGGCTGTACAACACCGCCACCGCCCTGGTGGCGATCAGTGCCTTCGCGTCGAACTTCGTGGCCATCGGGATCGCCGCCGTCGTCGCCCTCTCCGTCCTGCTGGTGGCCCAGGTCGTGCACGACACCCTCGTCTACCTGCAGAGCCTGTCCAACGACTGCGCCGCAAACAACCTGGCCAACACCGTGTCGAACATCGACAACACCACACTGGCCAGCTACAACCTGGCCACCTCGACGATGGCGCTCATCGTGCAGTCGCAGTCCATCGAGACGACCACCGATCAGGACGTCCAGAATCTCCAGGCGGGACTGACCCTGGTCCAGCAGACCCTCGTCCAGGCCCTCACCAGCTCGACCAACACGTTGGATTCCACCAACGGCGGTGACACGCAACAGACAACCACCGAACTGCAGATCATCCAGACGGCGCTGCAGAACGATCTGACCACCATCCAGAAACTCCAGACCACCACCAGTCAGCAGGTGGTCGCCGGTGTCTCCGGCATCCAGTCGACTCTCTCCGTGGACCTGTCACAGATCATCCACGAGATCGACGTCGACGCCCAGGGCCTCACCACTCTCATCACCGCCGGCAACCAGCAGATCCTGAACGCCCTCCAGACCAACTTCGCCATGACGCAGCAGGAATTCCAGTCGAACCTGCAGATCGAAATCGAGCAGGGCCTGCAGGGCTGGGCTCCTGTCGTCCCCGAGGTCCAGCTCATGCTTCCCTCCTCGATGGGTGGATATCTCGACTCGACCCCGGTGGGCGTCCAGGAAGTGGTCACCACCGACATCGCCTCCCTGCAGAAGCTGGGCGTCGCCGTCAAGGCGCTCGCCATCACCGAGCTGGCCGCCGCCAACGCGGCGTTGGCCGCAGGCAAATACACGGTGGCCTGGACCGATTACGCCATCGCCTACCAGTTGGCCGCATGATGACCACCCTGCCCACCAGTCGACTCCGGACCCGCTCCGCCCGCGTGGTGGTCGGGGTTCTGGCCATCGTCCCCGGCCTGGTCTGGTCGGCGACGCAGGCTTCGGCCGCGGCCACCACCACGACGACGGCCCTCACCCAGAGCAACAGCACAGTCTCCCCCGGCGCCGAGAGCGTCGACAGCTTCGGTATCACCGTCACGGGGCAGGACGGGAACAGTGCCCCCACCGGTACCGTCGTCGTCACCGACACCGCCTCGGGGGCGACCGTGTGCACGGCGACCCTCGGCCCCGTGGGTGGGTCCGTGTCCGGCGGCACCTGCAACCCCACCGACAGCCAGTTCCCCGACGGCACCGCCTTCACGGCCGTGGTGGCCACCTACGGCGGCGACACCTCCAACACCGGCTCGGTGTCGTCCCCGGCCCAGAGCTTCACCGTCTCCTCGTCCACTCCGACGAACGTGGCACCGGCTCCGACCGGGTTCGCCGCCAGCCTCGACACCACGTACCAATCCGAGTTGGCCACGGCCCAGGTCCTCGGACAGACGGACAATCTCGAATCCCTGGCCCAATTCCAGACGCAGGTCTCCGGACTCACCGGTGCCCAATTGGCGCAGTTCTACAACATCACCCAACAGGTCCCCGAGTGGAGTGAGATCCCCGACCTGATGGCGTCCATCGCCGCCAACTCGACGACGCTCCCGCCGGGGACCGCGGCGAATCTGTCCTCGCTCAGGGTCAAGGGGCCGGCGTTCGGGGCGAAAGCACCGGCCGGCCGGACCCGCTCGGTCACCCACGCCCTCCTCGCCTCCATCAAGACCCCGGTCCCGAGCGCCGTCCTGGTCGATACGCCGGTCACCCCGTTCCAGGCGCAGCCGTGTCCCACTGCCCCCAGTGAAGAGTCCATTTTCGCCGCCCAGATCATCGTCGACGTGGCGTCGTCGGTCTACAACGCCGGGCAGGTTCTGGGCGCGGGTCAGGTCCTCGGCGTCTACGGAGGAATCGGCTTCTCCATCGCCGCCATCATCGCCGAGGTGGTGGCCACCGCCGCCCAGATCGTCCACGACGTTCTCGCCTACGAGATGGCGCTGGCCAACGACTGCGCCAACGCCAACGTCGCCGGTGAGGCGCTGAATATCGACAACACCACGGTGCAGACCTACGGCCTCATGACCTCGACGTCGACGCTCATCGTCCAGCTGCAGGCCACGCAGGCCAAGACGCAGCAGGATGTGCAGAACATCGCCAATACGGGCCTGACCTTGTTCCAACAGGCGATCCAACAGGCACTGACGAGCGACACCAACACGCTGCAGTCCGCCGTGGGGAACACCGCCCAGGGCACGACCACGGGACTGCAGACCCTGCAGACGGCGCTCCAGAACGACGTCGCCACCATCCAGAACACGGAGACCACCACGGGACAGCAGGTGGTCACCGGGGTCTCCACCATCCAGAGCGCGCTGGCCACGGACCTGACCCAGATCATCACCGAGGTCGACACCGACGCCCAGGGGCTCACCAACCTGGTGGTCCAGGGCAACCAGAAGATCCTGAACACCATTCAGTCCGAGTCGGCCATCACCCTGCAGCAGTACCAGGGCTATCTCACGCTCCAGATCGAGCAGGCCCTGGCCGGGTGGGGTCCCGTCGTGCCCGAGGTGAAGTTCATGCTCCCGGCCAAGTACGGCGGCTTCCTCGACTCCACCCCGGTGGGCGTCCAGTCGGTGGTCACCTCCGACCTGGCCGCCATGCAGAAGATCGGGGCGCCGATCAAGGCCACCGCCGTCACCCTGTTGAGCGCCGGCAACACAGCGCTGGCCGCCGGCAAGTACACGACGGCCTTCATCGACTTCGCCAAGGCCTATCAGGCTCTTGCCTGACGGGCAGGGAGAGCGGCGCCGGGCGGCGTTCTCCAAGCGGTTCCTGGCCGGTGTCGCCGTCGGCGTGGTGCTGGCCGGCATCGGTGTCGGAGTCGGAGTCGGCGTCACCTCAGGTCATTCCACCCCGACCACGACTGCGCCGGCCCGGGCTCCCGGCATCGACATGAGCCGGGCCACGGGCTTCGCCTGCGGAGCACCGGTGCCACCGGGCCCCGGCCACCCTCAGACGTTGCTCTCCCAGGTCTTCAACGCCTCCGGCGCCGGCGGCACCGCTTACATCGTCGGATGGCAGATCGTCCCCTTCCGGGGGACGCGACGCAGCTACCAATTCGGCGTTCCCGGCAATCTCCTGGCCCTGCAACCGGCGACCGGCGGCCCGCCGCTCGGCTACGGCAAGGGAACCGTCACCTACGGTCCGAGCACCGATGCCGGCACCATCAACGCCGTGGTCACCTTGAAGACGGGAAAAGCGGTGACCCTGCAAGGGCTGTGGCACTGCGTGGCGACACCGGGCACCACGACCACCCTGACCACCCCGACCACCGCCCCGATCCAAGGCAGCCCGGTCGTCAACTAGGACGACGGCTCCGTCCGGAACAGCCGTTCGCACAATTTCACCGGCTCCGGCGGTCTGCCATGCCTCTGAGCTGGACCGACGCCTTGGTGAGAGCACTCTCATGCAGGGCTCATCCTTCGGTCACAACCGACGCCGATACTGCCCTCTGAGCGTTCCCCGGACCAGGAGGATCCATGCAGATACCCGTGCGTTGGCTCGCCGTACTCGCCGCCGGTGGCACCGTTGCCGGGGGCGGCGCCGCCCTGGCTCACCCTCCGGTGGCGGCGGCCAAGGCGACGTCATCCCCCGACAGGGTGGTCATGACATCGGAACATGGTGGGAAGGATGCCGCCGGCACCGGTGTCGACGCCAGCATCCAGCGGTTGCTGTCGGAAGGCAACCAACTGCAGGCGGCGATCGCGTCGGCTCGGGCCGGTCTGGCCCAGGCGGTCCACGTTTCGTCTCCGTCGAGAGTCATCCCGATGACGAAGACGTCCCCGACCACCTCGTCGGGCGAGGCGCAACAGCTGGCGGCCGAGAAGGCGGATCTCGATGCCGAACAGCAGCAGTTGGCCGCCCAGGCGCAGCAGTTGACCGCCGCTGAGGCCGCCCTCGGTCCCGAGCGCCAGCAACTCGCCAGCGAGGCCCAGCAACTCGCCGCCCAGGCGAAGCAGCTGGCGGCCGAGCAGGCCCAGCTCCAGCAGGAGGCGGCGGCGTTGGCCGCATCGCAGACCACGACCACCGCCACGCCCCCGACCCACACCACCACTGGGGCCACATCTTCGACGGGTGGCCACGATGACTGACGTGCCGCCCCAGTCCCACGGAGATCGACCGGCCGGCCAGGTCGGCTCCGTCCACCGGCTTCCGGTCCCCCTCGGCCTTTCGGCCGAACAGCAGCGGCTGGGTCGGTCTCGGTCGCTGACCCACCGGGTCCTCGCCCGGGGCCGGGCGCGCCGACGCGTCCTTCCGCCTTTGATCGCCGGTTCCGTCGCCCTGATCGGGAGCAGTGTGATCGGCTCATGGCTTTTCGGGGTGGCGCCGCCACCGGCCACGGCCGCCCCGCCCACTCCCACCAGGCCGACCGCGCCCCCGGTTGACAAGGCCCGTCTGGCACAGGACGTGACGGCCCTCAACTCTCTCCGCCAGGCGCTGGTGGCGGACCAGTCGGCCATCGCCGGCCTGGCCCAGACGACGGGAACGACGTCCAGTGGCGCGCCGGCAACGTCGAGCAGCCCGACGGCCGGCGCCACGTCGGCCCCGGCGGGAACGGCGCAATCGGCCAGCGCTCCGATTCCCGCCGTTCCGACGGCGCCCACCCTTTCCGCCCCCGCCCCGCTGCCCTCGCTGCCGTCGCTGCCCACCCTGCCGACGCTGCCTCCCGTCACCGTCCCCGCGGCTACGCCACCGGTGCACACGACAACGGGAGCGACCGTTGTCGTCCACTGACCTGGCGGCGCCGTCGGGAGCGGCCGTCCCCCCGCTTCAGGCGCCCGGTGGGACGCCCCCGAATTCCGTCGGGACGGATGCCGGCGAGCTCATCGGGCACGGTCGCGCCATGGCGACGGAGATCTGCATCCGGGCCGTCGGCGACGATCAAGACGGCCCGATGGCCGTTGTCGTCGCCGAGGCCCTGGATGTCTTCACCGAGGTCGAAAAATCCTGCAGCCGGTTCGACCCCGAAAGTCCGCTGATGCGGGCCAACCGCGACCCAGCCGCGTGGCACCGGGTCCCCCGCCGGTGCTTCGACGCCCTGGACGAGGCGCGTCGGGCCTACGAGGAGACGGACGGCCGGTTCGACCCCCGGATCCTCTCCGACCTGGTCGGCCTGGGTTACGACCGGACCCTTCCCTTCGGCTCGCGTCCCGTGACCATTGACGGGTCGCCGCCCCGCCGCCGGCTGGCCCGGCCGCCATGGCACCCCCGGTTTCGCCGCAGCACGGGGGAGGTCCGTCTCGGAGGTCTCCCCGTCGATCTCGGCGGAATCGGAAAGGGCCTGGCCGTACGCTGGGCCAGCGAGGTTCTCCGACCGACCGTGCCCGATCATCTCGTCGAGGCGGGCGGAGACTGCTACTGCGCCGGCCTTGCCCCCGGCGGGGGACCGTGGCACGTCGGCGTCGAGGACCCCGAGGGACGGCCCCAACCCCTGCTCGTCCTGGCCCTGTCGGACGAGGCTTGCACGACCTCGTCGGTCCGGCTCCGCCGGTGGACGGCGGGGGGCGCGACCGTCCACCACCTCATCGATCCCCGCTCCGGACTTCCCGGCGGCCATGGGCTCGCCTCCGTGACCGTGGTTGCCCCCGACCCGGCCGTGGCCGAAGTCTGGAGCAAGACACTCTTCCTGTCCGGCCGGGCTGGCATCGAAGCGGAGACCACCCGACGCTCGCTGGCCGCCTGCTGGACGACGGTCGACGGCATCACCGACGTGAGCCTGGCTCTGCAGAGTCGTGTCCTGTGGCGTCGGCCGTGATGGCGCGATCGCGGCTCGGCATGGGCAGCGCCCTCGCCGTCCTGGCCTGCTCACTCGCCACCGGCTACGTCGTGGCCCGCTTCTCCGCCCCCGTCGTCCACAACCGCTACTTCCCATGGATCATGGGTCGTACTCTCGGACTGGCCGCCTACCTGGCTCTCGTGGCTCTTGTCGTTCTCGGCATCTGGGTGCGCCATCCCTGGCGCCACCGCCTAACGGTTCTGCACCCCGAGACCCGACTGCGGTTGCACGCCGCCCTCGGGGCCGCCGTCATCGTCCTGGTCGGCGCGCACGTCGTCGCCCTCGCCTCCGACGCGTACGCCGGTGTCGGCTGGAAGGGAGCCCTCCTCCCCGCCTCCGCCTCCTACCGACCGCTCCCCGTGACCTTGGGCGTCTTCGCTGCGTATGGCCTTCTCGCCGTCGTCGTCACCGCTGCCCTCGGTGGCCGTCTGGTCGGGCGCCACTGGTTGGCCGTGCACCGCCTGGCCGGGCCCATCTGGGTTCTCGTCTGGTTCCACGGCGTCTTGGCGGGCACCGATACAGGCCGCCTGCGCATCGTCTACGCCCTCTCGGGCGCACTGGTCGTCCTGCTCGGCCTCTCGCGCCTGAGCCCCCGCGTCCGACCGGCGGTGTCGAT
This sequence comes from Acidimicrobiales bacterium, assembly GCA_035535015.1. Classification (GTDB taxonomy): domain Bacteria; phylum Actinomycetota; class Acidimicrobiia; order Acidimicrobiales; family UBA8190; genus Palsa-661. The sequence goes on along the minus strand of DATLQU010000024.1, from coordinate 51,598 downwards.
GGACACGGCGGTGTCGATGGACACGGCGGTGTCGATGACCAACGCGGCACCGATGACCAACAGCTGGCCGACGTGAGCGTTCTTTCACTGCTGGCCCCCGCCGACGGGTACGAACCTCGTGGCGCGCCGCCGCCCCTGTGCTTCGGCACGCTCGGGGATCGACAGGTCCGCCTGCTCGCCGGCCCCCGTGCCGAAGAGGGTCCCGAATCCCTCGACGCCCACCGGCGCCGCCTCGGCCCGCTCGAACTCCCAGACGACGCTGGCGAGGTCCTCGACCTCGTCGGCACCGGAGGTCTGGTGGGTCGAGGCGGTGGCGAGTTTCCGCTCCTCCGCAAGCTGACGGCGGCCGTGGAGGGCGGCGCCGACCCTCTCGTCGTGGTCAACGGATCGGAGGGCGAGCCGGCCAGCCGCAAGGACCGGACGCTCATCGAGCACCGTCCCCATCTCGTTCTGGACGGCGCCGAGGTGGCAGCCCGAGCCGTCGGGGCCGCCGAGGTCGTCCTCTACGTCCACGGCACCAGGTCCGTCTCGTCGACGACTCTGGCGAAGGCGTTGGAGGAGCGCGGCGCCGCATCGTCCTCCGGCCCGTCATTCCGTCTGGTGGCGGCACCAGCGGCCTACGTGGCCGGGGAATCGAGCGCCGTCGTCAGTGTGCTCGAAGGACGGGGGCCGGTTCCGAGCCGGCGTCGCCTCCCCGTGGCCGCCGCCGGAGTGAACGGCCGACCGACCGTCGTCAGCAACGCCGAAAGCATCAGTCACCTCGCCCTCCTGACCCGTTTCGGTGCACCGTGGTTCACCGCCGCCGGAACGCCCGAGACACCGGGGTCGACTCTGCTCACCCTGGCCGGGGGCGTGCGCCAGCCCGGATTGGTCGTCGAGGTTCTCGCTCCGGTCGCTCTCGGTGAGGTGCTTTGTGTCCACGGTGGCGTCACGACCCCTCCCGCCGCCGTGCTGATCGGAGGGTACGGGGGGCGATGGGTCGGGGGGGCGGCCGCTCTTGAAGCGCCACTCGACCGCGGCGCCTTGCGTCGCGCCGAGGTGCCACTCGGTTGCGGACTCATCGCCCCCCTGCCCCCGGACACCTGCGGCCTGTCCGTCACACTCCGCCTACTGGGCTACCTCGCCGCCCAGAGCGCAGGACAGTGCGGCCCGTGTGTTCTCGGTCTGCCGGCTCTGGTCCACCAGCTCTCCGAGATCGTGGGTGGACGAGGGACACGGGGAGATATCCGTCGGCTCGTCCGCCAGGCGCTCTCCCTGCGTGGGCGCGGAGACTGTGCTCATCCGGACGGCGCCGTCGTCCTGCTCGAGAGTGCGCTCCATGTTTTCTCCGAGGACGCCGACCGTCACGCTCGGGGACGAAGCTGCGGCGGGAGCCCCGACGGGGGCTGGTTCCCCATCCCTCCCGTCCTTCACCTGCGCAAAAGTTGATGGAACCGTTCCGCCTGGTCATCGACGCGGCGCGCTGCGACGGCCATGGTATCTGCGCCCTTCGCTGTCCAGAACTCGTGACGCTCGATGAATGGGGCTACGCCGCCGTCGACGGCGGCCAGGTCACGTCCGTCCCCACCTGGCGTCGGGCCCGCCGGGCGGTCGCCGCCTGTCCCGAACGGGCCCTGAATCTCGAAAAGACCGGCCCGATGAGTTCCCCGGACGACCTCCACCCGCCCCCCGTCACCGTCACAGCCGCTTCCGACCCGGCCCCGCGGCACAAAAACGCCACCGGAGGGGCAGAATCGGGGTCATGGAAGGTGGCGACGAAGCGTCGCTCCAGTTCGTTGTGACAATGCCGTCACGGGGGCGTTTGTCACGCTTGCGGCGCCAAGCGTGGATGTTCTGGGCCGTCATTGTCGCCACCGTGGTGGTCGCCCTGGCTTCCGTCGCCTATGCCGGCAGAGGCATGCCCATCGCCGTCCCGTCGGCCGTGGCCGTCGGGTTGCACCCGGTCACGAAAGCGGCAAGCGGAATGGGAAACAGTCCGCAGACCGTCACCGTTGTCCAGCCCAGCCACCCGGTCGAGGTTCTCGACGGCTCAGAGGCCGTATCGCCGGCCAAGTCCTCGACCGCCCCGCACTCGACGCCGGCTGGCGACAGTGGCGATAGTGAACAGCCGGTCGGGTTGCCACCGTCCACTGCGGGGACGACACCGACCGTCGACCCTCCAGGTGATGCGCCGTCCCCCGCCGGAGGTGGGAGTGGGAGCAGCCCCCCGACGACCACCACGGTGCCGACCACCACGACGACAACCTCGGGTGAGTCCAATGACGCTGGATCGGACGATCCCCCCCGAAAGGCCACCAGCGCCGGCCAATCGGGCGACAAATGACCCGCTCCACCGGCGGCCACCCGTCGATGGCGGTCGGTGACACAAGCGATCTGACAGTTGACGCCGACATCGGCACGGGGGCCGCGGTCGACGGGGCCGACAATCCGTTCGCCGAAGGGTCCAGGACCAGCTCCGATGACCGGCGGGCGGGTCCCCACGATTCGCTCGAGCGGGCGGCTCGGCGCCGACCGTCATCCCGACGTCACCGCGCCGGCACAGCCCTTCGCCTGGCCGCCTTCCATGCCATCGTGCTCTCCATCGTGCTCGGCGTCGTGGTGGCCGCCCTGGTCCATCAATTCTCGATGAGCTACGAGGCTCTCGCCGCCAACGACCTCGGCGTGGAGTTGCGGGCATTCGGTGCGGCGACGGCTCATCTCGGTGCGAACGAGAGCTTGGCGGCGGCCTCGGTGAAATACCTCCGAGCCCGCTCACTGCCCGCCGGCACGGAGCTCGTCATCGCCCTTCCCGGTTCCCAGATGGTGGCCACCCCGGGCGCCGACCTCTTACGGACAGACGCCCAGACAGCGGGCTGGCTCGAGCACCCTCCCCGCACGAGCCTGGCGCGCACCATGCTGATCGGCGGTCACGACGTGGAGCTCCTCGTCGCCCCCATCACGTCGCAGGGTCGCACCGTGGGCACGTGGCTGGCCACGACCGACCTGTCGCCCCTACGCGCCCAACGCGCCCGGGTCCTGGCCCTTTCGTTGGCCGAGGCCACCGTGGCCTTGTTGGCCGGGGTCATGAGCTCCTACTTCCTCCTGCGCCGGTTGTTGCGAACGGTAGGGCGCATCACGAAGACCGCCGAGGAGATCGGGGGTGGTGAGCTGGCCCATCGTCTCGGCGACCAGGGAACCGACGACGAAGTAGGCCAGCTGGCCACCACATTCGACGGCATGCTCGATCGCGTCGATTCGGTGTTGACGGCACAGCGCCGGTTGCTTTCCGACGTCTCGCATCAACTGCGGACACCGATGACCGTCGCCCGGGGCCACCTCGAGGTGCTTCAACGGACGGGCGGGCTCGGGGACCGGGAGGCTGACGCCACCGTGGCACTGGTGCTCGACGAGCTGGACCACATGCGCGCCCTGGTGGAGCGGCTCCTGCTGCTCGGCCGGGCGATGGAGCCGGACTTCCTGATCCGCCAGCCCATCGACGTGCGCTCCTTCATGGCCGATCTCTTCGACGCCGCTCAGATCATCGCCCCCAGGCTGTGGTCCCTGGCACCGGTGCCCGACGTCGTGCTCCAGGCTGATCCCGAAAAGCTGCGCGGGGCCATGCTCAATCTCGTCGACAACGCCGTCCATGCCACCACCGCCGATGACGCCATCGAATTCGCAGCGTCGATCGAGCACCAGGACCGGCTCGTGCTCTCCCTCGAGGATTCGGGGCCCGGCATTCCGCCGGCGCAGCGTGAAGCGGTTCTCGCCCGCTTCGCCCGACCTGGCGCCCGCGGCGAGGATGGAAGCGGCCTGGGCCTGGCCATTGTGAAGGCCGTGGCCGAAGCTCATGGCGGCGTCGTGGAAGTGGGCGACTCGGGCCTCGGGGGGGCCCGTGTCGCCATCGTGCTGCCACTCGGCGGCGGGTCCACCCAGGATGGGAGCTGACCATGCACGTACTTCTGGTCGAGGATGACGATCGGATCGCCACCTTCGTCGAGAAAGGGCTACGCGCCGAGGGGTACGCCACGACCCGCACAGCACAGGCCGGGGAGGCTCAGGGCTACACCGAGACGTCCCACACGGATTTCGACCTCGTGCTCCTCGATCTCGGTCTCCCCGACGGGTCCGGCGAAGACGTGTTGCGACGCTTCCGTCAACGCCATCCCACCATTCCGGTCATCATTCTCACGGCACGGGCCGAAGTCAGCGACAAGGTCCGGGGTCTCGACCTCGGGGCCAATGACTACGTGACGAAGCCCTTTGCTTTCGAGGAGCTTCTTGCCCGGATCCGGGCCACCGTGCGTTCGGCCGGTCAGCCCACAACCACGGAGTTGTTGCTCGACGATCTGCGCCTCGATCTCCTGTCGAAAGTGGCGTGGCGGGCCGGTCGGCGCATCGACCTGGCCCCGCGAGAATGGGCTCTGCTCGAACTCTTTATGCGCAATCCCACGCATGTCCTCAGTCGCTCGAAGATCCTGAGCCAGGTGTGGGAGTACAGCTTCGATCCCGGCAGCAACGTCGTCGACGTCTACGTCGGCTACCTGCGGCGCAAATTGAACCGGGCCGGCCTCCACCCGCTCATTCAAACGGTCCGAGGCGCCGGCTACCGCCTACTGCCGCCCTGACCCGCGGCGCGCCCCGGCTGGTCTCATGGCGACGTGAACGCCACCGAGGGTCCGAAGGCCAGGCTCTCCAGTGAAGAGGCCGTGTCGTCCCACGACCAGGGGACACCGCGCCGGCGCGAGCGCGCCGATATGGCGGTCCGGCGCCCGGGATCGTCGAGCAGGGCTTCGAGAGCTCGGGCCAGACGGGTCACGTCGCCGGCCGGGTACGACACCCCCGACAGGCCGACCAGCTCGGGGATGTCGCCCAGTCCCGGATGCACCACAGGTCGGGCGGCGGCGATGTATTCGAATAGCTTGATGGGACAGAAGTAGAAGCTGGCGCTCTGGCGGTAAGGGGCGACGGCGACGTCGAATCGGGCCACCACGTCGGGCACCCGGGCGTGGGGCAGAGTCCCGAGCAGATGGACCCGATCGGTCAGCTCCAATGACCGGGCCAGAGAATCGCCTTCCGGGCACGAACCCACGATCACCAGGTGGGCACGGCGGTGCCTGACGGCCACATGGGCGAATGCCTGGATCAGGTCACCAAGTCCGTGCCCGGGCTTCGGATTGCCCACGTAGCCGACAACCAGGGCATCGGGCGGGAGACCAAGATCGTCAGGCACGGCCCCGGCAAAGCGGGGGGCGTCCACTCCGTTGGGGACCAGACTGACCTTCACGTCCGGAGACGAACGACGCACGTAGTCGGCCAGGGCGCGTGAGACGACGGTCACATGGTCGCTCGTTCCGAACAGCCACCTTTGCGCGGTCAGGGGCTGAGCGAGCTCCAAGAAGCCACAGCAACGGCGGGTACCCGATAGCAGAGGCGCACCAACCTCCAGGATGAGAGGGATCCCGACCGCGGCTGTCGCCCTCCGGCCGGGACCCGACTCCAGGCAGTAGCTCTCGATGACCGCGTCCGCCGCCGTCCGGGCCAGAAGGTCTCGCAATTCCTCATCGTCGGCACGCGGCAGTTCGATGACTGATTCCACGTCGGGTGGCGGGTTTCCGTTGCCCAACCGGGCACAGGCAATGGTGATGACATGCCCGCGTCGTTCGAGGGCGGCGGCGACGTGGCGTATGTGGACGGCGGCCCCCGAGGATCCCAGTAAGGCCATCCTCCGATCGGCGCAAAGGTAGAGCAATCTCATGGCCGGGATGAGGAAGTCGTCTGTCTCGGGACGTCCCGCTCCCTGCGTGCGGGAATGCGACAGATGGGCTCAGCCACGGACCCCTCCTGAGAGTCGGAGAAACACTGAGCCGAGTATTCGCCTTGGGTGTGACTGTTCGATGAAGGGCTTCTGAGAGTCTTCTCACGAATTGCGTTGCTCTGCCGCCCGACCGGGAACCGGCCGGGCGATCCAGACGGTCAGTTGCCGAAGTCCCACCCGATGCCGCGACTGAATTGGGCCAGAACGTTCTTGGCGATCAGGATCCGGTGGACCTCGTCGGGTCCGTCGGCCAGCCGCAACGTCCGCGCCCCCTGGTACATGGCGTAGAGCGGCAGATCACCCGAGACTCCGGCGGCGCCCCACACCTGGATGGCGCGGTCGACGACCCGTTCGTAGGCGGACGGCACGAACACCTTGATGGCCGAGATGTCCGTCCGGGGATCGGCATCGTTGGCCATCTTCTCGGCACAGTGGATCGTCATCAGCCGGGCGGCCTGGATGTCGATGTAGGAGTCGGCGATGAAACCCTGGATGAACTGCTTGGTCTGCAGCAGGCCGCCGTGCACCTCGCGGACCCGCGCCCGCTCGACCATCAGGTCGAAGGCCCGCCACATCTGACCGATCGAATTCATGCAGTGGTACACCCGGCCGGCGCCGAGGCGGTCCTGGGCGGCCTGGTGGCCGGTGCCCCGGCTGCCGAGTTGATTCTCGACGGGCACCCGCACGTCCTCGTAGACGATCTCGCAGTGGTCGCTCTCCACGCCCCAGACGTTGATGCCCCTCAGGATGTTCACTCCCGGCGTCGAACGGGGCACGATGATCTGGGTCATCCGGCCGTTGCTGTCGGCCGGACCGTCGGGATCCTCGGTCCGGCACATGACGATGAAGAAGTCGGCCCGTTTGCCGTTCGACGTGAACCACTTGTGTCCGTTGATCACCCATTCCTCACCGTCGCGGCGCGCCGTCGTCCGCAGCGAGCGCGGATCGGAACCGGCCACGTCCGGCTCCGTCATCGAGAACCCGGACTCGAGCTTGCCCTCGATCAGAGGGATCAGCCAGGTACGTTTCTGCTCTTCGGTCCCGTACTTCACCAGCAGGGTCTGGTTCCCCGAGTTCGGAGCCACCACGCCGAACAGCGAGGCGGCGCCGATGGCATAGGCGAGGACTTCGTTCATGTAGGCGAGCTCGAGAAAGTCCAGGCCCGCACCCCCGTATTCGGTGGGCAGATGGGGTGCCCACAGTCCGGCCTGCTTCACCTTGGCCTTGATGCCGGCCCGCAGCTCCCGGGCCTCGGCCAGGTCGTCTTCGGTGATGCTCGGATTGGTCCGCGACGCCCACAGCAGGTTCTCGTGAGGAAGGATTTCCCTGTTCACGATTTCGGCTGTCAGCCCTCGGATCTCATTGACCCGCTCGGACATCGTCGATATCGGCCGGACGTTCATGGCCATCGAAGTGCTCCTTCTCCTCAGTTGGGCCCCGGATCGTTGCGAAACCCGACGCCGGCGAACACTACGTGCCGGACCGCCCCGGGAGCGCTTCGGGCTCTCAGGCGGGGGTTATGACGGGGCCAGCACCGTGACGAAGTCCCGGGTCCAGCCGGTGAGGTACTGGCTGGCGGGGCGGTGCTGTCCGGGCACGCCGGCACTCAATGCGCCCCCGGGACCGGCGGCCAGGGCGAGCTGAACCCATTCGGGATTGATGTCGAGCTCCATGGCCCTGGTGGCACCGGCGTCGATCAACGCCGAGCCGAGATCCACGGGCAGGGCGGACATGCTCCCGGCGTAGAGGATGTCGCCGTGGGCGTCTTCGCCGAGTGCGCTCCGGGCCACCCTCGGTGCCCCGCCGAGCGGGGGACCCCAGGCGGCCATGTCCGAGATGCGGGGACTGAGCTGGCCTCCGCTGACCAGGGGGGAGAGGTTCTGGCGCACGTCCACGACCTGCTCCCCGGCGGCCGGGAGGTCCTGATTCCACACCCCCACATGCCCGGTGCCGTCAGCGTCGATGACGAAGCTGGCCACACCGGGAACGAGCGGGCTCAGGATCCGGCCGCCGATCTCGAAGCCGCCCACCTTGTCCGAGATCATGAATCCTCCGTTGAAGGCGGCCAGCAGACTCGGCCGCTCTGCGCTGCCGACGGTGCTTCCGGCATCGGGCCCGATGGCCACCCCGGCTGTGGGCGGGTCCTGGCTCCCGACGTGCAGGGCGAAGCGGGTCCGGCCGGTACGGAAGCGCGCCACTTCCACCTGGCTGCCGTCAGAACCGGTGACGGTCCGCTCGTCGACGGCGATGCCGGCTCCGGTCGAGCTGACCACGGTCCAGCCCGGCTGCTCGGTGGTGGTCGTCACCGTCGGAGACGTCGTCGGGGCCGGCTTTGTCGTCGTCGACGAGCGCGAGGCCGTGGCACCCGGTGTCGCACATCCGGCCAGGACCAGTCCGACCAGGACGAGCGTCGACAATCGGCGACGCCGGGGGTTGCTCGGTCGCACGATGTCGCTCCCGTCCTCTTCACGGCCGGTCGGACCGTTCCGACGGCCATGATGTGCCACCGACCGTGACGAAACCGTGAACGGCAGAAGTCTCAGCTGCCACACAGGTACCCGCCCGTCCCCTCTCAGCTCCACCGTGTCAGCTGGGGGCAACCAATTCTCGACGGAAGACTCGTCTTCGAACGAAGGAGACGTCATGGAGGTAGGAGGTGGACATGAACACACGACCCGATCGGCGTCGCCGCCTGGGCATTCTCGCCCTGGTCGTCGGCTGCGCCGGCATCGTCTCGACGAGCTCGTGGTTGACCAAAGAAGTGCTCCCCGGACACGAGTCGGCGAGGACGACCCACGTCCCCACCGGTGCGGGTTCACGTAACGTCACAAGCTGACACCCATGGGTGTCGATGACCGGACACCTTCGGGAAGCGCGCATCGGGGCCGTCCAAGAGTCGCTGGAGACCGACAAGATTTTCTGGTGCCGTCCACCTGGGCAGATGATGCGATCGTTACCAGCGGCCTTGTGATGTCGCATCGCGGCACCTAGGGTCACCGTCCGGCGGAGTGATCAAGCGAGGGCCGAAGGCCGTGAGGTAGAAGGCGCCGAGAGTGAACTCAGCGTCAGATGCCCGTGGCGTTTGGCCTTTTGTCGTGGCGGATCTCCGTCTCCCCCCATTCGTAGAGATCAGGAGAGACGGCATGCGTGAACGTGGTGGCGCGCGGCTCGGAGAAGGCCGTGGCGGCGTCGCCCGACGATGGCGGGCGTTCTCTGTGCTGGGCTTCGCCGTGGTCGTCGGCGCCGGTCTCGGCCTGTCGGCGCCGACCGGGGTCACCGCCGCCGGAACCGTCCGGACACCACCGGCGGCGATCCTTCCTCCGAGCCACCCGTTCGCCAATGTGGCGCGTCAGGTCAGCTTCAACTGCGACAACTTCGCCATCGACAACACCCCCAACTGCATCTACTCGGCCCTTCTCAACATCAATTACGCCCGGTCGCTCGAAGGCCTGGGACCGATGATTCTCCCCACCGACTTCCCGGCATTGCCGCCGGCCCAACAACTCTTCGTCATCTTCAATCTGGAGCGCACGAGCAGGGGGCTTCCCGCTCTGGTGGAGCTCGATGCCAGTGCCGACAACAACGCCATGATCGGTGCATTGGGATCGGCGGATCCCCCGATTCAGGGATCTCCCGGCTTCCAGAGCGGTCCGAGCATCGCCGCCTTCGGGATCGGTTCGCCGCTCGAGGCCGACTGGGAGTGGATGTACACGGACGGGTGCTACCCGTACGTGGGAAATGCCGATTGCGGCACGGTCTCGCCCAACGATCCCGGCGGCTGGGGACATCGCAACGCCATTCTGGGCAATTACGGGGCGCCGGCCGCGGGGGCGGCCGAAGCCACGGCCACGTCCGGACCCTTCCCGGGGATGATCACCTGGGCCGCCGAGTTCGGCACCTCGCTGGGACCGGTTCCGAACGCCCAGACGGCTTTCCTCGATACGTCCGTGTCGTATCCGTCGTCGGCTCCTCCTCATCTCGTGAGTGTGAATCCCTCGATCGCCGGACCGGGGTCGATCGTCACCGTCCAGGGCGTCTATCTGTCGGGCGCATCCGTCGTCGACATGGGCCGCCCGGGTTGCACGGCACCGCCGACCGTGACGAGCGATGAGAGCATCGCTGTTCTCATTCCGCTCTGTGCCACCGGTACCTTCGGGCTGCAAGTCGTCGTCCCGCCGAACACGTCGAACGCGGTGGCATTCAACGCCGACGGTCCCGTCGTCCGGGCCGCGTCGTCGTCGGTCCGACCGCCATTCGTGGCCATAGCCACCACGCCCGCCGGCGACGGCTACTGGGAAGTGGCGTCCGACGGCGGTGTCTTCACATTCGGCCGGGCCTCGTTCCACGGCTCGATGGGTGGCCGTCCCTTGAACGCCCCCATCGTGGGCATGGCGTCCACTCCCGACGGCGGCGGTTACTGGCTCGTAGGGGCGGACGGCGGGGTCTTCACCTTCGGTGACGCCGGCTTCCACGGCAGTGCCGGTGCCGTCAGGCTCAACCGTCCCATTGTCGGGATGGCCCCCACGTCCGACGGCGGCGGCTACTGGCTGGTGGCCAGTGACGGGGGAGTCTTCTCCTATGGCGACGCCCGCTTCCAGGGATCGATGGGTGGACAACGTCTCAACCGACCCGTCGTCGGCATGGCCGCCGATCAGGCCACAGGCGGGTACTGGCTGGTGGCATCCGACGGAGGGATTTTCTCCTTCGATGCCCCGTTCTACGGCAGTACCGGCGGCACCCGTCTGAACGCCCCCGTCGTCGGCATGGAATCAGCGACGGATGGCTCGGGCTACCGCCTGGTGGCCAGCGATGGCGGTGTCTTCTCCTACCGTCTGCCTTTCGAGGGGTCGGAGGGCGGCGTCCACCTCAACCAACCCGTCATCGCCGTGACGGCGCACGGCGCCACCGCGTACTGGATGGTGGCGCAAGACGGAGGGATCTTCACCTTCGGCGGTGCGGGCTTCTTCGGCAGCGACGGATAACCGCTCAATCGGAACCGTCGACCGGAACCGTCGACCGGAACCGTCGACCGGTCGAGTCTCAGTCCTCGCTGTCCATTCCCGGCTCGGGTTGGCCGTCGTGATCGGCCAGAGAAGCGGCTTCACCGTGGAGCCGGGCCTCCTCGGGTCGGCGGTGGTTGACTACCAGGAGGGCGAGGCTGCCCACTCCCGCCACCCCCCAATTGGTGATCAACCGGTAGATCACGGTGGCCACGACGGCGTGGCCGGTCGGCGTGCCCGCCAGAGCGAATGCTCCGATCATCCCGCCTTCGACGAACCCGATGCCTCCCGGGACGGGCGCCAGGCTGCCGGCGATCTGAGCCGTGGCGTAGGCGAAGAGAACCGCTCTCCAGGGCACCGGGAGATCGAGCACGGCGAAGGCGCTGACCAGGCAGACGACATCCAGGCCCCAGTTGCCGAGACTCAGGACGAAAACCCGGGTTCCACCCGAGACGGTGGCGCGAAATCGCATGACATCGGCGGTGCGGTCGATGGCGCGTCGGAGCAGCCGCAGCCCGGCCACCCCGCCGTGGCGGCCCAACCAGTCGTCGACGGTGCGAAGGTGGTGGACACACCACACCAGGCCTGCCGTCGCACCGACCAGAAGTCCGGCGCAACCCACGGTGGCCCAGATCCCGATCAGCCCGGCGATGGCCGCTCCCGCCAACAACAGCAACAGCACCGAGACGGTGGCGGCGAAGCCTCCGGCGATCACCGCCCACAGAGCGAGGGGCACGGGGATCCCGTGACGCCGGTACTGGCCCACCAACCACCCGCTCGCTGGTGCCGTCCCGCCGGGAACGAGGTTCGTCAGTCCCGAGGCGGCGACAGCCAGACGCAGCATCGTCCGGCGCCCCAGCCGGGCTCCTCCGGCGAACAGCAGTCGCCGCTGAACCTCGGCGTAACAGAGAAAAGAGAGAATCTCGGCACCCACGGCGGCGGCCAACCACGGGAGTCGTCGGACGCTCAGATGCCGGAAAGTACTGACGAAGTCCCCCCGGACCCTGATGGCGAGAACCACCAGGGCCACCAGGATCAGTGCCCCGAAGAGAAGCTTCGGCTTCGCCATCCACCGGGGCCATCGGCGGTGGAGAGCCGTGTGCTGCTCCAGATCGTCGCCCTCCGCTTTGGATCGAGAGCCGGCCATGCTGAGTGCTCCAGACGCCCGACGCGGCCACTCTCCACCCGGGCCCGGCGGATGACGAAAGCTACTGCTTACATCTTGGCGCGTTGCCCGACCTGTCGGTGCCGCTGCTCGTCATGGGATCCTCTGATGCCGGTGAGGTCGTCCGCCCGACGGAGCGCCTCGTCACGCGTTTGTGCTCAAGCGGGGATCTGCAATGATGCCTTCACGGTGAGGGCCCCGCATCGGGGCCGGCGGGGCATGGGGGGCACTCAATGCCGGGGATGGGCACCTACCTCCAGACCAAGAACCCGGTCGTCGTCTCGGCCTTTCATACCGCTCTGCTTCACCAGGTCCTCCTCATCGGGCTCGTCCTGGTCGTCTTGTCGTTGGTCTGGAATGTCATCAGGACCGGTCAGTACCGGCGCTCGATTGCTCTTGGAGAGGCCCCGCAGGCCGGGACCCCGGCGGCGGTCGCCGCCGAGCCCCTCGCTCGTCGAGTTCTCCGGATCGGCTTCGGCCTCTTCTGGATGGTGGACGGACTTCTCCAGCTCCAGTCGGCCATGCCACTCGGCCTGCCGACGAGCGCGCTCGAGCCGTCAGCGAGTTCCTCGCCCGGTTGGGTCCAGCACGTCGTGCACGTCGGGGTGACCATCTGGACCCGCCACCCGGTTCAGGCGGCGGCGTCCGCCGTCTGGATCCAGCTGGGGATCGGTGCCCTCCTCATCCTGGCCCCCCGAGGCCGCTGGTCCCGATTGGCCGGCCTGGCGGCCACTGGGTGGGGACTCATCGTCTGGGTGTTCGGCGAGGCCTTCGGCGGGATTTTCGCTCAAGGGTCCTCGTGGCTGTTCGGCACGCCGGGTGCCGTTCTCTTCTATTGCGTGGCGGGCGCCTTGGTGGCCCTACCCGAATCGGCATGGTCGAATCCGAGGCTCGGCCGGCTGGTCATCCGGGCCTTCGGTGCCTTCTTCATCGGCATGGCCGTCCTTCAGGCCTGGCCGGGGCGGGGTTTCTGGCAGGGCGCGGGTGGGGGGACGAGTCCGGGGACGCTCACCACCATGGTGCGGGATATGGCTCAGACCAAGCAACCCAGCACCTTGTCGTCGATCGTCCGGGCCTTCGGGAGGTTCGACGCCTCGCACGGCTGGGGTGTCAACCTCGTCGTGGTCGTCCTGCTGGCGGCGATCGGTGCCGCGCTCTGCACGGCGAGGCCCGGCATCGTCCGGCCGGCGTTGTACGTGACCGTCGCCGTCAGCATGGCCGACTGGGTCGTCGTCCAGGATCTGGGGATTCTCGGCGGCGTCGGCACCGATCCGAACAGCATGCTGCCGATGCTGCTTCTCCTGGTCTCGGGATATCTGGCCGTCGTCCGGCCCCCCGTCGACGTCCCGGTCGCCCTCCCGGTCTCCGCCCGTCCCGGTCCTGTCGACCACATCCCCGCCGCCTTCGCTCCCGACCCGGTCCCCGCCCTCCGGCCCTGGTGGGACCGGGTGACCCCCCGCTATCTGATGCAACTGTTGGCCACTCTGGCGGCCATCACCGTGGTGGCCGTGGGCGCCGTGCCCATGGCGGCGGCCTCCGTCAACGCCCATGCCGATCCGATCCTGGCCGTCGCCGTGGACGGCACTCCGAACATCGTCGACCTTCCGGCGCCGGCCTTCCAACTCGTCGACCAGACGGGCCGGCCCGTGTCGTTGGCCGATCTCCGTGGCCGGACCGTGGCTCTCACCTTCCTCGACCCGGTGTGCACGTCGGACTGCCCGCTCATCGCCCAGGAACTCCGAGCCACCAATTCCTTGCTCGGTGCCGACGCCAGGAGGGTCACCTTCGTGGCCGTGGTGACCAACGAGATCTACCGCTCTTCGGCATACACGAACGCCTTCGACCGTCAAGAAGGGCTCGACCACATGCGCAATTGGCTGTTTCTCACCGGTTCTTTGCCGGCGCTCGAGAAGGTGTGGCAGCACTACGGCATCGTGGCCGATATCGAGCCGGCGGGCGGCATGGTCGCCCACAGCGATCTCGCCTACCTGATCGACGCCCGTGGGCACACCCGGGAGGTCCTCAGCACCGTGCCCGGCAACGGTTCGGCGTCGTCGGCATCGTTCTCGGAGTACCTGGCCACGGCCCTCGAACGCGTTCTCCACCCATGACGCGCAGAAGGCGCCACGGGGCGCGCCGCGCCGCGCCGGTACCGGTGCTGGTGCTGGTGATGGCGGCCGTCGTCATCCTGGCCGGTTGTTCGAGCCCGACGCGGCGGGCCTCCTCCCCGCCGCCCACGACGGAGCCTGTTGTCGGCGTGCCGCTCGCATCCACCTTCGGAACCACCACCGGTGAACTGGCCGTGGTGGCCATGGGCCGACCCGGCGATCCACTCAATACCTTCTGGCAACTCTTCGTCCTGCGCTCGAACGGCACGCCCCACCTGACGCTCGCCACCCCGCCCGGCGTGGCCGACAACGGTGGCCTGGTCGTCAACTCGAGCCCCCTCCCCGGTCCGACGGTGCTGGCCGGTTTCGAACCGAGCCAGGCCCTCGTCTTTTCGCCCCTCGCCCTGAGCCAGGACGGAGGGGGGTCGTGGTTGCCGTCGCCCGGTCTCGTCCCCGGAGGCCTGGCCGCCGTCCCCGACGTCCTGGCCGGATCCTCGGGAGCCGAGGTTCTGGCGCTGTCACGCGCCCGTGGTGGAGAGATCCTCCGCAGTCCCGGTGACCTCGCCCACTGGTCGAAACTCGTCGACCGGTCGGCGCTGGGGTCGTCGCCGACTGGTCGCGCATGCGGTGTGGGCGGTCTCACGGCGGTCGCCCTCGACGCCTCCGGCCATCCGCTCGTGGGGACCTCCTGTACCTCACCGGGAGTGGTGGGGATCTTCGTCCCTGCGGCCGACTCGTGGCGTCGGGTGGGGCCGAGGCTCCCGGGACGCACCGGGTCGGCTCCCACGACAGTCCTGCGCCTGGTGCACGCCGACGGCATGACGAGCGGGCTCGTGGCCGCCGCCACGACGCCGGCGCCGGTCCTGGTGGGCGTGGCCAGTACCAGGGGGAGGGTGTGGTCGCATTCCGCCCCCCTTCCTCTCGACCGGGGGACCCACATCGTGTCCACAGGGGTGGAGTCGGGGGGCGGCTTCGTGGTCCTGGCGGCGGGGCACGGCTCGATGGCGCTTCATGCCGAGACGGGGCCTGCCGGGGATTGGACGTCGCTCCCTTCTCCTCCCGCGGGCACGGCCACGGTGGCGGTGGGGACCGGGGGCGAGGTCGACGCCCTGGCCGTGGCCTCCACGGCACTCACCGAATGGCGACTCGACACCGCGGCCGGCTCCTGGAGCAAGATCGGTTCCGTGAAGGTGCCGATCCAGTTCGGTTCGTCCGCGTGAATGCCGGCCGGCAGCCGGCAGGAGAGTGCCGCTAGAGGCCGGGAAGAGGCTCGATGTCGTATCTGAGCGCGCACTGGACGTTCGACCCGTTCCTCATAGTGGTCGTCGGGGTGGTTTTGGCCCACGAGGTCGGGCTGGCGCGACTGCAGGCCCGCTCGGAGCCCGGGCGGACCAAGCGCCGGCGGTGGCGCTCCCTCGCCTTCTACGGCGGACTCGTCAGCCTCCTCGTCACCGTGGAGTCGCCGATCGACTACTGGTCGTCTGACTACTTCTTCGTCCACATGATCGAGCACATCCTCCTGTCCTTCTACGTCCCCATCCTGATCGTGACCGGGGCGCCATGGGTCCCGCTGCTCTTCGCTTTGCCGGTGCGGTGGCGTCGCCGCATCGGCAGATTCGTCCTGCTGGGTGGCCAGGCGCGCCGGCTGCGCGCGCTCGGACGGGCCGTCAGGAGCCCTTGGACGGCCCTGCTCGCCTTCAATGCCGCCATGGTGCTCTGGCACCTCCCGGCCCTGTTCGACCTGGGCGAGAAGAACCAACTGGTGCACATCTGGCTCATGCACGGAAGCTTCCTCGTCACCGGGGTCCTCTTCTGGCTCCAGATCATCCCCTCGCACCCCATGAAGCCCCGAGCGTCGGCGGTCTGGCAGGGAGGAGCGATCATCAGCACCAACGTGGCCATGTTCGTGCTGGCCATGTCCCTGAGCATCTTCTCGCGCGCTTCGTGGTATTCCGTCTACGCCCACATCCCGGGGGTGACGCTCCCGCCGTTCGCCGACCAGCAGATCGGGGCGGCCATCTTGTGGGTGTGCGGTGACTTCTGGGCGATCCCGGCGCTGATCGTCGTGATCCGCCGGGCCATGATCGAGGAGGGCGGGCTCTCGAACGTTCTCGAGCGCGTGACCCATCGCCTACCGAGCCCGCCGGTGTCCTCGCACAAGGTCGTTGACGGGGGGTCGTACCGGGCCTAACCTCCTCGCCGTGGCGGCCGGTCCGGGCGTTTCTCCGGGTCGGAAAGGGGACGTCGCACGGAAACAGGGGGCACCATGGCGGTGGATGTAGACGGAGCTGCAGCTCTCGGGATCGCGGGAGGCTGATCGTGGGGCGCGGGAGGCGACTGGCTGTGGTCGGCGTCCTCTTCGCGGCGGCGGTGGGACTCGTCGTCTTCACCACCATGGCCTTCCTCCGGTCGTCGCCGCCGACCGTGGACTTCGCCGCCGGCCACCAGGCGGGGGCGCCCGTCGACCTCACCCTGCAGACGGTCGGTTCCACCGGGTTCGGGTCCCACCCGACCTGGGTGTCGTACCTCACCCAGACCCCGAGCGGGCGGTGGGTCCACACCACCTTGTGGGACCTCCCGGCCCACACCCGGATCAACGTGACGGTGCACCAGTACGATGGCGGCTCGCCCCTACGCAACCAGCAATTCGGCCAGGTGATCGGCACGATCGGCGACGACGCCAACCTGAACGGCAAGAGCTTCAAGGTCATCAACGCCAATGAAGGAAACGGCGTGGCCCACACCTTCGCCATTCCCACCCTGGGGATCAGCGTTCCGCTCTATGCCGCCAACGGCAACGCCAACCTCTGTGGCGTGGCACCGTGCCCGACCAACTCGCCCCACAACATCGTGAAATTCTCCTTCATGACCCCGGGCCCGGGCCAGTACCCGTGGCAGTGCTTCTTGCCGTGCGGGCTCGGCTACCTCTACGGCACCGGCGGTCCCATGCAGACGATCGGCTACATGGACGGCTTTCTCAAGGTGGTGACATGACCGGGGGAGGCGAGACCCACCACTTCCGCCGATTGGTCACCATCTGGCTGGTGCTCGCCGTCGCGCTCGACATCGTCTACTACTTCGCCGTCGGACCCCACATTCCTCCGGGCACGCTCACGTCGACGGCCAGCGGGGCCCAGTTCGACTTCAACGTCCTGCTCCTGATCGCCTTCCCCGTGATCCTGGCCGTCTGGGTGTACTGGGCCTATGCCCTCATCGTCTGGCGGGGATCCCGGCCCGACGTGGCCGAGCCGGAGGGGGGAGCGAAGGCCCGTGGCCACATCGGCATCCAGATCGGCTGGATCGCCACCACCACCGTCATCGTGATCAGTGTGTTCGTCTTCGGCACGGTCGAGCTGGTGGTGCCGGCCGGGGCCGGCGGTGGTGAGGGGCCGAGCCCGATCTGGACACCGACGTCGCACAACGTCCTGCCCGTCCAGGTCATCGCCCAGCAGTGGGAGTTCCTCTATCGGTACCCGACTTTCGGTGGATTCGAGACCCGTCAGCTGATGCTCCCGGCCGACACGACGATCGCCTTCCACGTGACCTCGCTCGACGTCATCCACTCCTTCTGGGCCTATCAGCTCGGGGTGAAGGCCGACGCCAATCCGTCGGAAGACAACGTCGCCTACACCACGACGAAGCAGGACGGTTCCTTCACCGTCCGCTGCTCGGAGCTGTGCGGGCTGTGGCACGGCGCCATGTACAACTTCGGGAAGGTCGTTCCCAAGGCGCAGTTCTTCGTCTGGGCCCAGTCGACCGAGCGCCAGAATGCCGCCAACACCAAGAACCTGCCACCGTTCGCCTACTCCTACGTCCCCGACGCGAACGGCGCCAACGGCGGGTACTACCCCGACAACGTCGATCCCTACAGCAAGGTTGAAACCTACGGTGCCACGAGTCCGGGCAAATAGGAAGGACGACTGAAGGCATGGCCATCGACACCCGCCAGCCGATCAGCGCTGAGCATTCGGGCGACGCCGCCCCGCCCGCCACGCCGGGCCGGCGCCGGCCGGGTTGGCTCGGCCCGCATCTCGGCCGGGCCCTGGTCGGCGCCGTGGCCGGTTACGCCCTCGGCCACTGGATCGGCAATGTCATCGCCAGCGGTTACATAAATACCCAGGGAAGCGGTCAGAACGACGTCGCCATCGTCCTCGGCCTCTCGATCGGGGTCGTCGGCTGGCTGGCCGGCGCCGGCATGCTCGACTACCCGATGGCCAAGATCGTCGGGCGCGAGCCGCTACCCCCCACGGCGTCGAAGAGCTGGACGCGTTACTTCGGGCCGGCGCTCGACCACAAGGTCATCGGCCTCCAGTACACGATCGTCGTGCTGCTGTTCCTTTTCACCGGCGGCCTCTTGGCCATGGCCATCAGGACCGAGCTTCTGACCCCGACGAGCCATATCTTCGGACCTGGCACCTACATCTCTGTGGTCAGTGAGCACGGGACGATCATGATGATGATGGCGTCGTCCATCGTCATCGGTCCTCTCGGGAACTGGCTGGTTCCGCTCATGATCGGATCCCGGCGCATGGCCTTCCCGCGCGTCGAGTCCTTTTCCCTGTGGATCTTCGCCGCCGGTTACCTGGTCATCCTGACCGCTCTGCCGCTCGGTGGATTCCCGACGGGGTGGACCGGCTATGCGCCGCTCCAGAGCCAGGCCACCGGGGGCATGGACTCCTATCTCGTGGGATTCGCCGTCATCGGTATCGGCATGATCTGTGCCGGATTCAACCTGCTCGCCACCATCGTCAACTACCGCGCCCCGGGTATGAGTTGGGGGCGGGTTCCGATCTTCGTCTGGTCGATCTTGGCCACGGCGGCTTTGCTCACCCTGGCCACCCCGACACTCGTGGCCGCCGGGCTGTTCGGCGTCCTCGACCGCACGGCCCAGACCGCCTTCTTCGTGGGCGAGCACGGGGGAAGTTCGTTCCTGTGGGAGAACCTCTTCTGGTTCTTCGGGCACCCCGAGGTCTACATCATGGCCCTTCCGGGCTTCGGCATCGTGGCCGAGATCTATCCGGTGTTCACCAGACGACCGCTCTTCGGCTACCGGATCGCCGCCGCCGGCATGATCGGTGTCGCCCTGCTCTCGTTCTTCGTGTGGCAGCACCACCTCTTCCAGAGCGGGATCAATCCCGACATGCGGCCGCTGTTCATGCTCACCACGGAATTGATCTCCATCCCGACGGGCTTCATCTTCCTGAACACCATGGGGACGTTGTGGAAAGCGAAGATTCGCTATGAGGTTCCCATGCTGTTCGCACTGGCCATGGGCTTCAACTTCCTGATCGGAGGGATTTCCGGTGTCTTTCTCTCGGACGTGCCCGTCGATGTGACCGTGCACGGGAGTTTCTTCGTCCTATCCCACTTCCACTACACGATCATGGGTGGGCTTGTGTTCGCCTTCTTCGGCGGTCTGTACTACTGGCTTCCGAAGATGACGGGGAAGATGATGGACAGACGACTGGGGAAGTGGCACTTCTGGTTGATGTTCATCTTCTTCAACCTGACGTTCTTCCCGCTGTTCTTCGTGGGCCTGCTCGGCCAACCGCGGCGGGTCTTCGAGTACGCCCAGAACCTCCAGACGCTGAACGACATCTCGTCGGTGAGCGCCTTCTTCCTCGGAGCCTCGTTCCTCATCTTCGTCTTCAACTTCGTCCGGTCCATGTTCCTCGACCCGAAGCCGGCCCCGGCCAACCCGTGGCACTCCCTGGGCCTCGAATGGCAGACCCCGACACCGGTGCCCCCGTACAACTTCGTCCGCATCCCGGTGGTGCAGGCTGACCCCTATCACTACGGCACCACCGACGGTCAGGCCGTAGCCGACCTCGGACCCCGGAGCCTGTCGCTGGCCGGGGTGGTCGCCCCCGGATCGTCGGGCGTGCTCGACGCTGACGCGGTGACCGGTGAAGAAGGGTCCGCCGACCCGAGGCCACCGATCGCATGACGACCGAACCCGTCACCGGTAGCGAATTCATGGCCTACGAGGCACCGACCTTGCGCGAGACGCCGGAAGAGATCGAGTACGAGATGCGGTCGGCCGAGGGCGCCATGTGGACCGGCGGTCGCCTCGTGATCGGCATCGGGGCGTTCTTCTTCGCCTCCCTGGCCTTCGCCTACTTCTATCTGCGCTCGACGAACAGCGAGGATCTCTGGCGACCGAACAGCATCACGGCACCGACCAGCATCGGCGCCGCCATCTTTGCCCTGGTCCTGGCCAGCGCCCTGCTGAACGGGTATGGGACCATGCGCCTCCGGCGGGGGGAGACCCTCGATTGGGAGGTCGCCGGCTGGGTCACAGTCCTCGGTGGGCTCATCGCCCTCGGACTGCAGGTATGGGAGTTCACCAAGGTGTCGTTCTTCCCCGGCTCGAGCGGCTACGCGTCGTGTTTCGTCGCCTGGGCGGCCATGAACATCGCCCTGCTCCTCGGGGGGATCTACTGGCTGGAGACGCTGCTCGCCCGTTGGCTCCGCCTGCGGCGGGCCGTGATCGACGACGGTGGACCGGCGCGCTCGACCATGCCGGTGGCCCGATTGTTCCGGGCCAATCTCGAGGGCTGCTGGTATTTCTGGGCTTTCATGGCTCTTGTGAACCTATTCTTCTGGGTACTCTTCTATGTGATGTGACCAGGAACTCCGCTCCACGGAGGCGGAGCTCCGACCAGAGGTGCGCAGAGCACCCGGACGAAAGGTGGTGGACGATGCTCGGGGCCAACAGTCTCGTCGGGGCTCAGGCCCTCACGTTCGCCATCCCGGTCGGAACATTCGCCGTCGTCTGTCTGTGGTTCTTCTTCCAACGTCGCCCGAACCGGTGACCGACGGGGCCGCCGCGGCGCGGCCCGGTGGGCGGTTCCGCCATGGCAGCCTGGCCTGGCGGGGCGAGGGGTCCGGGGGAGCTCGGCTTCTGCTGGCGGCGCTGGCCGTCCTCGGGCTGGTGGCCGCCCTGGTCCCTCCTCTGTCCTCCGAAGCCAGACGGGTCGAGGCTCTCGAGGCCCTGCAATTCGCCCTGCTCGGCATAGGCGTCCCCGCCCTCGTCGCCCTGAGCGCGCCATGGCGGCTGCTCGGCCTGGCCGGCCGACGCACCGGTGCCACCGACGCTGAAGGCAACGCCGTCCTCGAGCGGCCCCGGATGGCCGACCGGGCGGCGGCCACTCGGCGCCGTCACCCGCGCCTGGCGCGCGGCCTCGCCCCGGTGGCGCTGGCCACGTCCGTCTTCGTGGCCTGGCGCGTGCCCGCCATTGTCGACGCCCTGGCCCGTCATGGCTGGCTCTCACTGGTCGAAGCGGTCACCCTGGTGGGTGCCGGGACCGGCCTCTGGCTCGAGCTGGTCGAGTCGCCGCCGTTTGCGCCCCGCCTGACGCGCCCCCAGCGGATTGCCGTGGCCGCCATCGTGATGTGGACGATCTGGGTGACCGCCTACATCGTCGGCATGTCGCACACCTCGATGTACCGGGCCTATGCCCATGTCGCCGGTCGCGACCTCAGTGTGTCGGCGGACCAGGCGTTCTCCACCGGGATCCTGTGGCTCGCGTCTCTGTGCGCCTTTCTCCCCCTGATCTTCTCGAACCTCATGAAGTGGCTCCGAAGCGATGAAGACGCCGACGCTGCGCTCTACCGGCTGGTGCGCGACGGCGACGCGGGGTCGTCTACGGATTCCGCACGCCAGGCAGAACCTCATGGGAGAGGTTGAGCGGGGGAAGGTTGGTCTTGAGCAACCGGCCGGCGGCGTCGATCTCCGATGTCGCTCTGTCGCGATCCTCGGCCAGGAGTCGCTTGTCGGTATGCAGGGCGGACCCGGCTCTTCTGTCCGCCGGGTGCGAGGTCAGTGTCTGGACCGCCGCTATCGCCCCCAGGGCATCCGAGGTGGCCCAGACGGTCACCGTGTTCAGCGCCTGGCCCACCTGCCGGCCGGCCGGTGATCCGAGAAGGTTGATGTCGGAAAGGGCGAAGATGCCCGAGTTGGTAAACGAACAGGCGTTCAGGTCATCGCGCAACAGAGCCGGGATCTGCGACCGGTGGGCGGCACTCATCCGGCCCGATTCGTCGGCGTAGAGCGTCAGGGACTCGCGGACGGCGAAGAGGCACGAAGCCACATCCGTGTTGATCTCACCGATGACGGTGGACTCCCCTTGGATGTCGCTTCCCCGCGACGCGGGGGTGGGGAGATCGCTCAGGACCGCAGCACCGATCACGACCACGACGGCGGCGGGGACGAGAAAGGCCCGGTGCCGGTACCAGGGGCCCTTCTTCTGGTCGGGATCGGGTCCCGGCAGGGCGCTGCGGTCCGTGGTGGCCGGCGGGGCCACGCCGCTCACTGCGTGCTCCGGAGCAGCCGGGCCGCGTAGCTGGCGATGCCCTCACCCCAACGGGCGATGCTCGCCGACGGCAGGCTGAACGCTCGCGTGGCGCTCTCGTCGGCGAAGGGTGTCGCTTCGTACCGGAGGTGGCCGCCGGGATCGATGAAGTACATCACGTCGTTGTGGGCGACGAGGCCGGTGGAGCGGGCCACGTTGACCGTCACGCCGTAGGCCTTCCAGACGGGGGTCAGGTGCCGAAGATTCGATGTCAGGAAATGCCACGATGGAAGCGTCCCGAGACCGGCCTGCGTGACGGCGGCCGAGGTCGCAACGGAGGAAAGCGCCACCGGGTCGGTGTTCACGGTCAGGAAGACCACGTGGGAGGCCTCGGGGCCGAGGTCGGTGGCGGCCTGGCGGATCTCGGCCGACATGACCCGACAGATGTCCTGGCAGCGCGAGTCGAAGAAGGTCAGGACGACGACGTCGCCGGTTGTCCCGGCCAGCGAGACTGCATGGCCGGCCTGGTCGACGAGCGATATCGGGGGTGCCGGCGTCTCCGGCAACCGGGTGATCCCCATGAAGTACGAGAGTGGGGCGCCGACCTCGGGTGTCGACGGTGCCGCCCGCGGAGGCGCCACGGCCGCGGCCACAGCTGTCGGTGTCGTTGACGGCGTGGCGGTCGACGCCGGGTTCAGGCCGACGCTCGAAAGCAGTCGCTCACCGAGTACGCCCCCGATGGCCAGCACGGCGAAGAGACCGACGACGATGAAGGTGAAGTTGCGAGGCACTTTTGGGTCCGACCGCCGGAAGGCGGCGGCGCGCTCGTCCTCCGACAGCGGCGGCACCGTCGGTGGTTGTTCGGTCACCTCGGTGGACACGATGGCGCTGACGTCGTCCGGGATGATCTCAGTGGATCCGGACGATGGCGTCGATTCCCATGGCGACGAAGAGAGCGGTCAGGTAGGTGATCGAGAAGCCGAACAGTTTCATGGCCCGACGAGGGCTCGGGTCCCGCAAGAGGGCCCAGGCGTAGACGAAGAAGACGGCGCCGAGAATCAGGGCGGCCACGAAGTAGCCCAGGTTGAGGTGAGCGGCCGGTGCCAGGAGAAGTGAGGCCGCCCACAGCACCACCACATAGGCCACGATCCGGCGGGTCACGACGGGGAGCTCGGCCACCGACGGGAGCATCGGCACACGGGCGTTCGAGTAGTCCTCGCGGTAGCGGACGGCCAGGGCCCAGAAGTGGGGTGGGGTCCACAGGAAGATGATGGCGAACATCACGAACGGGGCGAGCCCCAGGTGGCCGGTCACTGCGCTCCATCCGACAAGGACCGGGACAGCCCCGGCGGCCCCGCCGATGACGATGTTCTGCGGCGAGGACCGCTTGAGCCACATGGTGTAAACGCCCAGGTAGAAGGCGGTGGCAGAGGCAGCGAGCACCGCTGAGAGCAGGTTGACGGTCGACCACAGCAAGACGAACGCCGCCACCTCCAGCGTGGCGGCGAAGACGGTCGCCGCCCGGAGGCTGATCGCCCCCGTCACCAGGGGTCGGTTCCTTGTCCGCTCCATCAGCGCGTCGATGTCTCGGTCGTAGACCATGTTCATGGCGTTGGCTCCGCCGGCCGCCAAGGCGCCGCCGGCGACAGTCAGGGCCATCAGGCGGAAAGAGGGGACGTGGCGGGCGGCCACGAACATCGTGGGGACCGTCGTGATGAGCAGCAGCTCGATGATCCGGGGCTTGGTGAGGGCGACGTAGCTCTGCCAGCGCGCCAAGACAGGGGTGCGCCGGCCGACGATGTGCAACTCTCCGACCCCCAACCGGTTCGGCACGCCCGACATGTTACCCGTCCAAGTCTCTCCGTGCGCTGGTCGGAGGCCCTCGGAGGCGGCCGGCCCGGTCTCTTCCGACCCGGCGCCGCCGCCCAGGACGAACCCGCTCCAAGGACACCGATCGGTGGCAGGGTCTACGCTGTCGTCGTGCGGAAGCGCTGGCTGTCCCGCAGGGCGATGTTCCTCCATGTCGAGTTCCTGCTGCTCGCATCAGCGTGCCTGGCCGCCGGTTGGTGGCAGGTGACGAGAGCGCTGTCCGGCAACGGCCTCAGCTGGTTCTACTCCGCCGAGTGGCCGGGCTTCGCACTGATCGCCATCTACGGCTGGTGGCACCTCATCCACGAGGATCCCGAGGCGTTGAAGGCCCGCAAGCAACGCCCGCCCGAATGGGACGCCATGGACGGCGCGTCCGCCGGGGACCCGGTACCGGGTATGAGCGTCGATTGAACTCGTCGCCCGGCTGACGGCTCCGTGGCCACGTGCCGGCCGGGTTCGTGGGCCGGGTTGCCCGGTGCCCGACGTTGCGAGTCACCGGGCAACCCTTGCGATTTTTGTGGCGGCGTTACGCCGACGCCGTCGAGCCGGAGCTCGTTCTCGAGAAGCCGGCGGTCCCGGAAGAACCTCCGCGGTCCCTCGCCGGCATGTCCAATTGCTCGTTCCCGGCGTGGAGCTTGTCGATGCCGGTCGTTGCGTTGTTGGTCGCCGTGCTGAAGGTGACGGTATCGCCGACGGCCAGATCGCTGAGCGTCGCTTCACCGTTCTTGTCGATGTCGCTCGTGCCGGTGACGGCGTACGTGGTCGTGGCCGTGCTCGTCTCGATGGTGACGTCCGCACTACCCACGGCGGTGACCGTGCCGCTCAGGGGGAGCGGGCCTCCGGGGCCTCCAGGACCTCCGGGGCCACCTTTGGCGGGCATGTCGAGCTTCTCACTCCCGGCGTGGAGCTTGTCGACGGCGATGGTGCCCTTGGTGGTCGCCGTGCTGAAGGTGACGGTATCGCCGACGGCCAGATCGCTGAGCGTCGCTTCACCGTTCTTGTCGATGTCGCTCGTGCCCGTGACGGCGTACGTGGTCGTGGCCGTGCTCGTCTCGATGGTGACGTCCGCACTACCCACGGCGGTGACCGTGCCGCTCAAGGGCAGGCCGGCCGGCGGTGCCGGAGCCGTCGTCGACCCGGTACCCGAAGAACTCGATGACGCGGTACTCGATGACGGGGTACTCGATGACGGCCAGCTCGATGCGGAGGCACTCGATGACGCGGCGGTCGATGTCGAGGTCGTCGCCGCACCGGCGCTGAGGGCCGTCGACGCGATCCCGGCGGTGGCGCCGAGTCCGAGCAGAGCCAGCCCCGAGGCGATCAGCCGGGGTTTGCGGCGAAGGGATCTCGGCGTCATGTCGATCTGTTCGTCCATTGATGTCTTCCTTTGGTCCGTGTCTCCCGGGTTGGAGACAAAGACCACTGTGGGATATCGACCTTCGGGCCCCAGCAGGACGACCTGGGAGTCGCCTGTCAGGCGCGCCGCAAGTGAGTTTGCGCGGATCTCCTCCGGTCGGCGCTTGCGCCGCTGGAGGGGTCTTCTGACAGTTACACCCCCTGCCACGATCGAGAGCGTGATCTCCTCCGACCGACCGGCACTCAAGGTGGGATCCTCCAGGCTGCTGGTCGACGGCACCGACGAGACTCTCGTCCGCAAGGCGGAGTTCTCCTTGTCCCCGAGCCGATGCCAGGCCCGGTCCCTCGGGACCCTGGTGCAGTGGTCCCGAGACGTCTGCAACGGCTCCCCCGAGCACCGCCGCCATGCCTGGCCCATGGCAAAGCGCCCATCAGTCGGTTCGACCCGTTCAACGAAGTGCCGTCGTTGCGTGAGGTGTGTCCCCAGGTGGCCCGTTTCGGTAACCAACCGGTGCGGGGGGCGATTTCACGGGTCGACGAGGCCTTCGCCGCGTTCTACCGCCGGGCCAAAGAGGGCCAGACCCCGGGCTACCGCCGTTTCAAGTCCCATCGACGTTCGGGGTTCGGTCCGTCGTCTTCCGCCGCCAGCGGCGCAGTCGCCGGGGCGAAGGGAAAGTGCACGGTGAACGTCGTCCCTACCCCGGGTTGTCCTTCGGCGGACACCGTTCCGCCGTGACCGGCCACGATGGCGCTCACGATGGAGAGGCCGAGCCCGGCGCCTCCGTGCAGCCGCGACCGGGAAGGGTCGGAGCGGTAGAAGCGCTCGAAGATGAGCTGGGCCTCATCGCTGTCCATGCCCGGACCTGTGTCGGCCACCCGGATCACGGCGCCAACGGTGTCCCTTCCCACTGAGACGCGGGCCGTGGTGCCGGCCGGAGTGTGGGCCCGGACGTTACCGAGCAGATTGTCCACGACCTGACGGATGCCGGTCGGGTCACCCATGATTTCCACCGGTTCGGTCGCCTCGAAGGTCACCGGCCATTGCGGACCCACGGTGGACGCCGTCTGGACGGCTTCGGCACACAGGGCCACCAGATCGACAGATTGGTATTCGAGCGGGCGGCGCTCGTCCAGACGGGCGAGGAGGAGCAGGTCGGCCACCAGGCGTTCCATCCTGCCGGTTTCGTTGCGGATGCCGTTCATCAGCCGCTCGAGGTCGTCCTTGTTCTCCGACGCACCACGTCCGAAGAGCTCGGCGTAGGCGGAGACGGCGGCGATCGGGGTACGAAGTTCGTGCGATGCATCGGCGACGAACCGCCGCAGTCTCTGTTCCGAGTCACGGAGCCGGCGCTCGGAGGCCAGCCGGGCCTTGAACGCCGTTTCGATCCGGGTCAGCATGACATTCAGGGTCCGGGCCAGACGGCCCACTTCGGTCTTCTCGTTCTCGCCGGGGACTCTTTCCGTGAGATTGCCGGCGGCGATGGTCTCGGCCGTCCGTTCCATGTCGAGCAGGGGGCGGAGCCCGAGGCGTACCAACCAGAGGCCACCGATGAGGGCCAGGACCACGCCGCCGGCGCTGGCCACCAGCTCGACGAGCAGGAGCTGATGGAGGGTGCTCACGGTGTTGCCCAGTGGTTGCGCCACGATGAGCTGATTTCCGTCTTTCAGGATCGAGGCACGGACCCGGAAGTCGGGGCCGCCGGCCCGGGTGGCCGGCGTCACGAAGTAGGCGACGTGTTCGCCGTTGCGGGCCCTCGTGAACCCGGTGATGGTGCGCGGCAACTGCGGCGTGTAGTTGGTGTCGTTCACATTGGCGGCGCAGATCTGCGATCCGACGATCGCACCTGTCGGTGTCCGCACCTCTACCGCTTGGACCTCGATGGCATTGGACGGAGGTTGGTTGTCCTGGTCATTGACCCCAGGGCCGGAACCGACGGACGGGTTTGCCCCGGGGACGGCTTGGCCCGGAATGGCGTAACAGGACAGGGTGTGCCCGCCGTTGAGCCACGCTTCGATGCCGACGTGCGACTGGTCGAGTTGCTGGTCGATCCGCTGATAGAGGAAGGACTGCAGCGCCGAGTAGGTGACGACGTTGGCGATGGCCAGTGTGACGATGGTGATGATCCCGATGGCGATCAACAACCGGGCGCGGAGTGACATCAGCTAATCCGCGGCGGCTTCACGCAGGACGTAGCCGACCAGGCGGACGGTGTGGATGACAGGGGGACCGAGAGCCTCGAGCTTCTTGCGCAGATAGCTGACGTAGGTCTCCACCACGTTGCCGTCGCCGCCGAAGTCGTAGTGCCAGACGTTGTCGAGGATCTGGGACTTGGACAGGACGTGGCGGGGATTGATCAAGAAGAAACGAAGCAGGTTGAATTCGGTGGCGGTGAGCGAGACGGCCTGTCCGGCCCGGGTCACCTGGTGGGCGTTCTCGTCCATCTCGATGTCGGCGAAGCGCAGCAGCCCGTCGTCGGGCTCGCCCCCCACCCGCCGGAGGATGGCGTGGACCCGGGCCACGATCTCGGCCAGGGCGAAGGGCTTGGTCACATAGTCGTCACCCCCGACCGTGAGTCCGGCCACGCGGTCTTCGACAGCGTCCCGAGCGGTCAGGAAGAGGATGGGGACACCGACGCCGTCGGCTCGCAGCCGCCGGGTCACCTCCAGGCCGTCGAGGTCGGGCAGCATGATATCGAGCACGATCAGGTCGGGCGGATCCTCCTGGGCGGCGGCGAGCGCCAGCCGGCCGTTGACGGCCTCGCTCACCTCGAATCCCTCGTAGCGCAGCGATGTGGCCACGGCGTCCACGATCGACGGTTCGTCGTCCACGACCAGGATTCGCTGGGTGCGGGTCGACTCCACCGGTCGTCCCCTTCCTGTCCGAGCCCGGCCCCGTTGACCTGTGCGTTCTTCCAGCATCGCACCGGGACTTGGTGGCCGAATGTGACCCGGCTGTGAGCCCGCTGTGACCGAGAGGCGGTGACCGGGAGTCGACGGGCTCGGCCGATTCACAGGCGGTTCCCAGCGGGGTCGGGGCGGGCTCTTGAGTGCGCCTTGTCCAATGACGGCACCAGAGAAGTCGAAAGGTCGGCGCTCGCACGAGAAGTCTGACCGACCGGCGCACCAACCTCGAGAAAGGAGACGAAGATGTCACACTCACCCCCCCCGAAGCGGCCTCCTCGTCAAGCCGAAACGCACCGCGATCGGGCCATGATCCGGGTTCGCAGGCTCACCGCCATGGCCGGCGTCACCGCCGGCGCCGGGGCCGTCGGACTAGGCGTGCTCGTCTCGGGCGCCGGCACGACGCCGGCGGCCACGGCGACGACGGTCGGGTCGTCGGTGACCCCGGCGACGACTGCGTCGAACGCATCGGCCACCACCAACACGACACCGACCACCACCACGACCACGAACGCGCCGGCCACGACATCGGGTCAGACAGCGGCGCGGGCTTCGACGTCGGCGACGACATCGAACCAGGCGCTGCCGAGGACGTCCACCAAGACCTCGACCAAGACGTCGGAAGAGACGTCATGACCGACCAACTCCTCGAGTGGTCTGCGCCCGATGTCCCGGTCGACACGGTGACCGCGATGGGGACGACCGCCGGCCGTTCGATGCAGGCCATCGGTACCACGGCCGAGGTGATCGTGACCGACCCCGCCTCGGCCGACAAGGCTCTGGCCCTCTTGGCCGACGACCTCAGGGCCCTCGACGAGGCATGCAGCCGGTTCCGCCCTGACTCGGAGATCAAGCGGCTGGAGAAGACGAGCCACGGACAGCCCGTGGCTGTCAGTTCACTTCTGTTCGAAGCGATGGGGGTGGCGTGTGCCGTCGCTGAGCGGACAGCCGGAACGGTGGACCCCACCACCGGTTCAGCCCTGGTGGCGCTCGGCTACGACCGTGACTTCGGCGACATCGGCGAGTCCGACCGCGGTGCGCAGGACCGACCGGTGCCGGCACCGGGCTGGTGGCAGATCGCGCTCGACCCGGTCACGCGCACGGCGGCCATCCCCCGGGGTCTCCACATCGACCTCGGGTCGAGCGCCAAGGCGTGGGCCGCCGACCGGTCGGCGGCACGGATCGCCAGGGGTCTCGGCTGCGGGGTCCTGGTCAATCTGGGAGGTGATGTGGCCGTGGCCGGTCCCGCACCGACGGAAGGATGGCCGATCGGCATCGGCATCCGAAGCGACACGCCGTCCGACGAGGCCGATCTGGTCCTGGCCGTCTTCGCCGGTGGGGTGGCCACGTCGGGGACCACCTGCCGCACCTGGCGCCACGACGGTCGGCTCGTGCATCACATCGTCGATCCCTGGACCGGGGAGCCCGCCGCTGCCGTCTGGGCCCTGGTGTCCGTTCTGGCCCCGACCTGTCTGGAGGCCAACGCCTGGAGCACGGCCGCCGTGGTGTGGGGTGAGGACGCTCCCGGCAATCTGGCCGCCCACGGGGTGTCCGCCCGCCTGGTGCGGGCCGACGGCGATGTGGTGACCGTCGGTAGGTGGCCCACCGACGCCGGAACCGAGATGACCTCGTTCGACGACACGAAAGGAACGGTCGACCGATGCTGGCCGTGAGCTCGACGAGCATGTGGTACACGATGCGAGCCACCGGCGTCGTGGCCCTGGTCCTGCTGAGCGGCACCATGGTTCTCGGACTTCTCACCGCCGCACGGTTTCGCACCCAGTCGTGGCCCGCCTTCGCCAATGCCGATCTGCACAAGCGGATATCGCTCCTGGCCATGGTCTTCCTGGCCATCCACGTCCTCACGGCCGTCCTCGACAGCTATGTCCATGTGGGATGGGCCGCCCTGGTCGTGCCGTTCGCCTCTGCGTATCGGCCTCTGTGGACGGGCCTCGGCACGGTGGGTGTCGACCTGATGGCGGCCGTCGCCATCTCCAGTGCCCTGCGTCAGCGGATCAAAGCCCGCACCTGGCGTGCCATCCACTGGCTGGCCTACGGGAGCTGGCCCGTGGCCATGGCCCACTCCCTCGGGACGGGCACCGACGCTTCGAAGCTGTGGATGGACGCCCTTGCCGCCCTGTGCTCGCTGTCGGTTCTCTCCGCCCTGGCCTGGCGGATCCGTGACCACCGACGGAGCAGGGACCGGGCCCTCTCGGTGGGCCCGACCACCCGGGCCGTCACCCCGGTTGTCCTGTCGGCCACTACCCGTCCCGACCAGCGGCGTCGCCCGGCCGGCGTTCTCCGATAGCTCCCCGCCACCACCCATTCGAAAGCCCCATTCGAAAGGATCGACCATGAGCATCACGATGTCGCAGACAATCGACCGCCCTTCCACGACAGACGACCCCAGAACCGGCGATCGCGCTACCCACACTCCGGGGGGCCACCGGGGCACGCCGCGACTCCTGACCGGCTCCGACGTCGGGCTGGCCGACCATCTGGCGACACACGGAGCGCTCTTCATTCCGGCCGGGAACGACATGGGATGGAGCACACAGATCTGGGAGGCCGTGTCGGCCTCCGGGATCCGGGGGCGGGGCGGGGCGGGCTTTCCCTCGGCCCTCAAGTGGAATGCCGTGCGACAGGGTCGCCGACAACCCATGGTGGTGGTGAATGCCATGGAAGGAGAACCGGCCAGTCGGAAGGACCGCACGCTTCTGGCCCACGCGCCGCATCTGATGTTGGACGGGGCGGAGGTGGCGGCCGCTGTGGTCGGTGCCTGCGAGGTGGTGGTCTGCGTGGCCCACGACAACCCGGTGGCCGCCGCCTCGGTCGAGCGGGCCGTGATCGAACGCGAGAGCAGTGGCCTGGCCCGATTCCGCATCTCGGTTCTCCGCCCGCCCGGTCGGTACGTGAGCGGCGAGGAGTCCGCTCTGGTGGCGTGGCTCGACCATCAACGGGCGCTGCCGCAGCTGCGTCTGGACAAGTCCGTCCCGCTCCAGGTGTCCCGACGGCCGGTGGTGCTGCACAATGCCGAGACCCTGGCCCAGATCGCGCTGATCGCCCGACACGGACCGGAGTGGTTCCGGCGTCAGGGAACGCCGGAGGCACCGGGCTCGACTCTCGTCACTGTCGGCGGCGCCGTGCGCTCGCCCGGGGTGTTCGAAGTCGAGCTCGGGACCCCCGTGATCGACATCCTGCATGGTGCCGGGCTCGATGCCGAGTTGTCAGGCCTCTTGCTCGGCGGGTACGGAGGGGCATGGCTCCACCCCTCGAAGGTGGCGACCCCCTTCTCGCCCGGACCGTTGACCGAGGCGGGAGCCACGCTCGGCGTGGGCATCATCATCGCCCTGCCGGTGGGCGTCTGCGGCTTGGCCGAGACGGCGCGTATCGCCCGCTACATGGCCGGTGAGAGCGCCGGCCAATGCGGTCCGTGTGTCTACGGCCTGCCGGACCTGGCCACCGACCTCGAGCGATTGTCGGCCGGCCGGGCTGACGGCCAAATCCTGGACCGCATCCGGAACCGGGCGGCGGCCATCGAGGGTCGCGGTGCCTGCCGGCATCCCGACGGCGTCGTCCGCCTGGTGCGAAGTGCTCTGGCCGTCTTCGTCGACGATGCCAAGGCCCATGCCAACCGTCGACCGTGCCCTGGCCACGCCGGTCACTCCCTCATGACGTTCCCCGACACGACGGAGGCCGCCTCATGGGCGTCTTGAGCAAAAGAGGTCGGGTGGCGCTGCGTCTACGGGTCGACCCGGTGGCCTGCGACGCCTACGGCTACTGCGCCGAGATCCTGCCCGAACGGGTCACGCTCGACGAGTGGGGATACCCCGTCGTGGACGGCGCGCCGGTCGAGCCCCATCTGATGGACCTGGCCACCCGGGCCGCCGCCGAGTGCCCCCGCCGGGCGCTTCTCCTCGAGAGGGTGACGGTGGACGCCTGAACAGACGAGTTCACGCAATGGACATACGGAGGCAGTGACAGAGAGACAACCGTCGATCAGGCTGGTTGCATGCTGGTCCGGGTGGGTTGCCAGTTCGAGTACGAGGTGACGGAGGCCACCGCGTCGCTCTGGCAGGTGCGGCCCCATGCCAACAGCGCACACCGGATCGTCACCGCTTCCTGGGAACCCACCGTCTCCGGCCCGCACCTACCTCGATGCTTATGGCAATGTCTGTGACCGTCTGTCCCTGCCGGTGGGGTCGTCCGTCCTGCGGTGCGACGCCACCGTCGAGGTGACGTCGAGCTACGACGACGCCGACAAGGGTGCCGCCGCCGTGGCCCTCGAGGACCTGCCCGACGAGGCCTTCGTCTACCTCCTGTCCAGCCGATTCTGTTGGCCCGACATGCTGCAGGAGGCGGCCTGGGGTCTGTTCGCGTCGGCCGAACCGGGATGGGCACGGGTGCAGGCGGTCTGCGATTGGGTGCAGGAGAACATCCGCTACGAGGTGGGGGCCAGCACGGCGGTGACGACAGCGCACGATGTCTGGACGTCGCGCGTGGGGGTGTGTCGTGACTTCGCTCAGCTGGGGATCACCTGTGCCGGGCTCTCAATGTGCCGGCCCGTTACGTGGCCGGGTACCTGCCGGACATCGCCGTCTCGCGACCCGACCTGGCCATGGACTTCTGTTCGTGGTTCGAGGTGTGGCTCGACGGGCGGTGGTGGATGTTCGATCCCCGCAACAACGAACCCCGTATCGGGCGGGTGGTGATCGCCCGCGGCCGTGACGCTCTCGACGCCGCCATGGTCACCACCTGGGGATCGGCCGAGCTGCAGACTATGACCGTGTGGGCCGACGAGGTGAGCCGTGCGGGCTGAGAGAGCGCAAGAGAGGCGACCGAAGGTCTGTATCTCCTGGGCCGGGCGGCCGGCCTTCGCGCCCGCTATGTGTCGGGGCACCTGTTGGGCGAGGGCGGATCGCGTGCCTGGGTGGAGGTGGTCATGCGTGATCCGGCGGACCAGACGGCCGCCCGGACGGTGGCCGTGGCCTTCGACCCGACGCACGAGGGTCGCGCCGACGAGGGCTACTTCACAGTGGCGGTGGGACGTGACTACGCCGACGTGGCCCCCACGTCGGGGACCTTCGACGGCGCCTGTCCGGGGGAGCTGTCGGCCCGCAAGCGGCTGAGTCTGGCCGACCGGGGCCGTTTCCCGGCCGCGTCATGACGCCACGGGTGTGTGCGCTTCTTCCAGGCGGTTGACGGCGAGATGGGATTCGACTCGCTCCCGCCAAGCCGGCGAAGCGAGGACGTTCTGTAAGAGAGCCGGGCCGTCGCCGTCACCTCCCATGTCCTGAGATAGCCGGTTCCACGCCTGGCGCTGGGTGGCGCGGGGCCGGGGGGATCCGGGGGCGTCGACGGCAGCGAGGCCGAGGGGGGTGCCCCCGAGAACGCACGCCCCGGCGGTGGTGACATAGCTGAGAGCCGAGTCCAGCTTCTCGCCGTGGCAGTGGACGTCGCTCATTGACCGCAATTGATAGGAATGGCCGAGGTCCTCGGTCTCGTCCATGCGTCGGCGTTGGCGCGGGGTCAACCAGGTGACGAAGACACGGGCGGACGCGCCGGGGGTGTCGAGAAGGGTCGCCGGTAACGACCCGTACGGCGCCAGATGGGCTCCGTAGACGACGTCGACCCCTCGGGCGACGGCGGTGAGGACGGGAATGACCCCATCGGGTGACGCCGGATCGGCGAATTGCCCGGCTCCGAATTTGCGGGTCAGCTGCCCGGGCGAAGCGTTCGATCCGATGGCCAGAACCGGATGGCGTCCCCAGGAATGGGCATCCACGGCACCGGTGGGCGCAACGGGCTCGACCCGACCGACAGACCACACGAAGGAATACGGCGGCACCTCGAACGGATAGTGGAGTGGATCCCACGGGAAGGACACGTCCACGGGACCAGGATATCCGGTACCGATCTGATGACTTCGTCTCGTCCGCCAGCGGGCCGAGCCGTCACCGATCGGCTATGAAAGCATCTGATCGGTCCAAGCGGGATGGGAAGCCGGAGGCCTGAACCCACGCTCATGCGTGCGGACAGGTCCCGCAGGTCGGCCAGGCCGGGAACGAGGAGCGGGACATGCTCGATGTCGCCATCAAGGGGGGGACGGTGGTCGACGGCCGCGGAGCCCCGTCCTCCCCCGCCGACGTGGGAATCCGAGATGGCCGGATCGTCGAGATCGGAGCGCTGACCGAGGCGGCCCGGCAGGTGATCGACGCCGATGGTGCCCTCGTCACCCCCGGTTGGGTCGACGTCCATACCCACTACGACGGGCAGGTCACGTGGGACGACGTCCTGGAACCGTCAGCGTCCAACGGAGTGACGACCCTGGTGATGGGCAACTGCGGAGTGGGCTTCGCCCCTGTCCGGCCCACCGATCACGAAGCCCTGATCGACCTGATGGAAGGGGTGGAGGACATCCCGGGCTCGGCGCTCAGCGTGGGGATGCCCTGGGGCCGGTGGGAGAGCTTCGGCGACTACCTGGACCTGCTCGACCGGGGCCGCTATGCCGTCGACATCGCCGCCCAGGTGGCGCACGGTGCCGTCCGGTTCTACGTGATGGGCGAGCGTGGTGCCGCCAACGAAGACGCCACCGACGAGGACATGGCGGACATGGCCGCGCTGGTGGGCGATGCACTCGGCGCCGGTGCCGTGGGTTTTTCGACATCGCGGACCATCGGCCACAAGGCCCGGTCGGGTCGCCCGGTGCCCGGCACCTACGCGCCCGAGGTAGAATTGCTGGCCATCGCCGAAGCCATGCGTAGCGCCGGCCACGGGGTCTTCGAGGCGATCGTGGCCGGCACGATCGGAAGGCTCGAACCCCTGGGGGGAGAAAGGGCCAAGCCGCTCGACGAGGTTCCGCTGCTGGCGTCGGTGGCGCGCACTAGTGGTCGACCGGTCACCTTCACCGTCGCCCAGCTCTTCGAGGACCCCGGGCACTGGCGTCTGGTGCTCGACGCCGTCGCCGCCGCCAACACCGCCGGCACCACCCTTCGTCCTCAGATCATCCCCCGGTCGGTGACGATCATGACCAACCTCGACACCTATCACCTCTTCATGGGCCGACCCACCTACCGCAAGATCGCCGACCTTCCGCTCGCCCAGCGGGTGGCGGAGATGCAGCGGCCGGAGGTACGTCAGGCGATACTCGAGGAAGCGACGCAGAGATCAGCCGACGTCTCGGCTCCGATAGTGGCGCTCTTCCAACCGGCATTGCCCCTGACATTTCCGCTGACGGATCCGGTGAATTACGAGCCCCACTTCGACGAGTCGGTCTACGCCCGAGCGCAGGCGGCGGGTATCGATCCCATCGCCTACATGTACGACCTGCTGTTGGCCGACAACGGCAAGGCCTTCTACGCCCTGCTGGGATCGAACTTCGTGAACGGGACCCTCGACGTGTGCCGCGAAATGCTGCTCGATCCGAACACCGTGACCGGTCTCGGAGACGCCGGAGCACACGTGAATCTCATCTCCGACTGTTCGGCGTCGACGTTCCATCTCACGCACTGGGCCCGTGACCGGACGCGCGGCGAGCGCCTGCCCGTCGAACTGCTCGTCCACAAGCTGACCGGCGTCAACGCCGACCTGTACGGCTTCGCCGATCGCGGGACCATCGCCCTGGGCCAGCGAGCCGATCTGAACGTCATCGACCTCGAGAACCTCCGTATCCGCCCACCCGAGCTCCGCCACGACCTGCCGACCGGCGTGAGCCGCATCCTGCAGGCCGCCGAGGGATATCTGGCCACCCTGGTGCACGGTTCGGTCACCCGCCGCCATGACACCGACACCGGTGAGCGCCCCGGGCGCCTCGCCCGAGGAGCGGCAGCCTCACAGTGAGCGGGATCGTGGAACCCCCCGTACCGATCGCGCTGGTCCACGGCTTTGCCTCGTCGTTCGATCACACGTGGCGCAAGAACGGCTGGGTCGACATCCTGGGAGACCTCGGGCGGCCGATTGTCCCGGTCGACCTTCTGGGCCACGGCACCGCGCCCCGTCCCACCGATCCTGCCGCCTACGGCGATGTGGACGAGTTGGTCAACGCCGCGCTCCCCGACGGTTCCCTCGATGCGGTTGGCTTCTCCGCCGGCGCCGGCGTCCTGTTGCACCTGGCCGTGGACCACCCGGGTCGCTTCCGGCGCTTGGCCCTGCTCGGGTTGGGCGACAACGTGTTCGGCGGGACGGAGCCCATGCTCACCGTCGACGCCCTGGAGGGCCGGACCGGGCCCGAGGACGTGCAGGGTGGTCTCTTTCGCCGGTTGGCGGAGTCGGCCGGCAACGATCCCGGAGCGTTGGTCGCCTTTCTGCGCCGTCCCGTGCGGCGGCTCGTGGATCCGGAATTGGCGGCGGTGACGTGTCCGGTCCTGGTGGTGTTGGGGGATCGTGACTTCATCGGCGGAGCCGACCGGCTGGTGGCCGCACTGCCCCGGGCGGAGCTCGTCAGTCTGCGAGGCGTCGACCACTTCGCCACGGCGTCCGATTTCGGAGCCATCGACGCGGTGATGCGAGTTCTGGCGGAGCCCGAGGTCTAGAGCCGTGGGGTAGCCGGATGCCGCCATCCGGCTCCGTTGGCGGTCGGCTCTGGGTCGGCGCCGTTCGAGGTCACCGAGCGGGCCCACAGATCTGCCTGCATGAGCACGAGCAATTCGTCGAGGGGCACGGCGCCCGACCACAAGAAGCCCTGCGCGTGATCGCAGCGGAGGTTCCGCAGCAGCGTGGCCTGGGTCAGGGTCTCCACTCCTTCGGCCACGACGACCAGGCCCAGATCCCGACCGAGAGTCGCCAGGGCCCGGACGATGGCCACGTTGCGGCGGTCGGTTTCCATGTCGAAGACGAAGGACTTGTCCACCTTCAGCTCGTCGACCGCCATCGAGCTCAGCAGAGCGAGGGAGGAGTGACCGGTGCCGAAGTCGTCCAGAGCCACCCGGATGCCGTGGAGGCGGATCTGATCGATCTGGCGGGAGGCATCGTCGAGGTTGGCCATGACGGCGGTTTCGGTGAGTTCGATGCCTATGCCCGATGCAGAGCACTGGGCGCGGCGCAATTCCGTGACCAACTCGGACACGGTCCCGTTGAGCGCCAGCTGGCGGGCTGAGACGTTGCACCAGAGGCGGAAGGCGGACGGGCAGCCGGCCCGGGCCAACGTGGCTCTGGCGTCGATCATGGCGCGACGGATGGTGGCGTCGATGTCGAGGATGAGATCGGACTCCTCGGCCAGAGGCACGAAATCGGCGGCGGTGAGAAGACCGCGCGACGGATGGTTCCATCTGGCCAGGGCCTCGGCTCCCACGATTCGACCCGTGCCCAGATCCACCTGGGGTTGGAAATAGGCCACGATCTGGCCCTCGACCAGTGCCTGGCGCAGAGCCTTCTCGTGGTCGAGTCGACGACGGAAGATCGGGCGGAGTGTGGGGACGAAGACCTCGACCCGATTACGGCCGTTCTCCTTGGCGTGATACTGCGCCGTGTCGGCCTGGTTGAGCAGGTCCTGGGGACGCTCGGTGGCGTCGTGGCGGACGGTGACCCCGACACTGGCGGTGACCAGGATTCTCCGGTCATTGATGATGAACGGCGACTCGAAGCTCTGGTGGATCCGGTGGGCCATGGCCACGGCCTCGTGCTCCGCTCGCAGGCCGTGGAGCAGGACGGTGAATTCGTCACCACCCAAACGGGCCAGGACGTCGTCGGGGCGCAGGATCTGACGGATGCGGGTGGCCACCTGGATCAGCAGTTCGTCCCCGGCCTGATGGCCCATCGAGTCGTTGATGGCTTTGAACCGGTCGAGGTCGAGGAAGACGACGGCCATGAGGTCGTCGTCGCCGTCCGTGGCGGCGCGGCCCAGGGCGTCGACGAAGGCGAACCGGTTGGCCGCCCCGGTCAGATCGTCGCGGAGGGCGATCTCGGACAACTCGGTGTTGACGTTGAGGAGCTGTTCGTTGAAGTCGGCGTTCTGTTCCCGGAGGCGGAGCTCGCTGATCACCACCGTGTGCACCTCGTGATGAAGGATGATCATGACTCCCATGAACACGGGTATGGCCAGCCCGAGCAGCTGGGTGGGATGGTCGTGCGCCAGCAGACAGACCACGTCCACCGGGACCAGGAGAGTCAGCTGGAAGGGCAGGAAGTAGGTACGCGACGCCGCCGAGCCGACGACGTTGGTGGCGGAGACGCCGCACAGGATGATCAGGTAGAGCGCTCTGAGCTCGTACCGGTCGGCCGACGGGAAGACGATGAGCGAGAGCGAGCCCCAGGCGAATCCGGTCAGACCGGCCATCAACGGGCCCACCAGCCATCGACCCACGGAGGCGCCTCGGGCCCGGCGGCGCAGGTAGACGACGGCCAAGGCCATGGTGGTGGCGGCCGTGAACGTCACGAAAGCGGCCCAGAAGATCATCCGCGGGACCGAGACGGCGTGCCCGAAGGTGACCACCAGGAGGACGGCGACCGCCGGGGAGGCCAGGGCGGAACGGCGCGTCGAACGATTGACCTGGTCGGTACAGGCGAAATGCACCCCGTCGCTGAGCAGGAGCGAAACGCTCATCCTCAGACAGTCGGCCGAAACGGCCCCCACCTTGACCTGGGGGAAAAGCCGTTTCCGGTGGCCCGGCCAGGCAGGGGGGACCGACCGCCGTCCGCCGCCCCGAGTCGGGCGGCCCTTAGGTGATCAGACCCAGGTTGGGCACCGACGCCGACCGGACGCTGGTGGACGGGACGGCGTCGATGCCCACCACGGGAGCATCGAGCTTCCGAGCGGCCAGGGAGCCCGAGAAACCGGCGCTGCCGAAGGCGAAGACCCCCCCATCGGAGGCGACCTCCCAGTACCCCGAGCCGTCGGGAGAGGGCGCCATGGCGACCACCGGTTGGTCGAGGTGGTGGCCGGCCATGGATCCGGCGAAGGGGGCGTCGAAGGAGAAGACACCGCCGTCGGCCGCCACCTCCCAGTAGCCGTCAGTGCTCCAGTCCGCCGCCATGGCGACCACCGGTCGGTCGAGGTGGTGGCCGGCCATGGATCCGGCGAAGGGGGCGTCGAAGGAGAAGACACCGCCGTCGGCCGCCACCTCCCAGTACCCGCCCGAGGAGGTGTCGGCGGCGATGCCGACGACGGGTCGGGTGAGGATATGGCCCGTCATCGAACCGTGGAAGACGGCGTCTCCAAAGCAGTAGACGGCGCCGTCGGCGCCGACCTCCCAGTAGCCGAGGCCGTCGGCGGTGGCGGCGATGCCGACCACGGGAGCGCTGAGGGCGCCGGAGCCCTTTGATCCGTAGAAGGGGGCGTCGAAGGCGAAGACACCGCCGTCACCGGCCACCTCCCAGTACCCACCGGTGGCCGGGTCGGCGGTGATGCCGACGACGGGCTTGGCCAGGACCTGGCCGGCCATCGAGCCGGCGAACGAGGCCGACCCCACCGTGAAGACCCCGCCGTCGGCCGCCGCCAGGTGGTTTCCGGTGGGCAGGACGACGGTGCCGATGGCCGGCTGCCCACCCAGAGGTGAGGTGAACCAGATGTTGCCGTTCGGACCCGGCGTGAGGTCCTGCGCCCCGATGAACGGGGAGCGGGGGCCGATGACGTCACCGGGGCCGAGTGCTCTGCCGACGGTGAACTCGGTGACGGTCCCGGCCGGGCTGATCGTGCCGATGGAGGCCGCCGAGCCGCCCTGGGTGAACCAGAGATGGGCGTCGGGACCCACGGTCAGGTAGATGGGTCGGGTCCCCGCCGTCAGCCCGGACGTGTATTCGGTGATCGCGCCTGTGGCCGTGACCGTTGCGATGGATGGCGTGGTGCCGTCATCGGTGAACCAGGGGTCGCCGCCGGGTCCGGTTACCACGTCCGACGGCCGCGCTCCGGCGTTGAGGCCCGTTGAATACTCGGTGATGGCCCCCCTGATGGTCACCCGGCCGATGGCCGGGGTGCTTCCGCCGTCGGTGAACCAGAGAGTGCCGTCGGCCACGCTGGTCACGACGAGCGGGAAAGATCCGGCATTGAGGCCAGCGGAATACTCGGTGATCGCGCCCGCCGCGGTGACGGCGCCGATGGCCGGGGTGGTCCCCTGATCGGTGAACCACAGGCGTCCGTCGTGGCCGTTCACGAGATCGAACGGGCTGGCTCCGGCGCCCATCCCGGTCGAGTACTCGGTGATCGCCCCGGCCGGGGTGATGCGGCCGAGGGCGGGGGTGGTACCGGCATCGGCGAACCAGATGTTCCCGTCGGGGCCGTCGACCATGTCGAGCGGCCGGGCCCCGGGGTTGAGGCCGGATGAATACTCGGTGATCGCTCCGGTGGTGGTGACCGTGCCGATGGCCGGGGTGGTGCCGTCATCGGTGAACCACAGCCGACCGCCACCGCTCACGAGGCCCCGCGGTGCGGCCCCGGCGTTCAGGCCGGTGGTGTATTCGGTGATTGCGCCCGTCGGGGTGGTCCGTCCGATGGCCGGCGTGGTCCCCTCGTCGGTGAACCACAGGTTGTCGTCAGGACCGGTCGTGATGGTGAAGGGCAAGGACCCGGCATTGAGCCCGGTCCCGTAGGTGATGACGCCCGGCGAGGAGACCGGTGTCGGCGGCGGCCCCGCCGAGACTGGTGGGGCCGGCACCACGATGGCGAGGCCGGTGAGAGCCAGCGCCAGTGTGGGCGGCAGGACGAGTCTGGGGACCGAGCGCACATTTCCTCCAACGCATCAACCCCGCGGCGTCACGCTACCTCCCGTCATCACGCTGTCTGTTGCAGAAGAGCCGACATC
Source organism: Acidimicrobiales bacterium (assembly GCA_035535015.1). Lineage (GTDB taxonomy): Bacteria > Actinomycetota > Acidimicrobiia > Acidimicrobiales > UBA8190 > Palsa-661. The sequence goes on along the minus strand of DATLQU010000024.1, from coordinate 10,374 downwards.
AAAGAAATCCGGTCAGGGCGTGACTGTCTCCTGGCCCGTGGTCACCAGGCGCCGGACCTCGGCCACCGACGATTCGAGATCCGACAGGTGCCGCTCGACCGGTCCAACGGGCGTGAGAAAGAGAAAGGTGACACGGACGACGGGTTCGGCCGTGGTCGCCGCCATGGTCAACGCGTAGGACGCCCCCTGGATGCGGTAGCCCTCCACCCGGCGGTCGAGTTCGTCGGGGTCGGAGGTGGCCGCCGTTTTGTGGTCCACCACGACGAGTCCGTCCGGACTGCGGTAGAGGAGGTCGATGTAGCCCTCGAGGAGCCGGCCGTCGATGGGTGTGCAGGCGTAGACCTCGCGCCAGTACGGACAGGTGGCCGCTTCGCGCACCGACGGTGATCCGAGCGCGTCGGTCACCAGTTGCCGGACGTCGTCGACCCGGTCGGGGACGGCCTCCGCTTCGCACTGGGCCGAGAGCGCCTCCTCGAGTCCGGCCCCGGTGGCCAGGTCGATGGTCTGGAGCACCCCATGGACGGCGCGTCCCACCGACGTCCCGTAGCGGCCCTTCAACCACGGGGGCAGGTCCAGGTCCCGGGGCCGCTTCTCGAGTCCCGGGTCGGGTTCCGCGGCGCTGTCCGGCATGCCCTCGTCGGTGAGGGCCGTGGCCGCCACCGCCGTGGGTCGCGACGCCCGGTGGATGGCCCCGTCGCGCTCGGCCGCCCACTGGGCGAAGGCGGGCGGCGGCGGTGGTGCCACGACGACGATAGGCAGGGCGCCCGAAACGGCGCCGTCCAGATCGGCTCCGTCGGGCAGGCCGTCGAGGAGATCGCCCATGCCGTCGAGAAGGAGTTCGGCGTTGGTGCGCCGGGTCGGTGACGAGAGCGGTCCGGCCCGGGTCTTGCGGTGGAGCGAGACGACGAGATGGTCCCGGGCCCGGGTGCAGCCCACGTAGAGCAGCCGGATCCGTTCGTGGAAGCTCATCTGCTCGTCGATGGGCGCCCACTGCGAGTACTCCTGGGTGGTGACGGACTTGCCGAACCGGTAGCCCACGCCGCCGCCGCCGCCGCCGCCGCCGCCGCCGCCACCGCCGCCGCCGCCACCACCACTTCCACCAGCACCGCCGAGGCCGGCCCGCTCGGCCGGGAAGACGACCTGGGCCGCGGCGGTCCGTCCTCCCGGCACGGTCGACATGCCCGAGACGATGGTGATGGGGAACTCGAGGCCCTTGGCGCTGTGGATGGTCATGATGCGGACGGCGTCGTCGTCGGACTCGGGGAGGATGGCCTCGGCCACGCGGGCGCCCTCGGCCGTCTGGAGCCTCACCCAGCGGAGGTACTGGCGGAGGTTGCCGCCGGTGGCCTCGGACCAGGCCCGGGCCTGGTCGATGACGAAGCGGAGCCGGCGCCAGACGTCACGGGGCCGGCCCTCGGCGAAGCCGAGCTCGAGGGCGCGCCGGTCGCGGGCGATACGGTCGAGCAACTCCGAGGGGGCCAGCCAGTGGCGCTCGTCGTAGAGCGAGCGGAGATAGGCCAGGCCCAGGCGGACGGGATCGTCGGCCGGGACCGTGTCGGGCTGGTCGGCCAGGTAGTTCCAGCGGCCGCCGCGTTCGGCTTTGAAGCGGAAGAGATCGTCGTCGCCGCAGGCCAGCAGCGGCGTGCGGAGGGCGGACACGATGCGCAGCGTGTCGCTGGGGTCGTCGACGGCGCGCAGGACCATGAGCAGGTCCCGGACGGCCCGGCTGGCGTAGACGAGAGAGCTCGACTCGGCCCGGAAGGCGATACCGGCGCGGTCGAGGGCCTCTTCGAGGAACGGCAACGAGGTACGGGCCGGGACGAGGACGGTGATGTCGCCCAGCCGGGCCGGGCGCCAGCCGTCGTCGCCGTCGTCGACGTCCCAGGCCTCGTGGATGGCCCGGGCCACGGTGGCCGCCACCTCGTCGGCCTCGGCCGCCCGGAGGTCGTCGGCCGCCCGGTCCCTCGGATGGGCCTCGCGCCCGAGGACGGCCACCGGCGGCCCCGTCCCTGGGGCCCGACGGGTCGGTTCGAGGGCGATGTAGTGGGGCTGGGACGGCACCGGCAGCTCGACGTCGTCGGGTTCGGACATGAGGGTGGCGAAGGTGGTGTTGACCCAGTCGATGATGGGCCCGACGGTGCGGAAGTTGGCCGTCAGCTCCACCACCGCCCCGTCACCGGCCGGGCCGAAGCGCTCGGCGGCGGCCAGGAAGGTGGAGATGTCGGCGCGGCGGAAGCGGTAGATGGACTGCTTGGGGTCGCCGACGACGAAGAGCTGACCCGGGGTGACCTCCACCTCGTCCCAGGGCGCCGTGCCCGCCGCCGGGCTGCCGGGATCGTCGGCGGCGATGCGGACGGCCAGTTCGATCTGGATGGGGTCGGTGTCCTGGAACTCGTCGAGAAGGAGGTGGCGGTAGCGCTGGTGCAGAGCGGTCCGGACCGCCGGTCCGTGGTCGGGGCGGCGCAGGAGGGCCCGGGCCAGGACCAGGAGATCGTGGAACTCGAGCCGGCCGGCGTGCTGGCGCTCGACGGCGCTGTCCAGGGTGAAGCGACGGATGGCGCTGCCCAGACGGCGGGCGCAGGCGGTGGCCACCTGGTTGGCCACCGCCGTCAAGGCGTCGCCGGCGTGGCGGACCCGGGCCTGGAGCTCCTTGATGTCGCAGTCGTACGACGCCTGCTTGCCCCGGCCGCCTACCCGGAAGCTGGGCAGCTTCTCGGCGGCGTCGGGTCCGAGGGCCTCCAGCAGGTCGAGCTCGTCTTCGATGGCGGCCAGCTGGGCCAGGTGGTCGGCGATCTCGTCCAGGCGGACGCGGAGCTTGTCGGCCGGATCCCGGCAGGGCTCGGCGCAGACCTGGTCGATGGCCGATCGCGCCGCGCCGAAGAGCTGGTGGACCGACGGCGGCTCCGGCTCGTCCCCGGGAACGCGCTCCTTCACCAGGTCCCAGTTGTCGTCGAAGGCCTCGGCCAGAGCCTGGAGGGCGGCGGCCCGGACACCGGAGGCCAGCAGGAGCAGGATGGTTCGCTCGAGGGCCGGGTCGGCCAGGAGCCCGTCGCGGAACATCGACCAGCGACGCTCGAAGGCCACCTTGGAGGAGACCTCGTCGAGGACCTCGATCCGCGGGGGCAGGCCGGCTTCGACGGGGTGCTCGGAGAGCAGGCGCTGGGCGAAGGCGTGGAGGGTGCCGATGGCGGCGCCGTCGAGCTGGTCGAGGGCGGTCCGGCAGCGGATGCCGACCTCGCTCTCGGGATCTGATTCCGCCCGGGTTTCGAGCTCGCGGCGAATGCGGTCGCGGAGCTCGGCCCCGGCCTTCTCGGTGAAGGTGATGGCGGCGACGGACCGGAGCTCGGCCCGGCCACCGGCCACCAGGGCCAGGACCCGGTTGACCAGAGCGCTGGTCTTGCCCGAGCCCGCCCCCGCCTCCACGAAGAGGGTGGTGCCGAGGTCGTGGCTGATCCGGTCCCGGGCCGCCTGGTCGGGCGGACCGGTCACCGGAGGCATCAGGTGCGATGGTACTCACGTCGGGGTCGGAGGGACCGCTCCCCATTCCTCACCTGAGGTGCTGTTTCGCTCACTATATGAATCAGTCGTGAGGGATCAGGGATAGATCACGCCGGTCGGCGGTCCATGGAAGATGAAGCACATGCAAATCCGACGTAAAGTGGCGAGCTAATCGCCTTGAGCGGGTGATGCCGAGGCAGGTGCTCCCGAGCGGACCGGGGTCGAGAGGGGAAGGATGACAGGGTCACGGGGATTCATGCCACGGTTGGCGGGCGTGGGGACGGCGCTTCTTCTAGCCGCTCACCAGCGTGACCATTGAGAACAACGTCGTCGAGAACAATGACCTCGGTTTCAACGACCCCACGTCTCCCTACGGCCCGTGCACGCCGAACGGCGGGTCCGATTGCGGGGAGGGGATCCACCTCCTGAGCGTGGCCAAATCAGTGGTGTTCAACAACCAGTCGGTGGGCAATTCCGGCGGGATCCTGTTGACCGACGAGCTCGGGCCGAACCACGACAAGCTCATTGCCGCGAACTACGTCGCCCACAACAGCAAGGACTGCGGGATCACTGTCCCGAGCCACAATCTCGGGTTGAACCCGAAGACACTTCTGCCCGACCCGTCGTTCGGCGGCGACTACAACAACCAGATCATCGACAATCAGGCCATCGACAACGGCGTCAACGGGTTCGGGGCCGGAATCGGCATCTTCGCCCCGGGGCCCTTCACCGCCTCCTACGACAATGTCGTCTCCGGCAACCTGATCCAGGGGAACGGGCTGGCCGGCATCTCGGTGCACAGCCACGCCCCCAACGCCTACGTGGACGGGAACGTGTTCACCTACAACACCATCGGTCAGAACAACGTCGACCTGGCCGACGGGACCGACTCGACGCCCACCGACGGCTTCACCACCGGCATCCTGATCTGGTCCGCTGCCACCAAGTACTCCTTCACGGTGTCGCACAACACCATTTCCGACAACACCTACGGGGTATGGATGACGCCGGCCACGGTGAAGGCGAAGGGGCTCAAGTCCAATCACTTCTCCGTGACGACGCCGGTGTTCGACGCCAGCTAGTTCGTCCAGTCAGGAAGGCGTCAGTCGAAGACGCCGTGGACCGAGGCGTCGATGCTCTTGGCCCAGGGATCGAAGAGGCGGACGGACTGGACGACGTGGACGGCCAGTCCCTCCGCGTCGCTGTTGCCGAGCCGGCCGTCGGTGAAGAGGTCCACCGTCAGCCCCCCGGCGCGCCGGCGGACCTCGACGTCGACCGACGCGTCGTCGAGGCCGCGCTGACGCAGTTCGCCCCTGGCCGTGACGAGCGCCCGCGTCGTGTGCAGCGGGAGGATCGCCTCGTGCACCCGCTCGACCGCCTCGACCGCCTCGGAGGCGGCGGCCGTCGTCGCCGCCCAGGGGGCCAGGGTGTCGTCCGGCCGGTCGAGCAGGACCAGGGGGATGAGGCGCCGGACGGCGCAGAGGTCGCCGTCGCCGAGATGGCTGTCTCCCCGAGGGTCGGGCGTCGGCCGCGGACCCACCTTGACCACGGCGTCGATGGGGTGGGTGTCGAGTGGACACTGCGCCCCCCGAAGCGCGGCACAGGGGGCGGCCCCGGATTCCTCGACGTCGCGACAACCCCGGATGACGTGGCCGTGGGCCTCCAGGGTCCGGGCCACGGCGGCGGCGGACGGGGCCTCTCTGTCGGCGATCAGGATCTCCATGAACACTCCTCGTCGGTCGGCGGGGCCACGGGGCCCGCTGCGTCCAGCGTGAAGGTTCGCCCCGGGGAGCGGTAGGACCGAAAGTCCCGAAATGCCCGACGGGCTCTAGACCTGGCCGGAGAAGAGCCGGCTGTAGGCGGCCTCCTCGCGGGCCCGGGCCGCCGTGACCGCCTCGCGCTGTCCCGCCTGCATGAGCCCTTTGATGGTCCGCGCCGCGTCGGGATTGAGTCCGGCGATCCGTTCGGCCTCGGCCACCGCCCGGTGAAGCACCTCGGTGTCGGGGCAGACCTCGGTGGCGATGCCGGCGGCCACGGCCGCGTCGGCCGAGAGCCACTCGCCGGTGAGCAGCGCCATCGCCGCGCGCTGCCAGCCCATCCGGACGGGCAACAGGTAGCTGCTGGCCGCCTCGGGCGGGACGCCCATCTCGGCGAAAGGGGCCCGCAGCCGGGCCGACCGGGCCATGAAGACGAGGTCGCAGAAAGAGAGGATGGTGAAACCGAGACCGACCCCGGGGCCGTTGACGGCGGCCACCAGGGGCACGTCGATCTCCATGAGCACCGACAGCAGTCCCGGGAAAGCCTGGCCGGCGCCCTCGGGTGCATGGCCCGAGGAGATCGCCTCCAACTCACCGAGGTCGGTCCCGGCGCAGAAGGCGGGACCGGCGCCGGTCAGTACCACCGCCCCGATGGCGTGGTCCTGATCGGCGGAGCGCAGCGCCCCGGTCAGAGCCCGGTAGAGCTCGATGGTGAAGGCGTTTCGCTGTTCGGGCCGGTTGAGGGTGAGCAGCCGGACCCCGTTGCTGGTCGCGGCGTGCAGAGGCGTTTTCCCCGTTTCGGTCATGGCGTCGACCGCAACCTACCGGTGGCCTTCGGCCTCGGCAATCAGCCCGTCGAGGATGCCGGGGAAGACAAAGCGGTGGAAGGGGGCGACGACGAGCCAGTAGAGACGACCGAGCAGACCCCGCGGCCGGAAGAGCGCCGTCTGGGTGACCCGCGTCCCGGTCATCACGCTGTCCTCCGACCCCGCCGCATCACCGGGACCGCAGGGTTCGAGGTCCCAGGAGAGCCAGGCTTCGCCGGGGAGGCGCATCTCGGCGTGCAGCCGGAGGCAGCGTCCGGGCACCAGGTCTTCGACCCGCCAGAAATCGAGGGCGTCGCCGACGTGGACGGTGGCCCGCCGTCCCCGGCGCAGCCCCGGGCCACCGAGCAGCTGGTCGACCAGCCCCCGGAGCCGCCAGAGCCACCGTCCGGAGTACCAGCCCCTGGCCCCGCCGATCCCGGTGAGAACCGAGAAGAGCAGTTCCGGTGCCGCCGTCGTGGTGGCCGAGCGGACATCTCTCAGGACGGTGCCGCCCGACCAGGGGGGATCGGTCGGGGTGGGCCGGAAGACGACGAGATCGGCATTGGTGAACGAGGTGGGGACGTTTCCCTCCTGGGTGGCGGCCAGGGCCCGGCCGATCGACTCCCGCAGGCCCATCGGCGCCGTACCGAAGGCCTCGGCTGCTGAGCGGCCCGTGACCACGACTTCGTTGACCAGGGACTCGACCAATTCGCGGGCCAGCGGAACCGGGACAGGGGTGACCAGGCCCACCCAGTGCGAAGAGAGCCCCGGCGTGAGCAGGGGCACCCGGATCAGCCGCCGCCGGCCCAGACCCGCGGTCTCGGCGTAGAGACCCATCATCTGGGCGTAGCTGACGACGTCCGGTCCCCCGACCTCGTAGACACCGCCGACGTCGTCCTCCCGGGTGACGGCGGCCACCAGAAGGTCGACGACATCGGAGATGGCGATGGGCTGGCACCGGGTCTCCACCCAGCGGGGGGTCACCATGACCGGCAGCACCTCGACGAGATAGCGGAGCATCTCGAAACTGGCGGAGCCGGAGCCGATGATCACACCGGCCCGGAGCTCGACGACCTCGATGCCGGTCGAGCCCAGCGCCCGGCCGACGTCGTGGCGGCTCCGGAGGTGCTTGCTGAGGGTGTCGGCGTCGCTGCCCAGGCCGCCGAGGTAGACGATCCGGTGCACACCGGCGGTGGCCGCCGCCCGGGCGAAATTCTCGGCGTCGCTCGTCTCCCGGGCCACCCAGTCCGGGCCCTGCCCGATCGAGTGCACCAGATAGACGGCCACGTCGATCTTGGCCATGGCGTCGATCAGATCACCGCCGACATCGCCCGGAGAGATGTCCACGCGGTGGCGCCAGGGGGCGGCGGTCAGCTTGGCCGGGGTCCGGGCCAGGCAGCGGACGTCGGCGTCGTGGTCGAGCAGGGCGGGCACGAGACGGCCTCCGACGTAGCCCGAGGCCCCGGTCACGAGCACGCCGAGACGGCTCCGCGATCCGTTTCTCATCGACTGCGGTTCACGGGCTGTCCATGTCCCCCATCGTCCCACGGCCTTCGTGCCATCGGCCGCTGCCGTCACCGTTCGGCGGCTCACCGGGCCCTTGAGGTGATGCCGCACCCAGGCGCACAGCCGAACGATTCCGTGCCTGGTGGCCAGGGCCGGTCCCCGGCATCCGGCCCGGTCGGGGAGTGTCGAGAAAATGCGCGAATCGCGCGCCGGATGGTTACAAGGACATGACGCATCGCCGATTCCCTATCTCTGGTCGCCCCGATCCCTTACCCTTTCTCCAGGCCCGATGGGCCTCAACGGGGGAGGGGAACATGGGCAAGATCGTCCGTATCAACCGCGCCGTCGCGGCCGTCGTGCTGGCCGCTCTGGGAACAGCCGTCGTCGAGCTGTCGGCCCCGGGCGTGGCCACGGCCGCACCGGTGGCGTCCGGTTCCGTGAATTGTCCCATCGCCGGGTCCGGCGCCTTCGGCCCCCAACTGGTGGCCACCGCCTCCGGCACGGGAGCCGCGGTCAAGGTGAGGTACAGCGGTAAGTCGGCCGCCTGCACGTCCACCGCCGGGGCCGGTGGCGCCGTCGTCACCATTCACTCCGCCAGCTTCAAGGCCAAGGGCGTCCTCTTCGACCCCACCACCCTGGTGGCCGCCAAGAGCTGCACCAGCTTCACCGGCGCCGACGAGATCAAGGCTCTCAAGGTGAAGATCACCTGGAACGCGACACCGCCGATCGCCAACACCATCGTGACCTACTCGGCCGGATCGTCTCCCTGGGTCTCGAACAATGCCGGCAACGACCGCCTGAACCAGCCGGCCACGGCCACGACGACGATCACCGGATCGTTCGCCACGGCAGCGAACGCCCTGATCAACCTGGACTCGAACATCGTCAACACCTGCTCGTCCACCTGGGGGCCCTACCCGACCTTCAACTTCGGCCTGGTGGCGTCGACGCTGAACATCTTCTGAGCCGTCCCTGGGGCCCCGCCTGAGCCCCGGCCGGGGCCGGGCGGAGGGCCACAGGGTGGGCCGGAGAAGCCAGGCCTAGGCCGGGGGCAAGGCCCGGAGGGGGCTTCTCGCCGGGTCGGAGGTCCTGGCCGGAGTGGCGGTCCCCCCGGTACGAGTAGAATGCTCGGTGCAGAGAGCGCGACCCGTACGTGACGCCTAGACCTGGGCGTGCGCACCCCCGTCGTGATGCCTCGGAGGAGACAGCGATGGCGATGGTGGCGATGAAACGCGGCGACGGCGACGATGCGGACCTCGTCAAGCTTTATCTGAGGGATATCGGCCGCTACCCCCTTCTGACCAAGGCCGATGAGGCCCGACTGGCCCAGGCCATCGAGGCCGGTTGCGAGGCCGAGACGGCCCTGGCGGATCCGGCCACCAAGCTCACACCGGCGAAGAAGCGGGAACTGACCCGGCTGGTCCGGGCCGCCGACGCCGCCCGGGAGTCCTTCGTCTCCTCCAACCTCCGGCTGGTGGTCTCCATCGCCAAGAAGTACCAGGCGTCCGGCCTGCCCCTGCTCGACCTGGTCCAGGAGGGCAACCTCGGGCTCATCCACGCCGTGGAGAAATTCGACTGGCGCAAGGGCTTCAAGTTCTCCACCTACGCCACCTGGTGGATCCGACAGGCCATCACCAGGGGCATCGCCAACACCGGGCGCACCATCCGCCTCCCCGTGCACGCCGGGGACACCCTGGCCCGGGTGCAGAAGGCCCAGGCCCGGCTGGAGCTCAAGTTCGGCCGCCCGGCGACGCTGGCCGAGCTGGGCGAGGAGGTCGAGCTACCCGAGGACAAGTTGGTCGAAGCGCTCCGGTTCCGGGCCGAGCCGCTGTCCCTGTCCGAGCCGCTCCGCGAGGACGGCGACGCCGAACTGGGCGACGTGGTCGAGGATCGCTCGGTCGAGTCCCCCTTCGAGATGGCCGCGGTGGGGCTGCTCCCCGAGGAGATCGGCCGTCTGCTCGCCCCCTTGGACGAGCGGGAGCGGGAGATCCTCCGTCTCCGGTTCGGTCTCGACCGGGGCGAGCCCCGCACCCTCGAAGAGGTGGGTGAGCACTTCAACCTGACCCGGGAGCGGATCCGCCAGATCGAGGCCCGAGCCATGTCGAAGCTCCGGCACCCGTCGTCGGACACCGGTGCCCGTGACCTCCTGAGCGTTTAGTCGCCCGTCGATGTGCTGGCCGCCCCCCACCGGTCGAGTCGCTTGGGCGCGACGGCGGTGGAGCGGATACGATCCCCGATCATGAAGAAACTGTTGATCCTCGCCATCCTCGTTGCCTTGGGCGTCGTCGCCGCCAAGCGGCTCCGCACCTCCTGAGTCCACCCGGGCTCACGTGAGTCGGGCCTGACCCGAATCCTCCCGCCTCGAGCGGGTGTTCAGAGCTGCGCCCGTAGGCGGTTGCGCGCCATCCGCCACGCCACCACTCCGGCCGCGCTGGTGGCCACGGTGATGGCTGCCACCATGGCTGTGGCCGGCAGGCTGGGAACGCCGACCCGGTCGCGGAGCCGTACCGGTTTGGTGAACTGCATCACCTCCCATTCCCGCTCCTTGGCCACTTTGGCCAGCACCCGGTCGGGATTGACCACGACGGGATGTCCCACCGCCTCGAGCATGGGCAGGTCGGTGTAGGAGTCGGAGTAGGCGTAGGAGGCGGACAGGTCCAAGCCGTCGGTCTCGGCCAGCTCCCGCATGGCGTCGGCCTTGAACGGACCATAGGCGTAGAAATCCATCTCCCCGGCGTAGCGTCCCTCGCCGTCGACCACCGCCCTGGTGGCGATGCAGCCGTCGACGCCCAGGTGCTCGGCCAGCG
>DATLQU010000023.1:0-31886 GCA_035535015.1 Acidimicrobiales bacterium | reverse complement strand
GTGTCGGAGAGGGGACTTGAACCCCTACGCCCTTGCGGGCACCAGCCCCTCAAGCTGGCGCGTCTGCCTATTCCGCCACTCCGACGAGAGTGCTCCCTCTGCCGAGGGGTGATGACATCGCAGGGCGCATGTTAGCGCGAGGCGCGCAGCGTCCCCTTCGTGGTCGTGGTGGCCGTCGGGGTGCGCGGTGCCCCCACCAGAGGGGCCCAGGTGTTCATCTGCCACAACGCACCCAAGCCCCCGGGGTCCACCTGGACCCCGAAGATCGACGCCGAGAAGGCCACGAAATTCGGCTCGGCGAAAAGCGGGAAGGTGGGCATGTCCAGCCAGAGATCCTGGTCGATCTGCTGGTAGGTCGCCCCCCCCTGGTTGGCCGAGAGATTCTGCTGCGCCTGGGTGAACAGGGCGTCGACCTTGGGGTCGTCGAAGCCGCTCCAGTCCTGGGCCAGGCTCACGCTGCCGGCCGTGGCGGTGGGTGAGAAGACTCCGCCCAATTGACTCGGAAAAGCTGTGGCCTGGACGGGGACGAGGGCGAGTTCGAAGGCGGCGCCGGGAAGGACCATTCCCGTCAACTGAGGTCCCGGCACGGGGAGGGCGTCGACATCGAACCCGGCGCCCACCAATTGGCTGGCCACCAGAGGGCCGACGGCGGCGGACCACGGATCGTCCGCCGACCAGGTGAGATCCAAGGTGACCGGTGCGCCGTGGAACGTCCAGGTGCCGTTGGCGTCGGCCACCAGACCCCCCTGCTCGAGAAGAGCGGCGGAGGCGGCCAGGTCGACGGTCTCGTAGCCGGTGGCGTTGTCGCTGTAACCGGGCTGGAGGTTGGCGGAGAGATGGTTGTTGTCCAGCCAGACGTAGTGCTGCAAGGGCTGGGCCACCGCCGTCACGATGCCCACCCGGTCGATGGCGTGGGCGACGCCCTGGCGGACGGCCATCGAGTTGACCGGGGCGCGGGTGACGTTGAACTCGAGTTGCAACATGGTGGCCCCCAGACGCGACTCCGTCTCCGTCTTGGGCAGCGCCGACAGTGCCGAGATGAGGGCGGCGTCGTAGGTATCGGGAGCGGCCACCTGGACGCGTCCGCTGGCGACGTCTCGGGCGAGCACCGACGGGTTCGGCACCGCTTCCATCACGATCCGGTTGAAATGGGGGATCGCCCCCCACCAGCGCGGGTTGCGGACGAGGACGACTTGCTGGCCCGGGAGCCACTTGTCGATCAACCAGGGACCGGCCGAGACGAGGACATGGGGGTCGAAGTGGTCGAATCCGTGGTTCCAGCCGACGACACCGGCCAGGTGGGCGGGTAGGAGGTCGTCGAAGAGCGACTCCCAGTCGGCGTCGGGAGTGCGAAAGGTGACGGTGACGGTCCGGCCGTTGTTGCTCGCCACCACCGAGGCGATGTCGCGGTAGCCGAGGGTCGACGCCACCGAGTCGGGGCTGCCGTCGACGTCGGTGGCACCGCCGCGCTGCGCCTGCCAGGCGTACTGGAAGTCGGCCGCCGTGATGGGGACGCCATCGGACCAGACGGCCTTGGGGGCGATCTGGTAGACGACGGTCTGGGGGTCGACGCTCACCACTTCGGCGCTCTGGACCACGTCGGTGTCCAACGTGGGCTTCATGGTGGGCCCTATCTGGAAGACCTGGACCCAGACGGTACTGGCCACGATCCGGCCCGCCTCGGTGTCCCCCGCCACGGTGTGGTCGTTCAGGGTCAGGGGGATGGAGTCGAGCGCCACCGTGGCCGTGCCTCCCCGACCGGCCACCAGCAGCGGCGCGGCCTTTGGACCCGTCGTCGTGGTGGTGGCCCCGGCCGAGGCCGTCGAGGCGCCGGGGCGGGCCGGGGATCCGCAGGCCGCCAACAGGACGCCGGCCACGACGGTGACGACCCACAGGCCGCGTCGGGAGCTCGGGTCCGAGAGGTGTCGCGGTGGGGGGAGACGCTGTGGCGACCTGGCCGAGGCGACGCCGGCCAACCGGCCGATCACTGCAGGCGCAGAGCCAAGATCACGGTGGTGAAGGCGAAGACGACGGCCACGGTGACGGTGATCCGGTCGAGGTTCTTCTCGACCACGGTGGAACCGGCCGCCGCCTGGCCCACCGAACCGCCGAACATGTCCGACAGGCCGCCGCCCTTGCCCGAGTGCATGAGAATGAGGAAGATCAGCGAGAGGGTCGCCATCATGTGGAGAACAAGGAATGCAATGGTCAGCACCGGTGGTCCTCCTCGGGCCTTCTGGACCTGTCCACGCTACCAAAGGGTCGGGTCAAGCAGAAGGCAGCCTTACCGACCGGTGGTGGCGGCCTCGCGGATGATGGCGGCGAAGACGGCCGCATCCAGGCTGGCCCCACCGACCAGGAGTCCGTCGATGTCGCGCTGGCCCATCAGCTCGGCCGTGTTCTCGGGCCGGGCCGAGCCGCCGTACTGGATCCGGACGGCCTGGGCGGCGGTCTTTCCGGCCAGCTCCTGCACCACGCCGCGGAGGTGGGCGCAGGCCTTCTGGGCGTCCTCCCCCGTGGCCGTCCGGCCCGTGCCGATGGCCCAGATGGGCTCGTAGGCGAGCACCAGGCCGGCCGTCTGCTCCTCGGACAGGCCCTTCAGGGCCGCGCTCGTCTGGGTGGTGAGCCGGGCCTCGGTCTCCCCCGCCTCCCGCTCCTCTTCCGTCTCCCCCACGCAGACGATGGGTGTCATGGCGTGGCGGACCACGGCCCGCAAGGTGGCGGCGACCTGTTCGTCGGTCATGGCGAAGAATTGTCGTCGCTCGGAATGGCCGACGATGACGTAACTGACGCCGAGCCGGGCCAGCATCGGAGGGGCCACCTCGCCGGTGAAGGCACCCTCGTCCTCACTGAAACAGTGTTGGGCGCCGAGGGCCACGGGGATGGCCCGATCCTCGAGCACCGTCTGGACGGAGCGGAGATCGGTGAACGGCGGATGCACCGACACGTCGAGCGGTCCGACGTCGGCGGCGGTGACCCGCAGTCCCAGGTCCTGGACGGTCCGGATGGACTGGAGATGATCGTGGTGCATCTTCCAGTTGCCGCTCACGAGCGGCCGTCGTCGCGGTCCGGCCGCAGCCATCATGAGCGTCCCCCTCTGGTCTCGGTGCCGGTGCCGGCGGTGCCGGAGGCGTTCGGCGCGTGGCGCAGGGCGTCGAGACCGGGAAGGTCCCCGTGCTCGAGAAGTTCGAGCGACGCGCCGCCACCGGTGGAGACGAAGCCCACCTTTCCCGCCAGTCCCAACTGGTCGAGGGCGGCCACCGAATCGCCCCCGCCCACCACGCTGAAGGCGCCGCTGGCGGCGATGGCCTCGGCCACGGCGTAGGTGCCGGCGGCGAAGCGGGGATCCTCGAAAACGCCCATGGGGCCGTTCCAGAAGACGGTGCCGGCCTCGGCCACGGCGTCGGCGAAGATGCCGGCACTGGTGGGCCCGATGTCGAGACCGGTGGCGTCGTCGGGAACGTCGGGACCGACCACCAGGATCTCGTCCTCACCGCCGGCCGTGGTCCGTCGGACCACGACGTCGGAGGGAAGCACCACCCTGTCCCCCGCCTCGTCCAGCAGGGCGCGACAACTGGCCACGGCCGAGGGATCGAAGAGCGACCGGCCCACGGTGTGGCCCCGGGCAGCCAGAAAGGTGAAGGCCATGCCCCCACCGACGATCACCTGGTCCACGGTATCGAGCAATGACCGCAACACCCCGAGCTTGTCCGACACCTTGGCCCCACCGACCACGGCCAGGAAGGGCCGGGCCGGGTCGGCCAGCAGGCCGCCCACGGCCGAGACTTCGCGGGCCAGCAGCCGGCCGGCGGCGGACGGCAGCCGGGCCGGCGGTCCCACGATGGAGGCGTGCCTGCGGTGGGAAACGCCGAAGGCGTCGTTCACGTAACAGTCGAAGCCGTCCACCAGCCGGTCGACGAAGGCCGGGTCGTTGGCCTTCTCGCCGGGATCGAAGCGCAGGTTGTCGAGCAGACCGACTCCGGGGGCCAAGGAGGCCAGGCGCTGGCGGACGGGGGCCATGTCGCAGAGGGGGTCGGCCTGACCGTGGGGCCGTCCCAAGTGGGAACAGACGGTCACTTCGGCGCCGTGGCCGGTGAGCCAGTCGAGGGTGGGCATGGCGGCGCAGATCCGGAAGTCGTCGGCCACCACGGCGGCGCCGGACGGACCGTCGGGCCAGCGCAGCGGCACGTTGAAGTCGGCTCGGACGAGAACCCTCCGGCCGTCGACGTCGGGCAGGTCCTCCAGGAGAGGCAGGCCGGCCAGCGGGTCGGTGGCGGTCGGGGTCACGAGGGGGTCACGAGGGGGTCACCCGCTGGCGCGACGGTCACTGCTCACGAGGACGGCCAGATCGACCAGCCGGCTGGCGTAACCCCATTCGTTGTCGTACCAGCCCTGGATCTTGACGAGGGTCTGGTCGGGCCCGACGGGCATGACCATGGTGAGGCCGGCGTCCAAGGTGCAGGAGGCGGCCGAGCCCACGATGTCGGAGGAGACGATGGGATCGGTGGTGTAGGCCAGCACGGACGACAGGGGACCGGTGGCCGCCGCCGCCCGGAAGGCCTCGTTCACCTCGTCGACGGTGACGGCCCGGGGGACGACCAGAGTGAAGTCGGTGATCGAGCCGTCGCCGATCGGGACCCGCAGGGCCCCTCCGTCGAGCCGGCCCTTCATGGCGGGGACGACGAGATTGGTGGCCCGGGCCGCACCGGAGGAGGCGGGCACGATGTTGAGCCCCGCGGCGCGTGCCCGGCGGAGATCCGAGTGCGGCAGGTCGAGCAGGTTCTGGTCGTTGGTGTAGGCGTGGACCGTCATCATCAGCCCACTGGTGACGCCGAAAGCGTCTTCCAGCACCTTGACCATGGGGACGAAGCAGTTGGTGGTGCACGACGCGTTGGAGATGACGACATGGGCCTCGGGATCGAACTCGTGGTCGTTCACGCCGATCACGAAAGTGGCGTCGGCGTCCTTCGAGGGGGCCGAGATGATCACCCGGCGAGCTCCTGCCTCGAGGTGACCGGCGGCGTCGGCGCGCGCCGTGAAACGACCGGTCGACTCGATGACGACCTCGACCCCCATCTCGTCCCAGGGCAGGGCCTTCGGTTCGCGTTCAGCCAACACCCGGATCCGCTGGCCGTCGACGATCAGGAGGTCCCCGTCGGTCTCCACCACGCCGTCGAAACGGCCGTGGGTGGAGTCGTAGCGCAGGAGGTGGGCGTTCGTCCGGGCGTCGGTCAGGTCGTTGACCGCCACCACCTCGATGGCCGCGCCCTGGCGGCGGGCGGCTCGGAGGAAGTTCCGGCCGATGCGTCCGAATCCGTTGATGCCTACCCGAACGGTCATCTGCGCCTCACTTCGTCGGCCCCCGCTCCCCCGTGCGCTGTCGCTGGTCGGCCACAGCCGTCCTATCCGACCAGACCGGCCAGGGCCGACGCCAGTCTGACCGGGTCGTGGGCCAGGCCGTTGCTCTTGGCCAGCGCGGTGTCGACCACGGGAACGGCCAGCGTCCCGAGGGCGATGCCGGTGGAGTCGGCCACCACCACGTCGACGGTGATGCCGTGGGCGGCCAGGGCGGCCACGTGGCCGGCCACGTCGAGCCCCTCGGTCTCGGCCGGCTGGGGCCGGAGGTTGGCCACGTAGACGACCGGGGCCGACGACTGCCGGATGGCGGCGGCGATGCCGGGAACGGCCAGGGCGGCCAGGACGCTGGTGAAGAGCGAGCCCGGGCCGATCACGATCTGGTCGGCGGCGGCCAGGGCGGCCCGGGCCGGGGCCGGGGCCACGGCGTCGGCCGGGATGACCGAGACCTGTTGGATATGGGTGGTGTCCATGACGGCCGTCTGGCCCTCGATCTCCCCGGCGGCCGAGGACGCCTTCAGGACGACCGGTTCGGTGGCGGCGGGGACCACCCTTCCCTCGGCCCCGAGCAGCCGGCCCGCCTCGTCGAGGCCGGTCTGGACGTCCCCGGCGGCGGCCATCAGACCGGCGATGACCAGGTTCCCGAGGGCATGGCCGGTCAGTTCCTCGGCGTCGGTCTCGAAGCGCTGCTCGAAGACCCGGGCCAGCAAGGTGGTGTCGGCCAGGGCCACCAGGCAGGTCCGGAGGTCCCCCGGGGGGACGATGCCGAGCTGCCGGCGGAGCCGGCCCGACGATCCACCGTCGTCGGCCACCGAGACGATGGCCGTGATCCCGCCGGCGTAGAGCCGGGCGGCGCGCAGGCTGGCCGCCTGGCCGTGACCGCCGCCCACCGCCACCACCTTCGGTCCCCCGACGACGGTCACCGGTCCACGTCCCGGTGAAAGACCGACGGGCCGGCCCCGTCGGCCAGCAGGCGCCGGGCCACCTCGACGGCCAGGACGACCGACCGGTGCCGGCCGCCGGTGCAGCCCATGGCGATGGTCAGGTAGGACTTCCCCTCGGCCATGTAGGCGGGCAGGAGCGAGGAGACCAGGTCGACCACCCGGTCGAGAAAGGGGGCGGTGGCCTCCTGGGAGAGCACGAAGTCCCGGACCGGTCCGTCCAGGCCCGACAGCGGTTGCAGGTCGGGGATCCAGTGGGGATTGGGCAGGAAGCGGCAGTCGAAGACCAGGTCGGCGTCGAGGGGGACGCCGTGCTTGTAGCCGAAGGAGACCACCGAGGTGCACATGGCCGTGTCCGACTCGTCGGCGAAGAGCTCGAGGATCCGGACCCGGAGCTGGTTGACGTTCAGCTGGCCGGTGTCGACCACCACGTCGGCCCGGTCCCGGATGGGCTCGAGCAACCGCCGCTCGTCGACGATGGCCTCCTCCACGTTGGCCCCGGCGATGGGGTGCCGGCGGCGGGTGCCCTCGAACCGGCGGACCAGGATGTCCTGGGGGGCGTCCAGATAGACGACCCGGACCCGGTGACCCCGGGCCCGCAGGGCATCGATGGCGGGCAGGGCCTGATCGACCTGACCGCCGCCGCGTCCGATGACCAGGGCCACGCGCTCCTGGCCCGAGCCGGGCCGGCCCACCACCTCGGCCACCTCGGTGAGCAACGAGGAGGGCATGTTGTCGATCACGTACCAGCCGGCGTCCTCGAGGGCGGCCGCCGCCGTCGACCGGCCGGCCCCGGACATCCCGCTGATCAGGGCGTAGTCCGTCAGGCCCCGCTCGGAGGAGGGGGGCCGGCCCGAGGTGGAGGGCGGTGCGGTCACGACGGCGGAGGGGGGAGAAACGCTGGCCTGATGCCCTCCACGGTAGTCGGGCTCCCCGGGAGAACTCCGGGCTCAGACGCTCTTTCTGGCCGCGGCCAGGACGCAGCGGGCCGACGTCGAGGGATCGGCCACCAGCCCGGTGGGCCCGGGCGCGGCACAGGAGGCCAGGGCCCCGGGGGCCAGCCGCAGCGTCCGGCCGGGGTCGAGGCCGTGCCAGGCCCAGGAACCGTCCTCGGCCCGGGGGGGCCGGCCGAAGACGGCGGTGAAGTAGGCGGTGGCGTAGGCGGGGTCGCGGCCGACGCTCGTGACCACCACGACCTGGACCCCCCAGCGCCGCAGGGTCGACCGGACCAGGGCCAGCTCGGCCGGCCGGCCGGCCGGCGGGGTGCCGGCCAGGCCGAAGGAGAGCCGGTCGAAGATGGCGTCGGCGCCCCCGAGGGGCGAGGCGGCGGCGCTGTGGCGGCCGTCGCGGCCCGGGACGATGGCGTAGCCCGAGACGAGCCGGAAGTGCAGGTCCTGCTCGGCCTGCCAGCCCATGGCCTGGGGCAGACCCGACGACGGGTAGGGCACCGTCAGCACCACCGTGCCCGCCGGCAGCCGGGGTGCGACCGTGCTGAACCAGCGCGGCACGATCCCGCCCTCGAGGACGAAGGGGAAGCGGTAGCTGGTGGCCAGCGGGACGAGCGCGGCGGCCAGGGCCGCCGTGAGCAGGCCGGCCCAGACGATGCTCGGCCGCCGCAGGCCGGCCACCGGGGTCGGCAGCCGGGTCGGTGCCTCGGCGGAGCGGCGGCGGGCCATCCAGAGACGACCTCTCTTCCACCAGCAGTCGGCCGAGATGGCCAGGAGCAGCGCGGCCGACAGGCCGGTCAGGGAAGCGAAACGGGCGGGGATGATCTGGTTGAGCAGCGGGATGTGGAGCAGGGCCCGGTCGGGTAGCCAGATCCCGGTGTCGTGGCCGTGGCTCCGGGAACCGGGGCCGAGGGAGAGCGCCCAGGACCCGACACCCATGGCCAGGACCACCCAGGCCAGCCGGAGCCGGTACCAGACGAGGGCGGAGACGGCGATGAAGATCAGGACACCCCAACCGAGGAAGACGACCGGCGGCCCGCTCGGGCCGTAATAGCCCGACAACCGCAGCAACGGCGAGGCCTGCGTGACCCCGGGCCCGGCGGTGACGATGGCCCCCAGGTAGCTGCCGAAGCGGGAGGTCCCCGGCCAGGCCAGGCCCACCACCCGTTGGGGGCCGTCGATCACGAACCAGAGGGGGTAGGCGAGGAGGACTCCGGCGGTGATCAGGGCGGCGGCGAGTCCGGTGCCGATCCGCCGGCGCAGGGCCCAGGCCTGCTGCGGCGCGGCGACGGCGGCGGCCAGGAGGCCGATGGCAGCCACCACCCCGGACATGGCCAGCAGTTCGGTGCCGCTGAAGAACTGGACGACCACCACCAGTCCGAGGGCCACCCCCATGGTCACCGGTCGGTGCCGGTGGCTGACCAGGAGGTCATGGAGACAGAGGAAGGCCAGCGGCGGGAACCACATCCAGGCCAGGAAGAAGTGGCCGACGGTGACGGAGGTGACCACGGAGGGGGCGAAGCCGTAGAGCGCGGCGGCGGCGATCTGGCCGGGCAGGAAGCCGGTCACCCTGCGCACGGCGCAGAAGAAGAACCAGCCCGAGACCACCGGGGCCAGGGTGACGGCCACGTTGAAGGTGGCCACGGGGCCGAAGATCCAGGTGATGGGGGCGAGCAGGGTGCCCATGGCCAGGTTCGAGGTGTTGGCCAGCATGTTGACCCCGCCCTGACCGGCGTAGATGGCGTGGGAGAGAAGCGGGTTGTGCAGATGGGCCAGGGCGAAGGGGGTCCAGGCCAGGTAGCCGAGCTCCTCGGAGATGTCGCCGCACTGGCAGACCAGGGTCGAGGTCGGATGGCCGGTGATCCAGACGTGCCACCACATCACCACCGACAGCAAAGAGAAGCCGCCGATCACGGCGGCGTGGAGCGCCAGCGTCCGGCCCCGGCTCCCGGGGGCCAGGTGCCGACCGGTCGTCACGACGGGGGGTGGTCGTCGGGACAGGGGGTGGAGGAGAGTCCGTTCGAATGGGAGAAGCGCGGGTCGGCCGTCCACGGGCCGGTCGACCAGGCCGAGGCCGGCGCCGGCAGGTGGTAGAGCGAGGTCAGGTCGGCCAGCAGGGCGTCGGCGTAGAGGGTGGCCCCCGCCGGGCAGAGGTGGACGTTGTCAACCATCCGGATCCTGACCCAGTCGGCCTTGGGCTGGCTGGTCTTGCCGTTGCTCGGCAGCCAGGTGCTGAAGTGCCCGCCCAATTCCACCGAGGCGCCCACCGGGAAGTACATCACCCGGCCCGGGAAGAGCTTCGTCATGGAGCCGGCCAGCGCGTTCCAGACCTTCACCCCGGCCAGCCGGCTGGCCGTGTCGGCCGCCGTCTGGCTCGAGCCGGCATCGCCCACCACCGGGCCGGGGGTCGGGAACTGCTGGAAGACGAGACCGGCCACCCCGTCGCCCGGGGCCAGGACGACCCGGACGAACTGCTCGAGCACCTTCTTGTACTGCGCCCGATGGGCCAGGGCCCAGGAGTCGTCCCAGCTCCACATGGCCACCACCAGCTGGCCGCCGCTGTCGGCGATGTTGGCGGCCACGTCGTGCCGCCAGTTGTGGTCGGTCGAGAGCCCCCAGCCCACGATGGCCCGCGGTGCCACCGTCACCACCCCGGTCGACTGGAGCGCCGCCTGGACGGCCGGTGCATCCACGAACATCACCGAGTCCCCGAGCAGGGTGACATGCAGCGGGCTCTGCGCCGTCGGGGTGCCGTTCAGGGCGATCGGCTTCTGGCCGGTCAGTCCCCCGGCCCCGGGCACCGCCCCGACGCGGTGCACGACCCGGGTCCGACCGGCCGGCCCCGCCGAGGCCGTCACCGGCACGGTGGCCGCCACCGCCACCAGCGCCGTCACCGCCACGGCCACGGGGGCGAGGGCGAGCTTGGTCGGCCGGCGCCACCCGGTGAACCTGGCCTTCTTCATCCGGCTCTCGAGCAGGTACCAGCTCAGGCTGGCCAGACCGAAGGTGACCAGCACCCGCAGGCCGTCGAGCAGCAGACCGTTCAGACCGGTCCGGGCCGGCGAGAGCTCCACGATCACGGGCCAGTGCCAGAGGTAGAGCCCGTAGGAGATCTTCCCCACCCAGCGCAGCGGCCGGACGGCCAGCAGCGCCCCCACCGGTCCGTAGGCCACCTGCCGGATGTCGGCGATCACGGTGGCGATGCTCACGGCCACCAGCAGGAAGCCCCCGTCGGTCATCCAGCTCGGCGGGCCGGCGCTGAAAGGGATGGCGTCGCGCCACCAGCAGACCACGAAGACGGCCACAGCCACCATGGCCGCCAGGTGAAGCGCCCGCCGGGCGGCCCGGCCGGGCTCGGGCCGCGACGCCGCCCAGAAGGCCACGGCGCCGCCGGCCAGCAGGTCGAAGGCCCGGGTGTCGGTCCCCAGGTAGACCCGGTTGACGGAGGCCCCGTGGTGCCGGAGCCAGGCCATCCAGGCGGCCGACAGCAGCGACCCCCCCACCGTCACGATCAACCCGGTCCGCCGCCAGGACTCCATCGTCTTGCGCCGGTCACCGCCGGGCAGGTGGGCGCCCGGCAGGTGGGCGCCGTGGTGGCCGACGGCCATCGGCTCCTTCGCCCGCCGGGTGCGGCCTCGGCGCCCAAAGCCCCGCAGGATCAGCAGCATCACCAGGGGCCAGACCAGATAGAACTGCTCCTCGATGGCCAGCGTCCAGGTGTGCCGCAGCGGGGACTGAGCGGCGAACTGGGCGAAGTACGACTGGTGCAGGAAGATCTGCTGCCAGTTGGCGAAGTAGAAGAGGGAGCCCAGCGCCCCCGACCGGACGGTCCCCAGGTCGATCTGGGTCCCGCTCTTGGTCAGCGCCACCCAGATCGACAACAGGATCAGCATGGCCATCAACCCGGGCAGCAGCCGTTTGGCCCGCCGGCCCCAGAAGGCCCGCAACCGGATCCCCCCGGTCCCCACCCACTCCTCCACCAGCAGGCTGGTGATCAGGAAACCCGAGAGGACGAAGAAGACGTCGACGGCGATGTAGCCCCCCGCCGCCCAGCCGTACTGCAGGTGGTAAGCGAAGATGCAGAGCATGGAGACGCCGCGGAGCCCGTCGGGGGCGGGCAGGTACCGGCCCCTGACGGCCCGTGGCGACGCCGGCGCGGTGTCGGACGGCGCGGTGTCGGACGGCGCGGTGTCGGAACCGGCGGTGGTCGGGCTGTCGGAGGCCGGGCCGGTCGTCCCGACGGCGGTCACCGGCCCCCCGGGCCCTCGGTCGACATACCCAGCATCATCGCATCCGGGATCGCCGGATCCAGGATCGGGGGATCGGGCTCCCGATCACCGGTTGACGGCCCTCGACGGTCTCCGGGCCTTCGCCGTCCTCGGTGTCATGTTCTTCCATGCCGGGGTCTCCTGGGCCCGGGGCGGCCTGCTCGGCGTGGACGTCTTCTTCGTCCTCTCGGGTTTCCTCATCACCAGCCTGCTCTGCCGGGAGTTCGGCCGGGCCGGCACCGTCGCCCTCCGGGCCTTCTGGATCCGCCGGGCCCGGCGGCTCCTCCCCGCCCTGCTCCTGCTCCTGCTCGGCATCGCCCTCTACGCCCACGTCTACGCCTCGTCGACCAACCTGCTCAGTCTCCGCAAGGACGCCCTGGCCACCTTGGTCTACGTGGCCAACTGGCGCTACATCTTCTCGGGCCAGGGCTACTTCGCCATGTCCCAGGCCCCGTCGGCGTTGCTCCACACCTGGACCCTCGGGATCGAGGAGCAGTACTACCTCCTGTGGCCCCTGATCGCCCTCTTCGTCCTCCGCCGCCGCGGCCCCCGGGGCCTGGCCCTGGTGGCCGGCGTGGGGGCCCTCGCCTCGGCCGTCGAGATGCTCGTCCTCTACGCCGCCGGCTTCTCGGTGAACCGCCTCTACTACGGCACCGACACCCGGGCCCAGGCCCTCCTGGTCGGATCCTTCCTGGCCGCCCTGGGCGCCGTCGGCCGCGTGCCCGGAGCTCGGGCGGCCGGGAACGGGGAGGCTTTCGGCATCCTGCCCGCCGGCTGGGAGGCCACGGCCCGGATGCGGAGGCTGATCTCCCTGACCGGCCTGCTCGGGGCGGCGGTCCTGCTCTGGGCCGGCCACGCCCTGTTGGGAACGGACCGGATCCTCTACCGGGGCGGCTTCCTCTTGGTCGCCCTCTCGGCCGGGGCCGTCATCGCCGCCGTGGTCACCGGGCCCCGGACCCTGCTGGCCCGGATCTGCTCACTGCCGCCCCTGGTCTTCGTGGGCCGGATCTCCTACGGCCTCTACCTCTACCACTGGCCCCTCTTCCTGGTCATCAACAACGCCCACACCGGCCTGAGCGGCCCGGCGCTGCTGGCGGCCCGTTTCGCCGCCACCTTCGCCGCCGCCACCGTCTCCTGGTTCTGGGTGGAGACCCCCATCCGCCGGCTCCGCCGGCTGCCCGTGCCGATCATGGCGCCCCTCTCGGGCTTCGCCCTCGGCCTGGTGGCCGGAGTCGTGGTGGTGGCCACCACCGTCCCCGCCACCAGCCCCGTCCCGGCCGCCCGCCCGACGGCCTCGCAGCTGGCCCGGGCCGAACGGGCCCAGTTGGCCGCCGCCGGCGCCTTCACCAGCCGGCCCATCCGCTTCCTGCTGCTCGGCGACTCCGTGGCCGAGACCCTCGGCCTCGGCCTCTCGGTGGGCTCCGTCAAGAACTTCGGGGTCCTGGAGATGGACAACGCCGTCCTCGGCTGCGACCTCGACCCCACCCTCCAGGTCAACCTCTCCGGTGTCGTCGGCCCGGCCACCCCGGGCTGCCAGGACTGGCCCCATGTCTGGGCCGCCGACGTGGCCCGCACCCGGCCCCAGGTGGTCGGTGTCCTGCTCGGCCGCTGGGAGGTCTCCGACCACCTCTACCGCGGCCGGTGGACCCATGTCGGCCAACCCCTCTGGGACGACCACATCCAGAAGGAGATGGCCCAGGCCGTGGGCATCCTCTCCGCCTCGGGAGCCAAGGTCGTCTTCTTCACCATGCCCTACGTCGACCCGGCCCAGGAGTCGGCCGCCGGGGTCCCGTTCTCCGAGAACCAGCCGGCCCGGGTCGACGCCTTCAACCGCGACGTCCGCGCCGTGGTGGCCCGCACGGCACCGGTCACCACCCTGATCGACCTGAACCGCTTCCTCGATCCCGACGGTGTCTTCACCCCCACCATCGACGGCGTCGTCGTCCGCTCCACCGACGGCATCCACATCTCCATACCGGGCGGCCAGTTCCTGCAGCCCGACATCTATCCCACCGTGGCCCGCCTCGGTCTCCAGGTGGAACGCCGCCGGGGCTGACTCCCCTCACCGACTCCCGGCGTTGGTCGAGGCCCGCACAGAGTGGGCGGGACCGGGCACGGCATGCAGCTGGCCGTAGACGGCCCGGGCCACCGCCTCGGGCAGCCACCGAAGGGCGACCAGTTGCTCCTCGGAGGCGGCCCGGACGGCCTTCAGGCTGCCGAACTCGCGCAACAGTCGCGCCCGCCGGCCGGGGCCGAGGCCGGGGATGTCCCCCAGCACGCTCGTCGCCATCGCTTTGCCCCGGACCTGCCGGTGGTAGCCGATGGCGAACCGGTGGGCCTCGTCGCGTACCCGTTGCAGGAGAAAGAGAGCCTCGGAGCCCCGGGGGATGGGCACCGGATCGGCGCGGCCCGGGACGAAGACCTCTTCGAAGCTCTTGGCCAGCGCGGCGACGGGGATCTCGTCGGTCAGCCCCAGTTGGTCCAGCACCCGGACACCCACCCCCAGCTGACCCTTCCCGCCGTCGAGCAGCAGCAGCTGCGGTGGGTAGGCGAACCGCCGCCGGGCCGGGGCCTCGCCCTCGGCGTGCCGACGGCGTTCTTCGAGCAACGCACTCAGCCGCCGGGTCAGCACCTCTTCCATGGCCGCGTAGTCGTCGTTGCCCGCCACCTCCCGGACCCGGAAGCGCCGGTACTCCGACGGTCGGGGCAGCCCGTCCTCCAACACCACCATGGAGCCCACGTAGGCCGTCCCCTGGATGTGGCTCATGTCGTAACACTCGATCCGCAGTGGCGCGGCGGGCAGCTCGAGCGCGGCCCGCAGGGATTCGAGCGCCTTCACCCGGCTGTCGTAGTCCGAGGCCCGCCGCAACCGGTGCCGGGCCAATTCTTCCCCGGCGTTGCGCACCACCGTCTCCATCAGCGTCCGTTTGCCCCCCCGTTGCGGCACCCGCAACGCCACCGGCGCCCCCCGCCGGTCGGCCAGGAAGCCGCCGTAGGCCTCCAACTCGTCGGGCAGCTCGGGCACGAGCACCTGCCGGGGCACGCCCGGGTCGGCCGAGCCCCAGGTCCCCCAGTCCACCGGGTCACCGGCCCCCGACGTCCAGCCACTGCCGTCGGTCCCCTTCTGGGCCCGGACCCGACGGCCGGGCGGTGTCGTCGGCCGCTCGGCGTCGCCGTAGAGCTGCTCGAGCACCCGGCCCACCAGAGCGGCCAGGGTCAGGTCCTCCACCTTGTCGATGATGAAGGCCCGCCGGCCCACGATCCGACCCCGCCGGACATGGAAGACGCAGACGGCCGCCTCGAGCGGCTCGTCGTCGATGCCGACCACGTCGAAGTCCTCGGGCCGGTCGGAGACGATCTGTTGCCGCTCGACGGCCATCCGCAGGGTGGCCAACTGGTCGCGCCGGCGCGCCGCGCCCTCGAAGTCGAGGGCCGCCGCCGCCCGGTCGCGCTCGGCCAGCAGCCGCTTCTCCACCTGGTCGGTGGCCCCGGCGAAGAAGCTCATCACGTCCTCGACGTAGCCGTCGTACTCCGCCCGTTCGACATCGCCGATGCACGGACCGCAGCACCGTTCGATGTGGTACATCAGACAGGGCTTGCCCAGCTTGATGTGCCGCTCCAATTTCGAGTCGGAGCACGACCGGATGGGGAAGCTCCGCAGCAACAGGTCGAGCGTGTCGCGCAGCGCCCCCACATGGGCGAAGGGGCCGAAGTACCGGATCCCCGGCCGCCGGCGCCCCCGGACCACGGCCGCCCTCGGCCATTGGTCGGGCAGGGTCACGGCCAACCAGGGGTAGCTCTTGTCGTCCACCAACCGGATGTTGAACCGGGGCCGGTGCTGCTTGATCAGGGCGTACTCGAGCAGGATGGCCTCGACCTCGTTGGCCACCTGGATCCATTCCACCCGGTCGGCCGCCGCCACCATCTGCGCCGTCCGGGCCAACAGCGTGGCCGGGTCGGCGAAGTAGCTCGACACGCGGCTGCGCAGGGACTTGGCCTTCCCCACATAGAGCACCCGCCCGTGGACGTCGAAGAACTGGTAGGAGCCGGGCCCGTCGGGGATCTGGCTGGGGGCCGGTCGGTCGCGCACCTTCCCACTGTGCCGCAGACCACGGCCCGCCGGTGACAGGGTCGTCCGGGGAGGGGGCTGTGCCGGTCGGGCGGGCCCGGTAACCTGGAGCCAGCGCCGGCCTGGTATCCCGGCGTACATAACACTCCGAGGCCGACATACCCGCGGATGGGCGACCAGGCTGTCCCCGCCGGCCGTTATCGGAGTGCTCCCCGAAGGGGGTTCTACCCATGCTCCGTCTGCAGCATGCGCTTCCCGAGCGCTACTCCGACGCGTCCCCGGCTCAACTCTCCGAGTGGATCGCCGCCGCCAAATCCACCCTCGGGCGGCGGCTGCTCATCCTCGGCCACCACTACCAGCGCGACGAGGTCATGATCTGGGCCGACGCCCGCGGCGACTCCTTCGGCCTCTCCCGGCTGGCTGCCGACCGCCACGACGCCGACTACATCGTCTTCTGCGGCGTCCACTTCATGGCCGAGTCGGCCGACATCCTCACCGCCGCCCACCAACAGGTCGTCCTCCCCGACCTGAACGCCGGCTGCTCCATGGCCGACATGGCCGACATCGACGCCGTCGAGGAGGCCTGGGACGACCTGGCCGAGGTCACCGACGTCGAGCGGATCGTCCCCATCACCTACATGAATTCCTCGGCCACCCTGAAGGCCTTCGTCGGCCGCCACGGCGGAGCCGTCTGCACCTCCTCGAACGCCCAGGCCGTCCTCTCCTGGGCCCTGTCGGCCGATCCCTCCGGCCCGGCGCCGGGCCGTCTGTCGGGCGAGCCACGCGGCGAGCCACGAGGCGAGGCACGCGGCGACAAGGTCCTTTTCTTCCCCGACCAACACCTGGGCCGTAACACCGGCTACCAGCTCGGCTACGGCGAGAGCGACTTCCGGGTCTGGAATCCCCGACTGGGTCGCGGCGGACTGGAGGAGGCCGACGTGAAAGAGGCCACCCTGCTTCTCTGGAAGGGCCACTGCTCGGTCCACCAACGCTTCCGGCCCGCCCATGTCGCGGCCTTCCGGGCCGAGTACCCCGACGGCATCGTCCTGATCCATCCCGAGTGCGCCCACGACGTCGTGGAGATGGCCGACCAGGTGGGTTCCACCGACGCCATCATCCGGGCCGTCGATGCCGCGCCGGCCGGTTCCGTCATCGGCGTCGGCACCGAGATCCATCTGATCAAGCGGCTGGACGACGAGAATCCGGACAAGACCGTCCTCTCCCTCGACCCCCTCGTCTGTCCCTGCTCCACCATGTTCCGGATCGACGCCCCCCACCTGGCCTGGGTGCTCGAGAACCTGGTGGACGGGAAAGTGGTCAACCGGATCACGGTGGACGAGCAGACGGCCCTCCACGCCCGGCTGGCCCTGGAGAGGATGCTGTCCATCACCTGAGTTCCCTCTGCTCCCGGGGGCCGGGCCGTTCTGCTTTTCTCTGCTTTTCCGGGCATGTCCGAGCCACGCGTTTTCCGCTCATCGGGGGCGACAGCTCTGCGGCGATCCACGGCGACGGTCGGCCGGCCGGCAGTTCGGAAAGAAGCGGCCCGCAGATCGGTGCCGGTGCCCGTGACCACGGCCCCTGGCGGCGGCGGCCGGGGTCCTCGTCGGGGCCCAAAGGTCGGGCGCCGAATCGGCCCCGCCGGGCGGCGCCGGCCCCGGCACCGCCGGCAGCGCCCTCCATCTGATTCGCCGCCTTCAGCCGACACGTCTGATCTCACCGATCTCACAGATCTCGAAAATCTGGGTGCTCGGATCGCGGGGTCCAGCTGATGGTCCCGAGCGCGCTGACCTTGGTGGCTTCCGGATCGAGTGGTCCTGATTCCAGACCGGACCTGTTCGGTCAGCGTTCGATCCCTCCGCCATCGCTCCGTCGTGCGTCTCGCTGTGCCATCTGCTGCCCATCCCCGGGAAACATCTCCTCGAGCAGAAACTGCACCCCTAGCGCGACGAGTAGCTCCTCGCGATCAAGCAGCATGGCTAGGCGTAGGCCAGCGCGCCCGCTGTGATGAATGCACCCCGTCGGGCGAAGGAGATCGGGCTGTGTGCGATGGCGTCGGCGTGCAGGGACTGGATTCCCGATACGAACCACCATTGATCGAGGAATCGGCTCGGATCTTCGACCCAGGGGGGGGCGAGCAGTCCTTCACGAGCACAGAGGTACTCGGTGATGGCGGCGAGCAGGGCGTCATAGCGCACGTCCCCGGTCGGGATGGGCTGGTGGGCGACGAGGCCCGGGCGATCGTCGACCGGAGCACGTTCGAATACCTCGACGCACCGGAACGCCAGTCGAAGAGCTCCCGACTCGTCGCCTTCGGAGAGGCACGCGCCGACCTCGAGGCCGACGTCGGCGATGCTCGGGCGCTGGTAGGCCATCCCTTCATCGTAGAGGCAGGGTGTCTCAATCGACGTTCGAAGCCTGGCATCAGGAGCGGAAGCAGGTCGCGTCTGCGTCTGTCGGCGTGCAGTCGTCCTGAGGCCAGCCGAACCACGCGTCGGGAACCGCTGGGACGTGAGCGGTCCGATGTCCATCAGGGCGTCCACCGCCCGGTCGAACGACCCGCCGGAGCCGGTAGAGCTCGTCGGAACTGGTCGTCCGGAACGTCCGGTCCCCAATCTGCTCATCCATACGGTCGCACCGATCTCACAGATCGCACCGATCTCACAGATCTCACAGAACTCACCGATCTCACAGAACAGGCCGATCCCGCTCCCAGCGGGCCCACAGAGGGGCACTGCATCCTTGGCCTCAGTCGGAACTCCCCGGCGATTCACTCCGAACAAGGAAGGTTCCCACGATGGTTCTGCTCTACATCTCCATTCCCCTCATGCTCTTCGCCCTGGCCATCGCCCTGGCCCCACTGCTCTGGGCCATGCGCTCGGAGCAGGCCGTGCTGTTCGCCCGACCGGCCGCCGCTCAGCCCAACCTCCCGACGGCAAACCGACCTGCGGTGGATCGGCATTCCGTCCGGGCCGCCTGAGCTCGGAGCCGCCTGAGCTCGGGGCCGCCTGAGCTCGGGGCCGCCTGAGCTCGGGGCCGCCTGAGCTCGGGGCCGCCTGAGCTCGGGGCCGCCTGAGCTCGGGGCCGCCCTAGCGGAGTTGATTCCGCATCACCGTGTAAAGCGGGAAGACGACGATCCAGAGAACGAGGCAGCCCAAGGTCCATGCACCGGGCGTATTCACCTCGAAGGGCCAAGAGAAAGGACGACGGGAGTGCCCTGTTCGGACAGAGCCTTGGCGTCGCCGTAGACCCAGGCCATCGCTGGCCACGATCCCGAGCAGCGCCACGATCGGCAGCCACGGCATCCACCGAGGCTACGGCCTCGGATCGTCGCGCCCTTCTCGTTCTGCCCGGATCGCCGTGACCGCGGCCTCAGATCGTCGGCGCCGGGGGGTTCGCCGTGACGGTGGTCGTGGAGGTCTGGTGGGTGCCGGCCAGCACGTCGGCCATCACCTCCGGGACACCGACGCCTTGGAAATTCTCCGGGCTCGCCCTCGTCATCTCCCGTCTCCACGTCGTCGATCAGGGAGATCTATTGGCGAATGTGGGGCCAACCCGACAAGCGTCGAACATGAGGAACCACACTCTTAGAGAGCATGCCACCACAATAAGACGCTTTGCGACGCCGAGCCTGGTCCCAGGACGGTTCCAAGGGGGTTGACGCTCAAGCACGGTGGGTGGTGTCGGACACCGGCCACCCGCGTCGACCTGCCCACACCACGTACTCCCACGTAGCTGGACGGTGGGATTTGTTCCCCCATCGCCACCATTTCTCCCGAGGGCGTTGCGGACAGAACCCCAATAATCCCCAAAAGTGGTGGTGTCACCACGGCTCTGGGCCGTCATGATCACGTTACGTGAAATGTGACAGGGACGGTGACCCCGGAAAGTCGGCACCTCAGGTGTCGGCCCCGGGAAGTACGAGGAGCAACCAGCCGATGAACCGGAACGCAGATCAGAGGACCCTCCGTCAGAGCGTCGTGCGAGTGATGGCCCTGGGCCTCGCCGTGGCCATGCCCCTTCTCGGCACGTCCACCATCGCTTCGGCCCACTCCGTCAAGGCGGCCAAGCACCACCACCACCACCACCCGAAGGGTGGCGGTGGTACCACCGGTACCGGCGGCGGCGGCTCCGCCATCACCGTGAGCGTCGAAGGCAGTGTCGTCCAGGTCGAGGCCAGCCCGGCCTTCGCCGGC
The DNA here is from genome assembly GCA_035535015.1 of Acidimicrobiales bacterium. Taxonomy (GTDB): domain Bacteria; phylum Actinomycetota; class Acidimicrobiia; order Acidimicrobiales; family UBA8190; genus Palsa-661. Next base: position 12,113 of record DATLQU010000023.1, on the reverse strand, counting down.
GACGAGGTGAACATCTCCTCCAGCCAGTTCCAGGCATCCTGCGGCGGCACGATCGAGTTCGTCTCCATCCGTACCGGTGCCCCCGTCCCCTCGTTCAACAACATCACCACCGTGCTCGACAACGACGGCAACGCCACGGTCTTCATGGTCAACCCCACGGGCAACCTCTGCGCCCCGGGCATCAACGTGGTCGAGGCCAGCATGACCGTGGCACCCTTCCTCACCGCCCTCACGGACATGGTGACCTACCCCGACGTGGTCACCCCACCTGGTGCCTTCGCCTTCCCCGACCCCGAGGTGGAGACCGGTGACACGGCCACCAGCGGTGACTCCGACGTCTACGCCGAGTTCGCCGTCGAGACGAGCCCCGTCTACGCCGAGGGATTCGCCGAGATCAGCGACGCCCAGCTCGCCTCCAGCTGTCTTCGTGGCGCCTTCTGGATCACCGGCGCCGGGATCCAGCCGGCGAACACGCCGGTGGTGGTGCCGATCAGCGACACGGGCAATGCCGGCGCCCTGTTCTTCGGGATCTCCTGTGCCCCCATGACATCCGCCATCATCGCCGACGTTCTCTCCCACGGCGGCCCGACCTACGTCGGCAGCTACACGGTCCTGCCTCCGGCGCCGACCATCTGACCGTCTGAGGTCTGGCCCGCCGACGACGGGTCAGCGGCTGCCTGATCGTCGGCTCGTCACCTTCGGTCGCCGCGTCGCCTGGCTGGCGGCGGCCGACACCTTGCTGGTCTTGACTGCCTTGGCCGGCACCTTGGCCCGAGGAACCGGGGCCCGAGGCACGGCACCGTTCGTTGCGACACCGCCGGCCTTGGCCACGGTCGTCCTGACACCACTCGTCTTCGAAGCGCCGGCCTTCGGAGCACCGGCCTTCGGAGCACCGGCCTTGGCGGCGCCGGCCTTGGCCATCCGGGGCTTCGGTCGCCGACCGGAGGCCGGGCCGGCTCCCCGGGCCAGCACCGGGATCAGGACTTCCCCGGTGTAGCTCTCGGCCACGGCGGCCACCTCCTCGGGCGTGCCCTCGGCCACGATGTGGCCACCGCGCTCTCCGCCCTCGGGACCGAGGTCGATGATCCAGTCGGCCGTCTTGATCACGTCGAGGTTGTGCTCGATCACGATCACCGTGTTGCCCTGGTCGACCAATCGCGACAAGACCTCGAGCAGCTTCCGGACGTCCTCGAAGTGCAGTCCGGTGGTCGGCTCGTCGAGCACGTAGAGGGTGTGCCCCGTGGGACGGCGTGACAGCTCGGACGAGAGCTTCACCCTCTGCGCCTCTCCCCCTGACAGCGTGGGGGCGGGCTGGCCCAGACGGATGTAGCCCAGCCCCACGTCCACCAACGTCTGCAGATGCCGGGCGATGGTCGGCTGGTTGGCGAAGAAGCCCAGCGCCTCCTCGCACGACATGTCGAGCACGTCGGCGATGGTCTTGGCTTTGAACATCACCTCCAGGGTCTCCCGGTTGTACCGCGCCCCGCCGCAGACTTCGCAGGGCACGTAGACGTCGGGCAGGAAGTGCATCTCGATCTTGATCGTCCCGTCGCCGGCGCAGCCCTCGCAGCGGCCGCCGCGCACGTTGAAGGAGAACCGGCCGGGCAGGTAGCCGCGGACCTTGGCCTCCGAGGTCTGGCTGAACAGCTTCCGGACATGGTCGAACAGCCCTGTGTAGGTCGCCGCGTTCGACCGCGGCGTCCGGCCGATGGGTGACTGGTCGATGGCCACCACCTTGTCGACGGCCTTCACCCCGTCGATCGTCCGGTGCAGTCCCGGCGTCGTCCGGGCCCGGTGGACCTGGCCCAGCAACGAGGCCAGCAGGATGTCGTTCACCAGGGTCGACTTCCCCGAGCCGGACACCCCGGTCACGGCCACCAGGCAGCCCAGGGGGAAGGCCACGTCGATCCCGTGCAGGTTGTGCTCCCGGGCGCCGCGGACCACGATCTGCTCGCCCGATCCGGGCCGTCGCCGGCCGGGCACGGGGATCGACCGCTCCCCCACCAGATACCGGCCCGTCATCGAATCGCCGCAGCTGAGCAGACCGGGTACCGCGCCGCTGTAGACCACGGCGCCTCCGTGCTCGCCCGCCCCCGGCCCGATGTCCACCACATGGTCGGCGGCCCGGATCGTCTCTTCGTCGTGCTCCACCACGATCACCGTGTTCCCCAGGTCCCGCAGCCGGACGAGCGTCTCCAGCAGCCGCTTGTTGTCCCGCTGGTGCAGCCCGATGGACGGCTCGTCGAGCACGTAGAGAACGCCCACCAGACCCGAGCCGATCTGGCTGGCCAGCCGGATCCGCTGGGCCTCACCCCCCGACAGGGTCGCCGTCCCCCGGGTCATGGACAGGTAGTCGAGCCCGACGTCGAGCAGGAACCGCAGCCGGGCCTGCACCTCCCGGAGCACCCGGTCGGCGATCAGATGCTCCCGTTCGGTCAGCTCCAGGCCGTCCACCACCGCCGTGGCCGCCGTGATGGACAGGCTGCACAGCTCGTGGATGCTCCGGTCCCCGACGGTCACGGCCAGGGACTCGGGCTTGAGCCGTGATCCCCCACAGGCGGCGCAGGGCACCTGGCGCATGAAGGTCTCGATCCACTCCCGCATGCCCTCGGAGTCCGACTCGGAGTGCCGCCGCTGCAACCAGGGGACCACCCCTTCGTAATGGGTCACGAAGGAACGCTGCCGGCCCTGCCGGTTCCGGTACTTGAGCTGGACCTGCTTGGCCCCGGCGCCGTAGAGGATGACTTTGACGTCGGACTTCTTCAGCTTGTCCCACCGGGTCTTGGTGGAGAAGCCCTGCTCGGCCGCCACCGCCTCGAGCATCCGCTCGAACCAGCGGCTGCGCCCCCCGGCCCACGGGCTGATCGCCCCCCCGGCCAACGTCTTGGTCGGGTCGGGCACCACCAGTTCGGGGTCCACCTCGAACTGGGTCCCCAGGCCGTCGCAGGTGGCACAGGCCCCGTAGGGGGAGTTGAAGGAGAAGTTCCGCGGCTCCGGCTCCTCGAACGACAGGTCGTCGAAGGTGCAGGCCAGGTGTTCGGAGAAGGTCAGCATCTCCTGCGTGCCGTCCTCGGAGACCACCCCGATCTGGGCGATCCCCCCGGCCAGCCGCAGTGCCGTCTCCATCGACTCGGTCAGCCGCTGCCGGATCCCCTCGCGCCGGACCAACCGGTCCACGATCACCTCGATGGTGTGCTGCTCGTAGCGGGCCAGGTTCACCCCCGACCGCTCGGACAGCTCGACCACCTCGCCGTCCACCCGGGCCCGGGCGAAGCCCTGCTTGGCCATGTCGTCGAGCAGCGCCTCGTACTCGCCCTTGCGACCCCGGACCAGCGGGGCCAGCACCTCGAAGCGCGCCCCCTCGGGCAGGTCGAGCACCCGGTCCACGATCTGCTGCGGCGTCTGCCGGACCAGGGGACGCCCGCACGTCGGGCAGTGGGGCCGGCCGATCCGGGCGTAGAGCAGCCGCAGGTAGTCGTAGATCTCGGTCACCGTCCCCACCGTCGACCGCGGGTTCCGGCTGGCCGACTTCTGGTCGATGGAGATGGCCGGCGACAACCCCTCGATGAAGTCGACGTCGGGCTTGTCCATCTGCCCGAGGAACTGCCGGGCGTAGGACGACAGCGATTCCACATAGCGCCGTTGGCCCTCGGCGTAGATGGTGTCGAAGGCCAGCGACGACTTCCCCGATCCCGACAGACCGGTGAAGACGATCAGCCGGTCCCGCGGCAATTCGATGGAGACGTCGCGCAGGTTGTGCTCGCGCGCCCCGCGCACCACCAAGCGGTCGGCCATCAGTGCGAGCGTACCGGCGACGTCACGGGATCAAGACGGGGTTGGGCGTGCCCTCGGCCTCCTCGGCCAGAGCCAGCCGCAGATCGGCGATCTCGTCACGCAGCAGCGCCGCCTCCTCGTAGCGCAGCTCCACCGCCGCGGTCCGCATCTCCTGCTCCAACCGCAGCACCAGCGAGGCCAGCTCGCTGGCCGGCAGACCGGCCAACTCGCCCAACAGCTCGTCGGCCGCGGCGCCATCGGCCCCGGCCTGACCGCCGGCGCGGGCCGCCCCCCTCCGTGGCGGCATCCCCCGACCGGGCACCCCGGTGTGGCCCGACATCCGCCGGGACCGGCTCCCCACGGCGGCCCGCCCCCCCTGGTCCCGGCTGTTGCCCCGCCTGGTCCGGGAGTCGTCGGCCGGCCGGAGCCGGGCCAGGATGTCGGTCACCGCCTTTCTGACCGTGGTCGGGTTGATCCCGTGCTCGACGTTGTAGGCCTGCTGCAGAGACCGCCGCCGCTGGGTCTCCCCGATGGCCGAGCGCATGGCGTCGGTGATCGTGTCGGCGTAGAGCACCACGTTCCCGTCCACGTTCCGCGCGGCCCGGCCCATGGTCTGGATCAACGAGGACGCCGAGCGCAGGAAGCCCGTCTTGTCGGCGTCGAGGATGGCCACCAGCTTCACCTCGGGCAGGTCGAGGCCCTCCCGCAACAGGTTGATCCCCACCAGCACGTCGTACTCCCCGAGCCGCAGGTCCCGGAGCAACTCGATCCGGGTGATCGTGTCCACGTCGGAATGCAGGTAGCGGACCCGGACCCCCAGTTCGAGCAGGTAGTCGGTCAGGTCCTCGGCCATCTTCTTGGTCAGCGTGGTCACCAGCACCCGGCCGTCGGCCGCCGCCGTGGCCGTTATCCGTTCCAGCAGGTCGTCGATCTGACCCGTCGTGGGCACGATCACCACCTCGGGGTCGACCAGCCCCGTCGGCCTGATCACCTGCTCGGCCACCTGGCTCGAGATCCCGATCTCGTAGGCCCCCGGGGTGGCCGACAGGAAGATCACCTGTCCCACCCGCTCGGAGAACTCGTCGAAGGTCAGCGGCCGGTTGTCGAGAGCCGACGGCAGCCGGAAGCCGTGCTCGACGAGCGTGTTCTTGCGCGACCGGTCCCCCTCGTACTGCCCGTGGATCTGCGGCACGGCCACATGGCTCTCGTCGATCACGCAGAGGAAGTCGTCGGGGAAGAAGTCGAGCAGCGTGTGGGGTGGCTCCCCGGCCTTGCGGCCGTCGAGGTGCCGGCTGTAGTTCTCGATCCCGTTCACCACGCCCACCTCGCCCAGCATCTCCAGGTCGTGCTCGGTCCGCATCCGCAACCGCTGGGCCTCCAACAACTTGTTCTGGCTCTGCAGTTCGCCGAGCCGCTCCCGCAGCTCCACCTCGATGGACTCCACCGCCCGTCGGGTCGTCTCGTCCCCGGCCACGTAGTGGGTGGCGGCGAAGACCACCAGCTCCTCGAGATCGTCGCCCAGGTCCCCGGTCAGCGCGTCGAACTGCCGGATCCGCTCCACCGTGTCGCCGAACAGCTCGATCCGCACCGCCTGCTGCTCGTAGGCGGGGTGCAGCTCGATGGTGTCGCCCCGCACCCGGAAGCGGCCCCGGCCGAGCACCGTGTCGTTGCGGTCGTAGTGCAGCTCCACCAGCTTTCGCAGCAGCCCCCGCTGGTCGACCGTCTCCCCGGGCTTGAGCACCAGGATCCGGCTCCGGTACTCGTCGGGGGAACCGAGGCCGTAGATACACGAGACCGAGGCCACCACGATCACGTCACGCCGCAGCAGCAGGCTCGAGGTCGTCGCGTGCCGGAGCCGGTCGATCTCGTCGTTGATGGAGGAGTCCTTCTCGATGAAGGTGTCCGACGTCGGCAGGTAGGCCTCGGGCTGGTAGTAGTCGTAGTAGGAGACGAAGTACTCCACCCGGTTGTTCGGGAAGAGCTCCCGCATCTCGGCCGACAGCTGGGCGGCCAGCGACTTGTTGGGCTCGATGATCAGCGTCGGTCGCTGCACGGCCTCGATCGTCCAGGCCATGGTGGCCGTCTTCCCGGACCCGGTGATCCCGAGCAGGGTCTGGTAGCGGTCGCCCCGGTTGATCCCTGCCGACAGAGCGGCGATGGCCGTGGGCTGGTCTCCGGCCGGCCGCAGGGGGGAGACGACTTCAAGACGGGCCACCCGCTCGATGGTACCGGGGGGCTGTCACACCTCTCTCCGGCCCGGTCACTCCCTCCGGACCGGTCAGCCCCTCCGGGCCAACAGCTCTCCCCAGACCCGGTCCACCTCGGCCACCAGCTTCTCCCGGTCCGAGGAGTTGTCGATCACGTAGTCCGCACCCTCGCGCCGTTGCTCCCGGCTGGGCTGGGCCGCCATCCGGGCCTCGGCGTCTTCCCGGGAGAAGCCCCGCTGCTCCACCAGCCGGGCCAGGGCCATCTCGACCGGGGTGTCCACCACGATGACGGCGGCCAGCTCCAGCAGCTCCCGGTGCACCGGCTTCAGCAGCGGGATGTCGAGCACCACCACATGCTCGGTCCCCTTCTCGGCGTCGCGTCGTTGGAGCATCACCGTGGAGATGGCCGGATGGGTGATCCCGTTCAGGGCGGCCAGGGAGTCGGCGTCGGCGAAGGCCAGCCCGGCCAGCCCGGCCCGGTCGATCCTGCCGTCGCCGGCCACGATCCCGCGCCCGAACCGCTCCACCAATGCCTCGTAGGCCGCCCCTCCCGGGGCCACCACCTCCCGGGCGATCCGGTCGGCGTCGATCAGCACGGCGCCGCGCTCGACCAGAAGCCCGGCCACGGTCGACTTCCCCGAGCCCATCCCCCCCGTCAGCCCGACGGCGAGCATCTATGTGACTGCCATCACGGCGTTGGTCGGTGGTGGCGCGGCGCGCCGGCCACGGCCAAGAGCACGAGGGTCGTCTCGTCCACCTCTTCGGTCACGAAGAAGTCGTCGCCGGTGATGCCGGTCCCGCCGCCGGAGTCCGACTTGGCCATGAACCGGTAGGCGATGGGCAGCGCCCGGGTGTAGGCCCCGACATACCAGGAGTGGGGGATCTTGTGCCGGAGGTCGAAGACGTCGAGCCGCAGCACCTTGGCCGCCTTCTCCCGCCGGAGCCGGAAGTTCTCCTTCACCGCCGGCACGGCGTCGATCCCGCCCACCCAGACCTCGTCGAAGGACCGCTCCAGCACCTTCACCAGTTCCTCGCGCCGGAAGAGCCGGATGTGAAACGGGTTCTCGAAGTCGGCCGGCGCGTTGGGGGTGATCACGAAGGCCTTCCCCGTCGCCGCCAGCACCCGGGCCAGCTCGTCGGCGTGGGCCTCGGCGTCGGGGAAGTGCTCGATCAGATGCGACGAACAGACCCAGTCGAAGCTGCCGGTCCCGAGCGACAACCTCCGGGCGTCGCACTGGGCCACCCGCAGGCCCCCGGAGCCCTGGCCACCCGGCCCGTAACGGCCGCTGGCCTCGGAGGCCGCCTCGAAGGAGTAGTCGACCCCCACCACCGTCCGGTCGGGCCCGGCGAACCGGGCCGACTCGTTGCCCTGGCCGCAGCCGACGTCGAGCATCCGGCCCGGCCCCAGCCTCTCCCGCACGGCGGCGTAGCCCGCCGCGTGCAACGCCAGCAGGGCGTCGGGGGTCACCCCCTCGAGAGGACGCTCGCCCGTCAGTTTGGCCACCCCCGCTCTCTCCTCCTCTGCCGCAATGGGGCTCGCGGCCCCGCGTACACTACCGGCGGTCATGAGACCCACCCGGCCATGAGAACCAGCCGGCCATGAGAACCAGCATGGACAGGGTCCGGGCCTGGATCTCGCCCGGATACTCCTGGGCGCTGCATCTGGCCCTGGCCGGGCTGGCCTTCATCCCGCAGCTGCTGGCCCAGCCCGGGGTGGTCGACTCCGACACCAAGAGCTACCTCTACCTCGACCCCGGCCCCTTCATCCGGCAGTCGGCCTCCATGTGGGACCCGACGGTGGGACTGGGCACGGTCACCCACGAGCAGATCGGCTACCTCTGGCCCATGGGGCCCTTCTTCTGGCTGGTCCACGCCCTGGGCATCCCCCTCTGGGCGGGCGAGCGGCTCTGGGTGGGGGCCATCCTCTTCATGGCCGGCGCCGGGGTGCTGGCTCTCGGCCGGACCCTGGGCGTCCACGGCCCGGGCCGACTGGTGGCCGCCCTGGCCTACATGCTCTCGCCCTACTTCCTGCAGTACGTCGGCCGGATCTCGGTCATCCTGCTGCCCTACGCGGCGCTGCCCTGGCTGATCGCCCTGGCCGCCCGGTCGGTGCGGAGCAAGGGCTGGCGCTTCCCCGCCCTCTTCGCCCTGATCTGGCTTTCCGTCTCCTCCGTCAACGCCTCCTCGGCCCTCTATGCCGGCCTGGCCCCGGCCCTCTGGCTGCCCTATGCCGTCATGGTCACCCGGGAGGCCCGCTGGCGCGACGCCTGGGCCGCCGCCTGGCGGATCGCCCTGCTGGTGGTGATGGTCTCCTTGTGGTGGGCGGCGGCCCTGGCCGTCGAGGGGGGCTACGGGCTGAACGTCTTGAAGTACACCGAGACCGTTCCCACGGTGGCCGCCACCTCGCTGGCCTCCGAGGTACTCCGGGGCCTCGGCTACTGGTACTTCTACGACGGCGACCAGTTGGGCCAGTGGGTCTCCACCTCCATCCAGCTGACCCAGCAGCTCTGGCTGATCGCCCTCTCCTTCTGTGTCCCCCTGATCGCCTTCATCGGCGCCATGATCATCCGCTGGCGGGCCCGGGCCTACTTCGCCCTGCTGATCCTGCTGGGCATGGTCCTGGCCGTGGGCGCCCATCCCTTCTCCTCGCCCTCGGCCATCGGCCGGGCCCTGAAGACCTTCATGACCCGGACCGAGGCGGGCCTGGCCCTGCGGTCGACGGACCGGGCCACCCCGACCGTCGTCCTCGGACTGGCCATGCTGACCGGGGCCGGGGTGACCGCCCTCTGGCGGCGGGGCCGGATCGTCGGCCTCCTGGCCTGTCTGGTCGCCGGGGCGGTGATCATCGCGGCGGACCCGGCCATCTTCAACGGCACCACCGTGGCCGACCACTTCACCCAGCCCTCACCGCTGCCGGCCTACGTCTACCAGGCGGCGGCGGCGCTCAACAAAGTGCACCCCGGTACCCGGGTGCTGGCCATCCCGGGCCAGAACTTCGCCGCCTACCGCTACGGCGACCTGATCGACCCGGTCTGGCCGGGCCTTCTGAGCCGGCCCTTCGTCACCCGGGAACAGCAGGCCCTCGGATCCCTCGCCTCCTACGACCTGCTCTACGGGCTCGACAACCCCATGCAGAACGGCATCCTCGAGCCGGCCGCCATCGCCCCCTTGGCCCGGCTGATGTCGGCCGGGGACCTGCTCGTCCAGAACGACCTGGCCTTCGAGCGCTACAACTCCCCCCGGCCGCTCCAGATGGCCTCGGCCCTCAGCCCGACCCCGCCGGGCCTGTCGGCCCCCGTCGGCTACGGCGCCCCCCGGCCCAACATCTCCCAGTTCCCCATCACCGACGAGCAGGCCCTGGCCACCTCGCCCGACCAACCCTGGCCCGCCCCCGTCCAGGTCATGGCCGTCAACGATCCCCGGCCCCTGGTCCGGGCCGAGTCGTCGTCCGGGGAGCTGGTGGTCGACGGCGACGGGGTGGGCCTCGAGGAGGCGGCCTCGGCCGGCCTGCTGAACACCAACTCGGCCATCCTCTATGCCGGCACCCTGGACACCGAACCCGCCGCCCTCCGCCAGGCCCTGGCCGGCGACTCCACCCTGGTGCTCTCCGACTCCAACCGCAAACAGGCCTTCCGCTGGAACACCATCCTGGGCAACGCCGGCGCCACCCTGACCACAGCCCAGCCCCAGCCCCAGGATCCCAACAACGCCCCCCTCGACCTCTTCCCCCAGGCCCCGGCCTCGGCCCAGAGCACCCTGACCCTGCAGGGGGTCTCCTCCATCACCGCCTCCTCCTACGGCGACGTCGACGACTACCTGCCCGAGGTCCGGCCCTCCCAGGCCCTCGACGGCAGCCTGGACACGGCCTGGGAGACCGGCGCCTTCACCGTCCCGCTCCACCAGTGGTGGCAGGTGACCCTGAACGGTCCCCTCACCACCGACCATCTCACCCTGGTCCAGCCTCTCTCCGGGGTCGACAACCAGTGGATCACCAAGGTCACCCTGTCCTTCGACGGCGGATCGGGTCGGCCCGGCGGGTCCTCCTTGGCTGTGACCCTGGGGCCGGGGTCCCGGACGGCGGACGGGCAGACGGTGAGCTTCCCGACCCGGACCTTCAAGACCCTGCGGATCACCATCGACGACACCAACCTGGAAGGGGCCTCGCCCACCATCATCCAGAACGCCTCTCCCGTGGGCCTGGCCGCCGTGGAGTTGGGGGGAACCCTGGCCCAGGAGGTGCTCTCCATGCCCTCCGACCTGTTGACAGCGGCCGGGATCGGCTCGCAGTCACACCGGCTGGCCATCGTCATGAGCCGGCAGCGGGTGGCACCGATCCCGCCCCGGTCGGACCTCGAACCGACCCTCGCCCGGGAGTTCATCCTGCCCACCAGCCGGTCCTTCAGCCTGTCGGGGACGGCCACGGTGAACAGCCTGATCCCCGACGGGACGATCGACACCCTGGTGGGCCGGCCCGGCAGCACCGGTAGCGGGGTGGTCGCCTATTCGAAGGGCCGGCTGCCGGGGGATCTGCACGACACGGCCTCCTCAGCGCTGGACGGGAAGACCGACACCATCTGGTCTCCCGGTTTCGGTCCCCAGGTCGGTGAGTGGATCCAGGTCCACCTGCCGAGGACGACCACCTTCAACCATCTGGACCTCCAGGTGGTGGCCGACGGCCATCACTCGGTGCCGACGGCCATGACCATCTCGACCGAGCACGGCTCGGAGCAGGTCAGCCTGCCCCCGATCCCCGACGGCCGGCGCCAGAACGCCACCGTCTCGGTGCCGGTGCAGTTCCCGCCGTTGACGGGCCAGCAGATCCAGGTCACCTTCACCGGGGTCCGGGCCGAGAAGACCCGGAACTACTACTCCCACAACCCGATCACCCTGCCCATCGGCATCGCCGAACTGGGCCTGCCCGGGGTCGACGGGACCCAGACCCCGCCGCCGCCGGCCGAGATGCCGGGGACCTGCCGGTCGGATCTGCTCACCATCGACGGACATCCCGTCCCCTTGAAGATCACCGGCACCACCGCCGCCGCCCTCGACGGCAAGACCCTGACCGTCCAGGCCTGCGGGGCCGACGCCGACGGCATCAGCCTGGGCCCGGGGCCCCACGTCATCGAGAGCGCGGCCGGCCACCTGACGGGATTCGACATCGACCAACTCGTCCTCGACTCCGCTCCCGGCGGCGCTCCCCAGAAGGAGTTCCCCGGCCTGGCCCTGCCGGCGCCGGTTCCCGGTCCCGCCCCCACCGTCCAGGTCCTCAGCCAGACGGCCACCTCTTTCCGCCTGCACCTCTCGGGTGTTTCGGCGACAACCGGGCCGTTCTGGCTGGCGCTCGGAGAGAGCCTGAACAAGGGATGGCAGGCCACCGTTCTCGGAGGCCGTGCGGCCGGTGGTGGTGCTGGCGGTGGCGGCGCGGCCGGCGGTGGCGGTGCTGGCGGTGGGAGCGCGGCCGGCGCGGCCGGCGCGGCCGGGAACAGCAGTCTGGGGCCGCCGATCCTGATCGACGGCTTCGGCAACGGCTGGATGGTCGATCCGGCCAAGCTCGGCTCGGTGCTCAGGGGCGGGGCGTTCGATGTCACCCTGGTCTGGACGCCCCAACGGCGGGTCAATCTGGCTCTGCTCATCTCGGCCGTCGGGGCCCTGCTCTGTCTCTTCCTGGCCCTGCTTCCCAACCGCTGGCGTCGACGTCTGCCGCGGCTGCGCCGGTTACCGCGGTTGCGCCGGTTGCGGCGGTTGATCCGCCACCGCCGGAGTACGACGGTTCCCGCCGCTACCGGCGCCTCGCTCGCATCCTCGGTGTCGGCGTCCGGCTCGGTGTCGGCGTCCGGGTCGGCGTCGGCGTCCGGGTCGGCGTCGGCCATGTCGGACGAATCGTCGGCCATGGACAGTTTGGGTGGCTGGGGGGCGTCGTTGGCCCGGCCGGCGGTCGCGGTCGGGTCGACAGCCGGGCCGGCGATCGGCCGGCGGGTCCGGGCGTGGGAGGGGAACGATCCGCCCGAGCTCGGGAGCCCCTTCTCGGCGCCCCGTCGACGGCCGCGGTGGTGGGCCTACGTGGTGGCACCGGCGGTGGCCGGGGTGATCGCCGCCGGAGTGTTGACCCGACCCAAGATCGGAGAGCCGAAG
>DATLQU010000022.1:0-159234 GCA_035535015.1 Acidimicrobiales bacterium | reverse complement strand
CGCTCGACCCTGACGCCGCTCGACCCTGACGCGCTCGACCCTGACGGCGCTCGACCCGGACGGCGCCGGGATAGCCATGGGTCAGCCGTACATCAGCGATCCCGGGGTGGTGAGGACCTCGCCCGTCTCGAGCCAGGTCTTCAGACCTGAGAGGATCATCGGCCAGCCGCCGTAGATCTGGGGGTTGGCCCCTTGCTGGAGCTGGTCGTGGGTCACGAGCAGCCGGCACGAGTCGCCGACCGGCTCGATTTCCCAGGTCACCCTCGATGTGCCCTCGGCCTTCACCTCGTCGGACCAGAGGGCCACCAGGGTCTGGACGAGCCGCCGGGGCGGGTCGACCTCGAGATTCACCCCTTCGCCCAGAAGACCCGGGGCTTTCGGGTTGCTCATCTCCATCCGGGAGCCGACCGTCCAGTCGGAGTCGACCCGGTTGCCGAATTGGAACTTCCCCCTGATCTCGGAGTCGGTGATCGCCTCCCAGAGCCTCTCCGGGCTCGTCCGGATGTAGATCTCGAACACCTTTTCCATCGGACCCTCCCGTTCTCTTTTCAGACCGCTCAGACCGGCGGCCCAGGGCTCGGCGTACTTGGATACCCACCGGTCGTGGACCAGCCGGATCGGTACCGGGTTCAGGAAGTGCAGCTTCTCCCTCCCCTTCTTCTTGGAGACCACCAGCCCGGCCTCTTCGAGTTGTCTCAGGTGCTTCATCACCCCGAACCGGCTCATCGAGAACCGCCGCTCCAGGGCGCTCAGCGTCTGGCCGTCGCGCCGGAACAACTCGTCGAGAAGGCTTGGGGGTTCTCCCTGGTGGAGGGGGTTCTTCGGGGACAGCCGGGAGGCCTGCCAGCCGGGGTACGGCCGGGGACTACCGACTGGGGACTACCGACTGGGGACTACCGGCCGGGGACTACCGGCCGGGGACTACCGGCCGGGCTGGTAGACGCCGAAGACCTGGCGCAGGACGTCGGAGACCTCCCCCAGGGTTGCCATCCGCCGGAGGGCCTCGCGGATCGGGGGCATCAGGTTGGCGGTCCCCTTCGCCGTCTCCGTCAGCTCGGCCAGAGCGGCATCCACGGCGGGCTGGTCACGGGCGGCCCGGACGGAGCGGGTCCTCTCGATCTGGGCCTTCTGCAATTCGGGGTCGATGGGGAAGACGTCGTCGGCCTCGAGAGATTCGTCGGTGAACTTGTTCAGGCCTATGACGATCTTCTCGCCGTCGTCGATGGCTTTGGCGTAGCTGTAGGCCGCCCGCTCGATCTCGTCCTGCATGAAGCCGGCCTCGATGGCCGCCACCGCGCCGCCCATGGCGTCAATCCGTTCGATGTACCGCCAGGCGGCCGTTTCCACGTCGTCGGTCAGGGCCTCGACGAAATAGGAACCGGCCAACGGGTCGACGGTGTCGGCCACCCCCGATTCGTAGCCGACCACCTGCTGGGTCCGCAGGGCGATCTTGGCCGCCTTCGTCGTGGGCAGGCCGAGCGCCTCGTCGAAGCCGTTCGTATGCAGTGACTGGGTTCCCCCGAGCACCGCCGCCAGGGCCTGGACGGTGACCCGGACGATGTTGTTCTCGGGCTGCTGGGCCGTCAGGGTGGAGCCGCCGGTCTGGGTGTGGAAACGCAGCAGCTTCGACCGTTCGTCTCTGCAGCCGAACCGTTCGCTCATGATCCGGGCCCAGATCCGCCGGGCGGCCCGGTACTTGGCCACCTCCTCGAAGAGGTTGTTGTGGGCGTTCCAGAAGAACGAGAGCCGGGGGGCGAAGCTGTCCACATCGAGCCCGGCCGCCAGGGCCGCCTCGACGTAGGCGATGCCGTTGGCCATGGTGAAGGCGATCTCCTGGACGGCCGTCGAGCCCGCTTCGCGGATGTGGTAGCCGGAGATGGAGATGGTGTTCCAGTTGGGCAGCCGCTCGGCGCAGTAACGGAAGGTGTCGGTGATCAGCCGCATCGAGGGCCGGGGCGGATAGATATAGGTCCCCCGGGCCACGTACTCCTTCAAGATGTCGTTCTGGATCGTCCCCCCGAGAGCGGCCGGAGCCACGCCCTGCTCCTCGGCCACCAGTTCGTAGAGCAGCAGCAGGACGGCGCCGGTGGCGTTGATGGTCATCGAGGTGGTCACTTGGTCGAGGGGCAGTCCGGCCAGCAGGAGCCGCATGTCGGCCAGTGAGTCGATGGCCACCCCCACCTTTCCGACCTCCCCCTCGGCCCGGGGATGATCGGAGTCGAGGCCCATCTGGGTGGGCAGGTCGAAGGCACAGGAGAGGCCGGTCTGGCCGGCGGCGAGAAGGAACTTGAAGCGCTCGTTCGTCGTCTCCGCCGAGCCGAAGCCGGCGTACTGCCGCATCGTCCAGAGCTTGCCCCGGTACATCGAGGGATAGATCCCCCTGGTATACGGCGCCGCTCCCGGCTCCCCGAGCTTCTCGCCCGGATCCCAGCCCTCGAGGTCATCGGCCCGGTAGACCGGCCGTATCTCGATACCCGAGTCCGTCATCCGGACGTCGTCGCCCTCTGCCCTGCCGACCGCGCTCACCGCGCCAGGTTACGGACCCGGACCTGTCGGCGGCCATTCAGCCGGTCCGGTCGGGGCCGGTCTCCGGCCCGGGTTCAGGCCGGGGCGGCGATGGCGTGGGGCATGCAGAGGTCGTCGTACTCGGCGATGACGATGGGGGCGGCGTTCTCCCCGCAGGCGGCGCACTCGGGGTCCCGGCGGACCTTGAAGGTCCGGAAGGACTGCTCGAGGGAGTCGTAGGCGAGGAGCCGACCGATCAGGGGATCGCCGATACCGAGGAGGACCTTGATGGCTTCGACGGCCTGGATGGAACCGATGATGCCGGGCAGGACGCCGAGGACGCCGGCCTCCGAACAGGAGGGGGCCAGCTCGGCGGGGGGCGGCTCGGGGATGAGGCAGCGGTAGCAGGGACCGACGTAGGGGGCGAAGACGGTGGCCTGGCCCTCGAAGCGGAAGATCGATCCGTGGATGACCGGGATCCGCTTGAGCAGAGAGGCGTCGTTGACCAGGTAGCGGGTGGGGAAGTTGTCCGTGCCGTCGACGATGACGTCGTAGCCGTCGATGATTTCGAGGATGTTGTCGGCCCCGAGCCGGACGTCGTAGGTGACGACGTCGACGTCGGGGTTGAGCGCCGAAAGGGTCTTCTTGGCCGAGTCGACCTTCCGGTCGCCCAACCGGTCCATGTTGTGCAGGATCTGGCGTTGCAGATTGGAGGCGTCGACCACGTCCATGTCGATGATCCCGATCGTGCCCACCCCGGCCGCGGCCAGATAGAGCGCCGCCGGCGAGCCCAGTCCGCCCGCCCCCAGCAGCAGGACATTCGAGTCGAGCAGCTTGAGCTGGCCTTCGACGCCGACCTCGGGAAGCAGCAGGTGCCGCTGGTAGCGGTTGCGCTGTTCGGGGCTCAGGGTCCGAGGCGCCTTCCAGGGACGGCCCTCGTCCTTCCAACGGTTGAAGCCGCCGATCAGGTTGACCACGTCGGTGTAACCCATCTCGGCCAGGGTCTTGGCGGCGAAGGCGGAGCGGGAGCCGCCGGCGCAGTAGGCGATGATCGGCGTCGACTTGTCGGGGATCCGTCCCTCCACCTGGAACTCGAGGAAGCCCCGGGGCACGTGGACGGCGCCCGGCAGTGCCCCCTGCTCGTACTCGTCGGCCTCCCGGACGTCGATTAGGACCGCCTGGCCGAGCCGGGGCTCGACCTCGTCCGGCTGGACCTCGCGAATGGCGGCCTTGGCTTCCTTCAGAAGCTCCCGTGTGCTGGCCATCTGATCAGGACCTCTCTTCGTCTGGCTCTTCGTCAGTCTCTTCGTCTGGCTCTGCCCCCGGGCGGGCTTCGGGCCCTCGTGCCCGCTGACCGAACGACTCCCGGATAGGTAAACCCTACCAGGGAGGTCACCATTCCCGGCCAGGAGGACGGGAGGATCGGCCAGGAGGACGAGAGGATTAGGGTCGCCGGCCATGGAGTTCGGGGAGACCCTGCGACGGCGGCGGATGGTCCGGAGTTTCTCCGGTCGGGCTGTCCCGGGTCCGGTGCTTGAGCGAATTCTGGACGGTGCCCTGCGGGCCCCGTCGGCCGGGAACACCGGGGGCTGGGACCTGGTCGTCCTGGAAGGTCCCTCGGAGACGGCGCTCTTCTGGCAGGCAACGACGACGGCCGACTGGCGGAGCCATTCACGGCGGTGGCCGGGCCTGGAGAAGGCGCCGGTGGCCCTGGTTCTCTACGCTCATCCCGACGCCTACCTCGAGCGTTACCGGGCGCCCGACAAGCAGGGAAGCGGGCTCGGCGGGAGAGGCCGGACCGTCATGGGACCGGGTCCGGGACCGGGGACGGAGCCGGGGCCCGAGGACGGCTGGCCCGTGCCCTACTGGTACGTCGATGGGGGTTTCGCCGCGCTGTCGCTGTTGCTCGGTGCCACCGACGCCGGTCTGGGCGGCTGCTTGATGGGGAACTTCCGGGGCGAAGAGGCGTTGGCCGGCCTACTCGGGGTGCCCGAGGGCCGGCGCTACCTGGGGACGGTTCTGATCGGAGAACCCGGTGGTGACGACCCGGCGTCGTCGTCGCTGGCCCGCGGCCGTCGGAAGGCCGGCGAGGTCGTCCACCGGTCGCGCTGGTAAGTCGTCCACCGGTCGCCCCGGTAAGTCGTCCACCGGTCGGACCGGAGTCGGACCGGAGGCGCTGGGAAGCGACAGAAGAAACGGGGAGAAGAGAAGCCGAATCAGGCGCCGGTGAGGGCGGCCAGGCTGCGTCGGAAATCGGGCTTCTCGAGCCGGCGGAGGGTGGAGACCCGGGCCTGGCGGACGATCTGGGCCCGGCGGCTCGGATCCATGAAGTTGAGGCCCATGGCCAACTGGTCGTCGGCGGTGGGCTGAAAGGCGACGACGGTGGTGCCCTGGCGGCGGACGGCCAGGGCCTCGACACCGAGCTGGGCCCGGGAGACCTCACGGATGACGGCGTTGCCGGCCGACCAGCCCGTCCGGAGTCCCGGCAGGCGGGGCCGGCCCGTCCGGGACAGGGGGGCGATGACAAGGACGAGGTCGAGGCCCTGTCCCGCCAGCTGGACCAGATGGGTCAGGGAGTGGGCACCGCCATCGACGTAGCGGACGCCGTCGATGATGACCGGGGTGAAGTAGGCCGGGATGGCGCAGGAGGCCGAGACGGCATCGCCCACCCGGGCCGGGGGCGAGCCGGACTGGCCGAAGACGACCGGCTTGGCGTCGTCGAGCCGGACGGCGCAGATCCAGAGGGGTCGGCTGGGCCAGATCTCGCCGAGAAGTTTGCTGACACCCTCGTTGATCGAGGTGGTCGGGACCACGCCCGACGGTAAGAGGCCGGCCATGAGCGCCGAGGGCCGGACCTGCCAAGGCCGGCGGGCGGCGGCCAGGAGGACCTTCGGTGCCGAGGGACCCCAGGCCGAGAAGCTCCGTCCGAGGGGCCGGGAACGACGGGCCGGTTCGACGTCGACCGGGCCGATCAGGGCCGCGCCTTTGGCCGAGAGGGGCGAGCCCTCGACCATGGCGGCCATGTCGTGGGGGGTGAGGCCGGCCCGGAGGGCGGCGGCGGCGATGGAGCCGGCCGAGGTTCCCATCAACAGGTCCGCCGCGTTCGGATCCCAGCCGGTGCCCTCGGCCAGGCCGGCCAGGACGCCGGCATGGAAGGCGAGGCCCGCCTCACCTCCGGCGCTCAGGACCACTCCGATACGTGTCGTCACCGGTCGTCAGGAGCCAAGGGGGAGGGTCATGAGCAGACAGCGAGAAGGCGCTGCATGCCCCCTTCGATCCCGTTACCCATGACGTCGAGATCCTCGGTGGAGTCGTGGTCGCCGGTGATGCCGAAGTTGACCTGGCCGTCGTAGGAGAAGATGGCCACGCCGATCCGGATCTGGCCGGCCAGGGGGACGTAGGGATAGGCCTTGAGCATCCTGGAGCCGGCCACATAGAGGGTCATCTGGGGACCGGGGACGTTGGTGGTGACGGTGTTGACCTTGCGCTGGGCCACGCGGCTGGCCAGGCGCATGCCGAGGGACAGGAGCATCGGCGGCGCGAAGCCCGTCATCGAGGTGAGGGCCTCCCCGGCCACCGCCTGTTTGGATTCCTTCAGGCCGTCCATCTGCGACGTGATGGCGTGGAGCCGGGCCACCGGGTCGCCGATGCCGACCGGCAGTTCGGCGAACATGGCCGAGACCTTGTTCTCGAAGGTGCCGTCGCCGACGGCCCGGCCCGTTGTGTCACGGGGTCGGACCGAAACGGGCACCAGGGTCCGGACCACCCTGTCCACGGACTCCCCTCGGGCGAGCAGGAGTTGCCGGAAGCCGTTGGTGATGGCAGCCAGGACGACGTCGTTGAAGGTGCCACCGAGGCTCTTGCGGACCGACTTGATCTCGTCGACCGAGGTGGAGGCCCAGCCGTAGCGACGGTGGGGACCGATGGGCCCGTTGAGCGAGGAGACGGGGGTGGGCCGGACGAGACCGGCCATGGCCGAGAGACCGCGGCCGACCTCGACGGCGTGACGGATCGCCTGCCGGGGCAGCCGGGTGGAGGCCCGGAGAGCCCGGAGTTGTTCGTAGGGGTTGCGGAGCAGATCGACGACGGCCCCGGTGGCCAGGGAGAGCGAGGTGGGTGCGGCGGTCGGCTCCCAGCCGTCGGGTTCGGCCACGGGAACCGACGGGGAGAGGTCCATGATGGCCGCCATGAGGTCGGTGCCCGAGACACCGTCGACCATGGCGTGATGGGTCTTCGAAAGCAGAGCCCACTGGCCGCCGTCGAGTCCCTCGACCACCCAGATCTCCCAGAGGGGGCGGGTCCGGTCGAGGGGTTGGGACATGACCCGGCCGACGAGTTTGCGCAACTCGCCTTCCCCACCGGGGGCGGGCAGGGCGGTGTGGCGGAGGTGGTAGTCGATGTTGAAGTGGGGATCGTCCGCCCAGACGGGACGGCCGAGATCGAAGGGGACGAAACGGACGACCTGGCGGTAGCGGGGAACGAGGGGCAACTTGGCCCGGACCCGGGCGACGACGTCGGCGAAGGCGGGCGACGGACCCTCGAAGACGGCCACCGAGGCGATGTGCATATGGCTGACGGAGTCCTCGACATGGAGGAACGAGGCATCCAATGGGCTCAACCGGTCAAGGCTCACTCGACACCCCCGTCTCGAGACGGTGGCCAGCCGTCACGTACCGGAAGCTAACACCCAGACGGACTTCTCCACGGGCGAGGAAGTGAGCAAGCTTCCGGGCGAAGCCGACGGTGGACGATGGCCCGGTCGTCTCCGCCCACCGGTCGATCAGGAAGGTTCGCATCCATGTCCAGCATCACCGGCACGACCAGGCCGATCCCCCCCCGGGTCTCCGCCCGGCACGGTGTCGACGTCGTCCCCCCCGACGTCGGCGCCGAGCCGGAGGGGCCGGCCCGGTTGCAGATCGTGGCCTGGGTCGACCCCGTCGTCGACACCCTGGGTTACGACCCCCGCTCCTGGTATGTCGAGCAGTTCTGGCTTCCGGTGATCGGCCCGACCAGCAGCTGGTTCCTGCGCCGGATGGCCGCCGGCTTCGACGCCGAGCCCGGCGGCTTCGCCCTGGACCTCGACGAGACGGCGCGCGCCCTCGGTCTCGGTGGAAGCGAAGGCCGGCACTCCCCGTTCCAGAGGTCGCTCAATCGTTGCGTCGCCTTCAAGCTGGCCCGACCACACGGCCCGGCTGCCCTCGGTGTCCGGCGGCGGATACCGCCGCTCACCCTGGCCCGTCTCCTCCGACTCCCACCCGCCGTCCAGAAACGCCACGCCGATTGGTGGCAGGCCCAGCAGCCGAACGGCCTTCTCCGGCAATCACGCAATCGGGCCCGGCAGCTCGCCCTGCAGCTCCTCGAGATCGGATCCGACCGACAGGCCGTCGAGCTGCAACTGGTCCGCTGGCGGGTCCATCCGGCCCTGGCCCACGAGGCCACCGACTGGGCCCTCGGCCTCCGACCGGCCCCCGAGGTCGGTTAACGACCCTCCCACCGGGCCGGCCGTCGCTCGGCGGCGGCTCGGAGCCCCTCGGCCGCGTCGGCCGTCGCCGCCACCACCAGTCGCATGGTCTCGCCCACCCGGATGGCGTCCAGCGCCGAGAGCGGCCGGGAACGCAGGGCCATCTCCTTCATCGCCCGCTGGGCCAGCGGTGCGCCGGCCACCAGCCGGTCGGCCAATCCCCGGGCCGCGGCCATCAGCTCCCCGTGGCCGACGACCCGCCAGACGAGGCCGATCTGCCGGGCCTTCTCGGCATCGATGGTTTCGCCGGTCAGCAGCATCTCCATGGCGTCGGCCCAGTTGATCCGCTGGGGCAGGCGGATGGCCCCCACCATGGCCGGTATGCCCAGGCGGACCTCGGGATAGCCGAAGGTGGCCTGCTCGCTGGCCAGGACGAAGTCACACCAGGTCAAGAGCGTCAGTCCGTAGCCGATGCAGTGGCCGTTCACCGCGGCGATCACCGGCTTGTAGATCTCCCAGCCACTCTCGAAGGAATTCAGGGTCGGTTTCTCCCAGAAGGTCCCGCCGAACTCTCCGGTCGCTCCCGCCCCGTCGCGGAGGTCGGCCCCGGCGCAGAAGGCCCGGCCCCTACCCGTGACGATCCCGACCCAGGCCTCCTCGTCGTCACGGAAGCGGCTGAAGGCCTCGTTCAGCTGGCGGCGCATCGGCCCGTTGACGGCGTTCAGGGCCTCGGGCCGGTTGTAGCTGATGGTGGCCACATGGCCCGTCCGTTCGTACAGCACAGAGTCGCCCATCGGGGCACCGTACCGCCGGTCCTCCCCCCGGGCACCCCCCACCGGCCAGCCCCCCCGATGGTCACGGACCGTCATGGCCTTCCTCAAGATGGCCACCCTCCGTGACGATAGGAGGGTATGATGATCTGGAAAAGGCTCTTCGGCGCGGTGGCGGGCCTGCTGGCCGTGCCGGCCCTGCTCGTCTCCCTGGGCAGCCCGACGGCCTCCGGCCTTACCCCCGAGGACCAGTCCGGACCGGCCGCCGGTCCCGTGGCCACCAACTACTGGCTGGCCGGCTCCACCGGCAGTGTCATCGCCATGGGTCATGCCGCCGTCCTCGGCTCGACGGCACCGATGGCCCTCGACCGTCCCGTCGTCGGCATCACCCCGACCCTCTCCTCCCACGGCTACTGGCTGGTGGCCTCGGACGGGGGCATCTTCACCTACGGCGACGCCCCCTTCTTCGGTTCCACCGGATCGGTCCGGCTGAACCAACCGATCGTCGGCATGGCGTCGACGGCCGACGGCGCCGGCTACTGGCTGGTGGCGGCTGACGGCGGCATCTTCACCTTCGGCGATGCCAACTTCTACGGCTCCACCGGTTCGGTCCGGCTCGACCGGCCGATCATCGGCATGGCCCCCACGGCCGACGGCCAGGGCTACTGGCTCTTCGCCTCGGACGGCGGTGTCTTCACCTTCGGCGATGCCAAGTTCTTCGGTTCCACCGGGGGGATCCGTCTGAACCAACCCATCGTCAGCATGGCCTCCACCCCCGACGGCGCTGGCTACTGGGAGGTGGCGGCCGACGGCGGCATCTTCACCTTCGGCGATGCCGGCTTCTACGGCTCCATGGGGGCAAACCCCTCACCGGAGCCGACCGAGCGGATCGCCTCCAGCCCGTCGGGCAACGGCTACTGGATCATCGACCAGAACGGGACGGCCAATCCGTTCGGTGACGCCTCGGGCACCCCGCCCACCATGGGACTGATGTTCTCCGCCGTCACCCCGGGTGACGCGGCGGTCCTCTTCGCCTTTCAACAGCTGGGCAAGCCCTACATCTGGGGGGGCAACGGCCCGACCGGCTACGACTGTTCGGGTCTGGCCCTCGCCTCCTGGCAGCACGCCGCCAGCGTCTCCTTCGCCCGGGTGGCCAACGACCAATTCCACACCGCCGGCGGTCCTGTCCCCCTCTCGGCCCTGGTGGCCGGCGACCTCGTCTTCTGGGGCACCAGCCAGACGGACTGGACGACCGTCTACCACACCGCCATCTACGTCGGCGGGGGCCAGATCGTGGAAGCGACCGGCGATCATGTCCAGCTCAACTCCCTCGGTCAGTGGGGTTCGGGCGACCTGATGGCCAACGGACGCCGTCCCTGACCGACGGCCCCGGCCGAGCCCGTCATCCCCGGGCGGGATGGTGCCCGAGCGTCTCGGCCCGGGGGCGACTAATTTTGCCGCCGTGACCCCGGACCGCTTCGGCCCCATCGACTTCGATCGCTTCCACCTCGAGGACCTCCCGAACCGTCTGAGCGCACGGCCCCGGATCTTCTGCTCCGCCGATCTGCCGCTGGTCCGGCCGATCGCCTTCCGGCTCGACGACGGCCGCTCGTACACCTACACCCCCACCCCCGACGGCTTCTCCGTCAGCCCCGGCGACGACGACGCCCAGACGGTGGTCGCCCTCAGCTCGGACGACTGGACCGCCTTCGCCTGGGAGCTCAGGTCCTGCTTCGCCCTCTTCTATGCCGACCGGCTGTCCTTTCCCCGGGGCAGCTTCGGCCACCTGGCCCGCTGGGAGCCGGCTCTGCGGGTGGCCTTCGACGGACAGCCCATCTACGACCTGACCGATCCTCCCCCGGTGATCGACTCTGCCGGCCGGCCACTCGATCTGCAGCGGACCTTCCGTCTCGACGACTCCGACGACGCACTGCGCGACTTCATCGAACGAGCCGGCTTCATCCACCTGCGCGGCGTCATGACGGCCGGCGAGCTGGAGGCGCTGCGGACCGACGTCGCCCTCGGCATCGACCGGGCCCGACCCGACGACAAGCGCTCCTGGTGGACCAGCCTCGACGGCGTCGAGGTCTGCAACCGGGTCAACTACCTGAACGACCAGTCGCCGCTGATCGCCGGTCTGGGGGCCGACGAACGCTTCCGACGGATCGGCGCTCTGGGAGGGCCGGAACTTCGCCAGGCGCCCGACCGTCTCGACGGCAACGGTGTGGTCATCAAGGTGCCCGGAGCCACCTCGGGCCTGGCCGACCTGCCCTGGCACCGCGACTGCGGCATGGGCGGCCACCCGGTCAAGTGCCCCATGCTGAACATCGGCATCCAGCTCGACGGGGCCACCGCCGGTTCCGGCCAGCTCCTCGTCCTGGCCGGGTCCCACCGGGGAACGTCGCGACTGCCGGCTGCGTCGGAGGTGCAGGGTCTCCCCGTCGTCGCCCTCACCACCGAACCCGGAGACGTGACCGTCCATTTCGGTCACACCCTCCACGCCGCCCCTCCGCCGACGGACAGGGCGGCGGCGGGCCGCCGGGCCCTCTATCTCTCTTTCGTCCCGCCCCTCACCTTCGAAATGATCGGTCCCGGCCAGGGGTACAACGACGTCCTGTTCACCCGCCACTCCGGCCGCGTCCAACACGTCGACGCCTTCGGCTGAGACCTCCCCCGCCGGCGGCCCGTCCGACGCCAGCGGGGCCGACCTGGCCCACGATCACCATCGATCAACTCTCTCGAGCACCGCCTCCACCAGGACGGGTCCCTCTTCGCCGAGCGCCCGTTCGAGTTGAACGGTGAACTCCTCCGCCGTCGTCGCCCGCCACGCCGGGACCCCCATCCCCCGGGCCAGGCCGGCGAAGTCGAGATCGGGACGGCCGATATCGAGCATCCCCTGGGCCCGTGGTCCGGGTGCTCCGGCGCCCACCCGGGAGAGCTCCATCTCCAAGATGGCGTAGGAACCGTTGTTGAAGATCACGGTGGTCACATCGAGTCCCTCACGCGCCTGGGTCCACAACGACTGCAGGGTGTACATGGCGCTGCCGTCCGCCTCGAGGCAGAGCACAGGCCTGTCCGGACAGGCCACGGCGGCGCCGGTGGCCACCGGCATTCCCTGACCGATGGCCCCGCCGGTCAGGCAGAGCCAGTCGTGCCGAGGCGCACCGGCCGTCGCCCCCGGGATGAAGATGCTCGAGGTGTTGGCCTCGTCGGAAACGATGGCCCCTTCGGGAAGCAGAGCGCCGATGGCGGCGCTGGCCGAGGCGGCCGTCAACGGACCGGTGGGCCGGCCGGGCCGCTCGGACGGCTGGAGACGCGCCCCGTCGGTCGGTGCCCCGAGAATCTCGGCCAGCGCCTCGAGTGCTCCGGCGGCGTCCTCGCCGGCACCGGCCTCGGCCAGCACATGGACCTCGCAGCCCTCAGGGACCAGATAGCCGGGAACGTCCGGATAGGCGAAGAAAGAGACGGGGGCAACGGTGTCGACCAGGACAAGATGCCGGGCCGAGGCCAATTGCGCCACCGTGAACTCGGCCAGATAGCCGAGCCGTTCGACGGCCGGCAGGCCGGCACCGCGTTCGAGCGAGGCCGGGAAGGTCTCACAGAGCAGTTTCGCTCCGGTCCTCTCGCTCACCCGGCTGGCCGCCAGCAAGCCCCGCCGCCGAGTGGCGCCGCCCCCGATCAGAATGACGGCGGGCTCACCCGACATCAGCGCCTTGGCCGCCCCGGCCACCACCTCGTCGGCCACAGGCCGGGGACCGGATCGTGGCCGGGGGGAGACGACAGCACCAGCGGCCTCCAGCCATGAGACGTCGGCCGGCACGACCAGCGTGGCCACCACACCGGGCGGGCCGCAGGCGGCGGCCACCGCCTCGACGGTGTCAGCCGCCAAGGCACCGGGACTGGCCGACGAGCGGTACCAGCCCGAGACCGGCCGGGCCAGGCTCTCGATGTCGGCGGTCAGCGGGGGGTCGTTCTCCAGGTGATGGCGGGCATGGTCACCCACCACGTTCACCATCGGCGTCCGGGCCCGCCGGGCATTGTGCAAATTGGCGATCCCGTTGCCCAGTCCGGGTCCGAGATGCAGCAAGGTGGCCGCCGGCCGACCCGTCATCCGGCCGTAGCCGTCGGCCGCGCCGGTCACCACTCCTTCGAAGAGCCCGAGGACGGCCCGCATCTCGGGAACCTCGTCGAGAGCGGCCACGAAATGCATCTCGGACGTCCCCGGGTTGCTGAAACAGACGTTCACCTCGCAGTCCACCAGCGTCCGGATCAGCTTCTGTGCCCCGTTCATCGCTCACCCACCTGACGTGTCGGTTGGTCGAAGAGGACGTCGGGGCCCAGGATCCCGTGCGGATCGAATGCCTCCTTGATCCTCTGCATCAGCGCCAGCTTGGCCGGGTCCTCGAGCTCCCCGAAGTACCGCTTCTTCGCCGTTCCGATGCCGTGTTCCCCCGAGATGGCCCCGCCCATGTCCATTCCCGCCCGGAAGATGGCCCGCAGAACGTCCGCCCTGATCTCAGGATCGGCCTGGAAGACCGAGAGGTGGACGTTCCCGTCCCCCACATGACCGCATCCCGTGACCAAGGTCGCCTGGCTGTTGGCCACTTCCGCCGCTTTGGCCAGGAATCTGGGGATGGCGGCACGGGGAACGACGACGTCGATGATGTCATCCGCTCCGTGCGCCTTGGCCACGAAGAACGCCTTCTCCCGGGCGCCGATCAGTTGACCGGCGGCCTGCTGGGGCAGGACGTAGATCTCCAGAGCGCCCAGGCCGACCAACAGTTCGGCCAGCTTGGCCACGTCTTGTTCCAGACGGTCCTCCTGGCCGTTCTCGAGAACGACAACCAGATAGGCGGCGGCCGTCTCCTGCAGCTCCTTCGGAATTCCGAGATCGAGGCCGGCGCTGGCCGTGATGGCGGCCATGGTCAACATGTCGATGTACTCGAGGATCATCGGCGCCGCACCGCTGGACACGATCCGGGGCACGGCCAGGGTCACCTCCTCGAGGCTGCCGAAGGGGACGAGCACCGTCGAGGCGTGGGCGAGCCGGGGATAGAGCTTCAGGCTGGCCTCGGTGACCAGGGCGAGCGTCCCTTCCGAGCCGACGATCAGCTGGGTCAGGTCGTAACCGGTCGAGGACTTGACGAACCTCCCCCCGGTCCGGATCACCTCTCCCGTGGCCAGAACAGCCTCGAGGGCCAGAACCTGATGCCTGGTCACCCCGTACTTGATGGCCCGCATCCCTCCGGCGTTGGTGGCCACGTTTCCTCCGAGCGAGGCCGAGTTCTCGCCAGGAAAGACGGGGTAGACGAGCCCGTGCCTTTTCGTCTCGCTGTCCAATTCTTCGAGGGTCACCCCGGGCTGGACGACGGCCACATGGTTGTCGCCGTCGATCTCCAGTATCCGGTTCATCCGCTCGAAGCAGACCAGGATCCCGTCCGCCCGGGGAACCGACGCCCCCGAGAGTCCGGTCCCGCTCCCCCGGGCCACCACGGGAACCCGGTCGGCGTCGGCCAGTTTCAGGATCTCGGCCACCTCGGCCGTGGAGCAGGGGCGGACGAGAGCCAGAGGGACGACCGGACGCGAGGTCAGAGCCTCGTCGTGGCTGTAGTCGTCATGAACCTGGCTTCCGGTCAGGACATTGTCCTCACCGACGATCCGGCCCAGCTCCTTGACCAGCTCCCCCATGCACGCGCCTCCGTCATCCACGGACCCGCGTCACACTACGACCTGATCCACGAACCCTTCTCAGATAAAGCGGAGCGCGGCCGCCATCGCCGCCACTCGGGCCACGACCGCAGCACCTCCGGTCAGGGCCTGATCAGAAGGGTCCCGGACCGGGCGGACCGCCCTCGGTGGCGGGGCTGGCCAGCACGCACTGACCGAGCCGACTGCCGTTCACCGTGTTGGGCCCGGGCGTCCGCGGATAGAGGCCGGTCTGACCGAAAGCGGCTTCCGCACTGTCCCAGACCGACGTATTGGACGCGCACTTCAGATCGCCCGAGATCGTGTTGGACAGGATCTCGATGGCGTCGGGGTCGGCGGTCTGGTTCTTGGTCAGGGTCACGCTGCCCGAGTCCACCACCCGGTCGACACCCATCCAGCAGGTCTTCACGTTCGTGATCGTCAGGTTGCCGTGGATCGTCATGTCCTCATAGGCGCTGTAGACCGGGCTCTGGAAGAGGGAGAAGACTCCGGTGGTCGGCACCGCACAGCTGCCATCTCCACCGCCGCCCGTTTGTCTCACGTTTCCGTTGATCGTGGCGTCGTGGATGATCACCCCGAGCGGACTCGACTCCCTGATCACCCCGCGTACGGTCTCGGCAGCCGACAGCGTCGGCGCGTCCGGGTTCGGGTCATCGATACACGAGAAGGATCCGGGGTCGCATCCCAGGATCAAGGTGGCCCCTGGGCGGACGGAGATGCCTCCGAGAACGGTCAACCGGGAGGAGCCTTTCCCCGTCAGGTCGTTCAGGGCGAACGCGGCCACCAGGGTTGAGTCGGGAAGGATCGTCAGTGCTCCCCGGACGACCGTCGGCCCGCCGTTCACGGTGCAGACACCTTCGATCCGCACTCCCGATCGGAAGCTCCCGGCCAGGACACCCGGATTGTCCGCCGTGCCGACACAGAGAGGCCGCCTCGCCGCCGACGCCACGCCCGGGTCGACCGCCACGGTGGCGACCACCGTGGCGAGAACCACGCTGGCTGCTCCGAGGGCGCAGGACAGGGTTCGCAGCTGCCGCCGCCATTCGCGTTTCATATCTCCCCACCTCCCGAGGTGACCGGGCCGCCGACATCCGCCGTCGCCTGCTCCGCTCTCTCCGGTCTAGGGCACCCCTTCCCGTCAATCAAGCATTCTCTCCTTCCCTGCCCGCTGTTACCGCTTTGCGGCGTCAGAGAACCACGTGGGGCGCGGAAGGTAACGGGGGCGACTCCTGGCCGAAACACACCGTTCACCTGGCCTGCGTAGCCTGATGCCATGGCCGCCTTTCTGGTCCGTCTCGAGTTGCCCGACAGACCCGGGGCCCTTGGCGCGGTGGCGAGCCGGATAGGAGCGGTCCGGGGCGACGTCGTCTCCGTCGAGATCATCCGCCGCCGAGACGGTCGGGCCCTCGACGAATTCGTGGTCGAACTCCCCGACGCCGAATTGGTTCCCCTGCTCCTGGTGGAAATCGCCGAGGTCGACGGCGTCACCGTGGACACCGTCCATCCCGTGGCCGCCGGCGTCACCGACCAGCGCCTTGACGCCTACGACACGGCCGCCGCCATCCTCGAAGAGCGGACCACCCACGGCGTCCTGGCCGCCCTGGCCTCACGCACCCGTCATGAGCTCGACGCCTCATGGGTCGCCATCATCGACAGCGAGGACCAGCTGGTCATGGCCGCGGCCGGCCAGCCTCCGGCGGCGCCGTGGTTGGCGGCGCATCTCCGCGCATCGAATCGGAAGCCCTCCGAAACCGGGGACATCGCCTGGGTCCACCTGGCCGCGTGGGACCTCACCCTTCTCGT
Source organism: Acidimicrobiales bacterium (assembly GCA_035535015.1). Classification (GTDB taxonomy): domain Bacteria; phylum Actinomycetota; class Acidimicrobiia; order Acidimicrobiales; family UBA8190; genus Palsa-661. The sequence continues at coordinate 142,989 of DATLQU010000022.1, read as the reverse complement.
CGGCCGACCGGCCTGGCCGTTCGGGGCCCGGGATCGCATTCGCCTGGCTTCTCTGGCCCGTTTGGCCGACGCCCGCTGGGTTGACCTCTCAGAACGCGAATCCCGGCTCTCTCATCCGAGCCATTCGGGGTAGCCGTCTCAGACCGCTCATTGGCCGTAGCCGTTCATTGGCAGTAGCCGTCGAGCAATTCGAGCAGTGTCCGGACTCCGAATCCGGTGCCGCCCTTGGTCAGCACTCCGTCGTTCTCGTCGGAGCGGGCCGGACCGGCGATGTCGAGGTGGACCCAAGGCCGGTCGTCGACGAACCGGGCCAGGAGCAGAGCGGCGGAGATCGCCCCCGCCTCGCCCGCCTTGCCGATGTTCTTCATGTCGGCGATATCGGAGTCGATGTGTTTCCGGTAGTCGTCGGGCAGCGGTAGGGGCCAGGTCGCCTCTCCGGCCCGAGCCGATGCCGCCGTCACCCGTTCGACAAAGCCCTCGTCGTTGCCGAAGAGTCCCGCCACGGCATTACCCAAAGCCACCACACATGCACCGGTGAGGGTGGCGAGGTCGATGATGGCGTCGGGTTCGAGTTCGGCGGCCAACGACAACGCGTCGGCCAGCACCAACCTGCCCTCGGCGTCGGTGTTCAGGACCTCGATCGTCTTGCCGTTGCGAATGGTCAGCACATCGCCCGGTTTCGTCGCCCGACCTCCGGGCATGTTCTCGGTGACCGGTGTCAGTCCCGTCACCCGAATCCGAACCCCGAGATCGCCGCAGGCCGAGACGGCGGCGATCACGGCGGCCGCACCGCTCATGTCGGTCTTCATGGTCGTCATCCCGCCGGCCGTCTTGAGCGACAGGCCGCCGGAATCGAAGGTGATCCCCTTCCCGACCAGCACGACATGGGGGACATGACCGTCGATCTCCAACGGATCGGACGGCTCATAGGTCGCCCGTAGCAACCGCGGCGGCTCGGCCGATCCCCGGGCAACCCCGAGGAGTCCACCAAGTCGCTCGTCGCCGATCCTCTGCTCGTCCCAGATCTCGAAGGTCAGCTCCCCGCTCGATCCCCATTGCTCTTGGGCGATCTCGGCCAGACGTCGAGGCGTCATGGAGCTCGGTGGCTCGTTCACCAGATCCCGCGCCAGGCAGACCGCCCGGGAAATCCGGATTCCCCGTTCGATCCCCCGCCGACCGGCGTCGGCGGCAAGTCCCGGGCCCCACACGATCAGCCGGTCGATCTGCCCATCGTCGTTCTCGCTCTTGTGCCCGACGAACCTGTAGCTCGCCAGCGAGGCGCCCTCGGTCACCGCCTGGCCGGCCCGCAGGTCGGCCCCCTCTCCCGACTCTCCGGTCACGCCCGCCGGCAACACCAGCAGCCCAGAGCCGCAACGGCCCGCCGCCCGGACGAAGGCGGCGCCCGCCCGTCGGAGCGTTTCCAGGTTCGCCTTCTTCGGGTCTCCGCAGCCGACGAAGACAACGACGGGAGAGTCTGCGGTACCGAGGGCCACGAGAGTCCGGCCCGCTTTGCCGGTGAAGCCCCGTCGCTCGGCTAACGCGCGATCGAGCTCGACGGCGACCGTGGCACCGGCTGACCCGGTGGGAACAGCGTCAGGCGTCCCCTCGACCAGACCCGGCCCGTCCTCGCCCGAGAAGACCAGGACACCGATGGAGGCGACGGGATCCGCCTGCAGCTGGGACAGTTCCTCGTGGTCGGAGGCGAACACGACCTCCAGTGCTGGGCTGTCTGCGCTCATCCGCTGCCGTTCTCCTTGATCTCGGTCGCCTTCTTACCCGACTTCTCTGCCTTACCCGACGTCTCTGCCCGGGAATCGGTGTGACGGGCCAGCAGATGCTCGCCCTCCTGCCAACGGGCCATCGTCCACAAGAGGTCCGACAGCCGGTTGAGATAGGGACCCACCTGCGAGTCCACGCCGGCCATGGCGCCGACCACGAGCCGCTCCCCGCGGCGCACCACGGTCCGAGCCACGTCGAGCACAGCCGCCACCCGGTTCTGTCCCGGCACCACGAACTCCGTGGGCATCTCGAACCGCCCGTTCAACTCATCGATCTGTTCTTCCAGGGCCGACACCATCTCGGCCGTCACGAGCGATGTCCCCGGGGTCAGCTTCCGCCGGTTGGCCGGCGCCGTCGCCACCTCGGACATCAGAACCCAGAGGTCGCGTTCCAGGCCGATAAGGAGAACGTCGAGCTCACTACCGGGGACGGCCTCGGCCCGGGCCACCCCGATCACCGCCTGGGCCTCGTCCACCACCCCGTTCGCCTCGATCACCGGTGAGCTCTTCGAGACCCGCGGGCCCCCGTACAACAGACCCGTCGTGCCGTCGTCACCTTTGCGCGTATAGATCTTGACCACGAATTCGCATGCTACCGGCCGTCTCCCCCCGCCTCTCTAGACTGGCACCACCGTGGCCGACGATTACCAGCAATTGCCGCCGGTCCTGGCTGTCGATGCCCTGCCCTTCGACGTTCGGGGCGCGGCCTATCTCGATGCCGCCGACCACCGGGTCGTCATCTTCGACGGCGCCATGGGGACCACCCTGCAACTGGCCGGACTCAGTGCCGAGGACTTCGGAGGCCCTGAACTCGAAGGCTGCAACGAAGCTCTCGTCATCTCGCGTCCCGACCAGGTGGCAGCCGTCCATCGTGCCTTTCTGGAGGTCGGAGTCGATGTCATCGAGACCAACGCCTTCGGCGCCTTCGGGATCGTTCTGGCCGAGTACGGCCTGCAGGACCGCGTCGGCGATATCAATCTGGCCGCGGCCCGCATCGCCCGGCAGGCGGTCGACGAAATCTCCACTCCCGAGCAACCACGCTGGGTGGCCGGAAACCTCGGACCGGGAACGAAATTTCCCACCCTCGGCCAGATCCCCTTCGTCGATCTCCGCCACGCCTACGAGGAGCAGGCGGCGGCGCTCCTGGCCGGCGGAGTGGACATCCTGATCATCGAGACCGTCTTCGACCTCCTCCAGGCCAAGGCGGCCGTGAACGCCTGCAAGCGGGCCATGCTGGACGCCGGTCGCCGCGTCCCTCTCCAGGTTCAGGTCACCATCGAGCTGACCGGTCGGATGCTTCCCGGAACCGAGATCGGCGCCGCCCTCACCGCTCTCGAAGCCATGCGGCCCGATGTCATCGGGCTCAACTGCGCCACCGGTCCGGCCGAGATGGGCGAAGCCGTCCGTCACCTTTCCCAACACTGCCGTCTCCCCGTCGCCGTCCAGCCGAACGCCGGACTCCCCACCGTCGTCGACGGCGCCATGCACTACGACCTCACCCCCGAGGCCCTGGCCGACCACCTCGAGCGCTTCGTCAGCGAGCTCGGCGTCACCGTGATCGGAGGATGCTGCGGCACCACGCCCGACCACCTCCGCGCCGTCGTCGAACGCTGCCGGCACCTCACCCCGGCGCCGCGCCATCCCGAGTACGAGCCGGCCGCCGCCTCCATCTACAGTCCGGTCCCCTTCCATCAAGACACCTCCTTTCTCGTCGTCGGCGAACGCACCAACGCCAACGGCTCCAAGAAGTTCCGCGACGCCATGTTGGCAGCGGACTGGGACTCGACGGTCGTCGTGGCCCGCGACCAGATCAAGGAGGGCGCCCACATCCTCGACGTCTGCGTCGACTACACCGGCGCCGATGGCGTCTCGGACATGAACGAAGTCATCAGTCGCTTCGCCACCCAGGCCAGCGTCCCACTCATGGTGGACTCGACCGAGGCGCCCGTCGTGGAGGCAGCTCTCAGGTGGATCGGGGGGCGCGCCATTCTCAACTCGGTGAACCTCGAGGAGGGTGATGATCCCGGAACCCGGCTCGACCGGTTCTTGACCTTGGCCCGGGAGTACGGCGCCGCGGTCGTCTGCACCTGCATCGATACCGAGGGCCAAGCCCGGACCGCGGATTGGAAGCTCCGATCGGCGAAGGCCATCCACGACATCGCCGTCGGTCGCTACGGCCTCGAGCCGTCGGACCTGATCTTCGATCCCCTCGTCCTTCCCCTCTCGACAGGCATGGAGGAGTCCCGCCGGGACGGAATCGAGACCATCGAAGGGATCCGGCGCATCAAGGCGGAGCTCCCCGGGGTCTTCACCATCGTCGGCCTCTCCAACGTCTCGTTCGGTCTCACCCCTGCCGCCCGTCACGTCCTCAACTCGATGTTCCTCCACGAGTGCGTGGAGGCGGGGCTCGATGCCGCCATCGTCCATGCGGCCCGGATCCTTCCTCTGTCGAAGATCGACGAAAAGGCTCGGGAAATCTGCCTCGATCTCATCTACGACCGCCGCCGGGAAGGCTACGACCCGCTGTCGGAGCTCCTGACGATGTTCGAGGGCGTCTCGGCCGGTGCCGTCGAGGCCGAGGACCGCACGGACTGGACGGTCGAGCGCCGACTCGAGCACCGGATCGTCGACGGTGAACGCAATGGTCTCGAAGACGACCTCGAAGAGGCTCTCTCCGCCGGGCACTCCCCCCTGGCCATCGTCAACGACTTCCTTCTCGCCGGCATGAAGACGGTGGGCGAGCTTTTCGCTTCCGGCGAGATGCAGCTGCCCTTTGTCCTCCAATCGGCCGAGACCATGAAGGCGGCCGTCTCCTATCTGGAACCGAGGATGGAGAAGGTCGACCAGGGCGGCAAGGCGACCATCGTCCTGGCCACGGTCAAAGGCGACGTCCACGACATCGGCAAGAACCTGGTGGACATCATCCTCACCAACAACGGTTACGACGTGGTCAACCTGGGCATCAAGGTGAGCATCGCCGAGATGCTCCAGGCCGCCGAGGAACACAAGGCCGACGCCATCGGCATGAGCGGTCTCTTGGTCAAATCCACCCTGATCATGCGCGAGAACCTCGAAGAGTTGAACGGACGTGGCCTCTCCCACATCCCCGTCATCCTCGGCGGAGCGGCGCTCACCCGCACCTACGTCGAACGCGACCTCCGCCAGGTCTACGAGGGCCGCGTCTTCTACGGCCGCGACGCCTTCGAGGGATTGAGCACCATGGACCGTCTTGTCGAACTGCTCCGCAGTGGTGAGGACGACCCCGCCTTCGGCCGGGAGCTCGGTGGCCGGAAGCTCCCCCCGCGCAAGAGCCAGATCGACGCCGCCACCGCCGTGGCCGATCGTCCGGCCCGATCGCCCGAGGCCGTCACCGACAACCCGGTCTTCGTACCACCTTTTCTCGGTCGTCGCATGGCCAAGGGGATCGCCCTCGACGACATCGCCGGATATCTCAACCTGACGGCGCTGTTCCGCAACCAGTGGGGCTACCGCCCGGAACCGGGTGAGGACGATCCCGCCTTCAAAGAGAGAGTGCGCGCCGTCCTTCGTCAGGAGCTCGACAGGGCCAAGGCGCAGGATCTCCTGATCCCGCAGGTGGCCTGGGGGTACTTCGCCGCCAACGCCGAGGGCGACGACCTCGTCCTGTGGACCGATGAGACCCGCCGCACCGAGCTCCAGCGCTTTTCCTTCCCCCGACAAAAGAAGGAACCCTGGCTCTGTATCGCCGATTTCTTCCGACCCGTCGAATCGGGGGAGCTCGACTACGCCGCCTTCCAACTCGTCACCATGGGACCCGCCGTCTCCGAGGCGGCCGGCGTCCTCTTCGCCGAGGACCGCTACTCGGAATATCTCCGTCTCCATGGCCTCGGCGTCGAGATGGCCGAAGCGCTGGCCGAGTACTGGCACCGCCGCATCCGGGAGGAGTGGGGTTTCGCCGGCGAAGACGGTCCCAATCTGATCGGCCTCTTCCGCCAGCAGTACCGAGGAGGTCGTTACTCATGGGGCTACCCGGCTTGTCCCGATCTCGAGGACAACGCCAAGGTCGTCGATCTTCTCGGCGGTGACCGGATCGGCGTGGTCGTGAGCGACGGCTTCCAGCTCCACCCGGAACAGACCACCGACGCCATCATCTGCCACCACCCCCGGGCCAAGTACTTCGTGGCCTGAGCCCGGCCTCGCATCGCCCTACGCCTTCCTCATCCCCGTCCACCCGTCGCGTCACCGGTCGGACCCACCGTCTTCGTGAACGGTCGCCGCTACCCGGGAGACCCCCCGACGCATTCCACTCGGCTCCCATCTGGACATCCAGATCGACGTCGGAACCCCTGTCGTTCTCACCCAGGAGGGTGAACTGGTCGGCGACCTCGCTCCCACCCACCGGACTTTCGATCACCGCCCGCTCGGTCCTCGAGGCGAGGCGCCGCGGCCCCCCCCGGTTACAGCGCCAGGGTGGCTCCGCCGTCCACCACCACGGCGGCACCGTTCACGAAGCCGGCATGGCGGGAACAGAGGAAGGCCACCACCCGGCCGAAATCGCCGGGATCGCCCATCGGGCCTCCGCCGCCGGCGCCGCCGGTGAGCTGCTGCATCCGTTCGGTGGCGTGAGGTCCGGGACAGGCGAGATTCAACGTCACGCCACTGTCCTCGGCGGCCAGATCGGCCGCCGCCGTCTTGGCCCACGCCCACAATCCGACCCGGGCTGTATTCGACAGTGCCAGTCCGGGCAGGGGCTGGACGATCGAATACGAGGAAATGCAGCAGATCCGCCCCCAGCCCTGATTCCGCATGTGCGGCACCGACGCCCGGACCAGACGCACTGCACTCAAGAGGTTGGCCTCGACGGCCAGGCGGATGCCATCGTCGTCAATCTCGAGAGCCCGGCCCGGTGGCGGACCTCCGGCGTTGGCCACCACGATGTCGATCTGCCCGAAGTGCTCGACGGTGGCCGACACCAATCGCTCGGGCACCTCGGGATCGGTGATGTCGGCCACCACGCCGAAGACCTCGGCCCCGGCGGCTCGCAGTTCCTGCTCGGCCAGGCCCAGTGACTCCGCGCCCCGAGCGCTCAGCACCAGTCGGGCCCCATCGGCGGCCAGTGCCTGCGCGCTCGCTCGACCGAGTCCTCGCGATGACGCCGTCACCAGAGCCACCCGTCCATCAATGCCGAGATCCACCGGATCAATCCCTCTTCTCGAGACGCCGACCGACGTGCCCTTCGCTCCTCACGCGTCCACCTGGACGAGGGAGTGGTCGACCCTGTTCAGGGGGTCGGGTCCGTCGGTTCCCACCACCACGATGTCCTCGAGCCGCATCCCGAAGCGACCAGGAAAGTAGATCCCCGGTTCCACCGAGAAGGCATGGCCGGCGCTGAGCAGCGTCCGGTTCCCGGCCACCAGATACGGATCCTCGTGCTCCTCGATCCCGATCCCGTGCCCCGTCCGGTGGATGAAGTACTCCCCCAGGCCCGCCTCGTCGATCACACTCCGGGCCACGGCATCGACCTGCTCGGCCGGCACCCCGGCCCGGACGGACCCGACGGCCGCCTGCTGGGCGGCCAGCAGAACGGCATACGTCTCGCTGACCTCGTCGGAAGGCACGCCCGTCACCACCGTCCGCGTGATGTCGGAGCAGTAGCCGACGTCGTCTCCGTTCTCGTATTCCCCTCCGAAGTCGCAGACCACCAGCTCACCGGCCCCGATCCGCCGCGATCCCGCTTCGTGATGAGGGCTGGCCCCGTTCGGCCCGCTCCCCACGATGGCGAAATTCACCCGCCGGTGCCCCTCGGCCAATAGTCGGGCCCCGATCTCCTCGGACACCTCGGCCTCGGTCCTGCCCACCAGTGCGATCTCACCGGTCTGGAGTTGCTCGGCCACCCGGTCCGCCGCTCGGCCGGCGGCGCGGAGTTGGCCGATCTCCTCGGCGTCCTTGACGGCTCGCAGCGGGGACGTCACCGACGACGCAGCCACCCACCGGGTCGTCAGGAGACGCTCCTGAAACGACAGCAACGACGTCGCCCAGGCCCGGTCCGAGATGCCGAGAGTCCCCGTCGCTCCACCGAGCAGAGCAATGGTCAGGTCGACCGGGTCTTCCGTCTCGGCCCAGGGCCGCAGGCTGAACGCCCCCGATCCCTCGGGCACCCTCGGCGCCTCGAGTCCAGGCACGACCAACACGGCGTCACCGTCACGCGGCAGGACGAACACCGTCAGTCTCTCGAGCGCCATGGCCCGGTAACCCGTCAACCAGGGCAGGTCGGCACCGTGCGAGAGCAGCAAGGCGTCCACCCCGCCCGCCGCCATGTGCTGTCGGACCTTCTCGATCCTCTGGGCCTTGCTGGCCTCAGAACCGCTGGCCGATCCGCTCACGCCCGCACCTCACCGAGCGAGACGCCGGCGCCGGCGCCGGGCCGGGCGGCGGAGGCAGCCTCCCGGGCGTGGTAGCTCGATCGGGTCAGCGGTGACGCCTGCACGTGGGCGAAGCCCATCGCCTCGCCTCTCTCGCGCAACCGGTCGAATTCCTCCGGCTCCCACCACCGCGCCACCGGAAGGTGAGAAGCGCTCGGCCGGAGGTACTGCCCGATGGTCACGATGTCCACCCCCACCCCCCGGAGATCGGCCAACGCGCCCACCACCTCCTCTTCGGACTCGCCCATCCCGAGAATCAGACCCGACTTCACCGTCAGCCCTGCCTCTTTGGCCCGGGCCAAGAGAGCCAGGCTCCGGCCGTAGCCGGCGGAGGGCCTGACCGCCCGTTGCAACCGGGCCACCGTTTCGAGGTTGTGATTGAAGACATCGGGTCGGGCGCCGATCAATGCGCCGATGGCCTCCACACTCCCCTTGCAGTCGGGCACCAGCACCTCAACCGCGGTTCGGGGAGACCGCCGGCGGATGGCGTCGATGGTGGCCACGAAACCGCTCGCTCCCCCGTCAGCGAGATCGTCGCGGGCGACGGCCGTGACGACGGCGTGCAGCAGCCCGAGTCGTTCCACGGCGTCGGCCACCCGCTCGGGCTCATCGGGGTCGACGGCCAGAGGGTGCCGGGTGTCGACGAGACAGAACCCGCAGCCCCGGGTGCAGCGTTCGCCATTGATCATGAAGGTGGCGGTCCCGTCGGCCCAGCATTCAAAGATGTTCGGACAGCCCGCTTCTTCGCACACCGTCACCAGATCGAGATCCCGCATCGTCCGCCGCAAGGACAAGAAGTCGTCACCCATCCGGGCGGCCACCCGCAGCCACGGCGGCTTCCTCTCCGCCAGGCCCAGACCGCTCTCGGGATCGACACCGGCCTGACGCAGCCGGATCCGGAGCCGACCTCCGACCCCGGGCGCGGTGCTCGCCGAGTGCCCGGACAGCGAGCCCGACCGGTGATCCACCGTCGAGATCACGTCCTGCCGATCGACCATTGCGTCGGGAGCCCACCGGAGGCCGGCGTGTTTGGCCAGAAGACCCACCACCTCTGGCACCGACGCCCCGATACCCTCGGCCGCCAACGACGTCACCGCTTTGTCCGGCAGACCGCAGGGGATGATCCGGTCGAACCACTCCATGTCGGGATCCACGTTCAAGGCGAGTCCGTGCATCGACCGACCCCGACTCACCCGTACCCCGATGGCGCAGATCTTCCGGGCATCGGCCCCACCGGCATCGATCCACACACCCGGGTACCCCTCGTATCGTCCGCTGGCCAGCCCGAGCTCGGCCAGAGCGTCGATCACCAACTGTTCGACCGCCCGCACATGACCCGGTATCGCCGCCGGCCCCATGGGCACGGTCACGATCGGATAACCGACCACCTGACCGGGCCCGTGGTAGGTCACGTCCCCGCCGCGGTCGGTCCGCACCATCGTCGCCCCCACAGAGGCCGGATCAACCAGCAGGTGACCGGGATCCCCGTGCACCCCGACCGTGAAGACGTGGGGATGTTCGAGCAGGAGCATGTAGTCGTCTTGGCTCCGGGCGTGCAGCGCCCCCTGCAGAGCATGGGCCTCCCCATAGGGCACCCGACCGAGCCAACGGACCCGAAACACCTCGTTCTCCCGCCGCGTCAGAGCTCGGCGGCCCAGTCGTGGCTGCCCAGCAGTTGCACGATCCGGGCCATGAAAGCGGCGGCGTAGCCGCCGTCGACCGCCCGGTGGTCCCACGAAAGGCAAAGCAAGCCGGTGGAATGGATGGCGATGGCCTCGGTCCCATCCTCACCGGTCACCACCACGGGACGACGTTTCACCCCGTCGGTCGAAAGGATCCCGACCTGGGGCTGGTTGATGATCGGTGCCGTCAGGAACGTCCCGAACGGCCCGGCGTTGGTGATCGAGAAGGTTCCGCCCGAGATGTCGTCGGCCGTCAGCTTCTTCGTCCGGGCCCGGTCAGCCAGCTCGTGGATCCGTCGGGCCAGTCCCCTCAGGGTCAATTCTTCAGCCGCCGGCACCACGGGCACGATCAGACCCTTGTGATCGAGATCGACGGCGATCCCCAGGTTGACCTGATGATGCACGATCAGGGCGTCATCGCCCACCGACGAATTCAGATCGGGCCATTCGTGCAGCGCCTCCACACAGGCCCGGGCCACGAACGGCAGGTAGGTCAGCGAGAAACCCTCCTCGGCCTTGAACCGCGCCCCGTGCGCCCGCCGCACCCGTTCGATCGGCTCGTAGTCGGCCTCGAGCACCACCAATGTGTGCGGCGACGTCGCTTTCGACCGCACCATATGTTCGGCCGTCCGCCGCCGGATGTTGGTGAAGGGCACGATCTCGTCGGTCCCGGCCCGGGCCGTCGTCGTCACCGCCCCGGCGGGTCGAACCGACCCAGCCGCTGCCGGTGCCCCTGTCGGGGCCGGGGCCCCACCGGAGCGTTGTTGGTCGATCAACCCCAGCACGTCGCCCCGGGTGATCCTGCCCCCGAGTCCCGTTCCTGCGATCTCGATCGGATCGAGTCCGTTTTCATCGAGCAGACGACGCACCACCGGCGAAAGGATCCGGTTCCCGGCTCCCTTTCTGCCATTTCCACCCACCTCCTCGTCACCGGCCCCAGGCCCACCCCGGTCCTCGGCAGCCGACCCACCTCCGGCCGGCGCCGCAGCAGCTGCTACCGGCACGGCCTGTGGGGCCGGGGCCGGGGCCGGTGGGGCGGGAGCGGGAGATGGGGCCGGGGCCGGTGGGGCGGGAGCGGGAGCGGGAGATGGAGCCGGGGCCGGTGGGGCCGAGACCGGCGGGGCAGGGGCAGAGGCGGGGGCGGCCGCGGCGCTGGCCGGCGCCGTCGTCGACCCGGCGGCGCCGTCGGAGACGACGGCGAGCACCGTCCCGACGTCGACCGTCTCACCTTCGGGCACCCGGATCTCGGCCAGCACCCCAGCCGCCGGGGACGGCACCTCGGAGTCGACCTTGTCCGTCGACACCTCGAAGAGGGGCTCGTCGCGCTCGATGGTCTCCCCCACCGCCTTCAGCCACTTCGTCACCGTGCCCTCGGTCACCGTCTCCCCGAGTTGCGGCATCACCACGTCAGCCAAGATGCAACCCCCTGCCCGTCAGGGCCATCACGGTCTCGCCGAACGATTCGGACAGCGTCGGGTGCGGCTGGATGAACTGGCCGATCTCGTCCGCCGTCGCCTCCCAGTTCACCGCCATATACCCCTGGCCCAGCTGCTCTGTCACCCAGGGCCCGACCATATGGACGCCCAGGATCCTGCCGGCCCGGCCGTCGGCACCTCTCTCACAGACCACCTTCACCAAGCCATCGGTGTCACCGATGATCCGGGCCCGGCTGTTCCCACCGTACGGGTCCTTCTTCACCACCACCTCGATCCCCGCCGCCCGGGCCTGCCCCTCGCTCATCCCGACGAAGGCCACCTCGGGGTGGCAGTAGATGCACCAGGGCACCCGCGAGTAGTCGACCGGGATCACCGGCTCACCGAGGATCCCCTTGATCGTCACCACCCCTTCGGCGAAGCCCACATGGGCGAGCTGCGGGGTGTCGACCACGTCACCGGCGGCCCAGATGCCGTCGACCGCGGTCCGCATGTACTCGTCGACTCGTACGAAACCCCGCTCGTCCACCACCACCCCGGTCCCCTCGGCCAGCAGGCCCTCGGTCAAGGGACGGCGGCCGACAGAGAGGATCACCGCGTCCACGGTCACCGACTCCGCGTCGCCGAAGCTCACGGTCGTCCCGTTGCCGTTCGGACTGTGTCCGCTCACCTTCACTGCGCTATGGACGGCGATCCCCCTTTTCCGAAACGACCGTCCGACCACCCCGATCAGGTCCTCGTCGCAACCCGTCAACAGCGTGGGCAGCGCCTCGAGCACCGTCACCTGACTGCCCAGGTCGCTGAACATGGAGGCGAATTCGCAGCCGATCGCCCCGCCGCCGATGATGGCCACCGAGGCCGGCTCCTTCTCGAGCGACAGCACCTCGTCGGACGTCATCACCACCCGCCCGTCGACCTCGAAACCGGGGATCGTCCGCGGTACGGAACCCGACGCCAACACCACGTTCCGGCCCGACAACTCGATCGTCTCGTCGCCACCCGTCACCCGGACCCGCCGGTCGGCCAGCAACTGGCCCGATCCGCTGAACGATTCGATCCCCCGACCCTTCATCAGCCCGACCAGGCCTTTGAAGAGAGTGTCGACCACTTTCTGCTTCCGGCCCTGGCTCACCGAGAAATCCAACACCGGCTGCCCGCTCTCCACCCCGAATTCCTTGGAGCCCGCCACCGTCCTCAGCACCGAGGCCGTCTCCAGGAATTCCTTGGCCGGGATGCAGCCGCGGTGCAGACAGGTCCCACCCATCTTGTCCCGCTCGATCACGGCGACGGACAGACCGGCCGAAGCGCCGTACAGGGCGGTGGCGTAGCCGGCCGGACCGCCCCCGATCACGACGACATCGAACTCCGTACTGCCGGTCGTCGTCACCACCTCCTGTGGGGCCCACCCACCCAGACTCTGCGATCTGCGGCTCAGCCTACCGGGGGCACCTCAGCCGGGGAACCACCTCCACCGGCTTGAAAAGACTTCTCCCACCCTCCGGAAGACGGATCCGGGACCGGCCCGGCCTACAACTCCGGCGGTAACGGCAGCGGCCTCCGGCTGCCGAATCCCGCGTCCGGAAGGTGCCACCAACCGAGATCGTCCTCCCCCAGTTGCCAGCAGAGCTGGACAACGGTGCCGCTCGGATGGAGACAAGGGAAATCAACCAACCCCACCACCGGATCCCGGAGCACGATCCCCTGATCCTCCAACTCGGCCAGAGCCTGCCCCGGATCGAGATCGAGGGGGGCGTCGTCGGCCGTCGCCTTCGTCCGCACCGCCGCGTGCCCGTTGCTCCCCGCCTTCACACTCAGATCGGCCGACCTCCGCAACAGCGAGAGGATCCTCCGCAACCGGGGCAGATAGGCCCGAGCTTCCTCCACCGTGAAGAACCGCTTCTCCACCATCTCCTTACGACTCTCCGGGCTCCGGACCGGAGCCCGGACCGCTCGGCTTGGCGCCCTTGCACCGTCCCGCCATCGCCGCCAACCTCTGCCGGGCCAACTCGGGCCAGACCTCCCGCCATCCCTTCGGATGGAACTCGTCGGAGGCCCGGCACAACATCTCGTCTTCCTCGTCGGTCAGCTCGAGCTCGGCCGCCGCCGCGTTGGCCTCCACCTGGGACGCTGAGCTCGCCCCCGGGATCACCACCACATTGGGTCGACGGATCAGCCAGGCCAATGCCACCTGCGAAGCCGTCGCCCCGTGACCAGTCGCCACGTTCCTCACGGCGTCGATCAAGGGCTCGGCCAAGGCCAGGTTCTCGGGTAGGAAAGCCGGAGAATTCATCCGGACCATCCCGGTCGGCCGGTTCCCGGCGTGGTAGCGGCCCGACAACAGGCCCTGGGCCAACGGGCTGTAGGCGATGATCAGCCGCTCGTTGGCCTGCGCCCACGGCAACAGTTCCTTTTCGGCTCTCCGATCGACCAGATTGAACGGCACCTGGTTCGACAGCACCGGCCTCCCGAGCGCCGCCTCGGCAGCCTGCCAGCGGCCCAGTCCGTAGTTCGACACCCCGGCGTGGGTGATCAGTCCCTCGTCCTCCAACTGCCGGAAGCCGGCCATGGTGGAGGAGAGGGGCACCACCGGATTCGGTTGATGGATCTGGTAGAGATCCATACTCGCCACCCCGAGCCGCCGGAGACTCCCCCGGGCCCGCTGCCGAACCACCGGCCCGATCGGCAGCACGGGCAGGATCTTGCTGGCCAGGAAGGCCTCCTCCCGCCGGCCGGCCAAGGCCCGGCCGAGGATCCGCTCGGACCGGCCGAAGCCGTAGATCTCGGCCGTATCGAAGGTGGAGATCCCGAGATCGAGAGCCCGATGCACGATCTCGACGGCCTCGCCCTCGGCGTACTCGTTGCCGTAGCCCCACTCCCGCGACCCGAACTGCCATGTCCCGAGCCCGATGGCCGACATCCGGGCCCCACCGATCTCGACGTACTTCATGGTGTCGGGCCGCTCACTTCGGCGGCATCCGGATCCCACCGTCGAGACGGATCACCTCGCCGTTCAGGTAGCTGTTCTGGGCGATATGGGCGACCAGCGCCCCGTACTGCATCGGCTGGCCGAGCTTCTTCGGGAACAGCACCGACTGGGCCAGCGCATCGCGCTGCTCGTCGGGGAGCATCCCGAGCAGGGGCGTGTCGAAGAGCCCGGGGGCGATCGTCACCACCCTGATCCCCACCGGGGCCAGGTCGCGCGCCGCGGGCAGGGTCATCCCCACCACCGCCCCCTTCGAGGCCGAGTAGGCCAGTTGTCCCACCTGGCCGTCGAAGGCGGCCACCGAGGCCGTGTTCACGATCACCCCCCGCTCGCCGTCGGCCAGGGGCTCGGTCCCGGCCATCACCGAGGCGGCGATGGTCATCACATGGAACGTCCCGAGCACGTTCAGCTGCTGGATGAACGTGAAGGCCCCCGGGTCGTGCGGCGTGTTGTCCCGGTTGATCACCCGGCCCACCCAGCCCGTCCCGGCGCAGTTCACGGCGATGCGCAGCTTTCCCCCCTCGGCCGCCTGCTCTACCGCCCGCCGGCAGTCCTCGGGGTTCGTCACGTCGCCGCCGATGGAGTTGGCCCCGATCTCACCGGCCAGCTGCCTGGCCCCGTCCTCGTTCCGGTCGAAGATCGTGCACCGCACGCCGAGCGCGGTCAGCGTCCGCGCCGTCCCGGCGCCCAGTCCCGACGCACCACCCGTAATCACCGCTGACGATCCTGTGAGCTCCATGAGCCGCATGCTACGGGCCGCCATGCCGGAGCCGCCAAAAGCCCGACCGACCTGACCAGACCTTTCTCAGCCCCGGAACAACTCTGCCGCCTCGCCCTTCTGCCGGGCCGCCGCCTCGGTGGCGAGCAGGTCGACCCGGTCGTTCATGGCGTCGCCCGAATGCCCCTTCACCCAGCCGAAGCGGACCGACCGGCCCGGATCGAGGGCCAGGGCCAGAAGCGGCTCCCACAGATCGCGGTTGGCCACCGGCTTGCCGGCGGCGTTGCGCCATCCCCGCCTCTTCCACCCCTCGTACCAGCGGTCCCGGAAGCAGTTCACCACGTAGGTCGAATCGGACATGATCAGCACCGGCCCGCTCGAGGCCTCGAGGGCCCGCAGCACGGCCGTGATCTCCATCCGCTGATTCGTGCTCAGCGGGTCGGCCCCGCTGGCATAGCCACCGCCGACCACGGCCCAGGCCCAACCACCGGGACCCGGATTTCCGAGACAGGACCCGTCGGTGTAGATCACGGTCTCCCCTTCCCGGGGGACCGGCGGCCCGGCGGACCGGCTGCTCGGAGGCGACATGGGTCCACCAAGCTAATGGCCGCCCATCGCCCGGCCAGCGAGAGACGGTCGACCCTCAGCTCCCGAGGCCGAGCGTCGCTCTCGAGACTGGTGCCCGCATGTCGATCACGACCACCTCGCTGAACGACGTCCCGTCGATCTGGAAGCCATAGCAGCCTGGGGTGGTCACCCAGATGGTTCCCGGCGGAAACCTCCACCCTCTGGAGCTATTCGGGTCGGGTGCGGGAGGCTCGACAAAGGCCGCGCTGGTCGGCGCGCCGCCGAACCCGACCGTGCCCCGGCCGTCGATCCGTGCTCCCCGGACGGTGAAGGGGCCTTGGTAGCCGGGGGCGACCAGCCATACGTTCTCCGCCGCATGCCAGCCGGGGGTGTCGGGGTTGCCGAGGACACTGATGCCGCGACTGGGATGGCCACGGTCGCCGAGCTCCATCCACACCGGACCGGCACCGTACTGCTGGCCGGCGACGTAGGGATTGCTCGAGTTCCCTCCGGGCGTGGCCGGACAGCTCTGCCCTGGCGCCACGCCTGGCAGGTGCAGGGTCCGGTACAGCACCGCCGGTACGGCGCCAGTGGTGCCCGGTCGACAGACGTTGGGCTCGCGGCTGCAGGCCTGCTGGTAGGAAAGGGGCGTCATTAGCTCCCGATGTGACGGGGGGGGTCCGGTCGGCACCACCAGGCTCACCACCACCGCCGCGGCCCCGGCGCTGACCAGCAGCGTGGCCCCTGACCTATAGCGACGCCGGCGAACGATCCGCCGCCGGACGGCGACCCAGAGATCCTCGCCCGGAAGGGCGGCTCGGGTCGCTTCCTGGCGCAACGCCGTACGGAGATCGTCTTCCGTGGAAAACGTGGTCATGATCGCTCCTGTGGTGATTCGGGCCGCGGTGCTGGCGGAACAGGGTCCGGGTAGGTGATCCGCAACTTCGTGAGCGCCCGGCTGATCTGACTGCGAACCGTCGTCTCTGAGCAGCCGAGCATGTCGGCTATCGCTTTGTCCTCGAGATCGCAGAGGTAGCGCAGCACGACGACGGCCCTCTGGCGGGCCGGCAGCCTCCGGAGCATCCCCACGAGCTGCTCCCGGTCTTCGACCCTCTGATAGCCGTCGCCCTCCGAGGTTGGCGCGGCGACCGATCCCGCAGGAGATTCGTGTCGCCAGCGGCGCCGCCATCCCGACCTGGCCGCGTTGACCAGGATCCTCCGGACGTAGGCCCCTTGGTCGTCTGCCGTCGATACGCGGGACCAGGCCTTCCAGGCCCGGAGCATGGTCGTTTGCAAAAGGTCGTGAGCAGCGGCCTGATCGGCCGACAGCAGCAAGGCCAGCCGGTACAGCACCGGCCCCTCGGCCACCACGAAGTCGTGGAAGGCCCCGTCCGGATCGTTTCGGACCATAACCTAGAGACTTCCTGGACAGCCGATCTGTTGCACGCAAAAGCGTGAGAGAGCGCGGACGCCGCGGTCCATCAAGAGTTAAGGCCGATGGGGGCCCCCATTTGGCCGACGGCCTCACCGCCTATCGGTCTCCCGCTACGCCCACGCTGCGTGGTTTCACGCCCTCAGTGAGAGGCTCATCATCGGTGATGAGGCGGTGGGACCACCACTCAGGGGAAGATTGCCGGGCAATCACAACCACGGAGACGGGTCATCCATGAAACTGAGGCGGAATCTGGCCAAGATCGTCGCCCTGGCTGTCCTGATTTCCACGCCCCTCCTGACCTCTTCCGCCCCGGCCGGGGCGGCCAGGGCCGCGGCGGCCAAGAACCCTGTCGGCTCGGCCAAGTGGTGCGCCGCCCATCCGGCCAAGGCCAGGGGGCGAGGTGGAGACCGGTGACACCGCCGCCTCAGGTGACTCGAACATCTACGCCGTCTTCTCCGTGGAGACCGACCCGGTCTACGCCGAGCAGACCATCTCCATCTCCTCGGCCCAGCTCGAGGCCCGCTGCCTCCGGGGCTTCGTCTGGACCAACGGCGCCGGCGCCAATTCCACCGCCACTTCCGTGACCGACATCGTCGACGACGACGGCAACGCCGTCTTCGCCTTCATGGGTATCTCCTGTGCCGCCGGTCCCTCGGTGGTGATGGCCGAGGTCGGTGCCGGGGTCCACAGCACCTACACGGGCACCTTCACCGTCAACCCCCCGGCCCCCACCATCTGAGATAGAGATGATGCGTCGACGCCGACTGCCCACCAAGCTGCTTGTCCTATCCCTCATGGTGGCCACGCCCCTCGTCGGTCTGTCGGGGTCGGCCTCGGCCGTCAAGAAGGGCTCGGCCGGCTGGTGCGCGGCCCACCCGGCCAAAGCCAAGAAGCTGGCGGCCTGCTCCGCCGGAGCGGCGGGGGGCGGCGCCGGGGGCGCCGGGTCGGCTCCGATCACCATCCAGATCGACCCCTCCCCGGTGGTGGAGACGAGCAGCTCGGCCTTCGCCGTGGTCGTCCAAGTGGAGGCGTCCCCGTCGTTCGCCGGCGACCTGGTCGATCTCAGCTCGTCCCAGCTCGACGCCAGCTGTGCGATCGACGGCTTCGCCCGACCGCGCTTCAACGTCTCCTTCAACATCCAGCCCAGCCCCCTCGTCATCGCCCTGATCCTCGATGACGAGGGCAACGCCACCACCAGCCTCTTCGGCGAGAACTGCGCCCCCGGGACCGACGTGATCGAGGCCGACATGACCGTCGCCCCCTTCGACACCGCCCTCGGCACCTTGACCCTCGATCCCCCGAACGTCACCCCGCCCGGGCTCTTCGCCTATCCGACGAGCTCGGGCACCGTCACCACCGGAGAGGTGGCGACCGGCGACACGGCCAACTCCGGTGACTCCGACGTCTACGCCGTCTTCACCGTCGAGACCGACCCCGTCTACGCCGAGCAACCGGTCGAGATCGAAGGCGCCCAGCTCGAGAGCCGCTGCCTCGTCGGGTACCTCTGGGGGACCTTCCCCCCCAACGGCGTCGGGTTCGAGAGCTTCCCGGGAGGAACCATCAGGAGTCCGTTCCCGAGCACCCTCGATGACGACGGCAACGCCACCTTCGTCTTCGTCGGCCGCTCCTGCGCGGCGGGAACCTCGGAGGTCATCGCCGACGTCGAGGCCGGGACCCACCCGACCTACGTCACCACCTTCACCATCGATCCTCCCGCCCCCACCATCTGAGGACCCCCTCACCACCGGCCCCCCACCGGCGGGGCGCCCTCACCGACGGGTGGGGCCGGCCCGAGGCCACCACATCGGGGGTTTTATCGCATCCCGGGGAGAATTCCGCTCCTAGGCTGGAGCCGATGCTCTTCGACGGCATGTCCCACCAGCTCCCCGACATCGACCCGCAGGAGACGGCCGAGTGGGTCGACTCCTTCGACGCCGTGGTCGAGGCCCAGGGCCGGCCCCGGGCGCGCTTCTTACTGATGAAGCTGCTCGAACGGGCCCGCTCGCTCCAGGTCGACTTCCCGGCCACCGTCTCCACCCCGTATGTGAACACGATCCCCCGCGACCAGGAACCCTGGTTCCCCGGCGACGAGCACACCGAACGCAGGATCCGGGCCTACATCCGCTGGAACGCGGCGGTCATGGTGACGCGGGCCAACCACCGCTCCGAGGGGATCGGCGGCCACCTGGCCACCTATGCGAGCTCAGCTTCTCTCTACGAGGTCGGCTTCAACCACTTCTTCCGGGGCAAGTCCGACGGCGGCTTCGGCGACATGGTCTTCTTCCAGGGCCACGCCTCCCCCGGCATCTACGCCCGGGCCTTCGTCGAGGGCCGGCTCTCCGAGGACCAGCTCGACCACTTCCGCCAGGAGGTCTCGGGCCGGGGACTCCCCTCCTATCCCCACCCCCGCCTGCTCCCCGACTTCTGGGAGTACCCCACCGTCTCCATGGGCCTCGGCCCCCTCACCGCCATCTACCAGGCCCATATCAACCGCTATCTGCTCAACCGGGAGCTGGCCGACACCTCGGCCTCGCGGGTCTGGGCTTTCGTCGGTGACGGTGAGCTCGACGAGGTGGACTCGACCGGAGCGCTCTCCGTGGCCGGCCGGGAGCACCTCGACAACCTGGTCTTCGTGGTCAACTGCAACCTCCAACGCCTCGACGGCCCCGTCCGGGGAAACGGCAAGATCATCCAGGAGGCGGAAGCCACCTTCCGGGGAGCGGGCTGGAACGTCATCAAGGTCGTCTGGGGATCGAAGTGGGACGAGCTGCTCGCCCGGGACGTCGACGGCGTCCTGCTCGACAAGATGAACACCACCCCCGACGGGGAGTTCCAGAAGTACGTCACCGAGTCCGGCGCCTACATCCGGGACCACTTCTTCGGTCCCGACCCCCGGCTCCGCAAACTGGTCGAGCACCTCTCCGACGACGAGATCTTCGCCCTCCCCCGCGGCGGCCACGACTACCGGAAGCTCTACGCCGCCTACAAGGCGGCCACCGCCCCCACCGGTCAGCCGACGGCCATCCTGGCCAAGACGGTCAAGGGCTGGACCCTCGGACCCGAGATCGAGGCCAGAAACGCCACCCACCAGATCAAGAAGATGACCAAGCCCCAGCTGCTGGCGCTGCGGGACCGGCTCTACCTCCAGGAGGAGATCCCGGACTCGGCCCTCGACGCCGACCAGCCCCCCTACTACCGGCCTCCCGTCGGCTCGGCCGCCCACGACTACCTGACCGCCCGCCGGAAGGTCCTGGCCGGT
This sequence comes from Acidimicrobiales bacterium, assembly GCA_035535015.1. Lineage (GTDB taxonomy): Bacteria > Actinomycetota > Acidimicrobiia > Acidimicrobiales > UBA8190 > Palsa-661. The sequence goes on along the minus strand of DATLQU010000022.1, from coordinate 122,733 downwards.
CCCGTCCCCTCCCGGCTCGTCCGGCCGAAGCCCGCCCCGGCCCCGGCGGCAACCGTCTTCAGTGACCTGACGGCGGGCTCGGCCACCCAGGAGGTCTCCACCACCATGGCCTTCGCCCGGCTGCTGCGGAACCTGGTCCGGGACCCGGCCATCGGCCGGCTGGTGGCCCCGATCGTCCCCGACGAGGCCCGGACCTTCGGCCTCGAACCCCTGATCGCCGAGACCAAGATCTACGCCCCCGAAGGCCAGCGCTACACCCCCGTCGACTCGGACCTCATCCTCCGCTACGCCGAGGACATCAAGGGCCAGGTCCTCGAAGAAGGCATCACCGAGGCCGGATCGATGGCTTCGTTCATCGCCCTGTCCACGGCCTACGCCACCTGGGGCCAACCGATGCTGCCGATCTACCTCTTCTATTCCATGTTCGGCTTCCAGCGCGTCGGCGACCTGACCTGGCTGCTCGGCGACATCCGGGGCCGGGGCGTCCTGGCCGGCTGCACCGCGGGCCGGACCACCCTCCAGGGTGAGGGCCTCCAGCACGACGACGGCCACTCCCCCCTCCTGGCCTCGGTCAACCCGGCGGCCCGGATCTACGACCCCGCCTTCGCCTACGAGATCGCCATCATCATGGAGAGAGCGGTCGCCTCCACCCTCGGTCCCGAGCCCGAGGACTCCTTCTGGTACCTCACCCTCTACAACGAGAACTACCTCATGCCCCCCCTGCCCTCCGGCGAGGACGGCCAACGCGTCCGGGCCGGCATCCTCCGCGGCCTCTACGCCTTCGCCCCTCCGGCCGAACTCTCCTCGCCGGCCGCCCCCCGCCAGGCCAGCATTCTCTTCTCCGGGCCGATGTGGCAGGCGGCCATGGAGGCCCGGGAGATCCTCGCCCGGGACTGGGGGGTCTCGGCCGACGCCTGGTCGGTCACCTCCTACACCGAGCTCCGCCGCGACGCCCTCTCGGCGGAGAGGGCCAACCGGCTCCATCCGGCCGACCCGGCCCGGATCCCCTTCGTCACTGCCTCCCTGGCCGCCGGCGCCGGCCCGGTGGTGGCCGTCAGCGACTATCTCCGGGCCGTCCCCGACCAGGTGGCCCGCTTCGTCCCCCGGCCCTTCACCTCTCTCGGCACCGACGGCTTCGGCCGCTCCGACACCCGGGCGGCCCTGCGTCGTTTCTTCGAGATCGACGCCGCCCATATCGTCGTCGCCGTCCTGGCCGCCCTGGCCCGAACGGGAGAAGCCAAGCCCGAAGAGGTCGCCGACGCCATGGCCGCCTACGCCATCGACCCCGACTCGGCCGACCCCTGGGCTCTCTGAGCCCTCGGCGGTCTCCTCCACCCTCGATTTCCTGACCCTCAGGCTCAGCCCGGCCAGCGCCAGGTGAGTGCCGTGGGCGCCCACGACGGCCAGGTCGGGCTCTTCACCGACAGGCCCCCGATGAAGGCCGCCACCGGGAGCGGCCCGTCGATGCCGGCGTTGTCCCAGAACGTCGCCGCGTCGGCTCTGCCCACCGCCACGGCCACCAGCTCCCACAGCCGCTGGTAGCGGCCGCGGATCTTCTCCTCCGGCACGTCGTGGCCGCCGGTCGCGTGGCGATAGGCGACGCGTGCCACGGCGAGATCCTCGGGGACCATGATCACGTGCAGGGCGACGTAGTAGCCGCCGCGGCGCGCTTCGTCCATGAGGTCGAGCTTGGACGGATGGGAGAACACGGTCTCGGCCACGAGCGGCCGGCGCAGTTCGATGAGACGCGACCGCGTCGCCGCGGCGATGGCCGCTGCCTCGTAGGAGTGGACCGCGGGCGCCCCGGGCCACCGCTGGCGGGCGATCTCGTCGGCGTTGACGACGGCCGCCGCCGGCCAGGCGGGAACGAGGATCAGCCGGATGAAGGTCGACTTTCCCGCACCGTTGGGCCCGACGACCAGATCGAGCCGGCTCACCGCACCGTCGACGCGACGGTGACGACCTCCTCGGTGCCGTCTGGGCGGTGCTCGACCAGGTTGCCCTCGGCGTCGAGGGCGACGCTGGTGATCCCCTCGGCGGCCAGGTGCTCGCCGATCCGGGTGGCACCGGCGCGCCGGTCGACGGCGAGATCGATCTCGGCGTTGGCGACCAGCCGTTCCTCATCGGAGAGTTCGGCCATCTCCGCCTCCCCGGTCAGCACCGCCTCGACCCGACGCCGGGCTGCGCTCTGGTGCAGAGAGACGGCCCGGCCGAGCCGCGTCCAGTAGTCGAGCTGCGCCTTGGCCGAGCGGCGCTCCCGCCGACCCTCGGAGGCGGCGGAGTCCAGGAGATCGGCGGCCACGCGGGTGGGGCGGTCAGCGGACATCGGTGCCTCCAAGGGGGCCTGCACGAGACTCTGTCTCAATCTGCTACATAGCGTAGCAGTCTGCTACAACGGATCGGCAGGGTGCCTGCAGCACTGGCAGCTCCGCCCACTGGGCGGGGAAAGGCCAGCTCAGGGAACAGGCGGGCCGTGCATCGCGATCTACAGTTCTTCCCATGGCCACCCTCCGACTCTCGGGCAACCCCGACGCCGACGCCCTGCTCTCGAAGGACCCCCTGGCACTGCTCATCGGCATGGTCCTCGATCAACAGGTCCCCTTGGAGTGGGCCTTCGCCGGGCCGGCCGAGCTCCGTCGCCGACTGGGCCACGATCTCGACGCCCAGGAACTCGCCGCCCTGGATCCCGAGGCCCTGGCCTCTCTCTTCTCGGCCCGGCCGGCTCTCCACCGCTACCCGGCGTCGATGGCCGCCCGGGTCCAGGAGCTCTGCCGGCTCCTCGTCGACAGCTACGGCGGCCGGGCCGACGGCGTCTGGAAAGACGTCACCTCGGGCCCGGAGCTGTTCGAACGGGTCCGCCGACTGCCAGGCTTCGGCGAGCAGAAGGCGAAGATCTTCGTCGCCCTTCTCGGAAAGCAGCTCTCGGTCAGCCCGCCCGGATGGCAGCAGGTCTCCGCCCCCTACGGCGAACCCGACACCCACCGCTCCGTCGCCGATATCACCGACCAGGACTCCCTCGACCTGGTCCGCTCCTTCAAGCAGGACATGAAGGCCAAGAACAAAGCCGCCGCCGCCGAGACTCCGGCTCCCGAGAAGACGGCCGCAGCCAAGAAGACCGGGGCGGCCAAGAAGACCGGGGCGGCCAAGAAGACAGCCGGGACGGCCAAGAAGACAGCCGGGACGGCGGTGGCGAAGAGGCCGGCGGCGCGTACCGCCGCACGGTGACGGGAACACAGAACGAGATCGCCGGCCGCCGGTCGTTGGCCGATCGGAATCTCTACCTCTGCACGGGGGACCGACCGGATCTGGCGTCCTTCCTGAGCGCCTGCATCCACGGAGGCGTGGACGTCGTCCAGCTACGCGACAAGGTGCTCGACGCCCGTCCCCTCGTCGAACGGGGGAAGCTCGCCGCCCGGGTCTGCGCCGACCTCGGTGTGCCCTTCATCATGAACGACCGGCCCGACCTGGCCCTCGAGGTCGGAGCCGACGGTGTCCACGTCGGCCAGGACGATGCCTCGCCCGCCCTGGCCCGTCGCATCCTCGGTCCCGAGCTCATCGTCGGTCTCTCCACCCACGCGCCGGCCGAGCTCGACGCCAGTGTCGCGGAGCCCGTCGATTACGTCTCGGCCGGGCCGGTGGAGCCGACGCCGACCAAGCTCGGTCGCCCGGGTACCGGCCTCGGTTACGTCTCCTATGCCGTCGAGAGGGCGGGCAGGCCCGTCTTCATCACCGGCGGAGTCACCCCGGCCACCATCCCGGGCCTGGCCGCCGCCGGGGCCCGGTGCTTCGTGGTCGTCCGCTTCCTCACCGGCTCCGACGACCCCCGGGCATCGGCGCGCGCTTTGCGGACCAGCATCGACGCCTCCTTGGCCCCCTGACCGGATGGCCCGTGTCGGGCTGTCACGGTCCCTGACGCTCGAGCCATCCCACCAGCAGGGCCATGGCACGCGGGTCGGCCCGGAGCCGATGGCCTGCACCCCCGATGACCCGCAGTTCGACGGTCGCCCCCACGGCATCGGCCAGAACCCGGGCGTCGGAGAGGGGAACCTCCTCGTCCCTGACACCGTGGACGATCAGGACCGGGCGCGGAGGAAGAAGGGCACAGGCCTCGTCCGGCCGCAGGGTCGAGAACCCCCGGGACCAAGCGGTGACGTCGGGGGGGAATCCGGCCGACCGGACGACCCCCACCCGACGGGCGAACTCGAGCATCCCGTCGACGTCTTGGGCCCAGTCGGCGAAGGTCGCCGGGGAACCGAAGGCCGCCACCGCCCGGACCCGTTGGTCGCCGGCGGCCAGGCACAGGGCAAGGGCCCCGCCGGTGCCGAATCCCACCAGCCAGACTCCCCCACCGGAGACCAGATCGGCACCGTAGGAGACGAAGGCCTGAAGGTCCTCGAGCCAACCGTCGAGCGAAAAGTCTCCGGCCGAGGGCCCGATCCCCCGGAAACAGCCGGCCACCACGGTCCGACCCGACTCGGCGGCCAATCGATCGGCCAGGGCGGGCAGGCTGTCGCCGGTGCTTTCGGCCGCGTCGGCGCCGAGAGGGAATCCGTGGCAGAGCACGACAACGGCGCCCGGCGGGCCCGAGGCCGTCGCCGGCGGTGCCACGTGGACTCCGAGAGCACCGGCCGGGCCGGCGAAGCTGTCCCATGACCGTGCCATCAGCCCGCCCCCGTCCGTCGACCCGATGCCGTCTCACCGACCAGGTCACCGCGACCCACTCTCATCGGCACGGTCTCATCGGCACGGTCTCATCGGCACGGTCTCACCGGCACGGTCTCATCGGCTCGGTCTCACCGGCACCATCTGCTCGGTCCGAACCGCACCGCGGCCCCGTCGACTCGGTCCCTCGTGGGAAGAAGCGGTGCCGGGTCCGGATGGTCGGTGCTGATTCAGCCGAGGGCTCAGATACCGATGCGCTGGGCCAGGAGCTCGCGGTGGTAGCTGGGGTCGCCGAGGAGCAACTCGGAGGACTTGGCCCGCTTGAAGTAGAGGTGGGCGTCGTGCTCCCAGGTGAAACCGATGCCGCCGTGGATCTGGATGTTCTCCGCCGCGGCATGGAAGTAGGCCTCGGAGCAGTAGGACTTGGCCAGGCTGGCCACCACCGGCAGCTCCTCGGAGTCCTCGGCCGCCGCCCAGCCGGCGTAATAGGCCGCCGACTTGGCCGATTCCACCTCGAGGAGCATGTCGGCACACTTGTGCTTGATGGCCTGGAACGAACCGATCGGTCGGCCGAACTGGATACGGGTCTTGGCGTAGTCGACGGCCATGTCCAGGCAGCGTTGGGCCCCGCCGACCTGCTCGGCGGCCAGGGCCACGGCGGCGAGGTCGAGGGTGCGCGAGAGCGCCGGACCGGCCGCGCCCTCGTCTCCGAGCAGCCGGGCCGGAGTACCGGCGAACTCGAGACGGGCCTGCTTGCGGGTCTGGTCCATGGTGGCCAGGGCCGTCCGGGTGAGACCGGGAGCGTCGGCTTGCACGGCGAAGAGGCTGACGCCCTTCGCCGTCCGGCCGGCGACGAGGAGAAGATCGGCCGTATGGCCGTCGATGACGAACATCTTGTGGCCGTCGAGCTTCCAGTCGCCACCCTTGCCGCTGGCGGCCAGAGTGACGCCGTCGAGGTCCCAGCGTCCGGTGTCCTCGGTCAGAGCCACGGTGGCGATGGTCTCGCCCGAGGCGATCCCGGGGAGGAAGTCCTTCTTGGCCGATTCGTCGCCGCCGGCCAGCAGGGCGTTGGCGGCCAGGGCGATGGTGGCGAAGTAGGGAGCGCAGAGCAGAGCCGCTCCCATCTCCTCGAAGATGACGGTGAGCTCCACGTAACCGAAGCCGACGCCGCCGTACTCCTCGGGAATGGCGATGGCCTGCAGGCCGAGCTGCTCGCCCATCTGCTTCCAGACGGCGCTGTCATAGCCCTCGGAGGTCTCCATCAGCCGCCGGACCTCGGTCATGGGCGACTTGTCCTCGAGGAAGCGGCGCACGGAGCTGCGCAGCTCCTCTTGCTCCTCGCTGAAGGCGAAGTTCATGGCTCGATCCCCCTCGACGGTCCCCGGGATGTCGGGTCCCCGGGCGGATTGGCGACGCTGGTTGTCTACCAGACGGGGGCCGTTGTTGACCACCGAGTCAATAAGATGGCACCCGGAGACGACCCCCGATCCACCCGACGCCGAGGAGGAAGAACGTGCTCCACTACGAGGACGGCCTGGTCGAGGTCCACCGGGTCGTGGTCGGTCCCATGGACAACAACGTGCACGTCATCCGGTGCAAGCAGACAGGAGAGGCCGTGCTCGTGGACGCGGCCAACGAGCACGAGATGCTGCTCGAGATGTGCCAGGAGCTCGGGGTGCGGCAGGTGGTCGAGACCCACGGCCACTGGGACCACATCCAGGCCGTCCCCGCCGTCCGCGACGCCGGCTATGCCGTCTCGGTGTCCGCCGCTGACGCCGGGATGCTCCCCTCCTACGATCTGCTGCTCGAGGACGGCGCCGTCCTCGAGGTGGGACGGCTTCGGCTCGAGGTGATCGCCAATCCGGGCCACACCCCGGGCTCGGTGTCCTTTTATCTGCACGACACGCCGCTGCTGTTCAGCGGCGACACCCTCTTCCCCGGTGGTCCGGGGAACACCAGCTTCGAGAACGCCGACTTCGGCACCATCATCCGCTCCATCGACGAACGGCTGTTCCGCCGATTCAAGCCCGAGACCCTGGTCCTGCCAGGTCACGGGACCGACACCACCATCGGCAACGAGAGCCCCCACCTCCAGGAGTGGATCGACCGGGGCTGGTAGCGGTCCGGACCCCGATCATGGACTTCTCGCCACCCACCGTCGACGACGAGACGTGGGCTCTTGGCCACCCCCTATCGCGGAGCCGACATGTTGCTCCTCGGTCGAAAGACCTACGAGGGCCGGTCCGCGGCCTACCCGGCAACGCGTAGAGCCGAGAACGGCATCGCCGATGACTTTGTCGACGGATGAAACCTTGAGCAACAGCCCGGTGGCACTATCGTCAAATACGGCAACGGCATCGTCGAATACGGCAACGGCATCGTCGAATACGGGAACGGCCCTCTGGACGTCTCGCCAGAGGCCGCCCCGGCGCTGAGGCTCCTCGATGTCAAGACATTCAGCAGCGGAGTTGTGCTGCTCACCTCCACCCCGGGCTCCCACCGGCGCAGATCACCTGCATGGTGCGACGTTCCGGCGATGCCCGGACGACAACCGGCAGAGCGCTAGATCGTCGGTGCCGGTGGCAGGACGGTGTACGTCGTCACATACGTCGGGTGACTGCCCGCCAACACGTCGGCGATCACGGCCCACGTACCGGCGGCACACGACGTACCGAAGAAGGCAATCACAGCGTTACCGTCGTCATCGAGAATCTGCTGCGGCGGAGACTGCGTAATGATGTCGTTGTCGTCCGCTGAGTACCAATCAAAGCCCCCGATACAGCTGTCCTCTAGTTGTCTGGCGCTAATCTCCACCGATTGCTCGGCGTAAACGGGACTGGTCTCTACGTAGAAGACGGCATAGACATCAGATCCCAAGGATGTGCAAGGGCCGCCCTCTCCATCTCCGCCTCCCCCGCAAAAGGGGCTCGACATGTCCTCACCGGTCTCCACCTCGGGATTCGGATATCCCGTGACGCCCGGTGGTGTGACCTGGGGGGGTTCCACGACGAGCGACGTGAGCGCCGTAAAGTACGGGGCTGCCGCCAGGCTGGCGTCGATGAGGTCGTTGCCCGGAGCGCAGTCGTTTCCGTTGACGATCACGGTGACGTTGCCGTCATTGTCCAATGTCACCGTGATCGGTGCGTCCTGGGTGTAGAAGGTGTTGTTGTATTGCTGCCCGGTGTTCGCTTGGACCGACTGGAAGTAGACCAGGGCACAGGAACCAAGCAGCTGAGATGACGAGAGGACGACTTGATCGCCGGACAGCGATGGGCTCGTCTCCACTTGCACAACGATGTTCACGGCCGATTGGTTGGTCTCGACCAACGGGTTCGGGCTCGCCGAGACGACCATGGCCGGTGCGGCCCCCCCCTTCCCGCCGCCGCTCCCGCTCCCAGCTCCGTGGTGGTGGTGATGGTGATGGTGCGGCTTGGCCCCGGCCACCCCGGCCACACCGACAAGGGGCAGGGAAATCACAAGGGCGAGCGCCACCAGGCGCAGGGAGCTACTTCGTGCGTTCACAGCGGGACTCCTCGTCATTGATCACCCATCATGAGCGAGTGGAGTGCACTGGTCACCACCATGAATGAGGAAGTCTCGTCTTGCGCTGGTGAGCGAGATGCAGGTGGTGCAGTGGTGGTGGGAGTGGGTTGTGAGCCGGCAGGGCCCACGCTGCCTGTGTGTGCTCACCAATTGACCCGTGTGTGCTCGCCAATTGAGCCGAAGGGCCAGAGAATGCCGAACGAGAAGAGCCCACCCGGTCGGCTGCAGATCCGCTGTCCGCGCCGAACAGCGACGCCCTGAGCTCGCGAGGAGTGAAGGCCCTCAGGGAAAGAGGCCCCGGGCCGAGATGGCGGCGGCCAGGCGATCGATGGCCACCACGCCGGCGGCCCGACGCATGGAGACGGACATCTTCTGGGAGCGGTCCCAGACCTCGATGAAGGCGTCGTCGATGGTGCGGGCCAGACGGGAGGCGACGACCTCCTCGTCCCAGGCGTAGCCCTGACGACTCTGGGCCCATTCGAAGTAGGAGGCGGTGACGCCGCCGGCGTTGGCCAGGATGTCGGGGACGACGGTGATCTGGCGGCTCTCGAGGATCCGGTCCGCCTCGGGCGTGGTGGGGCCGTTGGCCGCCTCGACCATGACGGAGGCCTTGATGGCGCGGGCGGCGTCGGCGTCGATGGCGCCCTCGAGGGCGGCAGGGACGATCAGCTCGGCGTCGAGCGACCAGATGCCGGCCGAGTCGATGGGTTGGCCGCCTTCGAAGCCGACCACCGAGCCGGTCTGGCTGACATGATCGGCCAGTTCCCCGGCGTCGAGGCCACCGGAATTGTGGACCGCCCCTCCGAAATCGGCGACGGCGACGACCCGCATGCCGGCCGAGGCCAGGAGGAAGACGAGAGGCGCCCCCACCTTGCCGAATCCCTGGACCACGGCCCGGGCACCGGCCAGGTCGATCTGGCGGGCGGCGAAGACGGAGCGGACGCAGCGGACCACCCCCGATGCCGTGGCCCCGGTGTGAAGCGGCATGCCTCCGACCGAGAGGGGCTTGCCGGTGACGACGGCCGGGATGGAGCGGCCCTCCAACATGTCGAGGGTGTCGAGCAGCCAGGCCATGACCTGTTCGTCGGTGTTCACGTCGGGGGCCGGGATGTCGCGCTCGGGGCCGAGGAAGGCGGCGATCTCGTAGGTGTACCGGCGGGTGAGCCGCTGGAGCTCGGCCCTGGACAGCTTCCGCGGGTCGCAGCGCACTCCCCCCTTGCCGCCGCCGAAGGGGATGTCGACGACGGCCGTCTTCAGGGTCATGTCGGCGGCCAGGGCCGAGATCTCCCGGGCCTGGAGAGCGGGGTGAAAGCGGATGCCCCCCTTGGCCGGGCCCCGGGAGGTGTTGTGGTGGGTGCGCCAGCCGGTGAAGACCTCGACGTGGCCGTCGTCCATCCGGACGGGCACGGCCACTTCGAGGACCCGTTCCGGCGTGCGCAGAACGACATGGACGTCCGGGTCGAGCGAGGCCAGGCCGGCGGCGTCGTCGATGCGTTCGAGGATGGCGGTCCAGGGGTCGTAGGAGGACGGAGTCGACTCGGGCTCCACCAAGGCAGAGCCTGTCACCCGGGAGCCGGCGCGGCGTCGCCCGAGGTCCAGTCAGGCGGGTCCCGGCGACCGCCGAATCCACGGTGGCGCTCCGAGAGCAGATGACGGGAGTCGTCGTCCTCGGTCTTGACGCCGATGATCAGAGGGGAACGGGTGAGGGAGTAGACACCGAAGAAGAGGACGATCAGAGCCAGGACCTCCCCCACCCCGCGGCCGCCGGCCGTCTGGACGCGGTCACCGAAGAGGCCGATGCCGATGATGATCGACGCCACCGGGTCGACGATGACCAGGGTGGTCTGCGAGGCGGTGACCGGACCGGCCCGGAAGGCGTTCTGGGTGAGGAAGAGGCCGGCCAGACCCGAGACGGCCAGGGCGTAGGGGGGCCAGGTGAGAAAGACCCCGGCCCAACCGTGACCGATCTCGGCGTTCATCTCCTTGATGAGAGCGGCGGTGAAGGCGAAGGCGATGGCCGAGGCCACCCCGAACATGGCCGCCTTCCAGGCCGCCGAGCCCACCCGGGTGAGCAGGACGGCGATGGTGGTCCCGCCGACGGCAGCGATGGAGACGAGGCCCCAGTCCGAGAGCCCGGGGGTCTGGTTGCCGCCACCGGGGGCGGCCAGGAGGAGGAAGGTGGCCAGGCCGCCGGCGGCGAAAAGGGCTCCCACCCATTCGTTCCAACCCAGGTGCTGGCGGAACCAGATGCCCAGGATGGCCACCAGGAAGGGCAGTTCCAAGGTGAGGATCGGTTGGACGGTGGTCAGACGGCCGAAGTGGAGGGCGGTGAACTGCAAGAGAAAGGCGGCCACCATGAAACCGAAGCCGGCCAGCCAGACCTTTCGGCGCAGGGCATAGGCCATCAGGCCCCAGCGGAGTGTCGTTTCAGCCGGAGCCGACTCCACTCCCATCCGCTGGAGAATGGTCGTCAGGGCGTTGGCCAGCGCAGCCCCGACAGCCAAGATATAGGCCATCGCCACCTTTTCTACCCTACGGGCCCGCCGGCCGACGGCGATCGGCCCCGAGGTGGACGAACCGGTCGGCGGCGAGGAACCTGGTGGCGGCTGCGACCGGACCGTCGGTACCCTGGCGGCAGCCAGCCGGTCAGGACAGCCGGCAGCCAGCCGGTCAGGACAGCCGGTCAGAGGCCGGCGTCGACAGACGGCCGGAGACGAGGGGACGACGTGGCCGAGATGATCTCCGAAAAGGACTTCGAACGGGCGGCTCTGTCGTTCCTGGAAGCCAACGCCACGCCTCGGGTCGAGTCGAGGCAGAGCTGGGGGGAGGGCTCGGACCAGGTTTCGGTGTTGCCGGAACGGACACTCGAGGAAGAGCTGGCCGAGCTGACCGAGGCCCGGGCCTGGGCCCAGAAACGGTTCGACGCCGGCTTCAGCTGGATCACGGGGCCGGTCGACTACGGCGGCCGGGGTCTGTCACGCGAGTACCAGCGGAGCTACGACGCCCTCGAAGGGCGGTTCGAGACTCCGCCGATGAGCGCCTACGGGATCGGGCTCGGCATGGTGGCCCCGACGATCCTGGCCCATGCCACCGACGAGGTGAAGGAGCTCTACCTGAAGAAGATGTGGCGGGGCGACATCGTGGCCTGCCAACTCTTCAGCGAGCCCGGGGCCGGCAGCGACCTGGCCAGTCTGCAGACGAAGGCGGTCCGCGACGGCGACGAGTGGATCGTGACGGGCCAGAAGGTCTGGACGTCGGGTGCCCATCTGTCGGAGATCGGCGAGATCATGTGCCGGACCAACCCCGATGCGCCGAAGCACAAGGGGCTGACCGGTTTCGTGGTGAACATGCAGGCGCCGGGCGTCGAGGTGCGACCGTTGCGGCAGATGACCGGCGGGGCGTCGTTCAACGAGGTCTTCTTCAACGAGGTGCGGATTCCCGACTCCCACCGGCTGGGCGATGTCAACGAAGGCTGGACGGTGGCCCTGACCACCCTGATGAACGAGAGGGCCGCCATCGGTGGGGGGATGGCCAGCGGCGGCAGCGGGAACATGGGGACCCAACGTCTGATCGAGTTGATCCGTCACCAGGGCAAGGCCGAGGACCCGCTGATCCGGCAACAGCTGGCCGACATCGTCATCAACGGTCGGGTGGCCTCGTTCACGAACCTCCGGGCCATGGCCAAGATCGCCACCGGACAACTCCCGGGGCCGGAGATGTCGATCGCCAAGCTGACGCTGACGGCGAACATGCGGCGGGTGAGCGATCTGGTGGCCTCCGTTCTCGGTCCCCGGCTGGTGGCCGACTCGGGCGAGTGGGGAACCTACGCCTGGTCCAAGTTCGTCCTCGGCCTGCCCGGGATGCGACTGGCCGGCGGGACCGACGAGATCCTGCACAACATCATCGGCGAGCGGGTCCTCGGCCTGCCCAAGGAGCCGTCGGCCCAGAAGTAGCGCCGCTCAGCGCCAGGGGAGATCGTCGACGTAGACCCAGGAGCGCCGGTGGATGGCGGTGAGTCCGTAGCCCCGCAGGGCGCGCTGGTGGGCAGGCGACGGGTAGCCCTTGTTCCTGTCGAAGTCGAAGGCGGGGTAGCACGGGGCGTCGGCCCGCATGATCCGGTCCCGGGTGACCTTGGCCAGGACCGAGGCGGCGGCCACCGAGGAGCATTTGGCGTCGGCCTTGACCACGGTCTGCACGGTCGGCGTCCAGTCCGGCGGGGTCCGCTCCTCGTCGAAGAGCGACGGCTCGGCGTCGGGGGTGACGTAATCGAAGTTGCCGTCGAGGACGACGGCGTCGGGCAGGAACTCCGGTGCCAGCCGGCGAAAAGCCCGGCGGGTGGCCAGACGCAGCGACGCCGTCATACCCAACCGGTCGCATTCCTCGGGATCGGCGTGGCCGACGGCCCAGGAGGTGCACCAGCGCGAGACGGGGGCGAAGAGCCGTTCGCGCGCCTCTTCCACGAGGAGCTTCGAATCGCGCAGCCCCGACGGCGTCCGGCACGGAGGAGGGGCCAGGACGACCACGCCCACCGTCAGGGGGCCGGCCCATGCCCCGCGACCGACTTCGTCCACGCCGGCGACGAGTCTGTGGCCGTCGGCCCAGAGTCGTTTCTCCCATCTGAGAGAGGGCTTCGGCGACTGGCGGGGCCGGGTGCGCGACGGTGCCGGGGACGGCGACCCGACCGCAGTGGTCGCGTTTGTTTGCACCGCGCTGTCCGGAGTTTGCGCGGCCTGGTCGGTTTGTGGCGAGTTGTCCGTCAAGGCCTTGTCGAAGTGGGTCATGGAGCGCATCATGGGGAGTGTCGGCCCGGGACCCCCCCGAGGGCACGGCGCACGACCCCAGAGGCTCGATGAGTGGCACCCGGGTCCGCAGGACCCGAGGTGTCGCAGGAGGAGTGGGGAATGGTCAACACGGCCTTCGATTCATCTGAGGCCACTTCCAGGGACACGCTCGCCGTCGGCACCGCCGTGGACGTCCGCAGTCGGTACGTCGGCACATGGAGCTCGGGATTCGAGGTCGCCGAACCCCTGCAGGACGGATACCGGATCCTCCGGCTCTCCGACGGCAGTGTCCTGCCGGACGTCTTCACGAACGATGACGTCCGGGCCAAGCGACACAAGACCGGGCAGTGGTGGTACTGACCGCCTGATCGGTTCCCGACAGAGTCCGCCTACGGTCCGGCGACGGCATCGATGAAATCGTCGATCGCGATGGCGGTGAGGGTTTTCGTCTTCAAGGTGCCCCGGGCGCCGAGCGTGAGCGCCACCCGGGCCACCACCTTCTCGTCAGGGGCCTCGAGAACGGTGGCGAAGTCGTAGGGGCCGAGAAGAGCCCACTGGGTGACGACCTTCACGCCCATGGCCTCCACCTCGCCGTTGACCTCTTTCAGACGTCCGGGGTTCTCTCGGAGGGTGGCCATCCCTTCGGGGCCGAGGGTCGAGAGCATGAGATACGTCGGCATGATGCGCACGCTAGTTCCGCCGGCCGCCGTCAACGCAGATCGACCCGCCGGACCTTGCCCAGGGCGTTTCGGGGCAGGGCGTCCACGATGTGGAGCAGCCGCGGCCGCTTGTAGGGGGCGAGGAGATCGGCGGTGAAGGCGGCCAGCTCGGCGCTGGTCGGCGGCGGGCCGTCGGGGACCACCCAGGCCGTGACCGCCTCACCCCATTCGTCGGACGGGGTGCCGGTGACCGCCACCTCGGCCACCGCCGGGTGGCGGAGCAAGACGTCCTCCACCTCGACGGGGTAGACGTTGTAACCCCCGGAGACGATCAGGTCCGACGACCGGCCCATGATGGCCACGTAGCCGTCGTCCACGGTGGCCAGGTCCCCGGTACGGAGCCATCCGTCGTCCATCTTTTCGGCCGTGGCCGCCGGCCGCTGCCAGTAGCCGGCGAAGACCGTCGGCCCTCGGACGAGGATCTCCTCGCCGTGAAGCCGGACGTCGGTTCCGGGGAAGCCGAAGCCGACCGTCCCCGGCCGGCGCTCGCCGTCATAGGGGTTGGAGATGGTCATCAGTGTCTCGGTCATGCCGTAGCGCTCCAGGACGTCGGTGCCGCCGGCTTGGGCGATCCGACGATGAAGATCGGCGGCCAGGGGCGCCGATCCCGAGACGGCCAGCCGGAGCCGCGCCAGCTCGCCGACCCGCGGTGATGCCGCCAACCGGTGGTACATGGTGGGCACGCCGAAGAAGAGGGTGGCGTTGTGGTCGGACACGGCATCGAGGACGGCGGTGGCGTCGAAGCGCGGGAGCAAGACGACCGACGATCCGCGCAGGAGTGAGGTGTAGAGCGCCACGCAGAGACCGTGGCCGTGGAAGATGGGCAGGGCGTGGACGAGACGGTCATCGGCCTGCCAGCGCCAGGTGAGGGCGACGGACTCGCTGTTGGCCAGAAGATTGCCGTGGCTGAGCACGGCACCCTTGGGGGCACCGGTGGTCCCGGAGCTGTAGCCGATCAGGGCGGGATCCTGCGGACCCGAGGTATCGAGGGCCGTTCTGAGCGCCGGGGTCGACCCGGGCCGTTCTCCACTCACCGTCTCGAGGTCGACCGAGAGGACGACCAACGCCCCCGGGGCCGCCTCGGCCACCCACCGGGCCCGGTCGGGATCGTCGACCACGGCGGCGGCGGGACGGACATCGGTGACGATGTGGGCCAGCTCCCGGGCCGTATAGGCGGCGTTGGCGGGGACGACGACCAGTCCGGCCCGGAGGGCGGCGATGTTGGCCACCACGGCGGCGACCGACGATCCCGTGCTCCAGAGCATCCGGTCGCCGGGGCCGAGCCCCAGGCGCTGGAGGACCCCGGCGGCCCGCCGGCTGCGTTCGTCGAGCTCGCCCGCCGTGATCCAGCGGGCCGGCCCGCCGGAACCGCCCTCCCCGGCGCCGCTCTCCCCGGCGCCGCTCTCCAGAAGAAGCGGTGCCGCCGGGTCGGCCGCCCAGACCTCGGACCAGGCGGCGGGGAGACTCCGACGGGCCGTCAGGTCACCGACCTGGAATTCGCTTCCCGAGGGCAGGTGCTCGCGCCAGGATCGGGGTCGCACGGACCGGAACGGTAGCAAGGTCCCGTGCCGAGGTGTCCCAGAGTTCGTCATATCTGCCGATGGTCACCGGCCACCACCCTCCGTAGTCTTTGAGTGGCGCTGCGTCGGGGGTTGGCGCTTCGAGCCGGGCGTGGGTGCTCCCGTCAACCAGGCCTCGGGCACATCGGAGGCCATGGGTATCCTCGACGACGACGGCAATGCCGAATTCGTCTTCAAGGGCATCTCCTGTGCCGCCGGTCCGTCGGCCGTGATGGCCGACGTCCTGGCCGGCAGTCACCCCACCTACGTCACCACCTACACGGTCTGCGCCCCGGCCGTGACGCTGGTCGCCGGGGCCAAGACCGACGCGGCCACGGCCAAGAAGGCGAAGAGCCACAAGCACCCGAAGAAGCACCACCGTGGCGGTTCGGGTTCGGGAACGGGCGCGGGCACCGGCGGCACACCGGCCCCCATGACGGTGGACGCCAGCCCCAACCCCCTGATCGAGACGGGCCTGCCCCTGACCGCAGCGCCGGCCCACCTCACCATCACCAAGACCGACAACGGCGGCGGCTCGTCCATCACCAACACGGTGGGTGCCGCCAACCCCGGCAACACCATCGAATACACCATCACGGTCAGCAACACCGGATCGTCGGCCGCCAACACCGTGCACGTGACTGACCCACTTTCGAGCAACCCCGACCTCAACAGCGACAGCTACACGGCCACCGAGACGGGGAACGCCACCGGCTTCACCTCCTCGGGCACCGGCGACATCGACGACACGGTGAATCTGCCCGCCCACTCGTCGATCACCTACACGGTGGACGCCGAGATCGGCTGCGACGTCTACTGCGGGGGGCCGAACCTGTCGAACACGGCCAGCGCCGCCTTCTCGGGTTCCACCGCCACGGCCACCGACAGCGACGTGGTCGGTACCAACGACTGCTGACAGACGGCGCCGGCCGTAACCGGCCGGCGCCGGCCGACTCCAGCCACTGAGGCTCAAGCCGCAGCGCCAACGCGCCGACACCGGAATCAGCGCAGAAGGATCTGGGCTGACCGGCACGGACGCCGGTGAACCGAAGGAACGTGCCATGACGGGACGGAACCCGTGGGCGGTGCTCCGCGTGGCGGAGGACGCCCCGTACACAGAGGTCCAACGCGCCTTTCGTCGGAGGGTGAAGCAGACCCATCCCGACCGCGGCGGTCAGGCGGCCGAGTTCGCCGTGGTGATCGACGCCTTCGCCCGCCTCCGGCACGACATCGGCCCCAGCCCGCGTCCGACGCCCCGCGGCCCGAGCCCCTACGACCGCTGGATCGAGCCCTCCCGTCCCCGCCGATCCTGGTCCGACACACTGCGGCCGTTCGCCACCGGTTCGCAGTGGGCCGGCCCGGTCCGAACCCCCCCGGGAGTGACGGCGGAGACCGGGTTCACCACCGTCCTGGCCGCCGAGATGGCGAGAACACAAGGAACGGCCGCACCGGCGTTCGTCTGACGAAAGATCCGGTGCAACCGGTAAGGCTCTCCGGGCGTGTGTCTGGAGTGCGCAAGTAGCCGCCGGACCGCAGATCGAGGACGCTGGGGTGCCTACGACGACCTTCACCGAGCTCTACGCCGCGTCCTATGCCCGCCTGGTGGGACAGCTCACCGTGATCACGACGGACCGTGACGCGGCGGAGGACGCCGTCCAGGAGGCCTTCAGCCGGCTCTGGCGGCAGTGGGACTCGCTCAGTGGCTACGACCGGCCCGAAGCCTGGCTCCGGCGCGTGGCCGTCAACATCGCCATCAGCCGGTGGCGTCGGATCCGGCGGCTCCACCCTCTTCGCCAGAGTGACAGAGATGCGGGCGAAGACGACGCCGCCGGCCGGGCCGACATCGAAGCGGCCCTGCGGAGGATTCCGGTGAAGCAGCGGCACGCCCTGCTTCTGCACCACGTGGTCGGCCTGCCGGTGGCGGAGGTGGCCCAGGAGTTGGGCGCGGCCGAGGGCACGGTCAAGTCGTGGCTCTTCCGTGGCCGCGAGGCCCTGCAACGCTCCCTCGGCGTGGAGGAGGCTCCCCGTGGATGACGACCGCCGTCACGATCCGACCAGCCGGCTGCTCGCCGACTTCGTCCAACAGGTGGGCGATCAGGTGGTGACTCCCCCGTTCACCCCCGGCCGCGGCCGGGCCCGGCGGCGGGATCGACCGCACCGGACTCACCATCGACGCGTCCTCGCCCTCTGCGTCAGCGTCGTGCTCGTCGTCGGTGCCGTGGCCCTCCTCGTCGCCTACGGGCCCCGGTCGAGCGATACCGGCGGCGGGGTCACCGGTGGTGGGGTCGCCGGTCAACCGGGCGTGCCGGTCCATGCGAAGCACGTCCGGGTCCGTGCGCTGGAATTCGGCGGGACCTTCCACCCGGCCGAGATCGTCGGGGCCCACGGAGTGCTCTGGATGACAGCAAGACACGGCAACGATCCCTCGACGGCGCCCTGTGCCATCGAACGGATCGATCCCGCCCGGCTCTCCCCCGTCGCCTACCCCCTCTCGGCCTGCGGCATGAACATCGTGGCCGGGAACGGCGCTCTCTATCTCGAAACCGAGGCCAGTCAACCCGGCAGCAACAGTGTCGACATCGGCATCGAGTCGTTCTCGACCACAACGGAACGTTCCACGTTCCTCTCCCGCCATCTCATGACGGTTGTCGGCAGCGAGATCGCCCACACCCAGCTGGCCTACGCCGACGGCTGGCTCTGGCTCTACGGGGACACGGACCACGACGTCGTGCTCCAG
Organism: Acidimicrobiales bacterium; assembly: GCA_035535015.1. Taxonomy (GTDB): domain Bacteria; phylum Actinomycetota; class Acidimicrobiia; order Acidimicrobiales; family UBA8190; genus Palsa-661. Next base: position 104,732 of record DATLQU010000022.1, on the reverse strand, counting down.
ATCTCGCCGACGAGCGGTGCCGTCGTCCGCACCCTCACCGGGGTCCCCGCCATCGGCGGCACGGAACCGCTCGTCGCCGCCGGCCCCGGTGGCATCTGGTTGGCCGGTGGGCCGGGTGGTCCGCCGGCACCGGCCGTCGTGGCGTCGGATCCCTCGACCGGGAACACGATCCAGGCCCTCCCCGGGACCACATCGGCAACGGTCGAGTGGTTGGCGCCGGTGAACGCAAGGATGTGGAAGGGCGAGGCGAACGTCCCTCAGGGCCAACACCGGTCACTGACCGAACGGATCGTGGTCGTCAATGGCTCCGGCGCCTTCGTCAAGCGCTCCCCCGTCGAAGGCTTCGGCTCCGCCCCCGTGGCCGTTGCCGGTCAGCTCTGGACGGCCGGCCCCGGCGGAAGCGGCTGTGCCCGGCAACCGATCTGGCGAGTCGATCCGACCACCCTGCGGACGACGGTCATCGCCACCCTTCGACCGACCTCCGACCCCTGCCTGACCCCGAGCTTCCGATCCGTGGCCGGGACCGGTGGCGCCCTCTTCGTGCTCGACGGTGCCGGTGGCTCCGCTCCCGCCGTCCTCTACCGGGTGAAACCCTGAGGTGGGCGGCCCCGGACGGTGGTGGGCGGCCCCGGACGGCCCGGGATAGAGGTGGCCGACGCGGCATCATGGGGAGATGGCCACCGGCGCACGCAGAATCTCCATCGTCCCCCACACCCACTGGGACAGGGAGTGGTACGAGCCCTTCCAGAGCTTCCGGCTGCGGCTGGTCCATCTGATCGACCGCCTGCTCGAGCTGCTCGAGTCGGATCCCTCCTACCGCCGCTTCCTGCTGGACGGCCAGATGGCCGTGATCGACGACTACCTGGAAATCAGGCCCGAGAACGAGGAGCGGATCCGGGGCCTGGCCGCGGCGGGCCGGCTGACCATGGGGCCCTGGTACATCCTGATGGACGAGTTCCTGGTCTCGGGCGAGACGATCATCCGGAACCTGCAGAGCGGGATCCGCCGGGGGGCGGCCTTCGGCGGGGTGGCCGAGATCGGCTACCTGCCCGACATGTTCGGCCATATCGGCCAGATGCCCCAGATCCTGGCCATGGCCGGCTTCGAGCACGCCGTGGTCTGGCGGGGGGTGCCCTCGGCCATCGAGTGCACCGGCTTCTGGTGGGAGGCAGCCGACGGCTCGACGGTCCGGGCCGAGTACCTGCCCGTCGGCTACGGAAACGGCGCGGCCATCCCCGACGACGCCAAGGAACTCGTCCGGAGGATCGCCGACCACGAGAAGGAGATCGGCAACTTCGTGATCGACGGCCTCCTCTTCATGAACGGCACCGACCATCAGGAACCGCAGCCCTGGCTCGGTCGGGTGGTGGCCGAGGCCAACGCCCTGCAGGACGACTACGCCCTCGAGGTCACCGCCCTGGCCGACTACCTGGACCGCGCCCCGACCGACGGCCTGGCCCGGTGGCCGGGGGAACTGCGCTCGGGGGCGAGGGCCAACGTCCTGATGGGGGTGGCCTCCAACCGGGTCGACGTGAAGCGGGAGGCGGCCCGGGCCGAGCGGGCCCTCGAGCGGCGGGCCGAGCCCTTCTGCGCGCTCTATCTCCCGGCCGACAGCTGGCCGGAGACCCTTTTCGCCCTGGCCTGGAAAGAGATGGTCCGCAACTCCGCCCACGACTCCGTCTGCGCCTGCTCGGTGGACGAGGTGGTCGACGCCGTGCTCACCCGCTACGCCGAAGCCCGGCAGATCGGTGACGGCCTGGCCGAGCAGGCCCTTCTGGCCCTCGGCCGCTCGCTGGCCGAGGCCGGTCCCACCGCCGTCAACCCGTCGGCCCGGCCCCGCTCGGGCCTGGTCGAGTTGGTGGTGGCCGGCGAGGAGATCCCGGCCGACACCCAGCCGCTGCCCGAGGAGCCCGGTGCCTTCGGCATCCCCCGGGGCCTCGGTCCCCTGACCCTCGACGCCAACACGGTGAAGACCATCCTGGGGATGCTGCCCTCGGGCAGCCAGATCGACGCCCACACCTGGATCCAGGGTGTCGAGGTCCAAGAGGACGAGACGGGCATCGACATCACCATCGACTTCGGCTCCGAGGAGCGCTTCGACGTCCCCCTGGCCTCGATCAAACAGGACCTCCACACCCGGTTGGGCGCCCGACCCGACTCCGTGGTCCGGATCAAGATCGATCAACCTCCCATCCGGCGGGTGCTGGCCCGGGTGACCGACGTCCCCGGTTTCGGTTGGCGTCGCTGCACGCCGGCGGCCCTCGCCCAGCCGGTCAGTGTCAGTGAGGGTGAGCGGGTCAGTGAGGGTGAACGGGTCAGTGAGGGTGAGGGAGCCGGTGACACGCCGGGCCCGGTGGTTCTCTCGAACGGTCTCGTCTCCGTCTCCATCGACCGGCTGTCGGGGACTTTCGCCCTCGACGGGATCCCGGGGTTCGGCCGGCTGGTCGACGGCGGCGATCACGGCGACTCCTACAACTACTCGCCGCCGCTGCAGGACAAGCTGATCGACACGGCCGAGAGCGTGGCCGTCAGTGTGATCGACCGGGGCCCGGTGAGGGCCAGTGCTCTGATCACGTCCGTCTACCGCTGGCCCGAATACGTGGACGGGAATTCCCGGGCCCGGACCGGGGAGAAGACGGTCGAGGTGACGACGACGGTGGAGCTGCGGGCCGACGAACGGATCGTCCGGGTGGTCACCCGCTTCGTGAACCCGAGCCGCGACCACCGGCTCCGGGTCCATCTGCCGCTGCCCGAAGGGGCCGACCATTCGGAGGCCGAGTGCGCCTTCGCCGTCGTCCGACGGGGCCTGCGGGCCGAAGGACGGCCCGACGAGTTCGGTCTGCCGACGTTCCCGTCCCGGCGTTTCGTCTCCGCCGGTGGGCTGACCGTGGCCCACGAGGGTCTGCTCGAGTACGAGTTGATCGACATCGAGCCGGGCGAGTCCGGCCCGGCCCGGACACTGGCGCTGACCCTGTTGCGCTCGACCGGGATGCTCTCGCGCCTGGGCATGGCCTACCGGCCCCTGCCCGCCGGGCCTCTGACGGCGGTGGCCGGCCTGCAACTGCAGGGCCGGCCCATCGAGGCCCGCTACGCCTTGTGCCTCGGCTGCGACGACCCTTACGCCATGGCCGACGACGCCTTTCTGCCCCTGGAGCTCGTCGCCGCCGCGGGAGGTGGCGGTCGACCCTCGTCGGGAAGCGCGCTCGAGATCGAGGGGGCCGAGGTCTCCGCCGTCCGTCGCCAGGCGGGACTCCTCGAGGTCCGGGTCTTCAACCCGAGCGACCGCGCCAGTACCGTCAGGCTGGGAAGCCGGTCGGGCTGGCTGGTCGATCTCCGCGGCCGGACCGAGGAGCGCGTCGACGGCTCCTTCACCCTCCGGCCTTTCGGTATCGCCACCCTCCGCTTCGCCGAGGGCTGAGGCTCAGAAGACCTGGCGCCAGTCGTCGCCGGTGTCGGACTCGGCCACCATTCTCTCCGGGCCGTCTTTCTCCGGGCCGTCTTTCTCCGGGCTGCCCTCTTTCTCCGGGGCGTCGTCGGTGACAGCCTGTAGTCCGGCCCGTCCCGCTCCCGAGAGCAGACGTTCCCCGCGTTCGCGGAGATCGTCGAGCTCGTGGAGAACCTCCGAGAGCCGTTCCCAGCGTCGGCTGGCCCGGCGGTCGAGGGTGAGGGGCTCCGAGCCCGGGCGGTGGAGGGCCCAGAGCTGGACCCGGCCGAGGTCCTTGACCAGTCGGGGACGGAGCGCCTTGAAGGCGAACTCGACGGGTCGGCCCTCGATCTCCCGGAGCAGGGTGGCGTGGAACTCGTCGGAGACGAGGACACTGCCCGGCGCCGCGATACCGGCGGCCCGGCTGGCCAGGTTGACCACCGGTCCGTAGAAATCGCCGTCCTGGACGAGGACGGGCCCGACGGCCAGGGCCACCCGGACATCGGAGAGAAGCTCGTCGTCGGCGTAGGCCTCGGCCAGGGCCAGGGCGATCCGGGCCGCATCGGTGGCCGTGTCGGTGACGAACATGACTTCGTCGCCGATCATCTTCACCACCCGGCCGCTGCGGGAGGTGACGGTGTCGTGGGCGACGTCCTCGAAGCGGCTGACCAGCGCGGCCAGCTCTTCCTCGGAGAGTTGTTGGCTGAGCATGGTGAAACCGACCATGTCGGCGAAGCCGACACAGAGATCGGGCAACGCCCCCGGGTCGTGACGGCTGCGCAGGAGCATGGCCCGGCGGACGGCGGCCTGGACGTGGCGGCGCCAGGCGAACTCGAGCAGTCGGGCCATGGCCGGCAGGGAGGTGTCGGCCAGCCGGACGAAACGGTCGGCGGCCTCCACACTCGACCCCACCCCGGAGATCGCGGCTCCGGTCATGCCCCGGACCGAAGGCGCCACTTCGGCCTCGGCGATCCGGGCCATCGAGGAGCCGATGACCCGGGCCAGCTGCAGGGAGGTGTCGACGTCGGCCGCCCCGGTGTCGACCATGGTCTGCAGGATGTGGATGGCGTCGATGTCGAGGTCGGTGAAGATGGTGTCGTCGGGGGTGACGTCGGCGAAGCCGAGGGCGCGCCAGAAGCGGCGGGCCATCTCTTCGGGCATGCCGGTGATCTCCGCCACCTGGCCCTCGGTGTAACGGCTGACGCCGGGGACGAGCAGGCAGTCGACCACCAACAGATCGAGGACGTCTTCGGACTCGGCCCGGGCGATGTCCTCTTCGGGCACCCGGTGTTCGAAGAGAAAGGCCCGGACCCGGGCCAGGGCGGCCCGGTGGGCGGCGTCGGAGACCTCGGGGCCGAGGGTCATGGCGCGTCGATGGTCATGAACGGCGAGAGGGTCATGCGGTCTCCGGGGACGACGGCGGGTCGGGCCATCGGCCCTCCAGGCCCTGGAACTCGGGCTTGGCCGACCGGAGCATGAGCGCGGGAATGGTCTCGGCCGGAGTGCGGGTGCCCTCGAGGACGTCGGCCACCTGCTGGCCGATGGGCATCTCCACGCCGTGGCGACCGGCCAGCTCGAGCAGCGGCCGGGCCGATTTCACTCCCTCGGCCACCATCCGCATCTCCCCGAGGACGTCGTCGAGGGAGCGGCCCTGGCCGAGCAGCTCCCCGACCATCCGGTTCCGGCTGAGACGGCTGGTGCAGGTGGCCACCAGGTCGCCCACCCCGGCCAGTCCGGCCATGGTGATCGGGTCGCCGCCCATGGCCACGGCGAAGCGACCGAGCTCGGCCAGGCCGCGGGTGATCAGGGCGGCCAACGACGAATCCCCGAGGCCGAGGCCCTGGATCATGCCGGCGGCGATGGCCAGGACGTTCTTGGTGGCACCCGCCGTCTCACAGCCGACCAGGTCGGGATTCGTGTAGACGCGGAAGCTTTCGGTGCGCAGAAGCTCCTGGACCTCGCGGGCGATGGCCTCGTCGGTCATGGAGACCACGGTGGCCGCCGGTTGGCCGGCCACCACTTCGCGGGCCAGGTTCGGACCGGTGAGGACACCGACCGGATGGCCGGGGACGACCTGCTCCATGACCTCGGTCATCCGTAGTTGGGTCCCCTGCTCGAGGCCCTTGGCCAGACTGAGCAGAGCAACGGCCGCACCCAGACGGGGGGCGAATTCCTCCACGACGGTGCGGAAACCGTGAGAGGGGACGGCCATGACGACGAGGGCGGCGCCGGTCACGGCGTCGCCGAGCGACGCCGTGGCCCGCAGGGCCTCAGGCAGGACGATCCCGGGGAGGTAGTCGGGATTCTCGTGACGCCGATCGATGACCTCGGCCAGAGCGGGCCGACGGGCCCAGAGGACGGTGGGCACCGAGCGCGAGGCGATGGCCGCCATGGTGGTGCCCCAGGAGCCCGCCCCGATCACCGCGACCTTGTCGAGCATCCGCCAACCCTACGGCGTCACCCCGGCGGAACAGGACGGTGGGCCGCGGCTCGGGAGGAGGCGGGGGACGGCGGCCGTACACTGGCCGGCGTGAGGAGCGAACCGGCCGAGGTGATCCACCTCGACGGCTGTGTCGTGCTCATGCCGATGAAGGGCTTCGCCGACGGCAAGGCCCGGTTGGCTCCCCGCTTGGACAGTAACGGACGGGCGGAGCTCTCCCGGATGATGGCCTCTCGGGTGCTCGAGGCGGCCGTTCCCCTGCCGGTGGCCGTCGTCTGCGACGATCCCGAGGTGGCGGCCTGGGCGGTGGAGAACGGGGCCATGGCTCTTCCCGAACCCGGACGCGGGCTGAACGGCGCCGTGGAAGCGGGGGTGGCGCGGCTCGAGGCGTTGGGGGCCGCCGAGGTGCTCGTGGCCCACGCCGATCTGCCCATGGCCCGGGGTCTGGCCCGTCTGGCCGGTTTCGACGGGCTGACCCTGGTGCCCGACCGGCGCGACGACGGGACCAACGTCGTCTGTCTGCCCGCCGGGGTCGGCTTCCGTTTCGCCTACGGGTCCGGGTCCTTCGACCGGCATTGCGCCGAGGCCGAACGTCTCGGCCTGCCCTACCGGGTTGTCCGACAGCCCGACCTGGCCTGGGACGTCGACGTCCCCTCCGACATCCCGGCCGAGTTCGTGCCGCCGGCTCTTCTCTGACGGTGGTGGTCGAGGACTCCCGCCGGTCCGACGTCTTGGCTGTCGGCGATCTTCCCCGGCACGGCGACCTGACCATCGATCTGGCCGTGCCGACCGTGGCCCTGGCCGTGGCCGCCCATCCCGACGACGTGGAATTCGGCTGCGGGGCGACGTTGGCCAAATGGGCGGCCAGTGGATGCCGGATTCATCATCTCGTGCTGACCGACGGATCGAAAGGCACCTGGTCGGCCGACGAGGACATCGCCGCGCTGGTGGTCCGCAGACAGAGGGAACAGAGACAGGCGGCATCGATCCTCGCCGGGGCCGGGGGTCGCAGCGCAGTGGACTTCCTCGATTGGCCCGACGGCGAGCTCGAAGCCGGGATGCTCCAGCGACGACAGGTCTGCCAGGTGATCAGGAGGGTCCGTCCCGCGGTCGTCCTCGGACACGATCCCTGGCGCCGCTACCGGCTGCATCCCGATCACCGCAACGCCGGATGGCTTCTCACCGACGCCGTGGTCGCCGCACGCGACCCCAAGTTCTTCCCCGAGTTGTCCGAGCCACCGCACCGGCCGACCTCGATGTTGCTCTGGGAAGCCGACGAGCCGAACCACGTCGAGAGTGCGCAGGGGATGCTCGAGGTCAAGCTGGCCGCCCTCTTGGCCCACCGGAGTCAGTACCGCTCCACCATGGGCATCGGCGCCGACGGAACCTCTGACAGCGGCACCGGAGCCGACGAGGCCGACGGCTTCCGGGCCGTCGTGGAGCGGCAACTCGCCGCCCACGGGCAATTGGCGGGCCTGGCGCAGGGTGAGGCGTTCCGGCTTCTCACCGAACTCTGATCTCAGCCCGATTCGATCTCACCGGGAGATTCCCTCTCAGGAGCCTGAGAGCACCGGGACCTGACGAACGACGAGGGGCCCCGTAGGGCCCCTCGTCCACTCACTGTTTCCACACGGCCGGATCTCCCGGCAGGGTGACTCAAGCCTTCTTGGTCACCCGCCGACGAGCCGGAGCCCGCTTGGTCGTGCGCTTGGCCGTGGCGCGCTTCTTGACGGTCCGCTTGGCCGCCTTCTTGGCCGGAGCCCGCTTGGCCGTGGCGCGCTTCTTGACGGTCCGCTTGGCCGCCTTCTTGGCCGGAGCCCGCTTCTTGACCGCCTTCTTGGCCGGAGCCCGCTTCTTGGCCGCCTTCTTGGCCGGAGCCCGCTTGGCCGTGGCGCGCTTCTTGACGGTCCGCTTGGCCGCCTTCTTGGCCGGAGCCCGCTTCTTGACCGCCTTCTTGGCGGTGGTCCGCTTGGCTGCCTTCTTGGCCGGAGCCCGCTTGACGGCGCGCTTGGCGGTGGTCCGCTTCGCTGCCTTCTTGGCCGGAGCCCGCTTGGCCGTCTTCCTCGCTCGTTTGACTGGCATTCTCATGCCCTCCTTCTTACGGCCTTCTTGGCCGATCGCTTTGCTGCTTTCCTCGCCGGGGCGCGCTTCGCCGGTGATGTCGCCGGAGCCCGCCGTACGGCCTTGTTGGCCGATCGCTTTGCTGTTTTCCTCGCCGGGGCACGCTTCGCGGCCGTTGTGGCCGGGGAACGCCTGACGATCTTGGCGACGGGCTTCCGGTTGGTCTCTTTCGCCGGAGCCGATCGAACTGCCTTCTTGGTCGACTTTTTTGCCGCGTTCTTGAGGACCTTCTTGGCGGCAGGCTCGGTCGCCTTCTCCGCCGGAGCGGAGGAGACCTTCAGTGCCGGGAGTGGCGCCTTGCCGTTGACAATGCCTTTCAGAGTGCTGCTGGGAGAGAAGCGCACCCCTTTGGCGGCGGCGATCTTCACCGGTGCACCGGTCTGTGGATTACGTCCCGTACGAGCACCACGCTGCGTGGGATTGAAGCTTCCGAACCCGACGACGGCGACACGGCGTCCACCGCGGACTTCGCTGACAACGGCATGGACAAACGCTTTGACTGCGTCTTCGGCCTCGCCTCGTGTCAGTGATGTCGTGTCGCTGATCGCGTCGATCAGGCCCGACTTGTTCACCCGCTGTCCTCCTCCGTGTAGCGGAATCTCATCAATCAAAGAAGGTTTTCCGGTCAAGGTCAAGCATTTGCGCTGCTGGGGCGATGTGACGCGCAAGGATCCGCGCAAGCTTGCACGACTGCAATTGGGCGACAGACGGCATGACGCGAGGTCGTTGATGAAGGGAGCCGAGCGCGCGTATGGACAGGAAACCCTTCGTTTGCAAGGATTTTTTCGGTGACGGTCCTTCCCGACGGAATCTACGACGTGATCGTCGTCGACGCCGAAGCAGATGACGATGGTGACCTGTGCCTCGACGTGACAATTTCTCTCGGTCCGCACGTCGGAGACGTGGTTCGGCTGCGCGGACGGCATGTCGAGCGCCGTTGCGGCGCGGTGGAGACAGGGGATCCCTCGGTACTGCTCGGAGCGCCCGGTACGCTTCGTGTACGCGACGGAGAGCCGATTTTCCGTCCGGAGAAGCCGTGAAACCCCCGGACGACATCGGCTCCGCATCCCTGTCGAGCACAACTGCGAGTGAGATGTCTTTGGTAGCGGAGAGTGACACTGCGCGATCGGCGGTCATCGCTGCTCCCCCGTGGGCGGCACGCGGACTGGCCGAATTGGTCGAGCGGAAGATGCTCGACGCCGGTATCCGTCACGTGGTGGTGGGAGACGAGCCGATCGGAGCCGACCACGCCGTCGGAGTCGAGGTGTTGTGGCGGTACCACCTTCCGGCGCAACGGATCCGGCGCTGTCTCGACGAGCTCCCCGACCTCCGCTGGGTGCATTCCGATTACGTCGGGGTCGAGGAATTGCCCCTACCTGAGCTGGCCGAACGGGGAATTCTGCTCTCGAACGGGGCCGGGATCGCCGCCCGGCCCATGGCCGAATGGGTCGTTCTGGCCATCTTGTCGGCGGCCAAACAGCTACCCCGCTTCGTCCGGCAATCGGACGCCGGGCTCTGGGAGGTGGGCGAGGCGCTGTCCGAGCTGAAGGGTGCCGTGGTGCTGATTCTCGGCTTGGGTGCCGTGGGGACGATGGCGGCGGGGATGCTCGAGGCTTTCGGGGTGGAGGTGCGCGGCTGCGTCCGGAGTCCGCGATCCGAGACGCCAGCCGGGGTGACGCGGTTGGTGGTCGGAGAGAGTTGGCGCGACGAGCTTGGTGACGCCGACTACCTGGTCTGCGCGCTCCCGCTGACGGCAGCCACCACGAACATGCTCGACGCAGCGGCCTTCGACGCCATGAAGGCGGGAGCAGTCGTGATCAACGTGGCGCGAGGAGCGTTGATCGACGACGACGCGCTGATTGCCGCGTTGGAGAGCGGTCACCTCGCAGGAGCGGTCCTCGACGCCTTCCGACAGGAGCCTCCCGATCCCGGTCATCCGTTATGGGGACGGACCGACGTCCTCGCCCTTCCTCACGTCACGTGGTCGTCGAACCACACGCTCGACGACTTCAAATGGCGGTTCGCCGCGCAGTTGCGGACCTGGCTCAGTGGGGCCATGCCGGCCGACCTCGTCGATCTCGACGCAGGGTACTGACTCCCCACACTGAATCCCCACACTGAATCCCCACACTGAATCCCTCACAGGCGCTTCGTCGGAGCGGTCGCCAGGTATCGCCGCAGAGGTATCGCACGCCGAGGTATCGCACGCCGAGGTATCGCACGCAGATCGCCGCCGAATGATCGCCGGATCGAACGGGCGAGAGTGAGGGACAGGCGCAACTCGGCCAAGACGACGACAGGGGACGGCGAGAAGGACGGTGAGAAGAATGATCAGTCCGGTCGCCGGTGGAGAGAACGGCGACGTCGCACTTGCGGCGATGCGGAAGACCGCGGCGCGAACGGGAGGATGTCTCTACCTCGGGGCCGGGGCGATCGGTCCGGCGTGGGCCGGTGCCGAGCAAGCCGTGCTCGTCCTGGGGCCACCGCGGTCGGGAAAGACGTCGGGGCTGGTGGTGCCGACCGTTCTCGGCGCCCCGGGTGCGGTGGTGTCGACCTCGACGAAGCCCGACGTGCTGCGAATCACCGCCGGGAGCCGGCGAGGCCAGGGGCGTTGCTTTCTGTACGACCCGAGCGGGACGGTGGAGGCGCCGGACGGGGTGGAGCGGGTGCGGTGGTCACCGGTGAGCGGATGCCGGTCGTGGGACGACGCACTGCTGGTGGCGCGGGGCCTGGTGGGTTCGGCCCGTCCGACCGGGGGGCGCGGCGATGGGGGCGAGGTGGGGCTCGACCATTGGAGTGAGAGAGCCCAGGCCCTGCTGGCCCCGGTGCTGCACGCCGCCGCGCTGGACGGGGCCGAGCTGGCGACGGTGCTCTCGTGGATCGACAGGCGGCAGGTCGCCCCCGCTCTGCGGGTTCTCGAACAGCAGGGCGCCGTGATCGCCGGGGACCTGTTGGCCGGGATCGCCTCCACCGACAGCCGGGAGCAGAGCGGGATCTGGTCGACGGCCTCGGGAGTGCTCGGCGCCTACCGGAGCGAGGCCGCTCTGGCCACCACGGTGGCGCCGGACTTCGATCCCCGGGGCTTCTGCGATTCGTCGGGGACGCTGTATATCTGTGCCACCGGCCGGCACCAGGGACTGGCCGCCCCGCTGGTGGTCGGGCTGCTGACCGACATCAGGGCCGCCGCCTACGGCCGGGCCGCCGAGCAGGCCGCCGCGGCCGACAGCGGTTCTCCGGACGGCCGTGGAGGCGGCCGGCGGAGCGCGCCCACACCGGTGGTACTGGCCCTCGACGAGGTGGCGAACATCGCACCGGTGCCCGACCTGCCCGCCATGGTGAGCGAGGGGGGAAGCCAGGGGGTGGTGACGCTGGCCTGCCTGCAGGACCTGTCCCAAGCCCGGGGGCGATGGGGCGGGGCGGCCGACGGATTCCTCTCCCTCTTCGGGACGACGGTCGTGCTGCCGGGGATCGGGGACGTGCAGACCCTCGATGCGCTCTCCCAACTGGCCGGAGAAGAAGAGGTGGCGACACGGTCGGTGAGTGCGCCGGTGAGAGAGGGGGGACGAGGGATCGGCCGGGCCGTGATGCACCGGATGCTGTGGGGACCGGGCGGACGGGGGGCCGATCCTCTGCCGTCGGTGACGACCTCGACGGTGCTGCGGAGACGGCTGCCGGTCGATGTGGTGGGCCGGGGTGAGCCGGGGATGGCCCTGGTGGTGGACGAGCGGAACGCCATGGGATGGGTGCGGCTGACGCCGTGGTTCTCGAGCGAACCGTGGCGCTCGGTGGTGCGCGGAGCCGAACGGGTACCGGCGGCGGTCGAGCGGCCGGCCGGGTCCTTCCCCCGGCCGGCCCGGGACCGGCTGGCCGGTGATGGCGGTCCCGGGGGTCGTGATCTGGGGATCTGAGGAGCGACATCGTAGCGGACGGCCCCCTGGATAATCGAACATACGTTCGATAGTGTCGAAAACGATGGCCTCAGCGACCCCGGGTACCCCGACATCAGCCAGCCGGTACCAGCACGGCCGGAGGCCGGTGGGCTCGGGGTCGGTCGACATCTCCCTGGCGGCGCGGAGCCGGCCCGTGTCCTCGAGCAGGGATCAACGGCTCCCCGTGCTCCCGAGCCTGATCCCCCTTCTCCCCGGGGGGGGATTGCAACGGGGTGCCGTCATCGCCGTCGGGGTCGGTGGGGGCAGAAGAGACAGTGGGGCCAGAAGAGACGGTGGGGGTTCGGGCGGCGGTGGCCGGACGCTGGCTTTCAGCCTGCTCGCCGCCGCCTCGGCCGCCGGGTCGTGGTGCGCCGCGGTGGGGATAGCGGATCCGGGGCTGCTGGCCGTGGCCGAGCTGGGGGTGGAGCTGGACCGGCTGGCCCTGGTGCCGAGACCCGGGGGGGCATGGCCGGAGGTGACCGGGAACCTGCTCGACGGCATGGACGTCGTCCTCGTCTGTCCCCCCGGGCGGGTGCGGCCCGGGGTGGCACGGCGACTGGCGGCCCGGGCCCGGCAGCGGCGGGCGGTCCTGGTGGTGGAGGCCGGACCGGTGACCTGGCCGGAGGGGCCCGATGTCCGGCTGACGGTCGTGGGCGGGGGGTGGGACGGGGTGGAGGCAGGCCACGGTCACCTCCGGGGGCGGCACGTCGAGGTGGTGACCTCCGGCCGGCGGTCGGCGGTGAGAGAGATGCGGACCGGGCTGTGGCTGCCGGCCGGATCGGGTGCGGTAGTGGCGGGGTGAGGGGGGGAAGGTGCAGCGACTGCTCGTGGTGTGGTGCCCGGACCTGCTGGAGGAGCAGGAAGGCGGGCGGGAGGAGCGGGCCTTCGTCCGGGTGAGGGAGGCGGTGGAGACGTTCTCAGCCGGCGTCGAGGTGGTGCGGCCCGGGGTCTGTACCGTGGGGACCCGGGGACCGTCGCGCTATTTCGGGGGGGACGAGAGGTTCGGCCGGCTGCTGGGCGACGCCGTGAGGGGGGTCGAGGCGGTGGCGACCGGCGCGGGACTGACCGCCGGTGTGGGAGTGGCCGACGGGCTGTTCGCCGCCACGATCGCCGCCCGGTGCGCCGGGACCGATCCGGTGATCGTGCCGGCCGGTGAGACGCCGGCGTTTCTCGAGCCCTGGCCGGTGGGCACGCTCGAGCGGCCCGAACTGACCGATCTGCTGACTCGTCTGGGGATCCGGACGCTCGGCCGGTTCGGTGAGTTGCCGGCCCGGGAGGTGCTCAGCCGGTTCGGGGTCGACGGTGCCGCCTGCCACCGGGTGGCCCGGGGGGTCGAGGGCGAGCTGCCCGGCTTCGGTCCGGCCACCCCCCGGCGGGGTGGGCCGGGACGGGGCCGGACCGGGAAGGCCTCCGGCCGGCAGCCCGAATTCTGGGGCGGGGAAGCAGGGGCGGCGGCCCGGGCGGGGCGGGCCCTCGTCCGGGTACAGGAGCTGCTCGGGCCCGAGGCGGTGATGACGGGACGGCTCCAGGGGGGGCGGGGTCCGGCCGAACGGGCCCGGATCGTCCCCTGGTCCGGCGGTCGGGCCGGCGGTGGCGATGGCGGGATCGGCGTCCCTGGCGACCCTCCGTGGCCGGGACGGGTCCCTTCCCCGGCACCGGTGATCGTGCTGGCCCGGCCTCTGGTGGCCCGGCTGGTCGACGCCGAGGGTGGCCCCGTCGGGGTCAGCGGCGGGGGGATGGTCACCGGTGTTCCGGCCCGGTTGTCGGTGGACGACGGACCGTGGACGACGGTGACGGGGTGGGCCGGGCCGTGGCCTTCGGAGGAACGGTGGTGGTCGGCCCCCCGGCGCCAAGCCCGGATGCAGGTGGTCACCGCTGGAGGGACGGCACATCTGCTCACGCGCGAGCGGGGCGGCTGGTGGCTGGAGGGGACCTACGACTGACGATCCCGGGCGGTATGCCGAGCTGCACTGCCATTCCAATTTCAGCTTCCTGGACGGTGCCTCGCATCCCGAGGAGCTGGTGGCCGAGGCGGCCCGGCTGGGGCTCGGCGGCCTGGCCCTGACCGACCACGACGGGCTGTACGGCGTGGTCCGCTTCGCCGAGACGGCCCGGGCCGTGGGGCTCGGCTCCGTCTTCGGCGCCGAACTGACCCTGCTGGCCCGCTCCCCGGCGGGGACCCCCCCGACCGGTTCTCCCCGGACGGGGGGACCCGACCCGGCCGGGACCCACCTGGTGGTCCTCGCCCGCGACCCCGAGGGCTACGCGGGGCTGAGCCGGGCCATCGCCGAGGCCCACCTGGCCGGGGGGACGAAGGGGCAACCGACCTGCACGCTCGACGACCTGGCCGGCCGGCACGGGGGCCACTGGCTGGTGCTCACCGGGTGCCGGAAGGGGGCGGTCCCGGCCGCTCTCACCGGCGACGGGCCCACCGCCGCGGGACGGGAGCTCGACCGGCTGGTCGAGGCCTTCGGTCGGGGCAACGTGGCCGTGGAGCTGTGGGCCCACGGAGATCCCCTCGACACCGCCCGCAACGACGCCCTGGCCCTGCTGGCCGTGGACCGGGGGGTGGACCTGGTGGCCACCAACAACGTCCATTACGCCACCGCCTCCCGACGGCCTCTCGCCGCCACCCTGGCCGCCGTGCGGGCCCGTCGACCGCTGGGCGAGCTCGAGGGTTGGCTCCCGGCCGCCGCCGCCGCCCATCTGCGGAGCCCGGGCGAGCAGGAACGGCGCTTCGGCCGCTGGCCCGGGGCCGTGCGGCGGGCCGGGGAGCTGGGCCGGGACTGTGCCTTCGATCTGCGGCTGGTGGCGCCCCGGCTCCCCCACTTCCCCGTCCCTGCCGGGCACGACGAGCAGTCCTGGCTGGTGGAGCTGACCCGGCGGGGGGCGACCGCCCGGTACGGCCCCCGGAGCGACGAGCGGATACCGGGAGCGTGGGCCCAGATCGACCATGAGCTCGAGGTGATCGGGGCGCTCGGGTTCGCCGGCTACTTCCTGATCGTCTGGGACATCGTGGAGTTCTGCCGGCGGCAGGACATCTACTGCCAGGGACGGGGCTCGGCCGCCAACTCGGCCGTCTGCTTCGCCCTGTGCATCACCCGGGCCGACGCCGTAGGGCTCGGACTGCTGTTCGAACGGTTCCTCTCCCCCGAGCGCGACGGACCCCCCGACATCGACCTCGACATCGAGTCGGGCCGGCGCGAGGAGGTGATCGCCTACGTCTTCGAGCGCTACGGCCGGCACCACGCCGCCCAGGTGGCGAACGTCATCACCTACCGGGCCCGGTCCGCCATCCGCGACATGGGCAAGGCCCTCGGGCACTCCCCCGAGCAGGTCGACGGCTGGGCCAAGGGGGTCGACAACGGCGAAGCGCTCGACCGGGGCGGCCCCCTGCCGGCCGCCGTGGCTGCGCTGGCCGGGCAGGTCCTCGACTTCCCCCGGCATCTGGGGCTGCACTCCGGGGGGATGGTCATCTGTGACCGGCCGGTGGTCGAGGTCTGCCCGGTGGAGTGGGCCCGGCACCCGGGACGGACGGCCCTGCAGTGGGACAAAGACGACTGCGCCACGGTGGGCCTGGTCAAGTTCGACCTGCTCGGGCTGGGGATGCTCGACGCCCTGCACCGGGCGGTGGACCTGATCCACGACGCCCACGGGGTGGTGGTGGACCTGGCCATGGTGCCCCAGGAGGACGCCGTCTACGACATGCTCTGCCGGGCCGACACCGTGGGGGTGTTCCAGGTGGAGAGCCGGGCCCAGATGGCCACGCTCCCGCGGATCCGGCCCCGGTGCTTCTCCGACCTGGTGATCGAGGTGGCCATCATCCGGCCCGGACCCATCCAGGGGGGGTCCGTCCATCCCTACATCCGGCGGCGGCAGGGCCTCGAGGAGCCGACACCTCCCCACCCCCTGCTCGAGAGGGCCCTGGCCAAGACGCTCGGGGTACCGCTGTTCCAGGAGCAGCTCATGCAGATCGCCATCGACGCCGCCGGTTTCAGCGCGGCGGAGGCCGACGAGCTGCGACAGGCCATGGGGGCGAAGCGGTCCGGGGCCCGGATGACGCGGCTGCGCGACCGGCTCTACGCCGGGATGGCCGACCGGGGCATCACCGGCGAGGTGGCCGACGAGATCGTGGCCAAGCTGGCCGCCTTCGCCAGCTTCGGCTTCCCCGAGAGCCATGCCGTGTCCTTCGCCTACCTCGTCTACTCGAGCGCCTGGTTGAAGCTCCACTACCCCGCCGCCTTCTGCGCCGCACTGCTGAACGCCCAGCCCATGGGGTTCTGGTCCCCCCAGTCCCTGGTGGCCGACGGCCGGCGGCACGGGGTGGTCGTGCACCGCCCCCACGTCGACCGGTCGGGCGCCGAGGCCACCCTCGACTGGGGGGTGCCGGGTCCCGACGGGGGTCCCGTGGGCTCCCCGGGACGGCAGCCCGAGATCCGGCTGGGGATCGGGGCGGTCCGGGGGCTCGGCACCGAGGTGGCCGAGCGGGTGGCCGGCCAGCGGCCCTATGCCTCGATGGAGGATCTGGTCCGGCGGGGCGGGGTCGGACGGGCCCAGCTGGAAGCGCTGGCCACCGCCGGCGCCCTGGAGGGACTCCCTCCCGGGGAAGCGAGCACGGTGCCGGCCGGGGAGCGCGGCGGCGGCCGGCGCCACGCCCTGTGGGCCGCCGGACCGGTCGCCCAGGCCACACCCGACCGACTGCCCGGCCTGGTGACCGGGGAGGACGCCCCCGTGCTCCCCGACCTGGACCCCCTCGAGGAAGTGGCGGCCGACATGTGGGCCACCGGGCTGACCGTGGGCGCCGGCGCCGTCGAGCTGGCCCGGCCCCGGCTCGACGCCCTGGGGGTGATCCCCGCCGGGAGGCTGCTCGGGGCCGAGACGGAGGGCAAGGTGCTCGTGGGCGGGGTGGTCACCCACCGCCAGCACCCCGAAAGCGCCAGGGGGACCGTCTTTCTCAACCTGGAGGACGAGACCGGCATGGTGAACGTGATCTGCTCGCCGGGAGCCTGGCTGCGCTGGCGGGACGCCGCCCGGCGCTCCCCCGCCCTGCTGGTACGGGGCCGGCTCGAGCGGGTGGACGGCGTGGTCAGCGTGGTGGCGGAGAAGATCTCCCGGCTCGATCTCGGGTCGGCCCCCCTGCCTGCATCACGCGATTTCCGGTGACCGGAGACGAAATTGGGAATGTGTTGCGAAATTCCTCAAGAAGCCCCCAGGTGGTGCCGATAGACCGGCCAGAGACCTCCCCTGGTGATCGGGGACGGAAGAACCCACGGACGGGTCTTCCGCAGGCGGAGTATCCAGCCAAGAACGGTGAGGTGGGGGAGATGAAGAGCTGTCTCGGACAGCTGGTGGTGCATCGTGACGGCACCGTTGCGTACTGCACCGAGGAGACCGCCGGGCGGCCCTGTCCCGGAGAGGACCATCCCCACCGAGGGGGCTTCTTCGCCCACCGGCTGGTGGCCCGCCACTCCTGTCCCCGCTGCACCCAGGTGCCCGTCAGCACACCTCAGCACTGAGAGCCGGCGCCTCCCGGCGCCGAACCGACGACCGCCCCTGGCGGGTCTGGGCGCCGGAATCGTCACTGCGCTTTCCTGCCCACCAGGTTTCCCACCCTTCGTGGTTACCCGGCTGGTGATGGGCCGGTGGGGTGCCCACGACCTTCCCGTGAGGAGCCGGCCACCCCGACAGAAAGCCACGACCGTCACTCCCCTTCTGAGCACTCAGTGTGGAACTTCGCGTCACAAAATCGACATATGACCGCACTCCGTGGTGAGAGTGTGAAATTCGCACTGACAGTGGGCATCCGTTGTGCATCGCTTGCTCCACCGATCGGAGGGACCGGCCGATTATGAGAAGGCACGCAGGGTGATGTCCCTCAGGCCACCGGAAAGGATTCTGGGCCAATGTGTAATGGATGTCTCGTTCTTCATCGTGACGGTGAGGTCGCCTACTGCTCCGAGGAGCTCGATGGCGGGACCTGCAGCGGATACGACGTTCCCCACCTGGCCGGGATCATGGCCTGCCGGGTGACACCGAGGGGAACCCGCTGCCGCCACTGCGACGAAGTGATGCGCAACCGGCTCATCAGGGCTCCTGATTTCGTACCCGACGGTCTGCACGCCTTCACCAACTGAGCAGCTCCCGCCCGACCCCCCGACAGGCCACCGGACAGGGCCGGGGGCCGGGGCCTCCCGGCACCCCGTCCTCGACGGCCTGGCTGGCGGGGGAGGGCTCGAACCTCCAACATCCGGCTCCAAAGGCCGGCGTTCTGCCGATTGAACTACCCGCCATCGCGTGGGCGGCGCTCAGCGGCGCCGCCACCGGGCATCATGCCCGGACATCATTCTCGCCGACCGCTCATGCCTCGATGAGCTCGATCCGGTTCCCGAAGGGATCGTCGACATAGCTGCGCCGAACGCCGGGCAGGTCGTGGTCGGGACGGACCGGGTGGCCATGGGCTTCGAGCTCGGCGCACAGAGCGTCGAATCCCTCGACCACAAGGGCCGGGTGGGCCTTGCGGGCGGGCCGGAACTCCCGCTCCACGCCCAAATGGACGACCACGTCGGCGTTCGAGAACCAACACCCACCGCGCGCCGCCAGGATCGGCGGCTTGGGACGACGCTCCAGGCCGAGCAGGCCCTCGTAGAAGGCTGTGGCCAGCTCTTCGGCCCCCGGCGGCATGGCCAGCTGCACGTGATCGATGGCAACCAGACGGTGGCCCATGACGCCTCCTCCCTCCTCGCTGGGCGACGTGGGGCAGAAGGCTACCGGCGGCCCGACCCGGAGACCGCGCTAACCTTCGCCCACCCATGGGATCGCTCATCAAGAAGCGCCGCAAGCGCATGCGCAAGAAGAA
This sequence comes from Acidimicrobiales bacterium, assembly GCA_035535015.1. Lineage (GTDB taxonomy): Bacteria > Actinomycetota > Acidimicrobiia > Acidimicrobiales > UBA8190 > Palsa-661. Next base: position 85,962 of record DATLQU010000022.1, on the reverse strand, counting down.
GCACAAGAAGATGTTGAAGGCCACCCGCTGGCAGCGGAGGGCCGCCGGCAAGTAGTCAGGCGCTCTCGTGGGGAAAAGGCGGGATCGTCCCGACCATCCGCAGGGCCGCCCGCTCGCCGTCGAGGTCGAGGAACTCTCGACCCTTCAGTTCCCTCTCCGCCGGATCGCCCTCGACGAACCACGTCGATCCGCTCCCCGCCAGTCGTGGCCGTTGCCCGCTCACGTCGGCCAGCCGGTCGCGCCACCGCGCCAGGCCAGGAGCCACCGCCAGCGCCGCCTCCTCGAGGTCGTTGCCGTCGCCGGCGGCCTCGGCCGACAGCGAGGAGGGATTCTCGTCCCAGGCGCGGTAGACGGCGGCCGTGCTGACGCTCAGGGGCGGGAGCAACAGCACGAAGCGGCGGGCCTCGAAGGGGAGGGGTTCGATCTTCTCGCCCACCCCGGTGACCCGGGCCCGGCCGCCGCGGACGCAGAAAGAGACGTCGGCGCCCAGGCGGACGGCGAGGGCGGGATCATCGACCCCCGCCCAGCGCAGGACGGCGGCGGCGTCGGCCGAGCCACCCCCGAGACCGGCGCCGGCGGGGATGCGCTTCACCAACCGCACGGCGGCCCGGCGGTCGAGGAGGGTGAGCGCCCGGACCACCAGGTTGTCGGGGCCGGACGCCACGCAGGCGATGCCGGCCGTGCCCGGCAGCTCGTCCACCACGGTCAGGCCTTCGCCGGGGCCGAAGGTCAGCGAGTCGGCCAGATCGACCGCCACCATCTCGGCGTCGAGCAGGTGGTACCCGTCAGAGCGTCGGCCGGTCACCCGCAACGACAGAGTCAGCTTGGCCGGAGCCGACAGGGTCACCGGCGTCGCTGTCGTCACCGGCTGTCCCGATCCTTCTCGCACGCCACCAGTCTTCCCCAGTCGTCGACGGAGAGCTCTTCGGCGCGCGCCTCGGGGTTGATCGCTGCGGCGGTGAAGGCGGCGGGCTCGACCACACCGGCGAGAGCGCGGCGCAACATCTTGCGTCGGTGGGCGAAACCGGCGCGCACCACGGTGAACAGTCGGTCGGCGGGGGCCACTGCCGGGTCGACGGCCACCGCCGGGCGACGGACAATGCGGACGAGAACCGACTCGACGCGCGGTCGGGGGACGAACACGGCGGCCGGAACCCGTCCCACCACGCGGGCTGTGGCGTGGTACGCGATTTTGACCGACACGGCACCGTACGCCTTTGTGCCCGGTTGGGCCGCCAGTCGCTCGCCCACCTCCCGCTGCACCATCACCAGCATCGACGACACCTGCGGCGCCTCGTCCAGAACGCGCACGATCACAGGGACGGCCACGTTGTACGGCAGGTTGGCGACGAGGGCCCACGGACCTCCGATCCCGCCCACCGCCGATCCGATGTCGGGCCCGAGCAGCGCCGTCCAGTCGAGGGTGAGCGCGTCGTCGTGCACGACGCGGACACCTCTGTGCTCCACCTGATCCCGGAGGATGCGAAGCAGGTGGCGATCGACCTCGACCGCCACCACCGTCGCTCCGGCGTCCACCAGGGCGAGGGTGAGAGCACCGATGCCGGCGCCGATCTCGACGACCCGTTGGCCATCCTCGAGCTCGGCCAGACGGGCCACCCGTCGGACCGTGTTCGGATCGACGACGAAGTTCTGGCCCAGGGCCCGGCTGGGCCGGAGATCGGCGGCGGCGATCATCTCCTGGACGTCGTGCCGGCTGAGAGTCACCCCACCATGGTGCCGCCCCGGCGGCACCGGCATCTCACCAGCTCACGCGGACCTCGATCAGCCCGGTGGCCGGGCTGGCCAACTGGGCGAACGCGTCATAAGAGAGATCGATCACCCGACCCGGGTTTCTGGCTTGGCGGTCCTCGACCGTGCACCGGATCGATCCACCGGACGACACGTCGGTGACCGTCACGATGGTCCCGAAAGACAGAAAGGGGCTGGCGCACGTTCCCGTCCGTGCCCCGTACCACGACGCCTCCCCGGTCACCATGTGCTCTGGGGCAGGAGGTGCGGTGGTGGTGGTCGTGGTCGTGGTGGTCGTGGTGGTCGTGGTCGTGGTCGTGGTGGGAGGAGAAGCCGGAACCTGGCGTAACGCCGCCGCGGTGACGACCACCGCAGTGGTCGTGGTCGTGGTGGTCGTGGCCGTGGAGGTGGTCGTCGTGCTGTGCTCAGCCGCCAGGGCGATGGGAACCGTCCAGCTCGACGCCAGGCGCGCCACCACTCCTCGCGCTCCATGGCGCGAAGAAACGGTCGCACCGACATTGTGCTGCCGGGCACCGATTGATCGAGGCGAAGCTCGACCCGGGGTCGCTAACAGGAGGAGCGGTGCCACCCCTAGAGCGAGACAGAACCCTAGGCGGACGGTGGGCCGCAACCTCCCGGCGCTTTGTGTCCTCAGAACTCCACCCTTCCTCTGCGGACAGGTCAACTGCGTCGGGATTGACGACGAAGCTAGGGGACCGTTGCGGGCCCTTCAAGTCGAAACGCGGAGATGCCGTCGCCTGAATTCGAGATAGCGACACTCGCAATTGCAGATGGGCACCGCCATGCTGCAGAGGGTGGTAACACCGCCACCTGCCCTGAGAGGGGGGCGGCGGCGGGTTGTGGAAAACCCTGGAGAGTATGAGGGAATTGACCACCCTGAGGCTTGAAATACTCACGAAACACCGGCGCGTCTCGCGACCGCCGAAGCGACGAAAGCGATCCGATGCCGGCGCGTCCTCTCCCTTGACAAGTCGCCAAGCCGTGATACTGCCGTCGCCGTACCCTTGTCCGGCGTTGACGAGGCTCGCGTCCGGCAATCTTCAATCGTCGTCAGGACACGGCGAAGGCGCGCAGGGCGGCGGCTCTCGAGGAGGCGGCGAGATCTTCGGTCGCCATCGACTTCACCGCCGCCACCGCGTCACCCACCACCGGCACGAGCGCGGGACGGTTGCTCTCACCGCGGTGCGGCACCGGCGCCAGGAACGGCGCATCGGTCTCCACCAGAAGCCGGTCGATAGGACACAACGCAGCGGCGGCGCGCACGTCATCGGCACTCTTGAACGTGACGATCCCCGAGAACGACAGAAAGGCACCGAGATCGAGACAGCGACGAGCCTCCTCGGGTCCGCCGGTGAAACAGTGCAACACGATGCGGTCAGGTCTCTGCTCGCCACGCAGGATGTCGAGGGTGTCGGCCCAGGCGTCGCGCGTGTGCACAACCAGAGTGAGCGCCAGGCGGTCGGCCAACGCCACCTGGGCGGCGAACATCTCCCTCTGCGCCGACCGGGGCGAGTGGTCGTAGTGGTAGTCGAGTCCGCACTCCCCCACCCCCACCACCACGCCCGGGTTCCGGGCCAGCGCGTCCTCGAGCACCGTTTCGACTTCGGCCAGGCCGTTCGAGGCGTCGTGGGGGTGGAGCCCCACGGTGGCCCAGGCCCCGAAGTCCCCCGGTACCGCCGGCAGACCCGACCGACAGGCAGCCCGGACCTCGTCGACGAAGGCCACGGCCTGGCGCGAGGTGTGGGCGTCGGTGCCGACACAGACGAGCCCGACGACCCCGGCCTCGGCCGCCTCGACCACCACGTGCAGGGCGTCGACGTCGCCCGGTCGGTAGGTGTCTTGAAGATGGCAGTGGGAGTCGACCCAGCGCCCGCCGTCGGTCGGCGCACCGGATCCGCCGGCCGACGTCATTGCTTGCGTCGGGGGAACAGCGGCGTACCGCGCTCGACCGTCAGGCCTCCGGGGTAACCGCCCCATGCCGCGTCCCGCGGCACCCGGCCCTGGGCCGGATCACCGGTGAGTCCCAGCCGGCGCCATATCTCCGCGCTCGTCCCCGGCATGGCCGGCCAGGCCAGCAGGGCCACGATGCGTAACGCCTCCAGCGCGCTGCCGAGCACGGCGTCGACGGCGGGACCCGGTTCGGACTTCCATGGTTCCGACGTCTCGAGTTCGGCGTTGGTCTCGCGGATCAACCGCCAGGTCGCCTCCAGCGCGCTGTGGGGTTGGCCGTTGCTCCAAGCCGCGGTGGTGTCGACGAGGACCTCGGCGGCGACGGCCGACAGACGGCTGGACAGGTCGGGGGCCGGCCCCACGCCGCCGCACTTGGAGCCGACCACGGTGCAGACGCGCGCCATCAGGTTGCCCAGATTGTTGGCCAGATCGGAGTTGTAGCGGGCCGTGACACCCTCGAAGGAGAAGTCGCCGTCGCTTCCGAGCGGTGTGTCGCGCAGCAGGTGGTACCGGAAGGCGTCCACGCCGTAGTCGGCCACCATGTCGGCCGGGCTGACTTGGTTCCCGCCCGATTTGGCCATTTTCTCCCCGGAAACGAGCAACCAACCCGATATGAAGAAGTGGGCGGGCGGATCGATACCGGCGGCCATGCACATGGCCGGCCACCAGACGCAGTGGAAGCGGATGATGTCCTTGCCGAGCACGTGGTGCACGGCCGGCCACCAGAAGTCGAAGCGCTCCTGGTCCTCGCCGTAGCCGATGGCGGTCAGGTAATTGATCAGAGCGTCGTACCAGACGTAGAAGACGTGGGCCGGGTCCCAGGGGACCTCGACCCCCCAGGTGGTCGAGGTCCGGGTGATGGAGATGTCCTCGAGACCGGCCTTGATGATCCCGAGTGCTTCGTTGCGCTTGACGCTCGGTTGGACGGCCTCGGGGTGATCGTCGTACCACTGGAGCAGACGGTCACCGAAAGCGCTCAGCTTGAAGAAGTAGTTCTCCTCCTCCAGCAATTCGACGGGGCGCATGTGGATGGCGCACAGGCCGTCGGCGAGGTCGGACTCCTTCTTGTAGTCCTCGCACGAGACGCAGTAGAGACCTTGGTAGACCCCGAGCTCCGTGTAGCCGTTGTCGTGGATCTTCTGCAGAAAGTGGCGGACGGCCCGGTGGTGCCGGGGTTCAGTGGTGCGGATGAAGTCGTCGTTGGAAATGTTCAGCGTGGCCCAGGCCTCGACGAAGCGCTCGGAGGTGCGGTCCACCCACTCCTGCGGACTGGCGCCGTTGGCCGCCGCCGCCCGGGCGATCTTGTCCCCGTGTTCGTCGGTGCCGGTGAGGAAGAAGACGTCGTCGCCGACCAGCCGGTGCCAGCGGGCCAGGGCGTCGGCGATCACGGTGGCATAGGCGTGCCCGATATGGGGAACGTCGTTCACGTAGTAAATGGGCGTGGTCACGTAGAACGGGGGCACGGCCGTAGCGTACCGACCGCGCCCCCACCTCCCGACCAGGCCCCCACCTCCCGACCACGCACCGCCGGGTGCCGCCTACCAGCTGGCGGGGTGGCACCCTCCGTGCCCGGTGCGCTCGACGTAGCGCTGGTGATATGCCTCGGCCGGTCAGAACGTGGACGCCTCGGTCACGATGGGTCGGGAGAAGCGGTCCTGGAAAGTCTGGAGCGACTCCCGGGTGATCCTTTCCTGCTCGGCACCGTGGACGAACACGGCCGAGCGGTACCGGCTCCCCACCTCGGGACCCTGCCGGTTCGGCGTGGTCGGATCGTGATGCCGCCAGAACTCCTCCAGCAATCGGTCGTAGGAGATGACCTTCGGATCGAAGGTCACGAGGACGGCCTCGGCATGGCCCGTCCTCCCCGAGCACTCCTGCTCGTAGCTCGGGTCATCCTGAGAACCCCCGGTGTACCCGGAGACGGCATCGACCACACCGGGAATGGCCCGAGCGAATTCCTCCACTGCCCCGAAGCAGCCCGCGGCGAGAACGGCGAAGGCCGAGCCTTCCCGGGTGTCTCTCGCTTCCACCGGCGGTGCCTGCGTCTCGTCCCGACCGAACAGCGACAGGTGACGCTCCTTTCGGGGGCCGTCGGGGGCGACTCCGCCCGACCCACGGTCGTCACTGTGCTCACCGATCAGTCGTCCCCGGACATTGCACCGTCGGAGCCCCGTCCGGGGTCCTCGTCGCGGCGCCGCAACGCCAGGCCATGGGCATAGACCTCACGACGTGACACCCCCAGCTCCTGCGCCACCGCGCTGGCGGCGTCGCGCCAACTGGCGCCCCCGTCGACGTGACGACGCAACGCCGCCACGACGTCGGCCTCGCTTGCCGGGGCGGCGGCCGCGGCGCCGCCGAGGACGATGACCACCTCGCCGCGGACTTCCCGAGAGCCGAATTCCCGTGCCGCGTCCTCCAGACTGCCCCGCCAGATCTCCTCGTGCAGTTTGGTCAGCTCGCGGGCCACGGCCACGGCGCGTTCCGGTCCGCAGGTGACGGCGAGATCGGCCAGGGTGGCCGCCAACCGGCCGGGAGCCTCGTAGATCACCACGGTCCGTTCCTCCCCGGCCAGGGCCTCGAGCCGGCGACGGCGTTCAGCGCCCCGGCGGGCCAAGAAACCTTCGAAGCAGAAGCGGGCCGTCGGCAATCCGCTGACCACCAGCGCGGCGAGCACCGCGCTCGGTCCGGGGACGGCGGTCACCTCGATACCGGCAGCGGCGGCGGCCGCCACCAGGCGAGCCCCGGGGTCCGACACGCTCGGCGTGCCGGCATCACTCACGAGCGCCACCGTCTTCCCCGCATTCAGATGACTGAGCACTTCGGGAATGCGCTGCGCTTCGTTGCGGGCGTGCAGGGAGAGCAGGCGGCGGCCGGTGATGCCGGCGTGGGTGAGAAGCGCCCGGCTGTGTCGGGTGTCCTCGCAGCACAACAGGTCGGCCCGACCCAGGACGTCGACGGCCCGGTGCGACAGATCACCGAGATTTCCGATGGGCGTGGACACGATCACCAGGCGACCGTCGGCTCGGCGGGAACCATCAGCGGCGACGTCGGTTCCTATCACCGGCTGTCGTGCAACTCGAGCCGGTCTCCCGGGTGCAGGCGCCAACGCTCAAAGGCTCCGGATTGGGCTTCGAGCACGGTCCGGCACCTCCGCCGGGGTCGCGTCACCCGCCAGGGGGCGAGCTGAACGATGTCGACCACAGCCAGGTCCTTGTCGAGAAAGGCGACATCGAGAGCGAAGCGCATCCCGAAGGCATGCAGCGCCCCGCTCGTGTGGGGAATGAGGAAGGCACCTTCGTAGCTCTGCTTCCCGAGCAGGCCGCGGTTGCGTGAGACCAGTGAATCAGCCATCTCAGCCGCGGCGAGCACTTCGCCGTCACGCAGCAGCCACATCGTCCGCACGCCAGGTCATCGCCGCCGCTGTTGCCGTGGTCGTCGCTCTTTTTGTGGCTGTCACCGACGGTCCACCGCTCTCAGACGTTGAACCGGATCTCGAGCACGTCGCCGTCGGCCACGTGGTAGTCCTTCCCTTCGAGCCGGATCCTGCCGGCCGCCTTGGCCTTGGCCCATGACCCGAGCTCCAGGAGCTCGTCCCAGTGGATGACCTCGGCCCGGATGAATCCTCGCTGCAGATCGGAATGGATCACCCCGGCACATTCCGGCGCCGTGGCTCCGGACCGGAAGCTCCAAGCACGCGATTCCTTGTCTCCCGTGGTCAGGAATGTCCGCCGGCCGAGCAGGTGGTACGCCCCCCGGGCCACGCGGGGAAGGGCTCCTTCGCCGAGGCCGAGCCCCTCGAGCAGTTCGGTGCGCTGGTCCGAGGGCAACTGGGCCGTTTCCGCCTCGAGCTGGACGCAGACGCCGAGCACTTCGCCGTGACCACCGAGCTCTTCGACCACGGGGCCGACCACCGCGTCCGCCTTCTCCAGTTGCTCCTCACCGAGGTTCACGACGGCCAAGACGGACTTGTCGGTCAGGAGAAAGAAGTTCCGCAGCAACGCCCTCTTCTCGGGATCGAACCCCGATCGGTACAGCGGCACGCCTCCGGACAAAACGTCGTGGGCTGCCTCCATGGCCGCCACCTCGGCGCCCAGGCTCTTGTCGATCCGGGCCGCCTTCCGGCGTTTGTCGATCTGGGACTCGATCGTCCCCACATCGGCCAACACGAGCTCGAGCTCCAACGTGGCCAGCGCCTCCACCGGGTCGGTATCACCGGGCGCCTCGTCGCTCACGAAGGCCCGCAGGACCAGGCACAGGGCATCCACCTCTCGGATGCCGGCCAGGAAGCGGTTCCCGAGTCCCTCCCCCGTGGAAGCACCCGGCACCAGTCCGGCGATGTCGACCACTTCCATCCCGGCATGGACGATCTTCTTGCTGGCGCTCATCGCCGCCAGGGCGTCGAGCCGGGAGTCCGGAAGGGGGGCGATGGAGACCGTGGACTCGGTGGTGGTGAAGGGATGGGGAGCGACGGCGGCGTTCGCCCCGGTCAGGGCATTGAACAACGACGTCTTACCGGCATTGGGCAGACCCACCAGACCGAGACGCTCCATCGGCGGGTAACGCTACTCGCCCGCTCGCGCCCGGCCTCCGCCCCCGTCGCCGGTCCGCCCCGGAGCGCAGTAACCTGGCAAGCCATGTCGAAACGGACCAACAAGCTCAAGATCCGCGCCAAGAAGAAGGCCAATCACGGCAAGCGACCCAACGCCGGTCGGGGCTAGTCCCGAGCCCCGTCTCAGGGACGCCAGGCCAGGTCCCTCTGCTCCAGAAGCGCCACCAGGGTCGTGGGCAGGTCGGAGATGATCCCGTCCACGCCCAGATCGAGCAGTCGCCCCATCTCTGACTCCTCGTTGATCGTCCACACGTGGACGGCCAGCCCCTGCTCGTGGGCGGCGGTGACGAACCGCTCGTCCACCAGGACCTGGTCCCCGTAGACCGCCGGCACCTGCAGGGCGACGTGCCCCAAAGCCGGCGGTTGCCTGCCGTCGGCCAAGGCTCTCCAGAAGTCGGCCACGGTCAGGGTTCCCGCCGAGGTGGCCATCTCCGGTGCGTAGCCGCGGAACGCCTCCGAGGCGACGTCGAGGAATGACGCCACGATGACCCGGTCACCGTGATCGTGACCGGCCAGCGTGGCCGCCAGCCGCTCTTCGTAGGGCTCGACCGCCGGTGCCGTGGCTTTGATATCGAGATTGAGCGCCACCCCGGGATGGTCGTCCAGAAGACCCAGTACCTCGTCGAGGGTGGCGATGCCGAATTCCCGATCGTCCGGTGCCCGGCCCCGGTAGGGGTACGCGCCGGCGTCGAGGCCGGGGCTGACGTCGGCGCCGGGGGCGAACCAGTACGCGTTGTCGAGCGCCCGTACGTCGGCCAGAGACAGGCTGTGAATGGAACCTTGTCCATTGGTCGTCCGGTCCACGGTGCCGTCATGGCTCACCACCAGATATCCGTCGGCGGTGGCGTGCACATCGAGCTCGATGCCTGTTGCACCCAGATCGAGGGCGCGGCGGACGGCGAAGAGCGTGGAGGAGGGAGCCTCCCAGGCGCCACCCTGATGGGCGTAGGAGATCACGCGACGCCCGAGCCACGGATTGGTGGACACAGGGGACACGTCGGCAAAGGTAGCCTCCCGAGGTGCTCGACCACATCCTGGTGGACGTCATCACCCAGACGCGCCACGCTCTGGAGGACGCCCTCCTTCAACGGCAGGCCGTGGAAGAGCGCTTTCAGGTCGACGTCTTCCTGGGCGACGTCTCCTGGGAGACGTCGTACTCGCTCCCCGGAGAAGAAAAGCCTCCACGTGTGAGAGCCGACGTCTCGGTGGACTGGCCCACCTGGAGCCAGAGTGCCTACCGATCGTGGTCGATCGGAGAACCACCGGAAGATCTCCCCGAGGTGGTGGTGGAGATCACCCTTCGCCTGCAACGCCTCTCGGTCATGCCCGACCTCGACGTCGTCCTGGCCTGCCTGCCCGAGGAGAGCCCGGCCATCGGCACCGACACCCTGGTGCGGGCCGCTCCCGTCGTCGAGCAGGTCCACGAGCCCGGCGAACCCGGACCCCGCTTCGCCGTGGAGACCTCCTACCAGGGGACCATCCGTCTCGACGAAGCAGCCCTGGAGGACAGCTCCAGTCTGGCCGGCCCGGCCGGCCAACTGGCCCGCTGGGTGGCCTCGGTCCTCGTCCGCCTGGGCGACCTGCGACTGGCCTACCTGCCTCCTGATCCCCCGGTCGCCGGCGACGACGGTCCCTGACGGGCGCCGTCGGACCGTCAGGACAGGTCGGCGGCGAGCGCCAACTTCCTCAGGTCGGCCTGGGGCCGGGCCCCGAAGTGGGAGATCACCTCGCCGGCGCACACTCCGCCCAACCGGGCGCACCGCTCGGGCTCGAAGCCCTGGGTGAGTCCGTGGAGAAAGCCGGCGGCGTAGAGGTCGCCCGCTCCGGTGGTGTCGATGACGTGTTCGACGGGCTCGGCGCCCACGGCCAGCGGACCCGAAGCCGCCACCACCACCGAACCGGCGGCACCCCGGGTCAAGGCGCCGAGAACGCCCGTCTCTTCGACGGCCGCCACCGCCGCGTCAAAGTTGGAGGCGTCGAAGAGAAGGGTGACCTCCTCCTCGTTGGCGAAAAGGACGTCGATCTCGCCGTGGAGCAGATCGAGAAACTCCCGGCGATGCCGTGTCACGCAGAAGGAGTCGGACAATGTGAGGGCCACCAGGGCGTCGGAACTGTGCGCCACCTCCATGGCCCGGCGCAAAGCCAGCTTGGCCGGAGCCTGGTCCCACATGTACCCCTCGAGGTACACGATCTGGCTCCGACCCAACAGATCCTCGTCGAGGTCCTCGGGTCCGAGGGTCCCGGCCACCCCGAGATGGGTGGCCATCGTCCTCTCACCGTCCTCGGAGACGAGGATCAGGCAGTGACCGGTGGCCCGTTCGTCACCCGGTTCCTCTGACGGCGCCGGCGGGGACATCCGGCCCAGCTCTACACCCGTGGCCGTGATGTCGTGCCGGAAGACACCCCCGAGCTGATCGTCGGCCACCTTTCCGATGTATCCCGCCTTCCCGCCCAGGGCGGCGACGCCGGCGGCGGTATTGGCGGCTGATCCTCCCGACGCCTCGACGGTGGAACCCATGGCGGCATAGACCGACTGGGACTGCACCAGGTCGATGAGCGCCATGCTCCCCTTGACCAGCCCGAGACGATCGATCTCGGCGTCCGTGGTACGGGCCAGCACGTCGACCAAGGCGTTGCCCACGGCGACGACATCGAGACGACGGCCGTCGGGGGTCGGGGTGGTGGATGGGGAATCGATGTCGGGCACGGAACCGGAACCTACTGCGCCCGGGGCCGCGGCCCGTCACCGGCGGTGCGGCCGCGCCGGAGGCCGTTGGTAGCGTGCACCCGATGACCGACACCAGGGCCTCCACCGGGACCGATCCCTCCGCCGCCCACCGGCTGCCGTACACGGTGGAACCCCACCGCTACCAGCTGCGCCTGGCTCCCGACCTGGAGGCGGCCACGTTCGACGGTGACGTCCGTATCGAGGCCACCGCCCACGAACCGGTCGCCTCCATCGTCCTTCACGGCGCCGAACTGGCCGTCACCTCGGCCGAGGTGGTCGTCGACGGATCGACCACAACGGCCACCGCCTCGGTGGACGAGACGTCGGAGCGGATCGTGCTCTCGCTGCCGGCCCCGGTGGGTCCGGGACCCCTCACCGTCGCCATCGCCTTCACCGGGATCCTGAACGACAAGCTCCACGGCTTCTACCGGTCGACGTACGCCGATCCCGAGGGCGTCACCCACACTCTGGCCACCACCCAATTCGAGGCCACCGACGCCCGCCGGGCATTCCCCTGCTTCGACGAACCCGACCGCAAAGCCGTCTTCGCCATCACCCTCGACGTCCCCGCCGGTCTCGCCGCTTTCTCCAACGCGGCCGAGGAGTCCGAGGTCCCTCTTCCCGACGGCGGCCGCCGCCTGCGTTTCGCCGACACCATGGTCATGTCCACCTACCTCGTCGCCTTCGTCGTGGGCAACCTGGTGGCCACGGACCCGGTCGACGTGGACGGGGTTCCGGTCCGCATCGTGCATGTCCCGGGCAAGGAGGACTTGACCGGATTCGCCCTCGAGGCGGCGTCGCACGCACTGCAATTCTTCACCACCTGGTTCGGCATCGACTACCCGTCCGAAAAGCTCGATCTCCTCGCCATTCCCGACTTCGCCTTCGGGGCCATGGAGAACCTGGGGTGCGTGACCTTCCGGGAGGCGCTTCTCCTCGTCGACCCGGAGCGCGCCTCACGACTCGAGCTCGAGCGGATCGACGATGTCATCGCCCATGAGATCGCCCACATGTGGTTCGGCGACCTCGTCACCATGAAGTGGTGGAACGGCATCTGGTTGAACGAGGCCTTCGCCACCTTGATGGAGCTCCTCTGCGCTGACGATTTCCGTCCCGAATGGAAGCGTTGGGTCACCTTCGGCATGGAACGCGAGATGGCCATGGCCACCGATTCCCTTCACGCCACGCGGCCGGTGGAATACCCCGTGGGACCCCCCGAAGAGGCCCAGGGCATGTTCGATGTCCTCACGTATCAGAAGGGCGCCAGCGTTCTGCGCATGCTCGAGCGGTACCTGGGAGCCGAAACCTTCCGCGCCGGCATCCGGACCTACCTCGAGTCCCATCGCTTCGCCAACACCGAGACGGCCGACCTCTGGGACGCCATCGAGTCCGCCTCGGGGGAGCCTGTTCGCGACGTCATGGACACCTGGATCCTCCAGGGAGGGTTTCCCCTCGTCTCGGCCGCCCCCGCCGACGGTCCCGGTGCTCTCACCCTGACCCAGGAACCCTTTTCCTTCGCCCCCCCCACCGGCCCGAGTGCCATCGGCTCGAACTGGAAGATCCCCGTCCTCCTGCGCTCCACCGCCGGTGCCGAGTCCCGGCTTCTGCTCGGTTCGGCTCCTCAGACGGTCGACCTCGGGGGCAGCGTCGACGACGTGGTCATCGTGAACGCCGGCGCCTCGGGCTTCTACCGGGTCCACTACCCGGCCGATCACCTCCGGAGACTGGCCGGCCGTATCGGGTCGTTCGATCCTCTCGAACGATTCATGCTCCTCGGCGACACGTGGGCGGCCGTCGTCGCCCAGCGCGCCGAACTCGGGGACTTCCTCCTTCTGGCCGAGGCTTTGGGAGACGAGGAGGACCCCGACGTCTGGGGCCACGTCAGCGGGGCCCTGCGGTTCCTCGACCACATCGTCGACGCCGCCACCCGTCCCGTCGTGGCCGACTACACCCGGGCGCTGTTCCGGGTCCCCTTCAACCGCCTCGGATGGACTCCGGCCGACAAAGAGAGCGAGCGGACGGCTACCCTGCGCGCCCAGGTCGTGGGCATCCTCGGGATGGTGGGAGAGGACCAGACCATCAAAGAGCAATGCGTGGCCCGCCACGCGGCGGCCATCGACGGTGGTCCCGCCCTCGATCCCGATCTGGCACCGACCATCGTCACCGTGGCGGCCAGCGCCGGTGGTCCGGCCGAGTTCGATCTCTTCCTCGAGCGCTACCGCCACCCGGCCACACCGCAAGAGGAGTCCCGCTACCTCTCCAGCCTGGTCGCCTTCCGGGATCCGGTGCTGGCGGCGCGTCTGTTCGAGCTGGCCCGCACCGAGATCCGCACCCAGAACGCCCCGTTCGTCGTCCAACAGCTCCTGGCCCACCGTGACCACGGACCCGCCACCTGGGTGCGCCTCAGAGACAACTGGGACGACGTGTTGGCCCGGTTCCCGGACACCATCGTCCCCCGCATGCTCGACGGGGCCCGCCTGCTCTGTCGGGACCACGCCGTCGCCGATGACGTGCGGAACTTCATCGCCTCCCACCCCATTGCGACCGGCCAACGCTCGGTCGACCAAACCATGGAGCGCCTCGGCGTGAACGAGGCCTTCGTCGCCCGACTCGCAGAGGTGGCGTCGACTCTGACCGCCGCTGTCGCCCGCCTCTCCGCCTGAGCCGGCGCCTCGGGCCGGCCACCATGGACATCACCGTCATCGCCGTCAGCTTCGGCATCATCTTCGTGGCCGAGTTGCCCGACAAGACGATGATCGCCACCATTGTCCTGGCCAGCCGGCACCGGCCCCTGCCCGTCTTCATCGGGGCGGCCACGGCCATGGTCGTGAACAGCGCCATCGCCGTCGGTGCCGGCCGTCTCATCGAGCTCCTGCCCCACCGGGTCGTCGAGACGGCCGTCGCCGTTCTCTTCGCCGCCGGTGCTCTCTATCTCCTGCTCACCCGGGAAGCCACGGCCGCCCAGGAGGGTGAGAAGGAGGCGGCCGTGGTCATGACCGACCGCCACGTGGCCCTGGCCACCCTGGGTGTCATCGTGGTGGCCGAGCTCGGTGACCTGACCCAGATCCTGACGGCCAACCTCGCCGCCCATTACCACCAGCCCTGGTCGGTCTTCATCGGTTCGGCGGCAGCCCTGGTCGCCGTCATGGGCATCGGCGTCGTGGGGGGACGCGCCCTCTTGCGCGTCCTGCCCCTCGACGTCATCCGCAAGATCGCCGGTATCGTCCTGGCCGGATTCGCCGTCTACAGCGCCGTCCAAGTAGCTCGAGGATGAGGAGCGACAGATCGATGGCACCACGTCCCAGCCGTCCCGAGAGAGACGAGGCTCTGCTGGTCCTCGCCCGGGCGGCCAAAGGCTTCATGCCCGACGCCGAGGGCTTGGCCCTGCGCGACGCCGCCGTACGGGCCGGCCGGGCCGCCCCGACGCCCGCCACCCTGATGGAGATCGGCGCCTGGTGCGGTAAGTCGACGGTCTACCTCGGGGCGGCGGCGGAAGCGACCGGGGCCGTCCTCTTCAGCGTCGACCACCATCACGGTTCGGAGGAGAACCAGTCCGGCTGGGTCCACCACGACGACACCGTCGTCGATGCCACCAGCGGCCGTATCGACACCCTGCCGTTCTGGCGCCGGACGGTCGACGGGGCCGGCCTCGGCGCCTCGGTCGTGGGCATGGTGGGCGACTCCCCCACCATCGCCGCCCACTGGCGCACACCCCTCGACTTCTGCTTCATCGACGGCGGCCACGGAGCCGTTCCGGCCTGGGCCGACTTCCGCGGTTGGGCACCCCATGTGGCCACCGACGGGTGGCTGGCCATCCACGACGTTTTCCCCGACCCGGCCGACGGTGGCCGGCCACCTTTCGAACTGTGGACCGCGGCGCTCCGCTCAGGAGAATTCGTGGAGGACGGCGAATGCGGATCTCTGCGGATCCTCAGGCGCGTCGCGGCTCCGGGCGCGGTGCGGTGAGGTCCAGTCCGCTCGGCAACGACTCGCCGCGGAACAAACCGGCCGCCGGTGATGCCCCCGACAGCGCGTCGGCGGCCAGGATCATGGCACCGGCGGTGTAGGTGGTCCTCTCGGCGTGGGGGAATGTCACCTCTTCGGGGTAGACGATCCCGGTCCAGTACGACCCGTCCTCGCAGCGGTGGGCCTGGGCCCAGGTGAACAGATCGAGGGCGTCGGACCTCCGGCCCACGGCGTCGAGGGCGAGCACGCATTCGGCCGTCTCCGCCGCCGTCACCCAGGAGTTGGTCGATACGCATCGCACCCCGAGCCCTTGCATCACGAAGGTCTCCCACCACAATTGCATCCGGGCCGCGGCGGCCGCCCCTTCGAGCGCCCCGGAGAGAACCGGGTAGTACCAGTCCATGGCGAAGTCGTCCTTGGGCTCGAAGGCGTCGGGGACGAGAGCGATCACGTGGGCCAGCCGTCCGGCGGCCAGTTCCCAGTCGGGCCGCTCCTGGCCGAGTGCTTCGGCACAGGCCACCCCGCAGCGCAAGGCGTGGTAGATCGACGAGGACCCGGTCAACAGCGGATAGCGCCCGGGCCGGCCGTCGGGGTCCACCGACCACAGCACGCTGCCGTCGTCCTTCTGCCACCGCAGCACGAAGATCAGGGCCCGCTCCACCATCGGCCACATCGCCTGGAGCACGGACAGGTCATCGGTCACCCGGAAGTGGTGCCAGGCACCGGTGGCCACGTAGGCGCACACGTTGGTGTCGAGCCGGGGGTCTTTGACCCCGACGCCGGGAAGGTAGTAGTTGAACCACGATCCGTCGGGCAGCTGGCTGTCGGCCAACCACTGGTAGGCCAGGAGCGCTTCTTTGTGGAATCCGCCCACCGTCAGGCCCATGGCCGCCTCGACATGGTTCCACGGGTCGCAGTGACCTCCGTCGGACCAGGGGATCATGCCGTCGTGGCGCTGGACCTCGGCAATCGAGCCGGCCGTCTCCTGCACCTGGGACGCGCTCATCACGCCCTCAACCGCGGGCAGGGGCACGGCTGCCGGAGGGCGGCCGATCATCGGGGACTCGTCGGTGTCGCCGACGGAAACCGTCGACGAACGCTGCATCGGATTCATGCCGGCTTCTCCAGGTAGACGACGAGGCTCTTTCCGAGCAAGGGGTTCAGCAGATGCTCCGCCGTCCGGGTGATCCGAGGAGCCCTCGTGATGTCCCAGACGAGCAGACGATGGTAGGCCTTCACCACGAGATGGTCGTCGCGCTTGGGTCCCACCAGACAGCGCACCCACCAGTACGGCGAATGCAGCGCGTGGGCGTGATGGCTGCCCAACGGGCGCAGACCGGCCCGGCGCAACCGTTCGAGCAGGGTGGAGCGTCGATAGATCCGCACATGCCCGCCGGGCACGTCGTGGTACTCGTGCGACAGCGCCCAGTTCACCGCCTCGGGTCCGAAGCGCGGCACCGTCACCGCCATCGTCCCGCCCGGTCGCAGCACCCGCGACAACTCGGCCATCGCCGCGTTGTCGTCGGGGATGTGCTCGAGGACCTCCGAGGCGATCACCCGGTCGAAGCTGCCGTCGGCGAACGGCAGTCTGAGTGCGTTGCCCTGCACGGCTCCGGCCTCCTCGTCACGTCCCACCTCGCCGGCGTCGACCATGGCCCCGATGGTGTTGCGCACCTGGGTGACTTCGTCGTTGGCCGCGTCGCAGGCCACCACCCGGGCGCCGAGCCGCACAGCCTGGAAGGCGTGGCGGCCGAAGCCACAACCGAGGTCGAGCAGCCGCTCGCCCCGACTCACCCCGAGCCGCTCATAATCGACGGTCAGCACGATGGTGCCGCCGACCGGCCCAAGCGGTGGTCCTCCAAGGTGGCCCGGTACTGCTCGGCTGTCCCGCGGGCCGTCGCCTCCCACGTGAAGCGCCCGAGCACCCGGGCCCGGCCCCCCTCGCCCAATCGTCGGGCCAGTTCGGGATCGTCCATGATCCGCCGGATACCCGAGGCCAGAGCCTCGGCATCGTCGGGCGCCACGAGCAGGCCCGTCTCCCCGTCGGTGCCCACCACCTCGGGCAGCGCTCCCCCGGTCGTGGCCAACAGAGGCACCCCGCAGGCCATCGCTTCGATGGCCGGAAGGGAGAATCCCTCGTAGAGCGACGGCACCACGGCCACCTGGGCCTCGGCGTAGAGCCCGGCCAGCTCGTCGTCGCTGATCCCACTCTCGCACCGCACGATCGGGGCCAACCCGAGACGTTCGATGGTCCGCGCCACCCGGCCACCCTCGGTGGGCCGGCCGATCACCACCAGCTCGACATCTCGTTCGGTGCGCAATTTGGCCACCGCCTCGAGCAGAGGTACCAGACCCTTCATGGGCACGTCGCTGGAGGAGGTCACCATGATCCGCCCCGGAGCCCGGGGCCGCTCGGGCCGGGGTCGGAAGACGGTGTGGTCCACGCCCACGGGCACCACCGTCATCCGCTGCGGATCGACCGACATCTGCTTGGCGATATCGACCTTGGAGGACTCGGACACGGTCACCAGGCGCGGCAGCTGCTGGGCCACCCGGATCTGCATGCCCAGGAATCCGAACCACCGACGCTGCGTCATCCTCCGGTAGCTGTTCTCGGCATGGGACAGGGCCAGCTCCCGATCCACCGTGATCGGGTGGTGCAGGGTCGTCAGCAGGGGCCAACCGTCCTCGATCATCCCGAGCAGCCCCGACCCCAGGCACTGGTTGTCGTGGACGATGTCGAAGTCGTGGCGCCGGGCGGCCAGCAGACGACGGGCCCGGAGGGAGAACGTCCGGGGTTCGGGAAAGCCGGCCGTGCACATGACGGCGAACTCGAGAAGGTCCTCTCGACTCCGGAACTCCCGGGGATGCGGCACCCGGAAGGGATCGGGGTCCCGGTAGAGGTCGAGCCCCGGCACCGGGGTGAAACCGACCCCGTCGTCGAGCTCGGGCCAAGGCTGGCCGGCGAACACCTCCACGCTGTGACCGAGGCCGACCAGCTCCCGGGCCAGATGGCGGGTGTAGACGCCCTGCCCGCCACAACGGGGATTACCCCGATAGACCAGGTAGGCGATCCGCAGACCCCCCGGATCCGGAACCTTCGCCGGCCGCGCCGGCGGCACCTTGATCTGCCTGCTGCGCTCCCAGGACTGGCGGATCTCGACCAGTCGCGTCCATGGGTTCTTAGGCAAATCCGTTTCCCATGATGGCGACCATGGCGGATCAGCCTCCCCCGGATGGGTCTCGGGGCGCAAACGAGAGGGCCCCGGATCTGATCGCCCCCGGCCCGGACCCCGATTCCCACAGCAGGTAGCGTGTGCAGCGCGGGTACCGCCGCTGCTCGAGGAGCACCGACGCATGGCCATCGAGATCCTTCACCTGTCAGCCATCGTGAAGAGCGCGCTCGTGGACAGCGACGCGGACCGGCTGGGCCGGGTCGACGACCTGATCGTCCGACTGGGCGACACCCCCCACCCCCCCCTCTCCGGCCTGGTCGTCCGCATCGGCCGGCGGGCGCTCTTCGTCCCCATCGAGCGCATCGCCGAGATCGGTCCCGGCCGGGTCGAGATGGTGGGCGACACCGTCAACCTCCAACGCTTCGATCGGCGGCCGGGAGAGCTCCTGCTCGTGAAAGACCTCCTCGCCCGGCACCTGATCAACCTTCAGGGTGCCCGGCTGATCAGGGCCAACGAAATCGAGATCGCCCGTTTCGACGGTCGCTGGGAGATCGTCGGGGTGGACCCGAGCCCCCGGGTGGCCCTGCGCCGCCTCCTGCCCCGGATGCTGGCCCGCCACATCCCCACCCGCACGGGGACGGTGGTCGATTGGGCCAGCATCGAACCCTTCGTGGCCCACGTCCCCACCGCCCGACTCCGCATCCCCTACCGCAAGCTGGCCCGGCTCCACCCGGCCCAGATCGCCGACCTGGTGGAAGCGGCCTCGCACGACGAGGGTGAGGAGATCATCGAGGCCGTCGGCCAGGACCGCGAGCTCGAGGCCGACGTCTTCGAGGAGCTCGACTCCGAGCACCAACTGGAGTTCATTCGGTCGCGTTCGGATTCCGAAGCGGCCCGCCTTCTGGCCACCATGGCCCCCGACGACGCCGCCGACCTCCTCACCGATCTCGACCAGGAACGTCGTCTCCCCGTTCTCCAGAACCTGCCCGCCCCCCAGCAGAGAAAGATCCGGGCCCTGCTCAGCTACAACTCGGAAACGGCCGGCGGCCTCATGAGCCCGGACTTCCTGGTGGCAGCGGAGACCACCGCCGTCAGCGACGTCCTGGCCGCCATCCGCACGAGCCAGGCCCCACCGGAGGCCCTGGCCGTCGTCTTCTCCTGTGACGACGTGGGCCAGGTCACAGGAACGGCCTCTGTGGTCACCCTCGTCCGGGCCCAGCCCTCGGCCACCCTCGGATCGGTCGTCCGGCCCGATCCGCCCCATGTCCACGCCGATTGGGACATCCACGCCATCGTCCGCAAGATGTCCGACTTCAACCTGACGGTGGCCCCCGTCATGGACGAGCAGCACCTCATGATCGGCGTGATCACCGTCGACGACGTCCTCGAGCAACTGCTTCCCACCGGATGGCGACGCGACTACGGAATGGCCGCGGCCGAAGAGTGACCAACCGGAGAACGACCGGGTAACATCCGGCAGCGATTCAGCCGCGCCCTTTCCGCTCGCGGAGAGGCACGTGCGCCCCGGCCGACGGCCGGAAGCGAGTCCGGCCGCCCACCGGACGCCACGGACATCGGGCGCGGCTGTGGAGGGCCGGATGAAGGAGCAGCGCTGCCCGCTGACAGTGGGTCACCACCACGATCAAGGCGCGCACGCCATCAGGCAGGAACGGACGCCCCTGGGCTGACCGGAGACTGACCTGCGTCGGGCGGGCGCGCCGCTCATGCACGCCGCCGACGCCGGTTTCCGCCGGGAGGTCCTGACATGGCCGACAAGGCCCTTCAATCCCGAGACATCGCCGCCGCGTCCCCGAGACGGCCGACATGAGCGGTCAGGGCGCAGCCCACGGCGGCGGGATCCACGGCGCTTTCGGCACCATCAGTGAGCACGACGAAGGACCGCGTCGCTCGTGGACGGCGCGGGTTCTGACCCTGCTGGCCATCATCGGTCCAGGCCTCATCGTCATGGTGGGCGACAACGACGCCGGCGGAGTCGCCACCTACGCGCTGGCGGGCCAGAACTACGGGCTCACCCTGCTGTGGACGCTGCCTCTTCTCATCCCCGTCCTGGTGGTCAACCAGGAGATGGTGGTCCGCCTCGGCGCCGTCACCGGCGTGGGCCACGCCCGCCTGATCTTCGAGCGCTTCGGCCGATTCTGGGGTGCTTTCTCCGTCGGCGACCTCTTCATCTTGAACTTCCTCACCATCGTCACCGAGTTCATCGGGGTCAGCCTGGCCCTCGGATACTTCGGTGTCAGTGCCTACGTCTCGGTTCCCCTGGCCGCCGTCGGACTCGTGGCCATCACCGCCTCGGGCAGCTTCCGGCGCTGGGAGCGCTTCATGTTCGTCTTCGTGGCCGTCAATTTCCTGGCCATACCCCTGGCCGTGCTCGCCCACCCGCACCCCGGCCCCATCCTCCACGGTTTTCTCGTCCCCGGCGTGAAACACGGCTTCAACTCGACGTCGGTGCTGCTCATCATCGCCATCGTGGGAACCACCGTCGCCCCCTGGCAGCTCTTCTTCCAGCAGTCCAACATCATCGACAAGGGCATCACCACACGGTGGGTGAACTACGAACGCACCGACACCGTTCTCGGCTCCTTCGTCGTCGTCATCGGTGCCAGCCTCATCATCGTCACCGCCGCTTTCGCCTTCCTCGGCACCCCGGCCGCCGGCCACTTCAGCAATGCCGGGGGTGTGGCCCACAACCTGGCCCGCTACCTCGGCCACGGCGCGGGCGCCATGTTCGCCATCGTCTTACTGAACGCTTCCATCATCGGCGCCGCCGCCGTCACCCTCTCGACCTCATACGCCTTCGGTGACGTCTTCGGTGCCCAACACTCCCTGCACCGACGCGTCCGGGAAGCGAAGCTCTTCTATTACTCCTACACCGCCATGGTCATGGCCGCGGCCGGCATCGTCCTCATCCCCGGGGCACCGCTCGGTGTCATCACCACCAGTGTCCAGGCGTTGGCCGGCGTGCTCCTCCCGAGCGCCACCGTCTTCCTCATCCTTCTGTGCAACGACGCCGCCGTCCTCGGTCCCTGGATCAACCGGCCGTGGGTGAACGTGGTGGCCACCCTGGTCGTCTCCGCCCTCCTCGTCCTCTCCCTCATCCTCATGACCACCACCGTCTTCCCCGACATCAACGTCGGCCTGCTTCTCGTGGTCCTCGCCGTCATCGTGGTCGTCTCGCTGTCCGTCGCCGCCGTCGTCTATGGGCGGGCGCTGAGCCGACGGCCGGCGGTGGCGCTCAAGCCGCAGCCCCGCCGCGACACCTGGCGGATGCCTCCGCTGGCGCTACTCGAACGGCCCGAATGGTCCTCGGGACGCACGCGGGCCATGCTGCTCCTGCGCGTCTACCTGGTCGTTTCCGTGGTCCTTCTGCTGGTGAAGGCCGTCCAGATCGGCTGACCGTGGCCCCGGTCGGCCCCCTTCCCCTTGGCCGGGAGCCGTCCCCGGCGGTACGTTCGGGCCATGGACCTGACCTACCCTCCTGAGACGGAGTCCTTCCGCCGCCAGATCCGGAGCTGGCTCGAAGAGAATCTGCCCCCGGGCTGGGGGGATCCGGCGGTCACGATGAGCCGGGACGAACGCAAGGCGTTCAACGTCGACTGGGTCCGCAAGCTCCACGAGGGGGGCTGGATCTGTGCCTCCTGGCCGAAGGAATACGGCGGCAAGGGCCTGTCGCTCATCGAGCAGGTCGTGCTGAACGAAGAGTTCGCCCGACGCGACGCGCCGATGCGGGCGGACTTCTTTGGCGACACCCTGGTCGGCCCGACCATCTTGCAGTGGGGAACCGAGGAACAGAAGCAGGAGTTCATCCCCAAGATCCTGAACGGCACCATCTCGTGGTGCCAGGGATTCTCCGAGCCGGACGCCGGCAGCGACCTGGCCTCGCTCAAGACCCGTGCCGTGGCGGACGGCGACGAATGGGTGGTCAGCGGCCAGAAGGTCTGGACCACCCAGGCGCAGTTCGCCGATTACATCTTCCTGCTGGCCCGCACCGACCCCGACGTCGACAAGCATCAGGGCATCTCCTACCTGCTGCTGCCGATGAAGCAGCCCGGCGTCGATGTCCGCCCGATCAAACAGATTGACGGCTCGGCCGAGTTCAACGAGGTCTACTTCACAGAGGCCCGCTGCCCCCGAGGCAACGTGGTCGGCGGAGACAACAACGGGTGGAAGGTGGCCATGACCACCCTGGGCTTCGAACGGGGATCCTCCTCCACCACCGGCCACCGCCGTTTCCAGAAGGAACTCGACACCATCATCGCCTCGGCCAAGCTCCGGGGCCGCAACACCGATCCCCAGATCCGCCAGGGCCTGGCCCACGCCTGGTCCAAGGTGAAGATCATGCAGATCAACGGGTTCCGCACCCTGACCGACGCTCTGCACGGCAGTCATCACGCGGCGGCCCTCGGAGCCACGAACAAGATGTTCTGGTCCGAATACCACCGCGAGACCATGAACCTGGCCGTCGACATTCTCGGTCTCGAAGGCCAGATCCTCACCGGCACCGGCGGCGACGGGGACCCGGTCGACGGCCCCCTGGCCCGACGCGGCAATCCCAACTACCCGGTCAGCGAGATGCAGGCCTCTTTCTTCTTCTCCCGCTCGGAGACCATCTGGGGCGGGACGGCAGAGATCCAACGCAACATCGTCGGCGAGCGCGTCCTCGGTCTGCCGAAGGAGCCGAAGCCCACCGCCAAGTGACGACGTCCGGGAATTAGGCCACGCCGAGCTCGGTTCCCGGTTCGGCTTCGTCGATCACGGGAATAATGTCGGCCACCCGTTCGTGCTCGCGCCGGTGGTGGCGCCGGGTGATGATCGAGGCCACCACCGTGGCCGTTCCCCCCACGGCCAGGGCCACGCGCGGGCTCGCCGCCTGTGAGATCCATCCCACCAGGGGGCTGCCGATGGGGGTCGTCCCCAGGAAGGCGATGGCGTAGAGGGCCATCACCCGGCCCCGCATGGACGGTTCGGCCCGCAGTTGCAAGGTGGCGTTGGCCGTGGCGATGAAAGCGATCGAGGCGGCGCCCATGGGCACGATCAGAACCAGGGCCGTCACCAGATCAGGTGACGCCGCCACGGCCAGGATCAGGGCGCCGAAGATGATCCCGATGGCCGTCAGCCGGTGGATGTTCGGTCGGTTGCGGGTGGCGATCAAGAGCCCCCCCACGACGGCTCCCCCGCCCATCAGCGAGGTCAACGCCGAGTAGACGCCGGCCCCGCCGTGGAAGGTGAACCGGGCGAAGAGGGCCAGGACGACCTGGAAGTTGTAGGCCAGCGTCCCCACCACGGCCACCAGCAGCAGGGGCTGGCGGAGTCCCGGGGTCCGCCACACGTAACGCAGGCCCTCGCGGAGTTGGCCCTTACCGCGCAGCACGGGCACGGTGCGGTGCAGATCCGCCCGGCGCATGAGTGACAGCCCGACGATCACCGCCAGGTAGGAGGCGGCATTCACCTCGAAGCAGACGGCCAGGCCCACGAAGGCGATCAGGGCGCCACCGATGGCGGGGCCGATGACCCGGGCCGAGTTCATCACCACGCTGTTCAGGCTCACGGCGTTCGGGAGGTCCTCACGGCCCACCAGCTCGAGGACGAAGGTCTGGCGGGCCGGGTTGTCGACCAGGTTCACGAAACCGAGAAAGGTGGCCAGCATGAAGACCTGCCATAACCGCACGGCACCCACGGCGGTCAGGAGGCCGAGAACCAGGGCCAGGACACCGGCCACCGACTGGGTGGCGTAGAGCAGCCGGCGTTTGTCGACCCGGTCGGCGATCAGGCCGCCCCAGGTCCCGAACAGCAACATCGGGAGGAACTGCAAAGCGGTGACCAGGCCCAGATAAACCCCGGAGCGGCCGTGGGGTGCCAGGTGCAGGACGAGGAAGGCCTGGGCCACGGTCTGCATCCAGGTCCCGCTCACCGACACCAGCTGGGCGGTGAAGTAGATCCGGTAATTCCGGACATGCAGCGACCGGAAGGTCCCTTCCACCGCCCGGCGTATCCGGGTCACGGTTCCTCCAGCAGCAGCTCGAGCAGCGGCACGAGCTCCGCCAGCGACGCCCGCTCCGACGCCGACAGTCGGCGCAGTCGGCGTGCCAGGTACGCCGTCCGTAGTGACCGGCTGCGCTGGACGAGGCGCCGGCCACCGGCCGTCAGCGTCACCCGCGCCACCCGCCGGTCGAGGGGGTCGACCTGACGTCGGACCAGGCCGGCCCCCTCGAGCCCGACCACGATTCTGGTCATGCTCGGGGGTCGGACCCGCTCCGAGGCGGCCAGCTCACCGAAGGTCGGGCTCCCGAGTCGCTCCACCGTGGCCAGGGCCGACAACTGGGCCGAGGTCACCCCACCGGCGATCTGCTGACGCAGGCGCCTCGACAGCCGCAAGACGGCCAGCCGCAAACGGGCGGCCAACTCCAAGTCGGAATCAAGCTCGCCCACGACCCCGGAGGCGGGGACGGGGTCGGGGGCGATGTTCTCCTCGGAGCTCGTCGTCATCGTTCACTATTCTAATTAGGTTTGCTAACGAATGTGCAGGGCCCGGGCGGACGAGGTCGCGGGCCGGGAGAAGGTCCGGCCGGAGGGCCGGAGGGGGGCCGGGCGTACGATGGCGGGCATGCTTCCCGACTACGCCGAGTTCGAACAGGCCATGGGCCTCGACTGGTACCGAATGGACCCCAACCTGTCGTTCCTGCTCGACCACTACGTCCCCGATGCCGCCGACCGGGCTTTCGCCGAGGACCACGTCAGCCGCTTCGGAAGCCTGGTGGGAGAGGTCATCGCCCCCCGGGCCGAGGAGACGGACCGGCACGGGCCCGTCCTGCGGCGCTACGACCGCTGGGGCGACGACGTCGACCAGATCGAGCACAACTCCACCTGGACCGACAGCAAGGCGGACCTCGTCCGCAATGGATTCGTGAGTCTCGAGAGCTACGCCGGCCGGCCGGCCCCGGCCGTGGTGACGGCGTCGCTCAACTATCTGGTGTCCCAGGCGGAAACGGCCATTCTGTGCGGTCTGGGCATGACGGCCGGCGCCGCCGACATCATCGAACGGCACGTGGACCCGGCGGTGGGCGACGAGATGGTCCGCCGGCTGCGCAGCATCGACCCGGCCGACGCCTGGGAAGGCGGGATGTTCCTGACCGAACGCCAGGGCGGCAGCGACGTCGGGGCCAACACGACCCGGGCCGAGCAGGACGGCGACGAATGGCGGGTCTTCGGTGACAAGCATTTCTGCTCCAACGTCGACGCCGACGTCTTCGTCATCCTGGCCCGTCCCGACGGGGCCCCCGGCGGCAGCCGCGGCCTCGGCACCTTCATCGTGCCGCGTCATCTCCCCGACGGCTCACCCAACGGCTTCAGCATCAAGCGCCTCAAGTCGAAGCTCGGGACGGTGGGCGTCCCCACCGGTGAAGTCACCCTCGACGGGGCGCGCGCCTGGTTGGCCGGCGCCGGCGCCCCGGCGGCGGCTCAGTCGGCCGACGCGGCACGCGACGGCCGCGGCATCAACCGGATGATGGAGATGGTGAACGGCTCACGTTTCGGGGTGGCCATCATGGGCCTCGGCATCCACCGGCGGTCGTTCCTCGAAGCCGCCATCTATGCGGCACAACGCAGCCAGTTCGGGAACCGCATCGACGCCTATCCGCTCGTCCGCGAGACGCTGGTCGACCTGCTCGTCGACCTGGAAGCGGGCATGGCCGCCACCTATGAGTGCGCGGCGGCCGAACGCCGGGCCAGCGACGCCGAGACCGGCCGGCTGGTCCGCCGGATCCTGGTCCCGCTGGCCAAGATGCGTTGCACCAGGCTGGCCGTGGGGGCGGCGTCCACCGCCCTGGAGGTCTTCGGAGGCAACGGCTACATGGCGGACTGGCCGATGGCCCGTCAGCTGCGCGACGCCCAGTGTCACACCATCTGGGAGGGAACGGAGAACATCCTCTGCATCGACGTCCGCCGGGCCATGCGCGGCGAACGAGCCCACCTGGCGCTCTTCAGCCGGATGGAGGAGGCGCTCGACGCCGCCATCGGCCACAAGGTCCTCAGCACCACGATCGATACGGTGGCCTCGGCCCTGGCCGACGCCCGGGGCGCGGCCAGCTATCTCGAGAGCGCGTCCGACGACATGGCCCTGCTCCACAGCCGTCGGTTCGCCGAGCTGCTGGCCGACGCGGCGGAGGGAGCGCTGTTGGTGGAACAGGCGGCCTGGGCCCTCGGACGCGACGGCGATGCCCGCAAGGCAGCCGTGGCCCGCCGGTTCGCCTCCCGCCGGCTCTCCACCCCCGTGGCCCGCGGTATCACCGACCCCGACCGGATGGTCCTCGATCTCTTCGAGCCCCTCGTCCGTTACGGCGCCATCGAGGAATCCGACCTCGCCGCCTGAACAGGCGGCCGCCGGATCAGGCCCGTCTCACCACTTGGGGACGTAGCCACCCTGGCCGCGCGCCGCGCTCTCGAAGGGGTCGGCCGACTCGTCGACCCCGCCGTGGACCTCGGTCACCCAGTCGAGCCGGCTGCGCAGGATCCGTTCGACCCCTCCCTGGAGGGTGGCGGACGAGATGGCGCACGAGCTGCAGGCCCCCTGGAGCTGGACCTCCACCGTGCCGGCCTCGACGTCGAAAGCGAGCAGGGCCAGGTCACCTCCGTCGCTTTGGACAGCCGGCCGCATGAGCTCGATCAGTTCGTTCAGATCGTGTGAGCGTTGGTCACGTTCCTCTTCGGTCAGCTGGGCCATGCCTCCATTCTGCCGTGACCGGTCCCGCTCCCGTGCGGCCCACGGTCCCGGCAGGTCCCGGTGCCACGGTCCCAGGCACGTCTCAGGCCCGACTTGGGCTTCCGGGTACCATGAGGCGCGTGCCCGGGCACGGTTTTCAGGCCAGGCCGACAGGCCCACCGCTTTCCCCGCCTGACGGTAGGTTCCGCCACCCCCAGCCCCGCGAAATGAGGTCGCTGTGACGCCAGAGGTGAGCATCGTCGGGGTCGGGATGACGGCCATGGACCGGCGGGACCTCACGCCCGAGGCACTGGCCCGCCAGGCCGTGCAAGAGGCTCTGGCCGACGCCGGCCTGTCACCGGCCGACGTCGGCCTGGTCGTCATGGCCAACGCCTTGGGCGGCCGGCTGAGCGATCAGGGGTGTATCCGCGGCCAGTCCTGGCTGCGCGACGCGGGCCTCGGCAACGCCGGCATCGTCAATGTCGACAATTCGTGTGCCGGCGGGTCCTCGGCCATGCACGTCGCCGTCATGGGGGCTCGCGCCGGGCAGTCACCGGTCCTGGTGGTGGGCGTCGAGAAGATGTGGACGGGCAACCGGGCGCAGACGATCGCCGGTATCGAAGACGGACTGCCGGCCGACGAGCGGGCCGATCTCCGGGCCACCATCGAAAACGAGGCCGGTAGCGTGCTTATGGGACTGAACGCCCGCTGGGTCCGCCACCAGATCGACGTCCTCGGGACGACGGTCCATCAGATCGCCGCCGCCGCCGCCAAGGCCCGCCGCTGCGCGGCGCGCAATCCTTTGGCCCAATTCCGGACGCCCGTCACCGTCGAGGAGGTGCTCGCCGCCCCCGTCGTGGCCGGTTCCCTGACCCGGCTGATGTGTTCGTCGTTCACCGACGGCGCCGCCGCCGCGGTCCTGGTGACCGGTCCCGTACGCGGTGCGCCGCGCGTCCGGGCCAGCATCCTGCGCTCGGGCAACGGGGAACTCGATTACCACAAGCGGCTCGAGGACACGGTGGCCGTCGCCTGGAAGGAAGCCGGCGTCGGTCCGACCGACGTGGACGTGATCGAGTTGCACGACGCCACCAGCGCCGAGGAGCTCTTTGCCCTCGAATCCCTGGGTTTCTTCCCGGCGGGCACCGCCGGGGCGGCCACGGCGGCCGGTGACACCGACATCGGCGGGCGGGCCGTCTTCGTGAACCCGAGCGGAGGCCTCGTGGCCCGGGGCCATCCGCTGGGCGCGACGGGTCTGTGTCAGATCGCCGAGCTCGTCCACCAACTGCTCGGCCGGGCCATCGGCCGCCAGCGCCTGGGGGCCCGGATCGCCATGGCGGTCAACACCGGGGGGATCATCTCCGGTGACGCCGCCGCCGTCGGCATCCATGTCCTCCAGGGGGCCTAGCCCGGTGCCCGGAGCAGTCATCCGCGGTTGGGGCATCGCCGTCCCCGACAAGATCGTCACCAACGAAGACCTCTCGGCCACCCTCGACACGAGTGACGCCTGGATCACCGAACGGACGGGGATCAAGCAACGGCACATCGGCGGAACCACATCCGAGCTCGCCGTCATCGCCGGTCGGCAGGCCCTCGAGCGCGCCGGCCGCCGGCCCGAGGAGATCGATCTGCTGGTACTCGCCACCACCACGCCCGACGCCGTCGTCCCCGGCACCTCGGCCACCGTCCAACAACAGCTCGGCACCGCCGGGGGCGCCTTCGACCTGAACGCGGCGTGCTCCGGGTTCGTCTACGGCCTGGTGACGGCCCACGCAATGGCCCTGGCCGGAGCCCGGCGGATCCTGGTCATCGGCAGCGACACCCTGTCGCGGATCACCGACTGGGACGACCGGAGCCTGGCCGTCATCGTCGGCGACGGGGCCGGAGCCGTCGTGCTCGAGGCGACCGACGGGCCCGGGGAACTGCTCGCCTGGGATCTGGGCGCCGACGGATCCCTGCGGCACCTGCTCAAATGCGACATCGGTGGCTACCTCTTCATGAACGGCAAGGAGATCTTCCGCCACGCCGTCCGGGCCGTCGTCGACTCCTCTCTGGCCGCCCTCGGCCGGGCCGGGCTGACGCCGGCGGACGTGGACGTCTTCGTCCCCCACCAGGCCAACGCCCGGATCATCTCCGCGGCGCGTGAACGACTGGGCATCGCCGGCGACCGTTGTGTCGTGACCATCGACCGGTACGGCAACACCTCGTCGGCCTCGGTCCCCCTGGCCCTGGCCGACGCCCTCGAGACGGGTCTTCTCCAACCGGGGGCGACGGTGCTCATGTCGGGCTTCGGCGGGGGCATGACCTGGGCCAGCGCCGTCTTACGATGGGGGGGCTGACGGCCGGCGACGACGGCGCCTCGGGTCGGCCCGTCCTCGTGATGTTGGCCGCCGGCATGGCCAAGCGTTACGGGGGCTGCAAGCCCCTGGCCCCCGTCGGCCTGCACGGCGAAGCGGTCATCGACCTGAACGCCGGCGACGCCCGGCGCGCCGGTTTCGGTCGGATCGTCCTCGTCCTCGGCCCCGCCTCGGGACCGGCCATCACGTACCACGTCGACCGGGTCTGGCCGGCCTCGGTGCCCGTCTCCCTGGCCCGGCAGGCCTTCCCCCTGGGGACGGCCCATGCCGTGCTCGGGACCCGGAGCTTCGTGGGAGAGAAGCCTTTCGCTGTGATCAACGCCGACGACATCTACGGCGTGCCCGCCCTGGCCCGGCTGGTCGAGCACCTGACGTCGGAGACCGATCACGCTCTGGTCTCGTATCAACTGCGCGACACCGTCGTCTCCACCGATCCGCTCACCCGGGGGACCTGTCAGGCCGACGCCGGGGGATGGCTGCGCGCCCTGGTGGAGAGGCGCAAGGTGACGCTCCAGAGCGACGGCCGCTTCCTGGCCGACGACGGCCTCGAGCCGAAGGAGCTGCCCGGTGACACCGGGGTGTCGATGAACCTCTGGGGATTCAGCCCCGCCATCTGGCCCGTTCTGGAGGAGGCCGTCCGCAAGGCCCACCCCGACGTGGACCCCGACGGCACCGTGGTGGGGCCGACGCCGGCGTCGGACACCGAGGTCCTTCTGCCCGAGATCGTGGGGGCGATGGTGGCCGGCTCCGGCCCGGGCGCCGGTGAGGGCCCAGCCGGCCGCCGGGTCCGGGTGATCGCCGGAAGCGGACGTTGCATCGGCGTCACCCACGCCGGCGACCTTCCGGTCGTCCGGACAGAGTTGGCCGAGATGGTGGGCCGGGGCCTGCGGGCCGAGAGCCCCTGGGGGGCGGGCAGCTGACCGAACCGGTCCTGCTCCCCCGACCCCGTTCCTTCACGCCCGCCCCCGGCGGCGGCGCTGTCCCCGACGGAGCGGTCACCGAGAGCCGCGATCACACCCTGGCGGCCGAGGGCTACCGGCTCGAGATCGGCCCCGGGGGCATCTCCCTGGCGGCGGCCGACGACGCCGGGGCCCGGCACGGACGGGCCACCCTGGCCCAGCTCCGCCAGGGGGCCGCTTTCGCCGACCCCGGCGGGCGCGGCGATCCGACCACCCTGCCGGCCTGCCGGATCCTCGACTGGCCCGACTTCTCTGTCCGGGGGGTCATGCTCGACGTGGCCCGCAACCGGGTGCCCACCCTCGAGAGCCTCTTCGCCCTGGTGGACCGCCTGGCCGGCTGGAAGCTGAACCAGCTGCAGCTCTACATGGAGCACACCTTCGCCTATGCCGGCCACGAGGAGGTCTGGCGTCTGGCCGACCCCTACACGGCGGAGGACCTTCGGGCCATCGACGACCACTGCCGGTCGCGCGGCATCGAGTTGGTGGCCAATCAGAACACCCTGGGCCACTTCGAACGTTGGCTCCGCCACGACCGCTACCGGCCGCTGGCCATCGCCCCCGACGGCTTCGACTGGGTCTTCGGGGTGCACCGCTCGCCGATGACCCTCGATCCGGCCAAGCCGGGGGCCTTCGCCCTGGTCAGCGATCTTCTGGCTCAGCTGGCCCCGGTGGTGGGGAGCGGCCGGATCCACATCGGCCTGGACGAGCCCTGGGAACTGGCGCCCGAACGCCATCCGGAGTGGGCCGACTGGCTGCGCCGGCTGGTCGAGTTGCCCGTCATGGCCGGGCGGCAACCCCTGGTCTGGGGTGATGTCCTGGCCGCTGACCCCGACCTTCTCTCGAGCGTCCCTGAGGGGGTCACCGTCTGTGAGTGGGGCTACGAGGACAACCATCCCTTCGCCGAGCGGGCGGCGGCCCTGGCCGCCGCCGGCCTGCCCTTCTGGATGAGTCCGGGCACCTCCAGCTGGTTGTCGATCTCGGGCCGGGTGGAGAACATGCTCGGCAACATCGCCTCCGCCGCCCGGGCGGGCCTCAGCCACGGGGCCACGGGCATGCTCACCACCGACTGGGGCGATATGGGCCACCACCAGCAACCGGTGGTCAGCGAGCCCGGATTCGCGGCCGCCGCCGCCTTCAGCTGGTGTGCCGAATCCCACCACGGACTCGACCCCGGGGGGCTCGCCTCCCTGCTCGACGTCCATGGCTTCGACGATCCTGCCGGCGCTCTGGGCCGGGCGGTGGTCGGGCTCGGCCGGATCCCCCGGATGCTCACCCCCCAGGTGCCGAACATGTCGGCCCTCGTCTTCACCATCCTCCTGCCCCAATGGCGGGTGGGCCGCGGGGCCACCCGGGGCCTCACCGCCGACGACCTCGATCGGGTGGACGGCACCCTCGACGACGCCCTGGCCGGCGTGGCCCGGGCCCGGCCCCGGCGGCCCGACGGCACCCGGCTGCTCGACGAGACCAGGGCCACGGTGGCGCTGTTACGGCTGGCCAGCGGCGACGCCCGCCGGCGGCTGGCCGGGGACGGGAGCCTCCGGTCGGTGGGGGCCGCCGACCGCCGAGTCCTCGGCTCCGAGCTGGAGGCGGTGGTGGCCGAGCACCGGCGGCTATGGACCGAGGCCTTCCGTCCGGGCGGCCTGGAGGACAGCGTGGCCTGGTTCGACCATCTGGCCGCCTGCTACCGGACGGGTGAGGCCGACGGGGACTGGTTCGGTCCCTCGGCCTGAAGTCGGGGTCCCCGGCCGGTGCCCCCGGTAGTCTGTGACCAGGACCAACACGAGGAGCGGGGCCGGATCATGGGCCGAGGGAGCAGCCGAACACGGCGCCTGGTCGTCATCCTCGGGGTCAACCTCGCCCTGGCGGCGGGCCAACTTCTGGCCGGTCTGGTGGCCCATTCGTCGGGCCTTCTGGCCGATGCCGGCCACAACATCACCGACGTCGCCGGCCTGACCATGTCCCTGGTGGCCGTCCGCTTCGCCCTGCGGCCCCGCAGCCCCGAGCACTCCTTCGGCTACCACCGCGGCACCATCCTCGCCGCCCTGGCCAACGCCGCCATCATCGCCGCCGTCACCGCCGCCATCGTGGTGGTGAGTGTCCAGCGGCTGCTTCACCCGAGGCCGGTCGAGGGCGCCATCATGGTGGGGGTGGCCCTCGGGGCCTTCGCCGTCAACGCCCTGGCCGCCTGGGTCCTGCGGGAGCGGGGACCGGATCTGAACATGCGGAGCGCGGCGCTCCACATGACCGCCGACGCGGCAGCCTCCCTGGTGGTGGCCGCCGCCGGTGTGCTCATCGTGGTCGACGCCCACCTGCGTTTCGCCGACCCGGCCGCCTCCCTGGCCGTCGGAGCCCTGATCATCGTCCAGGCCTACCGGCTCCTCGCCGCCAGCCTCGGCGTTCTGCTCGAGTCGGCCCCGAGCGACCTCGATCTCGATGCCCTGACCGGAGCCATGGTCACCGTCCCCGGCGTGGCCGAGGTCCACGACCTCCACGTCTGGAGCCTCTCCAGCGAGGTCCGGGCCCTCTCGGCCCACGTGGTGGTGGTCGGCCACCCGTCGCTCGAAGAGGCGCAGGCCATCGGCGACCGGGTGAAGGGGGCGGTGGCCGGGCCGTTCACGATCGCCCATTCCACCCTCGAGCTCGAATGCGAACGGTGCACCGACGACGCATCCGATCCCTGTCTCATGGACTCCCTCGCGGCGCAGGCCTCCACGCCGCCGCGGTGACCGATGTCCGCCGACGCGTCCTCGTGACCGGTCGGGTCCAGGCCGTGGGCTTCCGGGCCTCCTGCCACGCCCGGGCCGTCCGGGCCGGACTGGCGGGCTCAGTCCGCAATCTGGCCGACGGCCGGGTGGAGGCGGCCTTCGAGGGCCCGGCCGGGGCCGTGGACGATCTCGTGGCCTGGTGCCGGACGGGACCTCCCATGGCCCGGGTCACCCGGGTCGACGTGACCGAGGAGCCGCTCGAGGGCGCCGGCGCCTTCCTCATCCGGTGACCCCCCGTCGTCGCTCCGTCGTCGGCCAAGTCCCCGCTCAGCGCCGGCCGGTCGGTCCGTTCAGCACCAGCCGGCCGGCCGGTCCGTTCAGCACCAGCGGGGCGGCCGGTCCGTTCAGCGCAGCCGCCGGGCGCCACCGGCGGCCGGGACCGGTACCCGCCCGGGGTGAAGCACCGAGGCCAACAGCTCCACCCCGTCCACCAGCCGGGGACCGGGACGGGAGAAGTAGGCGCTGCCGTCGAGAGCCCAGACCTCGGGCACGCCGGCCGACTCGGGCCGCCGGAGCAGATCCTCCCCTTCGGCCACCGCCTCGGCCAGGCCGTACCCGCAGGGGGCGAAAACCACCACGTCGGCCTGAGCCGAGCCGATCTCGGCCCAGGACAGCCGGGTTGAGGGGACACCGGTTCGAGAGAACAGGATCCGACCCCCGGCGGCCTCCACCATCTCCGGCACCCAGTGCCCGCCGACGTAGACCGGGTCGGACCACTCCATCTCGAGGACCCGCCGCCGACCGGCGTCGGCCGTCAGTCGTCGAATCCTCTCGAGGCGGGCCCTGAGGCTCTCGACGTAGGTCCGGCCCTGCTCGACCACCCCGGCGACCTCGGCCACGGCCCTCACCGCGGCCAGGACGTCGTCGAGGGTGGTCGGATCGAGCGAGAGCACCCGGGCCCGGCAGCCGAGTCGGTCGAGCGCCGCGGTCACGTCTCCCGACGGCACGGCGCAGACCCGACAGAGATCCTGAGCCAGGATCAGATCGGGAGAGAGCGTCCGGATCCGCTCCTCGTCGAGCCGGTACAGCGGCGACCCCGATGCCACCATGCCGGCGACGGCCCCGTCGATCTCGGCCGCCGTCGGCGTCGGGCCCTCCGGACCGGCACCGACGGCCGGGAACGACACGGCACTCTTGTCACGGGCGGCGGCCGGGAAGTCGCACTCGGCGGTGACCCCGACCAGAGAATCCTCGAGTCCCAGGGCGAAGACGATCTCCGTGGCCGACGGCAACAGCGACAGGATCTTCATGGAGCGACTCTCCCCCGGACCCGGCGCATCGACCGACGGATCCCACCGCCAGTGTGGCGGCCCGGACGCGGCGAGGCCCCGAGTAGCCGGTTCGGCCGAAGCCGCCCGCACTCCTCGGGGCCCACGCCCTCGGCGAAGGTGGCTGCTCACGTCGGGGCCGGACGACCCCGGTGCGAGCGTTGCACCGCTCGGTCCCAGGGAACCTCCTGGCGCAGCACCGCCCTGCCTGACCGGGGAACCCGTCTCCTTGTGTCCACTCGGCGATTCGCCTTGCAGCGAAATCTCCGGCAGCCACACGGTCGTCATTCACCCGACTTCTGACACTCTGCGCCCGACCCCCGCAAAGGTCAAGACGCTTGAGGGAAATCCCTATGTTGTCCAGAGAATTCGTCACTCTTTCCCCAGAGCGAGCGGTGATATCCCCAGACTTCTGCCCCGTCATCCCCAGGTCCTCCCCAAACACCCGGTCGGCACAACGTCCGCCGGTGACCGATACTGGGATCATGAGGCGCGGATCTGTCGAAGGGATCTCCGTGACCGACGATCCGCTCCCCTCGGGACTGGCCGTCGAGGACTGGACCGGAGACGCCGTCTTCCACGAGTACAGCGCCGCCGTCGATCCGCAGCGCGTCGGTGCCATCTCGCCCGTTGCGCTGCACCGCTTCCCCGCCGCTCTGCACGCCGCCGGCCCGACCCGGACCATCGTCCTCGATCTGTCCGATCTCCTCGGTGTCGACGTCCCCGCCACCGCTCCCTCGCTCCTCGCCTCCTTCCTCCGCATCGAACCGGGCGAGTCGCTCACCACGGTCACGGTGGCCACCAGCGAACTCGTCTACTGCCTGCAGGGAGAGGGGCGGCTCGAGATCGAGGGAAAAGGCGGGATCGACTGGCGGGCCGGCGACGTGATCACCCTGCCGGCGCGGTGCCCCGCCCGGTATACGGCGAACGACGACGCCGCCGTGCTCTACCACGTAGACGATTCTCCGCTGCTGGCCTACCTCGGGGTGGAGCCCAGCAGGCCGAGGTTCCGACCCACGCTCTTCGACGGCCGGCGGGCCCGGGCCCGGCTCGATGCCGTGGCCGCCGAGCCCGAAGCAGGCCGGCGCAGCCGGGTGGCCGTCCTCCTGGGCAACGCCGCCAACGACCAGACGCTCACTGCCACCCACACCCTCTGGGCCATGCTCGGGGTCCTGCCCGATGGCGCTCTCCAACGGCCCCATCGCCACCAGAGCGTCGCTCTGGATCTCATCGTCGACTGCCGACCCGGCTGCTACAGCCTGGTCGGAGACACCCTCGACGACGAGGGTGCCATCGCCCGGCCCGAACGGGTCGACTGGGAGCCCGGAGGGGCCTTCGTCACGCCACCGGGCCACTGGCACAGCCACCACAACGAGTCGGGGGCGCCGGCCCGGCTCCTGCCCGTCCAGGATGCAGGACTCCACACCTATCTCCGGACCCTCGACTTCCGCTTCACTTAGCGCGACCGGAGCGGCGCCGTGGCCGGGTCCTCCTCCAGGCTCACGACCTCGTCCGGTAACGCACCAGACACGGTCGATCGGCACGCGCCACGCCCCCGATCTGCCGGCGCCGGGGCCGGACCTCGGAGAACCGGGGCTCGAAGTCGAACCGTTCCAGGAGCCGGCCTACGCCGATCACGATGGCCGAGATTGAGAAGCGCTGCGCCGGACAGGTGTGGATACCGTGGCCGAAGGTGCTCACCTCCTCCTTGGTGCGAAGTACCACCGAGGGCGCCAACCGACGGCCCTGATAATGGGCGGGATCGAAGTGGTCGAGACCGTCGGCGGCGGTGGTGTTGGTGACCGACAGCATGGTGGTGATCATCACTCCCGGACTCACCCGGTAGGTCCGGATCCCGTCGTCGATCTCCACCGGCCGCAGGACCTGGCGCAACGTTATGGACCGTTGGGCCATCCGAATCGATTCGTAGGCGCAACGCTCGAGCAGCCCGTCCTCCCCGGCGCGCACCCGGGCCAACAGGCCGGGGTGCAGGAGAAGATTGACCAGAGTCCAGGCCAGTGCGGGCGTAGAGATCCGACTGGGAACCCATGTGGATCAAGATCAGGTCCCGCGCGACCTGGATGTCGCGTTCGGCGGGGGCCAGGTCGTCGAACGACCGGTACAGCTGGGTCAGGAAATCGTCGAGCTCCACCCCCCCGGCTCTGCCGGCCGGCCCAGATCTCGGCCACCACCCGCTCGATCCCGTGCATGGCCCGTCGTTCGAGCCTCTTGCCCGTGGCGGCGGTCAGGAAGGTCCGGCCCGGACGGACGAAGGCCTCTGATCCGTCGAGCCGGTCGAAGAGCGGGACCAGCCGCCTGAGGTACCGGGGCGAGGCGGCCTCGACGCCGGCCCAGGATCCGAGGCCCAGCCGATGGCCGAGCCGCCGGGCCTCGCCGAAGACCTCGAATTGACCTGTCGATCCGAGCTCGTCGATCTCCATGATCATCGCCTCTTCGAGATTTCCGAGATAGCGCTCGGTCTCCTGCCGGCCGAAGAGGTCGTGCGGGGTGGTGCGGCGACCGGGGGAGAGCTCGTCGGGCACTTTGCGGCGAATCAGCTCGAAGGTGGCCAGCCCGAAGCTGGCCTCTTTCTCGGCGAAACCGTCGAGGGACCGGACCCCGTCGGGAGAGAAGACCCAGAGCAGACGGTGGCCGGCGGCGTCGACGACGAAGGTCTCCCCCCATCTCCGGCGCAGCCGTCCGAGATAGGCCGTCGGATCGTGCAGGAGCCCCCAGACCCCGTGGACCCGGCTCGGGCGCCCCCCAGCGCCGGGGGGCATCGGATGGACCTCGGGCAGAGGCCGGCCGGGCACCGCATGAGACTACCGAGAGGGGACGCTGCCAGGTCGTGGACCGCCTCGGGATCCCCGGCCGCCCCACCCTCGGACACCAAGGGCGGTACCGTGGAGTGATCGTGCTCGGAAGAGCGTGCACGACACCCTGATGCACGACGTGACGACCGCACTGCACCCATCGGCCGAGGCGTCGACGACCGTCGACCAGGTGACGCCGACCCCGGCCCCACCGAGTCGGGGCGCGTCGCTCCTGGCGGCGTGTCTCGTCCTCGGCACTGTGATGCTCGGCGCCGTCGTTCTCGGCTTCGAGCCGGGTCAGAACGCCCTCGACAGCTGGGGCTTCTCGGTCTTCCCCGGCGGCCTCCAATCGGTCTTGCTCCGGGCCATGACGGACCTCGGCCTGGCCCCGGTGGCGGCCGCTGTCGCTCTGGTGGCCGCCGGGTCGATCTGGAGACGCGATCGTCGCCGGGCTCTGGGCTGTCTGGCGGGACCGGGTCTGGCCGTGGGTCTGGCCGAGCTTCTCAAGCACGTTGTGGGCCGGACGTTCCACGGCGCCCTGTGCTGGCCCTCGGGGACGTCGGCCGCCGTCACTGCGGTGGTGACCGCCGTCGTCCTCGTCACCCGCGGCAAAGGCCGGGCGGCGGCTCTCGTCATCGGTACCGCGGTGGTCATCTTCGAAACCATCGCCCTGGTGGCCTTCCGGTGGCACTACCTGAGCGATGCCCTGGGTGGACTCTTCCTCGGCGCCGGCGGCCTTCTCATGGTCGACGCCGTCTTCCACCGCGTCCGGCGGCTGCCCGGACGTCGTGTCCGGGCCGGGTCCCACCGGCTGATCCCACCGGCTGATCCCACCGGCTTGATCCCACCGGCTGATCCCACCGGCTGTCAGGCACGGCGGCGCACGGGGGGTCTGCTCCCGAGGCCACGACGCTGGCCGTGATCGGGGTTTCGCAAACGGCGAGTACCCTGAGGTGTGTCCATGCGCTCCCGCGATGACTTACGCAACGTGGCGATCGTGGCCCACGTTGACCACGGCAAGACCACGTTGGTCGACGGCATGCTCCGTCAGACGGGAGCCTTCCGAGCGGACAAGGAGCTCACCGACCGCGTCCTCGACTCCGGCGACCTCGAGCGCGAAAAGGGCATCACCATCCTGGCCAAGCACACGGCCGTCCAGTACGGACCCACCAAGATCACCATTGTGGACACCCCGGGCCACGCCGACTTCGGGGGCGAGGTGGAGCGGGGTCTGTCCATGGTCGACGGCGTCCTTCTCCTCGTCGACGCCTCGGAAGGCCCCTTGCCCCAGACTCGCTTCGTCCTGCGCAAGACGCTCGAGGCCCGTCTGCCGGTCGTGCTCGTCATCAACAAGGTCGACCGGGCCGACGCCCGCATCGAAGAGGTGGTCCACGAAGTGGAGGACCTCTTCCTCGACCTGGACGCCGACGAGGACCAGGTGGGATTTCCGGTGCTCTACGCCAACGCCCGTGCCGGCTGGGCCTGTACCGAGGCCAACACCGTAGGGACCGACCTGGTGCCGCTCTTCGACACCATCGTGACCAATGTTCCCGCTCCCCTCTACGACCCGGACCACCCCCTCCAGGCATTGGTCACCAACCTGGACGCCTCGCCCTACGTGGGCCGACTGGCCATCTGCCGGGTCCACCACGGGACGCTGCGCCGCGGCGACACGGTGGCCTGGTGCCGGGTGGACGGAACCGTCGACAAGGGCAAGGTGACCGAGCTCTACGCCTCCCGGGCGCTCGAACGGGTCGACGTCGAAGAAGCCGGTCCGGGCGAGATCGTGGCCGTAGCCGGCTTTCCCGACGTCACCATCGGTGAGACCTTGGCCGACGCCGAGGATCCCCGCCCGCTCCCGGCCATCTTGGTCGACGAACCCAGTCTGGCCATGACCATCGGCATCAATTCGTCGCCGCTGTCGGGCCTCGACGGCTCCAAGCTCACGGCCCGGCTGGTGAAAGGACGGCTCGACTCCGAATTGGTCGGGAACGTCTCGCTTCGGGTGTCTCCCACCGAGCGCCCCGACACCTGGGAGGTCCAGGGCCGGGGCGAGCTCCAGCTGGCCGTCCTCGTCGAAACCATGCGCCGCGAGGGTTTCGAACTGACGGTGGGCAAGCCCCAGGTGGTGACCCGACTCGTCGACGGCAAGGTCCACGAGCCCATGGAGCGGGTGGCCATCGATGTTCCTGACGACTACCTCGGCGTGGTCACACAGCTCCTCGCCCTGCGCCACGGACGGCTCCTGGAAGTGGTCAACCACGGGACCGGCTGGGTGCGCATGGACTACCGGGTCCCGGCCCGGGGTCTGGTGGGATTCCGCACAGAGTTCCTCATCGAGACCCGGGGAACCGGGGTCCTGCACCACGTCTTCGACGGCTGGGAGCCCTGGCACGGGGATCTCCGCACCCGCCGCAACGGCTCGATGGTGGCCGACCGCCGAGGTCCCACCACCACCTATGCCCTGATGGCGCTCCAGGAGCGCGGGACCATGCTCCTCGGGCCCGGAACCGAGGTCTACGAGGGCATGATCGTGGGCGAGAACTCCCGAGCCGACGAGATGGACGTCAACCCGACGAAGGAGAAGAAGCTGACCAACGTCCGGTCGTCGACGGCTGACGAGCTAGAGCGACTGACCCCGCATCTCCAGCTCTCACTGGAGCAGGCCCTCGAATTCATCGCTGAAGATGAGTGCGTCGAGGTCACGCCCAAATCCGTTCGTCTGCGCAAAGTCATCCTCGATCAGGCGATCCGCGGACGCCAGCACAGCCGGGCCCGACGCGACCGCTCCTGACGCCTGGTCGGCATCAGGCCTCTCCCCCAGGCCTCTCCTCCGGGCCGCCGGGCGCCTACGGAGTTGTGAACTGCGTCACGAAGCGCACCCCTCCGTCGCCTGCTCATTTGCTTCCTTGACGCCGTACAGTGGGGAGAGTGCCTTCGTGCGCCTACGACCAAGGCGAACCATCCGAACAGGGGACCGCAAGACAAGAACAATAGATCTCACGAGGAGGACCTGACCTGTGCTCATCTCCACACTGCTTGCCAACAAAGGTGCCGTCGTCGCCACCATCCGGGGCGACGCAACCGTGGCCGAGGCCGTGGACGAACTCAATCGGCACCACGTGGGAGCGCTCGTGGTCTCCTCCGACGGGCGGAAGATCGACGGGATCATCTCTGAGCGCGACGTAGTCCGCCAGCTGAGCGAACACCGAGAGGCCATCCTCGCCGAACCCGTCTCCTCCATCATGTCCGCCACCGTGACCACCTGCGCCCCGGAGGATGACACGGAGTCGCTCATGCGGACGATGACGGAGCGACGCATCCGTCACGTCCCTGTGGTCGACGACGGTCAGCTGTCCGGAATCGTCAGCATCGGTGACGTCGTGAAGAACCGGATCGAGGAACTCGAGAAGAACCGAACCGAACTGATCGAGTACATCACCGCCCGCTGAGGGCCCAACCGGCGGACGCCTCGCCCAGCCGGCCCGCCAGCACACGGGCCTGACCGGCCTCGCCGCGATCTCTCCAGGGTCCTTCTCCCTTCTCGTCGGACGCCTTGGCCCCATCGGATTTCTGCCCCCGACGGACTTCGACAGCGCGCCACGAACGTCGGTGCTTCGACCGAAGGCGACCGCCACCTGCGCCACCTGCGCCACCTGCGCCACCTGCGCCACCTGGACCCTGACTCGACGTCTGCCGGCCAACCCGCTCTCACTATTGGACCTATTGATTCTTGTGTGCCTATTAGTCCCAGCATCCACTGGCCCGTCACCAGCGTCGGAGTGGGACAACAGTTGAACACCGGCCTTGCCACCTATATCCAACAGTCGGCTGAGGCCATCGGCTACGTCGAGTACGCCTCGCTCGCCAGGCCACATTCACCAACGTGGCCGTCAAGAACGAGTCGGGTGCCTACGTGGTACCGACCCAGACATCGATTGCAGCCGCCACCTCGGCCGCTGCAGACCTGAACCCATAGAACTTCAATATCGTGGACGGCCCCGGTGCCACCACCTATCTGTTGGCCAATCTCAGCAGGACCCTCATCTACCAGAAGCAGTCGAGCACGTCCATGGCTGTCGCCCTCGGTCATCTCTTCGACCGGGTCACCACGACAGAACAGAAGCAGGCGGCAGCCCTCGGGTACTCACCTCTGCCCGCCAACGCCGTCCGTCTGGCCCACCAGACGCTGCTCAATTGCAGACGTCGAGCGGAGCACCGGTCTTCACGGGCTGAGCCCTGCTCTACGGGGGGCGAGAACGTCGGGCTGTGCGTCGGCGTCGGCGTCGGCGTCGGCGTCACGGTCCGTGGGACACTGGTGGTGATGTTCGCAGGACTGTCGTCTGAGCCAGGCCGCACGCCGGTCGTGGCCTTCGTTCCCGACCTGATGGATCGCTCACGAGTCGAGATCGCCGGCCGAGAAGCAGGTATCCCCGTCGAGTTCGTGTCCCACCCCGACGACCTGGCGGGAGCCGTCGATCGTGGCGCCCGACTGGTCGTCATCGACCTGGCTCACGCCGGGGTCCTCGACGTCCTTCCCCGGCTGGCACCGGCGCGTACCATCGGATTTGCCAGCCATGTCGACAAGGAACTGTTCGAGGCGGCCAAGAGGGCCGGCTGCCACGAGGTCCTGGCCCGATCAGCGGTCTTCCGTCGGCTCGCCCGCGCCGGGGATGCCGGGTGAGATGGCGGTGAGGCGGGTCACGTCAACGGCGACCTCGAGCGTATGGGAGCCACCACCACCTTCCACCGAACCGCGCAGAGGCGACACGTCCCAGTAGTCACGGCCCCAGGCGGTCGTAACGTACGACTCGGAGACCAACTGATCGTTGGTGGGATCGACATCGATCCAACCCCACCCAGGGACGTAGACAGAGAACCATGCGTGTGAGGCGTCGGCGCCCAGAAGACGCTCCTGCCCTACGGGCGGGAGCGTCTCGATGTATCCGCTCACATAACGAGCGGCCAGACCCATGGAACGCACACATCCCACAGCCAGATGGGCAAAGTCCTGACAGACGCCGCGTCGGTAGGACAGCACGTCGAGAACGGGAGTCGTCACCGAGGTGAATCCGGACTCGTAGACGAAGTCCCGGTGAATACGGCCGGCCAGGTCGACCACGGCGTCGACCAGCGGTCGACCGACCTCGAAAGACGGCTCGGCGTACGCGGTCAGCAGTGGAGACGCCGGCACCAGGCGCGACGGTGCCCGGAACTGCCGGGCCTCACGCGATCCCGCCTGCCGGTCGATATCGAGGAGCCACTGGGCCGATTCCCACGGAAGACTTGGCGGTGAAGGGGGGACGGCCATTACCGTGACTTCACTGGTCGAAGTGACCGACAACCGGTCGAATCCCCCGGTCACCACGAAGATCGTCACCGCGTTTCCGTAGGCGTCCACGTACTGGGACCGCGAAACCGGTTCGGGCTCGATCTCCAACCTATGGCTCTCACATCGTTGGTGATCGGTGGCACGGGGCCGGAGATGGGCCTCGTTATAGGACTGTTCGACAGGGCCGTCGTACTCGTACGTCGTCCGGTGGGTCACCTCGTAGATCCGGGAAAGAGCGACGTCCTCGCGGGCGGCGGGCGGCGGGCCATCGGCCAGCGGACGATTAGCACCACGGGGGTGCGACGGCTCGGGGACGGCAGCACTCATGGAGCGGAAGTATGTGGAGTCAAGGCGCTCATGAATGGCGGCGAGGGCGCCTTGGAGGTCGCCGATCAAGCAGCGTAGCTCCGCCGGCGTGAGTCGATCGACAGCCGCGTCGGCCACCAGAACAGCGGCGTCGGTGCAGACGGCCATTACCTCCTCGTTCCCGGGAAGCCGTTTCACGGTGGCTCGCAGCTCGGTCAGACAGGACGATACGGCCCGCGGGAACGCCTCGTCTTGGAGCAGAAAGCGCAGGGCGGCCCCGTTGTCCGGGCGCGCCGGCATGGCGCGTCGAAAGGGTTGGTACGCCGCCACCGAGCGCAGCATCGCCATCCAGTGGACCTCGTCGTACGGATCGCGGCCTCTCGTCGGGGCGGCACTGTCAGCACGGACGGTGAGCATCCTGGCGGTGATGTCCGCTCGCTCGATCTGCTGCCCGATGCTGATGAAGGCCATCGCCTCGTCACGCCGCATCGTGCCCCCGAGTACCCCGTTCATCCGGGCACACTCGTCGACGGCTCTGCGGAGCCATCCCACCCGACCCTCGCGTGTCTGAATCTCCCGTGCGTCGGCGCTCAGAGCCAGCCACAGGTCGTTGACCAGCTCCCACACCTCGCGAGGAACGACAGGGCGGGCGACACGGAAATTATCCCGGGCCCCCGAAAGGGCGGAGAGAATTGAAAAGGGATTGTCCCGGTCGGTCACCACGAATCCAACCACCGTCGCCTCGCTCACCCGCGGTGCACCAGGGGCCGGTGGGTTCTGGGCCGCCTCTTTTCGGCGCAGGCGATCGATGCAGGCGCCGTCGGCACCACAGATGTCGAGCAAGGGTCCCCACCCGACATCGGCACCGACGGGAAGATCGACGTGAGTCTCCCCGTGCACCTGGACGATCCTGGACATGTCCTCGACACGCTCAAGGTAGCGGCCGGCCCAGTACACAGCCTCCGCTACCCGTGCCAACAGCATTTTCCCTCCCTTCTCTCTCGTCCGACATCACGGGCGCCGCAACACGCAACACAGGCCACGTCCTACTGCTGCGTCCGCCCCCCGTTGGACCCCGGCTCGTCGCCGGCACCGACGGTGACAGGCGACACGACAGCCACACCCAGAGGGGAGGTCTCTTCGCCGGGCTCGATGACGACGGTCGGCTTCTCCTCCCGCAGGGCGCGGTCGACGATCCACGTGTCTTTACTCCCCCCTCCCTGAGAGGAGTTCACGATCAGCGAACCCTCCTGGCGGGCCACCCGAGTCAGTCCTCCGGGCGCCACATAGGCGCCGTCTGGGCCGAAGAGGGTGAACGGCCGCAGGTCGACATGGCGAGGCGAAATGACTCCGTCGCACAGCGTGGGCATGGTGGACAACGACAACATCGGTTGCGCCACCCAGTTGGGCGGGTGCTGTTCAATTCTTTGGGCCACCAGAGCCAATGCCGCCGCGCCGGCGGCCGGCCCGATCACTATGCCGTAGCCGCCCGACTCGTTGGCCGGCTTCACCACCAAAGCGTCCAAATTGGCGAGTACGAATCGACGGTCATCGGGATCGCCGCACCGCCAGGTCGGCACGTTGGGCAGGATGGGTTCCTCCCCGAGAAAGAATCGGATGATCTCGGGCACAAAGGCATAGACGGCTTTGTCGTCGGCCACCCCCGTTCCCGGCGCGTTCACCAACGCCACCGTGCCTGCGCGCCAGGCCCGGATGAGCCCCGGCACACCGACGAGCGAGTCACGGCGGAGTGCCGACGGATCGAGAAAGACGTCGTCGATCCGTCGGTAGATCACATCGACCCGCTGGAGCCCACCCACAGTCCGCATATGCACGGTGTCGTCATCGAGCACGACCAGGTCATCACCTTCGACGAGCTCGACCCCGAGTTGTTGGGCCAGGAACGCGTGTTCGAAGTAGGCCGGGTTGTGGACCCCGGGCGTCAGGACGACGATCGTCGGTTCCCGAAGACCGGGCGCCAACGACGACAGCAGCTCGCCGAGGCGGCCGACATAGGGGTCGACGGGCTCGATGCTGTACGAGCGAAAGAGCTCGGGAAAGACGTGCTTGGTCACCATGCGGTTCTCGAGCAGGTACGACACCCCGGACGGGACCCGCAGGTTGTCCTCGAG
Source organism: Acidimicrobiales bacterium (assembly GCA_035535015.1). Lineage (GTDB taxonomy): Bacteria > Actinomycetota > Acidimicrobiia > Acidimicrobiales > UBA8190 > Palsa-661. The sequence continues at coordinate 41,118 of DATLQU010000022.1, read as the reverse complement.
CACGTAGAAGGTGCCGTCCTCCCCCCGAACGAGGTCGCTGCCGCAGATATGGGCCCACACGCCTCCAGGCGGTTCGACACCCACGCACTCGGGGCGGAAGTTCGGTGATCCGACGATCACATCGGCTGGCACGACTCCGGCCTGTATGCACCGCTGAGCGTGGTACACGTCGTCGATGAACAGGTTCAGTGCCTTCAGTCGTTGGACCAGTCCTTGCCGCAACCTCGTCCATTCGGCTGAATCGACGATCCGGGGAATGACGTCAAAGGGCCAAGGGCGATCGACCGAGGCGTCCCCATCGGATGTCCGAAATGTCACGCCGATGGTGCGAATCTCCTGATCGGCCGCCCGCTGTCGTTCGACCAGGGCCTCCGTCCCGAGGGCGGCCAGATGCTGCCAGAGGGCTTCAGCGACCGCCCGCGGCTCCCCATCGGCACCGACAATCTCGTCGTAGCCTGTTCCCAGTGTGTAGCGAGGCCATGCCGTGTCGACCACCATCTGTCTCTGCACCCCCTTCTCGGACGACCTCTGTGAATTCGACGCTCCGAGTATTCGCGACGAAGGGGCCGGCGATCATCGGGTGGGGAGGACACCGGTCGCCGGCCCCTTCGTCAACAGCTCTGGCCAGCCTCCGAGGATCAGATGGCAAGCCAGCCGTTGTTAATCAGGACGTTTGGCCTGCAACGCCCACCGAGCGATCGCCACCGAGATGCCGAGCTTCCGAAGCGCATTGCGTGTCGCGACCATGGCCAAGCTCCTTTCGTTACCCACTCTTGCAGCGTACGGAGCGGACATGAACGGCAGGGGTCACGGCGATGACAGCTCTGTTAACTGCATGGATAGAGGCACTCGGAGGCTGGGCCGGCCGAAGGGTGACTTCTCAGGGGCCCCGGTCCTGATCGAGGAAGGTAACGTCGGCCTGAGCTGGTCAAAGGGCTCTTCGGGACCGAAGGAGAGCGGAGCCAGGCACGGCGACCGGGGGCACCTCAAGCACCGAGCCGTTCATGACGACACCTGAAATGTGACACTCCGCCAACAGTACGAGCGACGACGCTCGTCCCCGCTCGTGTCCCGGCCAACGGTCCCGAGCTATTCGGTGGCACCGACACGCTCTGGAGACATCTTCATTGGGCGGGCGGGCAAGTCGTCACGGTCGGCCAAGAAGCGCAGGGCAGGGGCAGGAGCATCGCTCCCGGCCCCGACCACCGCGCCTGCGGTTGGGCATGGGGCTGTTCTTCTCCAACCCCACCCGATCGAAGTCCCGAACGGTGTGCTCGACCAGCAAAATGAGCAAATCGCCCACCGTCGGGAAAAGTTCGTCCGGATCACCCTGGCCGACCGCTCGATGCAAACGGTTTACCAGCCCATCGTCGACCTGCGGACCGGGGCGACCGTGGGCGCTGAAGCGCTGGCTCGCTTCACCGCTCCTCCCTTCCGGACGCCTGACCTGTGGTTCGCCGAGGCGGCCGAGCTCGGCCTCGGTACAGAACTCGAAGTATCGGCTCTGCGTTCTGCTCTCGAACAACTCGTCAAATTGCCAGCGGGGCTCTACCTGTCGATCAACGCGTCGCCGGCGACCATCGTGTCGGCCGAATTCCGGGCGGCTTTGGCCGAGATCCCCGCCGAACGGGTGGTTCTGGAGCTCACCGAACACACAGGGGTCGACGACTACCATCTCCTGGCCGAGGCCATCGCCGAAATGCGCTCCAATGGCCTCCGACTCGCCGTCGATGACGCCGGCGCCGGCTTCTCGAGCTTTCGGCACATCCTTAACCTCCGCCCCGACATCATCAAGCTCGACATCGCCTTGACCCGGGGCATCGATACCGATCCGGCGCGCCGGGCCCTGGGCTCGGCCATGCTTGCCTTCGGTCTCGACGCCTATAACGCCTCCATCGTGGCCGAAGGAATCGAGACCCCGAGTGAGCTGAGCACTCTGCAGGGTCTCGGCTGCCACTACGGCCAGGGCTACTACCTCGGAAGACCGGCGCAGATGTCGGTGCTTCCACGCCAACTGTCCCAACCGGGAGCGATCCCCTCTCCCGGTCGCCAGAGCCGGTTGCTCCGATCGGGCGCCATACTCACACCGGAACTTCCATCACTGGAAGAGCTCGAAGAACAGGCAGAGATCGCCCGAATCCGTTGACGAGAGAGGTACCGCAGACCGTCGTCTTCGACCTGATCTCAGACCGTTTTCCCCCGACGGGCCTTACTCGCTTCCTGGCTCGGCATCGCCTGTGACGTCGGCACCAGGTCGGGGGATGGGGGACATCCAACTCCAGCAATTGTGGGGGCTGGCATTCGCTCGCCACTCGCGGATCGTCCTCCGAGGTGGGGGGAAGGTCGGGCATCGACGTTTCGCTCGACGCCAGCCGGAGAGTGGATGTGAGATCACCTGTGGTCTGGCGTCCATTTCGAGAGGTTCGGCACCTCGTCACCGAAGCGGGTCTCGAGGAAGTGCAGCTGCGAGGTGTGATCGAACGTCTCGGAGGCGACATAGCCTCCCCGGCTGAACGGCGACAGGACGAGCAGAGGAACACGGAAGCCCAGGCCGATGGGTCCGACCACGCCCCCTGCCGTCGGCGGTAGGGGGTCGACAGTCAGGTACTCGCCTGGCGTTCCCGGTGGAGCTGTCGGTAGGGCCACATGATCAAAGAAGCCGTCGTTCTCGTCGTAAGACACAAAGAACACCGTCTTGGCCCAGACCTTGGGATTCGAGATCAACGTGCTCAGTACCTGGTGAGTGAACCACTCCCCCAAAGAGGGGGGCGCCGGTGGATGCTCACTGTGATCCTTGGGCACCGTCGGAGCGACGATCCACGAGACCTGAGGAAGGGTGCCGCCGGCCACGTCCTTGGCGAAGTCGTCCGGGAACGTGGAGAGAAAGGCCTTCTTATAGAGCGAGGAGGAAGGATCCGAGTACTGCTTGAAATGCATCAGGATGTTGTTCGAAACCTCGGTCCCGGTATTGCTCGACGGAAGGTATTCCGAGCCGGGAGGATTGTACGTCTTCCAGGAAATGCCCTTTTCTTCGAGACGTTCGGGCATTGTCTGCCAAGAGAGGCTGAACTTCACCGAAGCAGAGCCGTCCGTAATGAGCACCGGACCCCCGGCCTTGCCCTCCGGATCGTTCGTGCCCGACATCCAGAAAGCCCGGTTCGGGTGGGTGGGCCCGAGCACAGAGCAGTGATAGCCGTCACAGAGGGTGAATGCGTCGGCCAACGCGTAGTAGAAGGGCAGGTCGTCACGCGTGTAATAGCCCATGGTGATGACGCCGTTCACCGGACCTTCGTACTGCGGTGACGTATGGGTAGTCACGAAGGCGTCCATCTTGCCGTGGTTCCAACATTGGTGTTGAGCCGTCCAGGCATGGGACAGGTCGAATGTGCACTCGGCAAGCGTCCGTGCCGTATCGAGACGAAACGGCAGGAGCTTCCCGGCCGGGCTGACCGACGAATTGGCCGGCCAGGCCTGCGAAAAGTTCTTGACGTCGCCGGAGGGGTGGTCATCGAAGCCACGCACACCCGGGAACGTGCCGAAATAGTGATCGAACGAACGGTTTGTCAACGGCCATTCAGTTCTCCCCGGAGGTGGACACGAAAACTCCCCACTGGCGGCCATGAGAATTCCCCAGTGGCGGCCATCGGGTTCACCCAGCGTGATCAACTCAGTGGCGTCACCCCCTTCCCGGCCGTGGCCTGCTGGAGCCGCACGCTCTCGCCACCCGTCTCGCACAGATGGGCGTGGTGCAGGAGCCGGTCGGCCGTGGCCGTGGCCAGGGTCTTGGGCATGATCTCGTCGAACCCGGCCGGGTGCAGGTTGGACGACACGGCCACCGAGCGCTTCTCATAGGCGGCGTCGACGAGCCGGTAGAGGCCTTCAGCGGCGTCGGACGACACCGGCAACAGGCCAATGTCAATCAACCACGATCAACTCCGAACCGAGGATCCGGCTGACCGCCTTGGTCACGGAGTCGTCGACGCGGTGTCGGCGCACGAGAGCACCGAGGTCCTCCAAGGTGAACCGGGCCACCTTCATGCCGGCTTCGACGGCGGTCTGGCCAAGTGCCTCCAAGAAGAAGGTCTTGCCCGTCCCCGACGGCCCGCACACCCCCAGGTTCTCGCGCCGCTTCACCCACTCCAAAGTGCGCAGAGACGATTGGGTGGGTGCGGGGATGGAGGACGACTTCGGTTCCCAGGCGTCGAAGGTCTTCCCCGTGGGGAAGGCGGCCGCCTTGCGCCGTGTGGCCAGCGCCGAGCGTTCCCGGCCCGTGAGCCCGACGTCAGGGCTGGAGGAAAGACCTCCTCAGAGGGTGAAGGTGCTTCCGGAGAGCAGGGCGAAACTCCCATTCGATGTCTCGCACAGGATGCCCGACACCCGCCCGCCCACTGAAACCACTCCGCTCGTGTCCGAACGAACACGCCCTGACACCTTCAATTCCGTCGTGGTCGCCGGGCACGGAGTCTTCTTCTTCTTCACGACATGCGTCGTGACGTGGATAACGGTCGTGAAGGGCTGATCGGTGGTGACGCCACTCCAGTAGACGGTGGCCAGGTGGGTGCCCGAGAATGCCCCGCTGGGCTGGATCGACCCGTTTCCCCCGGTCCCGGCCTCATCCGAACAATTGAACAATTCCGCAGGGCTCAGCCGGTTCCCGCTCACCGTGCCGCAGGTCACGACCCCGCCGATCGCCCCGGCCGGACCCGAGGCCGTCACGGTGGCAACCGACACCGTGAGAGCCAGGGCTCCCAACGAGAATCGACAAAATGGGTGTAAGCGACGCATCGGGTGCTTCCCTCGTTGCCTTCAGTGACAAAAGCCGCGGACTTCTGTGTTGGGACAGTTTACAGAGGTCCAACAGCAGAACTCTTCGTCAAAATTGACTGGCTTATGACAGAACGTGCCTAACAAATCACGCTGAGGGACTTTTGTTAGGCCCTTTTGGCGCCTTAGGGCGGGAGTCAGTCAGGCAGTGGTGGGGTCCGGCGCCGAGCACGGCGGACGCGATCCGGGCTGAGCCCGGCCGATCGCTGACCCCGGCGTCCAGGGCGGGGCCGGCCGGGTCGAGAACCCAATGGCGCTCGGGCTCAAAGGGGCCGCCAGGCGGGTTCGAAGGCGGTCACGATCCTCGCCTTGCCCTCCACCTTGGCCCGGTACATGGCCCGATCAGCCTCCCGGATGAGGTCGTCGGCTTCCATGGGATTGTCCCGGCCACAGACACCCACTCCGATACTGGCCGACAGCATCCGGTTGCCGTACGGGGTCGAGAAGGGGGTCTCGAACGCCCTGAGCACCCTTCGGGCCACCTCCATGGCACCGCCGTCGTCGCGGAGGTCCTCGCAGACGACGATGAATTCGTCACCACCGAAGCGGCCCACGGTGTCTGACGGTCTGACGCACACTCCCAGACGCTGGGCGACGGCGGTGAGCACCAGGTCACCGACTCCGTGGCCCATCTCGTCGTTCACCAGCTTGAAGTCGTCAAGGTCGACGAACAGAACGCCCATGGAACATTCGGCCCGCCGCACCCGGGCCAGCGCGTGAACCATTCGATCGACGACAAGGACCCGGTTGGCCACCCCCGTCAGGGGGTCGTGGACGACCTGATGCGACAGTTGAACGCTCAATGCCCGTTCCGCCTCGTAGAGCCGGGCATTGGCGACCGCGATGGCGGCGTGTTCGGCGAAGAGAGCGACGGCACGAAGATCGTGCTCGCTGTAGACGTGCTCGGCCGCACCTTTCAAGATGAGAACGCCGAGGGCGTCCCCACGATGGACGAGCGGGACGCAAACGGCACTCTCGGCACCGGGAGGGCCGTCTTCGCAGAGTGTTCCCTGTATGAGGAGAGGTTCCCGGTCCCGGACCACCCGGGTGGCGATACCGTCGCCCAACTCCAGGCAATCCCCGTCAGCGGCATTTTCCCCGGCACGGCAGGCCACAACCAGGTTGTTCGGGCCCTCGAGCAGCATGATGCAACCGCTTGACGCCTCCAGAAGCTCGAAGGCACTCGACAAGATGAGTTGCAGCACCTCGTCGATGACGAGCACCGAGTTGAGCGCCTTGCCAGCCTCGTAGAGAACAGCCAGCTCTTTCAGGCGGTTCGACAATGCAGCTCCGAGTACCCGTTCGTTGACCAGCAGCGTGGATAGCCGGCGAAGGTGACGCTCCTTCTCCATGACGTAGCCGGCCATGGCCACGACGAGCACAACGGTGCCGATACGGAAGCCGAGACGGTTGGCAAAACCGAGGTGGTGCCCTCCGGCCGACGTGAGGAGACCTACGGCGGCGGCCAGTGACGCCAGTCCGGCGAATGCCACGGTCCACAACTGCGAACGGCGGCGGTCCACCGCCTCGAGACTCGGGGTCGAAAAGTCCTTGATGCCGACGATCCGGGCCTCGTGTTCCAAGAGCGTGGCCACCCGGCTTTGTGTGTGTGACGCCGTCGATCCTTCCCGACCTTCTGACGCTGACGATTGGGGCAGCGCCATGGCTCCAGATATCGGCCGCCTCGGCTCGAACCATAAGGAGGTTCCCGAGCGGCCAGGCACAGCCCGCGCCCAACAGCACCACAACCATCGGATGCCCGGTTGTCGGGCCCCACCCTCCGCTGCCGAATCGTTACAGACTCCGCCCCCCGACAGACGAGAAGGTCCCGGGGACGCAAACAACGGTCTCACTGTCGTGGCCTCCGCCCTCGAGCCGAGAGTGACGGCAACCCACAGTCAAGCGTGGGACTGGAGTTCTCAAACCGGCCGGCCGGCCGTACACCAAGGGTTGCTGGGTACGCCTTGGCAGGGATTCGGCATCGTGGCCAGGCTTTTGGGCAGCGGATGCATGACCACCTCGCCCGTGGGTGGGTACTTGGCGCCGGCAGGGCAGCCGCCGAAGCCCGTGTCGCACAGGACCTGGTTCAGAAGCGGGCCACCCGGGTTCCCCGCCGCGGTGAGCTTTCCGCACGTCGGTTGCGCGTGCTCAAGGTCAGCGGGGGCGCTGCCGTCGGGAGCTGTGTTCCCGGCGTAGCAATTCTGCGGCTCATGGGGCGATATCGTGATCTGGCCGAAGTCCGAGTTGCTGGGATTGCCGAAGTAGCCGTTGTGACTAAAGGTGTTGTGGAGCAGGGCGTCACCTTCGGGGTCGTAGACACAGCCCAAGCCCGCCACTTCAACACCACCTGTCCCGCTGCAGGTCTGATTGACTGAGGGGGAGTTGCTGTCGGGATAAGGCACGAAGAGGACACCCCAGGCCCCGTTGTCGGAGAATCGGTTGTCCATGACGGTGTCATTACGACCGCCGGACACCGTCATCCCGGTGCCGGTCGGACCGGCCGCCGCACTTCCGGCCTGGGGCACGTCAGGATTGTTGTTGTCGTGCACGTCGTTGTGCATGAACACCCAGCAAGAGTGCGTGTGGGTGATCGGACTGATTCCCCCGTTCGGGCAGGAGCCGTCTTGCGGCGCCGGAGGGTCGCCGTTGAGTTGTGTATTGGTGTCAACCCCATCTTCATTCTTGTCGAATTGCGAGTTCTCGATGACAACGGCGCCACCGGAGTTCGTCCCGGAATAGCCGAGCGCGTTGTATTCCATCCATGCATGGCTGATCGTTACCGCACATGCCTGGTGACAGGCGCCCACGTACATGCCGGCGTCGTTGAAATTGCTGGCGTACAGCTGCGTCCAGACGCCGGGCCCGGCGGCGTCCGAAGAGAAGATGCCGTACTGAGAGGCGGTCGCCTCACCACCGAAATATGTCGATGTGGCTGTCAGATAACGGCCCGAATAGCCCGACAGCCCGATCTGGGCCGTACCCTCCCCGCCATTCCACCAGATCTCGTTGCCGGCACTGGCAGCACCGCCAAGGAAGTTGCACACGGTCAGATTCTCGACACTGACGTCGTTTGCCTCCCAGACAAGAATTCCGTTTCGACCATCGGCTTTGCCATTGGCCCCGACGGGCCCGAAATTCTGGTCCGCCGGACTGGGGCTGCAGGCCGCGGAAGAGGACTTCTTCGTCCCGTCGACGATCACCTCTGCGCGGTTCATTCCACGCAAGTGGATCTTTGATTTGGCGATCAGAACACCACCGAAATCGCCGTAAGAGGCATTCTCATCGCTCGTTGTGGAATCGGCTGTTTCGTGATAGTCCCCCGGCGCGACCAGGATCCAATCACCGGGATGAGCGGCGTCGACCGCCGATTGGATCGTGGCGAAATGCCCGGCGTGGCCGTGAAACGTCCCGACAAGCAGGACGTGACCACGGTCGCTCACCCCCGGTCCTTGGGCGGACGTCGAGTTCGATGAGCAGCCAGCCAGAAGCACCACGACCAGGGCGACGGGAGCCAGCACCCTCGCCGTTGTGGATCTCCCCACCGAACCCGGTCTCCTACTCATGATTTACCTCCCCAGGGCCGCACACAGGCGACCACCGCGCCAGGCACGCTGTCCATGGCGTCGGCTGGGAGGTTAGTCACTTGTCCGACCCAGACCCGGTTTCTCAGCGGATCAGGAGAGCAACCCCATACCCGACGGGCAGTGGCAGCCATCCCCAACGCAACGACGCGTTGACGGCCGCCGACGGTAGCCGTAAAGAATCGCGAGTTGAGGGGGGCTGAAAGCCGGGGCCCCAGGGCAGAGAGAACCGCCACGACCTGGACCGGATGTGAGTGGTCCAGGGCGACGATCGGCGCGAGACAGACGATCCTACCAAGGACAGAGCGACCCAAAGCCGGACGCCGTCAGCTCCGGTACCCACGCTGACGTTGTGCGGATGAAGTACGGATCCTGTGAACAGAGCAGCGCCGATGAACGCGAAAAGTGGCCCCGAGGCGCCCGGGATCCCGAGCGAAAGCGCTGGAGCCGGTCCCACCAAGTGCAAAGCCAAACCGAGACCCAGACCCACCAGAGCCGACTGGTCGACCCATGATGTCGCTCGACGTTGGGGAATCCGAGCATCGCGTCTCATGAGGTGGACGCAGGCGGCGTTGGGGCAGCGTAAGTGGCATTGGCCAGAGCCGCGACGATGCTACCAGCAGGGCCCACGAAGCCGGCGGCCATCGGAAGCACCCAGAATCCTCCCTCGGGAAAGGCGGCCCAGCGTTCGAGGGCCGCCTTTCCCCACTGCGTTGCTTCCGGGTCGCATACGCGGAGGCGAGGATGATCGATCCGACCGAGACAATCAGAACAGGAGCCACGATCTCCGACGGCCTTGATAGTCGCCATGCCGAGAAGACGGTGAGGAGCCCCGCCGTAGGCCACCAACTGCACCCGGAGGCAGACGGGCCAGTCGCGCCGTAAACGGGCAAACCCCGGTCCGCGGCGACGCCCATCAGAGCACCGCTGGCGAAGGCGGCGATCACGGTCCGGGCAGAAGCTAGCCCGACGGCGGGGACCAAGGCATACTGACCGACGGTGCACGGTGACGCTTGCTAGTCGGATCCTCGGTCTGCTGGCTCACCTGCCCCCGGCCACCACGGCCGACGTCTCCGTGGAACGCGACATGAGGGCGACCATGTCGGATGGAGTCATCCTCCTGGCCGATCGATGGCACCCGGAGGGATCCGATGGTCGGGGACCCGTCATCCTCCTGCGTACGCCCTACGGGCGCCGACAGTGGGGCGGGATGATCGGAAGGCTGTTTTCCGAACGCGGATATCAGGTCGTGGTCCAGAGTTGCCGGGGTACGTTCGGATCCGGCGGAGAGTGGCTTCCCTTCCGACACGAGGAGGCGGACGGTCGATCAACCCTCGATTGGATCTCTCAACAGTCCTGGTTCTCCGGCGCTCTGGCCACCTTCGGGCCCAGTTACCTGGGTCTCACCCAGTGGGCGGTGGCCCATATGCCGCCGGCCTATCTGAGAGCCATGGCCCTCGACGTGACGGCGTCCGATTTCCGACGGGCTGTCGTCTACCCGTCTGACTGCTTCGCCCTCGGCACCAGCCTGGCCTGGATCCGCCTGCTCGAATACCAGGAACGCGGGCCCTGGCGATCGTTTCGTGCCCAGCTCGAAGGCCGGACCACTCTCAGGCAGGCGGCAAAGGTGCTTCCCGCCTCGGATGCCGATGTCGTGGCCACCGGTCGACGGGTGCCGTTCTTCCAGGACTGGCTCGCCCATCAGAGCCCGGATGACTCCTGGTGGGATCCGGTCCATTTCGGGCGTGATCTGGCTGGAGTTCCGCCAGCGAGCCTCGTCGGTGGCTGGTACGACATCTTCCTTCCTGCCCAGATGGACGACTACCGGGCCCTTCGCGCCGCCGGATGCGACGTCAGGCTGACCGTTGGTCCCTGGTCACATACGAGTCTCGGAGTCATGGCCGCCAGTCTGCGCGATGGCCTGGACTGGTTCGACCTCCAGCTGGGCGAGGAATCAGGCGGTGACCGGCCCCCACCGGTGCGGATCTTCGTGATGGGATCACGCCGCTGGGTCACACTTCCCGATTGGCCTCCTCCGGCCGAGGAGCAGCTCTGGTACCTCGGCGCGAAGGGCACACTCCGTCGATCCCTCCCGCGTCCCGATACCCCAGACCGCTACCGCTACGACCCTGCCGATCCGACACCGGGGGTCGGTGGTCCCTCCTTGGATTGGAGTGAGGCCGGTCCCAAAGATCAGCACACGCGTGAAGCCAGGACCGATGTCCTCACCTACACCACCGACTTCCTGACGGACGATCTCACGGTCATCGGGCCCCTGATCGCCGACCTGCACGTCAGGTCGTCGCTCGAAAATGCCGACTTCTTCGTCCGGTTGTGCGACGTCTCCCCCCGCGGACGATCGCGGAATGTGAGCGACGGGATCGTCCGTCTGACGCCCGGCCCAATGAGGAAGGCCAGTGATCAATCGATCTCCATTCGCGTGCATCTGTGGCCGACAGCAAACACGTTCGTCCGAGGACACCGCATCCGCCTCCAGGTCTCGAGCGGTGCCCATCCCTTGTTCATGCGCAATACGGGGACGGGCGAACCTCTTCAGGGTGCCACCCGCTTGTGCGTCGCCCACCAGGAGATCTTCCACGATCCTGACCACCCGTCACTCATCCGCCTACCAGTGGCCCGGATCTGACAGACGCTGGACGCGCTGAACTGGCTCGGAACGCATCAGGCCCGAGCCAGTTCGCGGCCCCCCTGGCGATGCTCCCGAAAGGGAGGGAGAGGATCGTCAGGGTCAAGTACGTGAGCTGGGTGAACCGTTCGTGACCATCGTGCAACCGATCCGCAAAATCAAGATGAACGCAACGACACCGGCCATCGACGGGAGCCGGGACCAAAGGTGTCATCGTACGGTCACGCCACGTTGATGTCCCCAGGGAAGCGACGGGGACTCAGGTCGAAGGGGAGGCTCGCCTTGCGTCGTGCGACTGATCGCCGTCGGCCGTCGGCGACAACGTGATCCGTTCCACGATCTGGCTGGGATCGCCTGCCTGGTGCCGGCCGGCTGTGGCCACCGGCGGCGGCTGACCGGCCATCGCCCCCCGACGACGATCGGGGGTCGGCTTCATCGAAGCCGGAGGGATCATCCGCCACAACGGGCCCCACGGGCAACCCACGACCCCTTGTCCTGGTAGCGGTCACCTCATTCGACGCGTTGGTTCGGCTCGACCCGACGACCGGGATCCAGACAACCATCCTGGTCACTGGTCCCGGGTGGCGGCGTCGCGGACCAAGGAGCACTCAGCCCCGACGACTCCTCGGTGTTCTTCGAATCGAACAAGGGATGCGACCACCGGATCGGGCGGATCGGTATCCACGGTGGTGGAACTTCCATGGTCGCCTCCGAGGGCTCGCTTCCGGCGATCAGCCCCAACGGCCCTGTTCTTGCGCACGTCCATCAGCCCCTGAGCTTTGACGCCAGTTGCGCTCCCAGACGTCCCGAGAACGGAGGGGCACCTTCATGAGCGACGGTGGTGCTCCCCGTTCGCTCCCCCACTTTCCGTCGGACATCCCCGAGCATGATCCCCAATCGAGCCAGGGCATGTGCCGCCACGCCATCGCCTTCATGAATCAGGCCGAGCAGCACAAGTTCCTGTGCCGATATGGCAATGACGGAGCAGGCCCGCCTCATCCTGCGCCAAGACGAGGGCTCGACGGGCACGATCGGTAAATCGTTCGAACACCTCACCAGGATTTTCCTCGTTCGACCTGACCGCCACAGCTCGTCCTGCGGACTCCGCATCGGCTGGTGAGCCGTAGCTACCTGTTCGCCGCTGCTCTTCAGTAGCGTTCGTGAGGTGAATACCGCCTCCGGAGCCGGCGCACCCATCACCGGACTCTCACACGTGCAACTACTGGTTTCGGATGTGAGTGCCAGCGCCGCCTGGTACGCCCTCGCCCTGGGCCTCGAACGCTACATCGAGGACCTCGATATCGGCTACGTTGCCCTTCGCCACCGCGAGGCCCGGATCGTGGTCGTCCTCACCACCGCCCCCGGTATCCCTTCCTTGGAGCAAGACGATCCGCTGACGTCCAACGAAGGAATCAATGGATCGTCTGGTCGACTCGACCACCTTGCATTCGCCGTTCCTGACAACGATTCTCTTCTTTCCTGGGCCGGCCACCTCAGCGATCTCGGCATCAACCACGCCGGAGTGGTCTTGGAGAACGGTAACCCGTCGCTCCAGCTAAGAGATCCCGACGGCATCGCCGTCGAACTCGTGGCGCCCGGATCCCGCTCCACGAGTGCACCGACCAGGGAACCGGTACTCGAACCTGGGTCTTAGGCGGCAGCCACCCCCCGTGCCGGCTCTACAGGGGTTCGCCCTCGCCCAGTTCCGATATGACCTGGGTAATGGCCTCTGTCGTCGCCTCGGCACTGAGACGGACCCCGCCACCTTGGTCACGCCACAGCTCGGGGGTCCGCCACAGCAGGACGCCCACTCCTACCACACAGGCCAGACCGCCTGACCACACGGCGAATTGCGGGCCTCCGACGGACGCCGCCAGCCCCGCTTCGGCATCGCCCAAGCGCGGACCGCCGGCGACCACGGCGAAGAAAGTCCCCGAGAGACGCCCTTGAAGATGGTCAGGGACAGCTCTCTGCTGCACCGCTTGTCGAAAGATCGCCGAGACAACGTCGGCCGCCCCGGCCAGCGCCAGCAGAGTCAATCCGATCCACAGCACCGGAACCACGCCGAACAGGGCGATCGTCGTCCCCCAGACCACCACACAGGCGGCAATGGCCCGGCCCTGGCGTCGCACGCGACCGCACCAACCCGTGAACAATGAACCGAGAAGCGCCCCGGCCCCGGGTGCGGCGTAGAGAAGCCCAACGACGCCGGCGCCGCCGCCGAACAGACCGGTTCCCAGGGCGGGAAACACCGCCCGGGGCATGCCGAAGATCATGGCGTTCAGGTCGATCCAATACGTCGCCGAGAGAAGCTTTTCACGGCGCAGATGACGAAACCCTTCAGTCATCGAGCGCAGCCCCATGGGGGTCCCACCCCCGCTAGGTACGAGCGCCGGCAGCAGGAGGGCCGCCACCAGAGCCACCGCATAGGTAGCGACGTCGACGCCGTAGACCGCGCTCAAACCGATGGTGGCGATCAGCACGCCAGCGAGAGCAGGTCCAGCGACAAAAGCCAACGATTGAATGGTGGTTTGAAGAGCGATGGCGGCGGTAACGTCGCTTTCGTCGACGATCATGGGCAGTGCGGCACGTCGGGCCGGCCAGTCGACTCCTTGGAATCCCGCCGTCGCCGCCGTGCAGATGAAGAGGGGCCACACGGCGGCGTGAGACATCGACGCGTTCATGACCAGTCCCCCCACGGCGGCGGCCATGGCCACTTGGGTCATGACGAGGACCTTTCGGCGGTCCATGGCGTCGGCCAAACTGCCGCCCCACAGGGCGCCGGCCAGGAGTGGAAGGAGCTGTGCGAGGCCCACCATTCCCACGACAAAGGTCGAGCGAGTCAGTCTGTAAGCCTGAAAAGAGACGGCCACGAGAGTCAGCTGCGAGCCCATCCCGGACACGACCTGACCAGCCCAGAGGCGCCGGAAATTTCGATACTTCTTCAGGGGCTCGATGTCGAGGACGAAGCGGGGCACCCGCCCACCGTAATAGTCACGCCAGCTCACGAGATCGGACTCCAGAACCACCGGAGCAGAGACCAATTCCTCGACCGGAAGAATCCCCGTAACGCAATCGTCGAGGGCACCCATTCTCAGCCGATCTGGTACAATTTTGTCGTGCGATTCTATTGGTGGTTTCCCGAGCCGGACCCAGATGGGCCTCGGAGCGCGACCACGCACTGAGTTGCACCCATCTCGGACCGGCTCCAAGGCAGAGGCTTCCGCCTCTGCCTTTTGCTTTGCCCCACAACGCGGCGAGCCGGTCTTCGGGATGGAACGGTTCGCAGGAAGGAATGCCGACCGTGGCCCCGAACTCTCCAATCGAGAACCGGCGAATCGTCAATGTCCGCGCTCTCACCTCGCCCAAACGACTGTATCGAGATCTGCCATTGACCGAAGGACATCGCCAGGCGGTGTTCTCGACTCGAAGCGCCATCGCATCGATTCTCGACGGCAGCGACACCCGCATGCTCGTCGTCGTGGGACCCTGCTCAATTCACGATCCCGTCGCAGGGCGGGAATATGCGCTCCGGCTGGCCGGACTGGCCGAGCTGTTGAAGAACGACCTGTGTGTGGTGATGCGTGCCTACTTCGAGAAGCCGCGAACCACCGTGGGGTGGAAGGGGCTCATCAACGATCCAATGTTGGACGGCACGTTCAGAGTCGACGAGGGTCTCTTTCTTGCCCGGGCCTTTCTCCTCGAGGCGATCTCGCTGGGAGTCCCAGTCGGGTGCGAATTCTTGGACCCGATCACGGCTCAATACCTCGCCGACACCGTGAGTTGGGGATCGATCGGTGCCCGAACCACCCTGAGCCAAATTCATAGGCAGCTCGCCAGTGGACTGTCGATGCCGATCGGATTCAAGAATGCGCCGGACGGCGACGTCCAGGCCGCGGTCGACGCTGTGTCCTGCGCCACTTCCTCGCAGGTATTCCCCGGGATCGACGAAGAGGGACGCGCCGCTCTCTTCGAGACCAGCGGCAACCCCGACGCTCACCTCGTCCTCCGTGGTGGGTCAGCCGGGCCGAACTTCTGTGAAAGCGACGTTGCCGACGCTCTGAAGCGCTTGGACGCCGCGGGGCTCCCCGGCCGGGTCCTGATTGACGCCAGCCATGCCAACAGCGCCAAAGACTACCGGAGACAGCCCGTGGTCGCCGCCGATATCGCCAAGAACGTTGCCGATGGGGATCGAAGAATCGTCGGTCTCATGCTCGAGAGCTTTCTGGTCCCCGGCCGCCAAGATCTGACCCCCGGTGGCGCCGGCAGTCTCGTCTTCGGGCAGAGCATCACCGACGCCTGTATCGGATGGGATACAACGATGGCGGTCCTCTGCCACTTGGCTGAGGCCGTCGGCCACCGCCGGGAGCGATCACCGTCGACCGTCGGAGTCGGCGAACGCGCTGTCAGTTCCGGTCCCGCACACCAGACCAGCATCTACCACCCCACGGCGGCAACCTGACGTACCGGTCCGCCGATGAACATTCCCCGGGCTATCAGGGGATGACCCTGCTCTCGAATGACCAGGTTGTTTACCTTGCGCGGATCGTGGTCCGGTGGACTCGGCGGCACACTGGGCGAAGTCTGGTCCTCCACCGGTGGGTGGCGGGAGCTGACCGACGTTCCGGCCAACCCCTTGTATACCGCCGATGCCCAAGGCGTCTACCGGGCAGACACGGGTGGTTTATCGCCACCTCCGGCGGACAGGTCTTCCAGGCCGGCCCGTCCAAGCAGATGAATTGGATAACGACGGGCGGCTCGGGCAGCATCACCCCAGCAGGAACACGCGGGAACAGCGCCGATGCTATGAACGGCAATGCCGTCTACTACACGACACACAAGATCATCACCTTGGGTGGAACGCCTGACTACCAGGACTCTTACGCCACCGACAAGGCCTACACAATCGAAATCACCAGTGGTACCCCACATGTGAAGCAGGTCGGTTCCATGAACAACGCCCGCACGTTCGCCAATAGTGTGGTGCTGCCGAACGGTGAGGACCTTACGGTCGGTGGAGAGAACTACGGAGTTCCGTTCAGCGACGCCACTCGGTCCTGAATCCTGAGATGTGGAATCCCAACACCGGCAACTTCACCGTCATGGCACCCGAAGCCGAGCCCCGCAACTACCATTCGGCGGCCGTTCTCCTGCCTGACGACCGTGTGTTCTCCGGCGGCAGCGCCTGTGTGGCAGCTGCGCCACCAATCATGCGGACGGCCAGGTCTACACACCTCCGTACCTCCTCAAAGCCGACGGCTCCTTGCGCTTTCGCCCGATCATCACTCCTGCACCCACCTCCGCAACCAACGGAGACACCATCGCCGTCACCACCGATCTATGGGTGTCCAAATTCGCAATTATCCGCTACGGGGAATCCACCCATTCCGTGGACAACGATCAGCGGCGCATTCCACTTTCGATCGTGTCTCGAAATGGAGACACCTATCAGCTGGCCATCCCGGCCGATCCCGGTGTCTAGGGACCATACATGTTGTTCGCACTCGACAGCCGGGGCACGCCGAGCGTCTCAGCCAGGATCTCCATTACGAACACCCCTTCGTAAACGCATCACCTCGCTGGGAGCCTGACACTTTGGCTTCGTCCACTTCGAGGGGATCCGACCCCAAATTCGTCGCCCGCTCTCGAAACATCGGCAGGATCAACTGGAATTGCGTCAATATGGCGTATGACTCGCCCAGATCGCCTGGTCGTCGAGGGGCTAGGCCGGCTTCCGCAATTCTCCCATGCGGGGCTGACCGATGACCTGATCTTCGTCTCCGGAACACTCGGGTCTGGCGACGGGCTCGTTCTGGTCGAGGGCGGAGTGGGCCCCCAGACGACGCAGACGCTCCGCAACATCGAGCGTATCCTGGAGGCCGCCGACGCCACGTGGGACGATGTTGTGAAGGTCAGTGTCTATCTGGCCGAGATGACCGAGTTCGGGATCATGAACGAGGCTTACGGCTCCTTTTTCGACGGGCAGCCGCCGGCCCGGATAACCGTCGGTGACGTCGGTCTCGCTCTCGACGCCAGGGTTGAGATTGAATGCGTGGCCCGCCGACGAACACACGGGGCGACGGGTCACGGCCCGCCCATCACCCGCCGGACAGGCTTCATCGACCATGACGGTGAACAGATCTATTACGAGGTTGTCGGCGAGGGCGGCATCCCCCTTGTT
The DNA here is from genome assembly GCA_035535015.1 of Acidimicrobiales bacterium. Lineage (GTDB taxonomy): Bacteria > Actinomycetota > Acidimicrobiia > Acidimicrobiales > UBA8190 > Palsa-661. The sequence continues at coordinate 23,885 of DATLQU010000022.1, read as the reverse complement.
CTCAACCACGGCGCCGGGGGTAATCATGCGGCCTGGTTTCAACAGGTTGCTCCGTTCGCCGCCGATCGGACCGTTGTGACCTGGGATCATCGGGGCTACGGGCGATCGACCGACCATGGCGACCGGTCTGGGCCTGAGGCTGCGGTAGGAGACCTCCTGGCGCTCCTGGACGCGCTCAAGATCGACCGTGCCGATTTGGTCGGGCAGTCCATGGGCGGATGGACGATCGTCGGGCTGGCGCTGGCCCGACCGTCGCTGGTCCGGAGCCTTGTGCTCGCCGACACCCTCGGTGGCTTCACCTCACAATCGATCGAGGCCGGCCTGGCGGCGAGGCGGACAGACGCATTGGTCTGGAAAGAGGTGCTCGGTGCGCATCCCGCCCTCGGCGAGGCGTTCTCGATAGGCCAACCGGAGAGGGCCCACCTCTACCAGTCGCTCGGCCAGATGGGGAGCGCCGATGCGTCGGTGATTCTGCCTCGGCTGTTGGCTACCACCCACAATGAGTCCGAGGCGGCGAAGATGACGATGCCGGTGCTCTGCCTCGTCGGCGACCGTGACCCGCTCTTCCCGCCTGCGTCGATCCGGGCCCTGGCCAACCTGCTGCCCGACGCACGGGTGGTGGAGATCTCCGGGTGTGGTCACTCCCCCTACTTCGAAGATCCGGCGGCGTGGAACGCCGTCGTCCGCCAATTCTTCGGGACTTTGGAGAATCCCGCAGGTCGATAGCCGAACCTTGGAGTTCGGCTCTCGACCTGCCTCGGATTAGATGTCGTTGTGACGGATCGGGAACGAACGACCACAGTGGGGACAGCAGACGTAGACGTGGGTAGCAGTCGTCTCGATGTACTCGGGTTCGATGACCACCACGGTGAAGCAAAGCCGACAGAGCCTGCTCCCCGGCTTGAGAGCCGGATCTGATGTCTTGAAGCGACGCTCAAGCACTCGGGTGGAGATCCTGGTCTCTCCGATCCCGGAGTTTTGGGTCGCCTTGGTGAACCGAGACCAGGGCAGCCTCCCCTTGGGCCGAACGACCGACGGGCCGGCCTCATCGGTCACGTCGTCCTCGACCTCTGCTTCCGTCGAGGTCTCCTCCGCATTCGACTCGAGAGCCGTCTCGGACAGCGCCTCTTCAGCCTCGTTGAGGTGTTGCGAGATCTCTTCCCACTCGTCCGCTGACACCTCCGTATCGGCTATCACGGCCTCCGAACATTGAACACTCTCGGTACCATCGAGATCGACTCCACCCGCCAACGCGACCCCGTCAGTCTTATCGGCGACGGTGTGGACCGACTCCGTTGCGGAACGAAAGTCGTCGAAGGACTGGGCGATGCTGCTTTCGATCGCCTCGTATGCTACCGCCGCGTTCTGCGTGAGCTTGGCGATGCCTGTCAGGGCCGAATGAAGACCACTGGCGTCGTCTTGCAGCTCGTCCCAGAGGGCGTTGAAGTACACCTGAGCGGAGCCCACCCATTCCGTCCGCACCGGGCCGACATTGTGAGACAATCTCCTCACGATCGCCTCGACATCTGCCGCGCTGACGCTCATCTGGGTCGAGATCTCCCGCAGCTGTTGCGGGGTGACTGCGATTCCTTTAGCCATGTCTTCTTCCTTTTAGCTAGCGGAGACCTCGTCGAAGACGCCGTCGATGGCCTGAACGACATCCCGCTCGATGCGGAATTCGTCGAATGTCTTGGCGATGCTTTGCTCGGTGGCCTCGTAGGCCGAGGCCGCGTTCTGCGTGAGCTTTGCGATACCGGTGAGAACCGAGCGAAGGCCACTGGCATCCTTCTCCAAGTGCTCCCAGAGGGCGTTGAAATAGGCCTGTGCCGAGCCCACCCATTCCGTCCGGACCGGTGCGACGTTGTCCGAGAGTTTTGCCAGGATCCTCTCGATGTCGGCGGCACCATTGCTCATTTGCGTTGAGATCTCCCGAAGTCGTTCCGGGGTGACCGCGATTCCACTAGCCATGTCCTTCTCCTTTCGACGGAGGGATCGTCAGATCAGCCCGTCTCACCGAAGTTTCGGCGTGGACCGGTCCTCTGCCTCGATTCCTAGGGTGGCAGCGTCGAATCTCATCGCGTCCAACGGGAACTCAACACTCGGACAATGGATCGATGGGACTCCCGACCCGAGGAGCAGCCGACTGACTGCCGTGGTGACGACGGCCTCCTCACCGAACCGCCGGGTCCATGGTCACAAGGACCTTTCCGCAGTCCTTGGACGCTCCGAGCAGGTCCAGAGCGTCGCCGAAGTGGTCGAGCGGGAATCGGTGGGCGATCAGCGACGAAAGGTCCCGCCGAGCGAGCAGGTCGATGGCGTCGGAGAAGCGCGGTGGGTACTCCATCGACCCGCGGATGGTGAACTGCTTCATCAACACCATGAGGAAGTTGGGCGGAATCACCTCGTAATGGAGCGCCACCACGGAGAGCCGTCCTCCTATGGGGCCGCGCTCGAGGACCTCGGTGATGACACTGGGCGACCCCGATGCCTCGATAAATGCCGCTGTGGCCGGCGTCCGACCGAACATGAACGGCTTCGAGCCATGCAAATCTGTGAGTCCCTCCCAGACGTCAGTCGTGGCGGGATTAACGCTCCCAGTCCCAGGGCGAGCTCGAGGCGGGTGGGACTGGGGTCGACGGCGACCACTTGTCCGTGGCCGCGGTCGACCAGCGTGGCGATGGCGGCCAGGCCGATGGGTCCGCAACCGAAAACGGCGACGCCGTCACCGGGTTGGACATCGGCCTGGTCGCCGGCATGCATGCCGACGGCGAGGGGCTCGGCGAAGGAAGCCACGTCAAGCGGCAGATCATCGGGGACCTTGTGGAGGCGGCCGCTGTCCGCCTCTGTGACCAGGAGCATAGGGGTGAGTCCACCCTGGGGAGCGCCGTTGCCGATCCGGCCCAGTTCGTCATTGCCCGGTTGGACGACGACTCGGTCGCCGACCTGGGCACTCACAACACGATGCCCTGTCCAGTCGACAGTGCCGGCGATCTCGTGGCCCAGGCACATCGGGGAACTTCCCCGTCCAGCCACTCCGCCCATTTTGATGTAGGAAAGGTCGCTCCCGCAGATTCCGCAGGCGGTGACGCGAATTAGGACGTCGCCGGATCCAGGGCTCGGTTCCGAGACGTCGTCGACCCGGACGTCACCAGGCCCGTGGACGCGTACCTGCAACACCGAAGCGACCTCCGTCAGCTCTCATCGAACCGGAAGAGGAATGCCATCGCCTCGCGCATACCGGCGTCGACGATCTCGATACGAGCGCCGCCGACCGTCCGGTGGTAGGCGAAGGATGCAGGTGCGTCATCACCGGCTCGGCCACAGAGTTCCATGGGACATCCGGCGCTAACGAGATACCGGCTGTCAGCGGTCAGCGGTCAGCGTCGTCGCTCCAGTAGCCGATGTAGTGGAGGTTCGAGTGTTCGTTGCAGGTCCAAAGAGATCCGGGCACCTCTTGGATCAGCTCTAAGTGAGGTAGGTCACCCGAATAACACATCGTCGTGGGCAGCATGTCCAGGCCAGTTCCGTCACGATAGTCGGCCGCGTCGAGGCGGAGGATAGGCCCCCAGGTGACGCCGAGCTGATCGCTCAGCTCCGCACGTGCGGTGGTGACATCCGGGACGACGATACCGACGTGGTAGTAGGGCGACAGCGGTCGGGCTCTCATGGCAGCAGGTAGCCCCCATCGACAACGAGACATGGCCCGTGATGTAGCTGGCGGCGGAGCTTGCCAGGAACTGAACCGCCCCGGCGATCTCCTGAGCCGTACCCAAGCGACCCATCGGCGTATGCGCGAGCTCGACATCCAGAAGCGCTTCCGCAAGTCGCCGATACGGACGTCCTTCATCGTGGGCCGGCGTTCGCTGGGACACCCGTGCTGCGTTGGCGCGGCCGAACACCGTCCATAACGATGGCCACCAGGGAGTCAGCGAGTGCGCCTCGTCGACGGCGGATTCACCGCGCAGAAGGGTAGCCAACATTCCGGCGCCCGCGGTCACGCTGATTAGGGCATTGGTGTCCACGTCGTTTCGGAGCTCGCCGGATTCGACGGCCCGTGCCAGCCGTTCGCCGATACCCCTCCAGACGATCCCAACCTGCGGCAACAGCTCAGCCCGTTCGTCGAACAGCTCGCTCAGCAGCTCCGCCAGCGCCGCCCGCCCCACCGGCCGGCCACATTTCTCGATTGTCCAGCGCACCATCGTCCGCAGCTCCTGTTCAAGATCGCCCATGACGGCGACAACATCTGGGCCTTCGGTGCGAAACACGGCGTGGAGGACGGGGTTCGACTTCGACGACCAGCGCCGGTAGATGGCCGGACTCGTCGTACCGGCCCGCTGCGCGATGGCTGCAAATGTGATCTCGTCGAACCCATGCTCTTCGATCTGGTCGAGCGTCGCCCGCACGACGGCCTCGTCAATGCGAATGTCGCCAGGATGCCCGACTCTCGGTTCGGTGATGAAAGATGCGGAGGACATTTTGATCGATAACGTATCGAAATGGCGGGACAGGTCAAGCGACGGATAACAGTCAGAGCCCGCCCGACACGACAGGGACCATCTTCGACGACCGAGTTAAGGTCGGCCGTCAAGAGCACGTTCCCTCGCAGGCGATAGGGCAGGGATGAGAGGACGGGGGGCACCGGGATCGTCACAGGTTTCTGGTCGCTCCCGCCGCCAGGTGTATCCCTCGGGGCACGACGTCGACACTCTTAAGGTGAAGCAGGATGATGGTGACCTCTGACCGAGGAGTCCGGCAGGGTACGGTCGATATCTCGAGGCCTCATTACCGATGGGACCGTCGGTAGGAGATCGACTCACGAAAGCCGCGAAGTCTGCGACCACAGTCTTAGCTGGGAGAGCCCGAGTGACAGAGTCGCCCACAGGTCAGATCGAATTCGGCACCGATGTGTCGCCGCTTGACAGAAGCCAACCGGCCCTCGTCGTCAACCGCCTGACCAAACGTTTCGGTGAGCGAGCCGCCTTCTCCGACGTCTCCTTTGAAGTAGCCCACGGAGAGGTCTTTGGGTTCTTGGGACCCAACGGTGCGGGCAAGACCACTACAGTGCGTACCCTGGGCACATTGATCGCCCCGACATCCGGTTCAGCCACGGTGGCCGGGATACCGCTCAGCCCCGAGAACGGAGTGGAGATCCGCCAGCGCATCGCCATCATGCCCGAGTCACCAGGTCTCTACCTGCGTCTGACGGTAACCGAGAATCTGGAATTCTTCGCCGGCCTCTACGGCCTGGACAAGGCTGGGGTCCGGATCCGAGACGCGCTCGAGGCCGTCAACCTCGGTGATCGGGCGGGAGATCTCTGCGGCGGGCTCTCCAAGGGCCTTCGCCAGCGGGTGGGACTGGCACGAACCCTACTGAGTGACCCGGCGATCATGTTCCTCGACGAACCGACCTCAGGCCTCGACCCCGTCGCCGCACGCGAGGTACACAACCTGATAAATGGGCTCCGAACCAAAGGTGTAACGATCTTTCTCACCACCCACCGACTCGAAGAAGCGGAAAAGCTCTGCGACCGGGTCGCCATCTTGAACACGACACTGCGAACTGTCGGTCGGCCCGAGGACTTACGCGGCCAGCTCTTCAAGAGCGCCCTGGTGGTCAAGACCCTTGTACCCCTTAGCGACCCTGGCCAACTCTTTAGCCGCATCCCCTCCGTCGAGGACTGGCGCTCCGAAGACCCAGGCTCCTACGTGCTCTCGGTATCAGATCCCCGAGTCGCCGCCCCAGAGGTGACTCGGGGCCTTGTGACCGCCGGCGCCGACGTCCTCTCCGTTGGCGAGGCGCAGCATTCCCTCGAAGATGTGTACCTCGAGCTGATTGACGAAGATGTCGAGGCTCGTAAAAAGTGATGGGTTTCAATGCCGCTCGAGTTCGGGCCGTAATCCGCAAAGAGATCAGAGACTACCGACGCAAACGGTCCATCGTTGCAGCCATGATCATTCTGCCTGTCATCTTCTTGATCCAGCCCACCGTCGACGTCTTCCTCGGTTCACCGACGGCCCCAAATAATGGCTACTACCGCCTCCCGCTTCTGCTCTTGCTCTTGATTCCGGTCATCATGCCTTCCACGCTTGCCGCCTACTCGATCGTGGGCGAACGTGAACAGGGCACCCTCGAGCCGCTGCTCACCACTCCAATCCGCAAGCACGAGTTCATCTTGGGCAAGGCGGCGGCAGTCATGATTCCCACGATGGTGCTTTCCTACACGGTATTCGGACTCTTCTTCGCCGTCGTCGGACTGTTTGCCAAGCCAGCTGTCTCCTCAGGCGTCTTTCACCAAGGCCCGGTTCTTCTCGGTCTGGTTCTCTTCACGCCGCTTTTGTCCGCCTGGGCCATCGTGGTCGGGCTAGCAGTGTCCGTGAGGGCAAGCGAGGTGCGCGTCGCTCAGCAGCTGGGAATGCTCGCCAGCCTCCCACCTCTCGGCGTCGTGGTGCTCTTCGGGATTGGGGTCATCCATCCGACATTCACGGTCGCTGTTGTCTTTGCCGTCGGACTGCTGGTCATCGACGTGCGGGCACTGCGCGTCGTCTCGAGAATGTTTGACCGAGAACGGCTGGTGACTGGCTCCAAAGCCGTTCGCTCGTGAGAGGGCTCCCCTGCCCTTGACGTTGGCAGCGTCTGCTCCTCGGCCACGCCGTCGGCCAGCTGTGGGAGCGTCGTCGGCTTCACACCCGACAACCTCATCACTCATCGGCGCAAGCTCGAGGTTTGGCGGACAAGATGGAACGCCGCGACCTAACTTCCCTACTGCCAACCCTTATCGGGCGACGGCATCGCTCCGGTGAGGCAGCACCCAACCCGGACGCACGAAGTGGCAGGTGTAGCCGTCCGGGTAGTTTTCGAGATAATCCTGGTGCTCAGGCTCCGCCTCCCAGAACGGACCTGCCGGTGCGACCTCAGTGACAACCTCGCCGGGCCAAAGTCCAGACGCGTCGACGTCGGCGATGGTGTCCTCGGCCACCCGACGTTGCTCGTCGCCGAGGTAGAAGATCGCTGACCGATAGCTCGTGCCGACGTCGTTCCCTTGGCGGTTCAGTGTCGTCGGGTCATGGACCTGAAAGAAGAACTCGAGGAGTTCACGGTAGGACGTCTTCTGTGGATCGAAGGTAATCTCGATCGCCTCAGCGTGCGTCCCGTGGTTTCGGTAGGTGGCGTTGGCAACATCCCCTCCGCTGTAACCCACCCGGGTGGAGAGAACACCTGGGCGCCTGCGGATGAGATCTTGCATCCCCCAGAAACACCCTCCAGCCAGTATCGCCTTCTCCGTCGTGCCGCTCATTGGGCTCCTCCTTTCTCCGTCACAGTTCTATCGAAGATCTTCATGGTCTGGCCATGGCTCTCGGCTGCGAGGTCCCTCGCGGGACGAACCGAAGGGCGACCGATACCGTCATCGAGTTGACCGCGCACCCGGGCCCAGCGCAATTGCGACGACCCTGCGGTTCAGGGTCCACCTGCATTCCGCTACCGGGGACCGGACGTCCCTCAGTATCAAGGTTCCGCGAGGGATGCTATACCGACGATGAAGGACGGCGAGGGCTCCCGTCATTGTCAACGATCCACCGTCGAATCCGGCTACGACCGGACGGGACACGAACGTTTCTCGTCACGGATTTGAGACTCGTAGTCCGACGGCAACTTCCATCGTAATCAGTCAGGTGGCGCCGGCAGCTGGGAGCCAGGGTCCCTCGACGAATAGCTGCCGAAGGACGGTCAGTCGGTTCTCGCCGTGCAAGGCCGCGGTCTGTAAGTAGGAGCGGATGGTGGCGAATGCCTGTGCTCCGTCGTCGCTTCGGAATGAGCCGCTGATCTTGTCGTGCAGTTTCACCATGCGAAGGGCTCTCTCGGCCGTGTTGTTATCAAACGGCACGGCGCTGTCGCGCAGCAGGCGCAGCACGTCGGGGGCCTGGGAGCGCATGCGGGTGGCCAAGTTCCAGGCTTGGCGCTGTTGGGTGCTCCAGCCTCCGGTGTGACGGCGCGCGGGAGGCGGTCCGTCGGGAAGGAGAGCGAAGGCAGCGTCGAGCGTGTCGTGGTAGCGCTGGCCGATGGCGTTCGCCCGCCGGTGCCGGACCCGGGGCAGGCCGGCCGCGGCGGCCTGCTCAGAGGCGGCCTTGGCCTCGAGGAGGACCGAGATCATCTGGGCGCTCCAGGCCGAGAACTCCGGGGTCTCGCCCACGGCGCGTAGATGGCGGACCAGATGGGCACCGCACTGGGCATGTCCGACGCCGGTGAAGATCTCGTAGGGCGCCCACCCGTCGTGGACGACGGTGCCGGCGTAGTCGGCCAGCACCCCGATGTCCTTCATGGCCTCGACCCCTCGCTTGGGGTGCACGACGAGAAGGGTCAACAGGTTCGTGGCCAGCGTGTGTACCCAGCGCTTGGTGGTCCCCACCCTCGTGCCTGTCTCATCGGCGTGGACGACGGGGGCGTCGGCGAGACGCCGTTTCACCGAGGTGACGAAGGGGCCGAGCAGGCCGGCGGCTTCGGCCTGCACCGAGCTCAACCATCCCGTCGACACGTGGGCGCCGAGCAGCTCGGCCAGCAGCTCGGCGGTGCGTTCGAGCGGCAGGTGCTGGCGGTCCATCAGATAGACGGCGAAGGCACGCACCTCGGGCCCCCAGCACACCGGGGCCCGGGCCTCGGGTGGGAACAGGCCGACCGTCTCGCGCCCGCACGGGCAGCGACGGCGCTCGGCGATGTGGTCGGTGACGTACACCTCGATCCTGGGGATCTCGAGCACCTGCCGGCGGACCTCGCCGACCACGTCTGCCTGGGCCAAGTCCCCCCCGCAACCCCGGCACCACGCAGGCCGGTGCACGACGACGTTGTCGGGGACACGCCGGGCCAGATGCGCCCCCGGCGCTCCGGGCTGCTTCCCTTGGCGACGGCCAGCGGCGCGCCCCGCGGCGCGTCGCTCAGCACGCGACTGCCGGGGAGCCATGGGATCCGAAGACGGTGGCTTCGAGGAGTTCTCCGAATGACGCCCGAGCTCGGCCTCGAGTCGCGCCACAAGATCGCGCAGCGACTCGTTCTCCGCACTCAGCTGCTCAGTCAACAACCGCAACGCGGCGACCTGCTCAGCCAGCTCCTGATAGGAGGGCTCATCATCAAACGGGGAACGGTTGTTGGGTGGAATTCCCAACGTTACGCGCGACGTCTACCCAGGTGGCGGACCGTGTCATCAGAGGACCTGACTGGTTACCTTCCATCTTCCTTCCCGTTCTCGATCGGCGGAAGTAGTTGAGTCCCATCGAGTGGTGTATGAGCAGGTGAGCTGAGGACTATCCCCCAGACGCGACAGTCACCGCGTCAACCTCAAGAAGCAGTTACCACACAACAACTTGAGGAGGATCACGGTGACAGTCCCCACCACTATCGACGCGTCCGGCTGGCTAAGCAAGTACCTCGAGGGCGCCGACGGCGACACGGACCTGGCCCGGGCCATGCTCGGAGCCTTCGCCGAGGCGATCATGAGCGCCCAGGCCTCGATGCAGTGCAACGCCGGCTACGGCGAGCGCACCGACGAGCGGGAGAACTCCAGAAACGGCTATCGGACGAGGCCCTGGGATACCCGGGTGGGCACCATCGAGCTGGCCGTGCCCAAGCTCCGCCAGGGGGTGTATTCGCCCGAGTTCCTGCTCCAGCCCCGGCGCCGGGCCGAGCAGGCGCTCGTGGCCGTGGTGTGCCTGGCCTACGTGGAAGGCGTCTCCACCCGGCGGGTCGACGATCTGGTGAAGGCCATGGGCATCGACGGCATCTCCAAGTCCGAGGTGTCGCGGCTGGCCGCCCATTTGGACGCCGTCGTCAAGGAGTTCCGCGAGCGTCCTCTCGACTCCGGCCCCTATCGATTCTTGTGGATGGACGCAGTGACGCAGCGGGTGCGCGAGGGGGGCCGAGTGGTGAACGTCTCGGCCGTGATCGCCACCGCCACCAACGCCGAAGGCCGGCGCGAGATCGTCGGCTTCGACATCGTCACCACCGAGGACACCGCCGCCTGGACGGCGTTTCTACGCTCGCTCGTGGCCCGGGGGCTTTCCGGGGTGGAGCTCGTCATCTCCGACGCCCACGGCGGCATCAAGGCCGCCATCGCGGCGGTTCTGGCCGAGTCCTCATGGCAGAGGTGCAGAACGCACTTCATGGCGAACTTAGCGTCGCGTGTCCCGAAGACGTCGTGGCCCATGATCGCCACGTTGGTGCGCTCGATCTTCGAGCAGCCCGACCGAGATGCCACCTGGAACCAGCTCGGCATCGTCGTCTCCAAGCTGACCGAGGCCGGGTTCACCGACGTGGCCGTCTACCTCCTGGACGCCGTCGATGACATCCTCGCCTTCAGTGCCTTCCCCCCCGAGCACTGGCCGAAAATCCGCTCCAATAATCCCCAGGAGAGACTCAACAAGGAGATCCGCCGGCGCACCGACGTGGTCGGCATCTTCCCCAACCGGGCTGCTGTCATCCGCCTCGTCGGCGCCGTGTTGGCCGAGCAGTCCGACGAGTGGCTCGTGGCCAAGCGCTACATGAGTATCGAATCTCTCAAGACCCCACGGCGCGACGAACCCAGCGAGTTCGACCCCCGGCCGGCCATGGAGGACGCCGCCGGCCAAGACGAAGGGAGTGCGCCTATGGCGGCCATCGCATAACGAGTTGCGAGCGTGCTGTCGATGATGTCAGAGTCGATCAGCTCGGGTTGATGCGAGGGCCGTTGCGACTCACGACCTCGTACACCACTCGTCGGGACTTGACCGCGGAAGTTCAGCTCGGGCGATCCCTACGGGGCTCTCTTCACCGGTCGCGGGCGATTGCCCGGGGGCGCACGCTGGAAGAAACCTGCCTCATCTACGCTGTGACTCCGGACGACGACAGAGATCTCCCCGAGGCGAGGATATTCGCCGAGGCTTAGACGTGACACCCTAAACACGACGTGAGACGCTAGCTGTCCACTCGAAACGCTGCTGGAGGGGGATCGTGCCTAACCGTATCGACAGAAGGTCGTTTTTGGCCCGCGGGGCCCTCGGTGCCGCTGGGATCGCCGCTGGCGACGTGGGGGCCGGCGGACTGCTGACCGCCTGCAACTCGGATTCGGGGCCCGGTCAATCCCAGAAGGGCCACCCCCGCAACGGCATTACCAACGCGCCCCCGAAGAAGGGCGGCAGTCTCGTCTTCGGGACCGTTGACGAAGACCAGAGTTTCGACCCGGCTGTCGGACGCTTCGATGAGACCGGGATTCTCTACGCACGAACGGTCTTCGATCCACTGACCATCATCGCCGCGGACGGGAGCGTCCAGCCCTACCTGGCCAGGTCCGTGACACCCAATCCCGACTACTCCGTGTGGACGATCGGCGTCCGACCGGGGGTGCTGTTCCACGACGGCACCCCCTGCGACGCTTCTGCCATCGCCGGCAGCATCGAGCACTTCCTCACCGGCGAACTCGGCATCTCGATCAACCCCTTACTGGCCAAGACGCATGCCGTCAGCGTGACCACACCCGATACGGTCACAATCACCTTGACCCAACCCTGGGTGCCCTTTCCCACGTATCTCACCGGGGCCATCGGCGGTCAGGGCGGCTATATCGTCGCTCCCTCGATGATCGCCGACAAGAACGGAGGCATGAACCCCGTCGGGACCGGGCCCTTCAGGTTCCAAGAATGGTCCCCGAACGACCATTTCACCGCCACGCGCAACCCCAACTACTGGCGAAAGGGGACCCCCTATCTGGACCAGATTACATACAAACCGATCCTGGAGGACGATTCCCGGGCCAGCGCGCTCGAGGCCGGCAACATCGACATCATGCAAGCGGCGCTCCCGGAATCAATCCTGCGCTTTCGAGAGAACACCGGCTATGCGTACATCGACGATACGGGGACGATCGCAGGTGAGCCGGATATGGGTTTCATCATGTGCAACCTGTCGAAGCCACCAATGGACAACCTGAAGGTTCGCCAGGCCATGGCCATGGCCATAAGCTCCGCCGAGTACTCGAAGATCATCAACAAGGGCCTGACTCCCCCTACTGACCAGCCGTTCACCCCGGGGTCTCCGTACTACGCGCCGGACAGTGGTTACCCGAAGTACAACCCCACCGCCGCTGCCGCCCTGGTGAAGGAGGTGGAGAGGGAGACGGGCGCACCGGTGACATTCACGTTGATCGAGCCGCCGACCGCGGCATCGGTGCTGGCGGCCCAGTATCTGCAGAGCCGGCTCCAAGCGGTAGGAATGAACGTCACCCTGAGCCAGATCCAGCCGTCGGTGGAGATCAATGACGCCCTGGCCGGCTCGTATCAGGCAGCGGTGTGGCGCCAATTTGCCGCGGTCGACCCTGACCTCAATTACTTGTGGTGGAGCCCGACGGAGATCTTCGGATCCCTTAATCCCAACTTCGCCCAGAACAAGGACTCGCTCATCCAGACGTTGCTCGAAACGGGACGCCAGTCGACCGACCGGGCCGTCAGGGCCAAGGCGTACCAACAGATCGCCCAGCGACTCAACAAGGACCTTCCCTACATCTGGACCGACCGGGGCATCTGGGCAATAGTCGCCAGTTTGCACGTTCAGAACTTCAACAATCCCACGACACCGGCCGGTGACAAGGCCTTTGGGATGATTGTCGGGACAATCTGGACATCGCAGATCTGGCTTGACAACTGAGATGGTATGCCGCGGACCTAGGCGTCGCTGTACGGTTCGCCCATGCCCGTCGCCGGTCGAGTCATACGCTCTCAATTGGCGAACGCGTGGGGCTCCTCGGGTACGAACTCCGACGCCACCCTCAACCGACTCTGCATCGCTGAGTCACAGTGCAGGGATCGAGATGCACGTGCTGACATACCTCATGCCAATCAGTCCAGCCCTTGCCAACCCAGCAGGACTCCATCTGAGCAAGGGGCAGGTTTGGACACCGTTCGCCAGCTCACGCCTTCGTCGGCCAGTGGCGCCAGATCGATCACCTTGTTGGTCAAGTGGGTACAGCCCAGGCAGAGGGCGTCCGGGCCATTGCTCATGAACTGGTAGATGGCCCACTGCTGGCACCCATCGAACACTCCAGCAACCGCTTTGGCCCGTCGGTGGTGTCGAAGATGGATTTCTCGTTATCGAAATGAACCATCCGAAGGCGGCGTCTTTGCGCAACAAGGGCATCGAGGCGGTGAGCGGCCTCCTTCTCCGCAACCAGTAGCGTAGGGAGTTCCGCTGTTCGAATGAAGACCTGGCGCGAAGGTCAGGTCGACGGCCCGGGCGACCCGTGAGCCGGCGGAGGGATCACGGCCAGCTTGGACCCCTTGCCGAGCACCGTGACGATACGGTGCCCTCGCTCGACAGCGAGGTCCTCCACGTAGATGGAGCAGGCCTCGGACACCCGGGGCCCCGAGCAGACCGAGCAGACAGGCAAGGGCGTGATCCACACGGCTCCCGGCGGCTCCCTGGGCCACGAAGGCGCTGAGCCCCATGCGGTCCAGGCCCAAAGTGGCCGAGTCGGTGTCGATCTTCGGACGCCGGACGTGCTCAGGCGAGGAGTGCTCGAGCAGCCCGTCGAGCACAGCGATCCGGTAGAAGCCAGCCACCGTGCCGATCTCCGACCGATGGTGGCCCGGGACATTCCCCTCTCGTCCATGGCTCTCGCCCACAGCTCGACGTGCCCCCGCTGGAGGCGAAGACCGGGAGGTCCAACTGGGCGAACCAGGAGAAGAACTGGCGCAAGTCGGTGGCGTAGCTCATCCTCGTCGGCCCGGAATACCGGGCGAGAAAGCCGGCCACGCTTCGTCGAAGAGAACCGGCGTGGGGCTGACGATCGTCGAGGAAGGAAGGTCCACCTTTCGTAGGTCCTTCCATTGCGCTCCGGACCGCCCCGTCGTCGATATCGTGCGGGGTAGCCCTTGCTGTCAGAACGAAGGGCGCCTCATTCGGGGGTCCGGCTGACAGCCGACAGGTCTGGTCGAGATTCCGATGCGCTAGTCCTGGGCTGATCTCGACGGCGCGGTCCAGGGTCAACGCGCGGTCGTTAGTCGTCTACAGGCGAGCGAACGAAGCCGCCTCGTCCTCGAAGGCGGCCGTGGCCTCTCTGTTGACCGAGGGCCTGGTGACGGTCACGGCGTTGAGGGAGTCCGACGCAGTCACCATGGGATCGCCGCCGGCCAACGCCCGCTCGAAGGCCAGCTGGGCGGCGCGTTGCGCAGCAAGGGCAAAGTCTGCAGGCGTAAACCCCTCGGTTCGCGCCGCGACGTCTCCAGCTTCGCAGGCCGGCAGGAATTCTGCGGTGAGTTCGGTACGCCCGCCCATGTCGGGTGCACCGACGGGAATGATGAGGTCGAACCGACCCGGACGAAGCATGGCCGGGTCGATGGCAGCAATCGAGTTCGTGGCCATGACCATGAGACGCCCGGGTCGGGCCTTAAACACCGGGATGGCCTTCAACAGCTCGTTCACGATCGGCTGGCTTTCGGGCCGGGTCGCGCGCGCCGACGCGATCTCGTCTGCTTCGTCGATGAAGCACACCAGGTGATCCACGTGGCCCAGGTCGGTAAGTGCATCGCGCAACATGGCTGCGGCATGTGTTCCTTGGCCGAGGAGCGACGGGTGCAGCTCGACGAAGGCCCATGAAAGTCGCGACGCGATGGCCCGTGCGAATGAGGTCTTGCCCGTGCCGGGCGGTCCGAACAGCATCACCGCCGCGGGAGGGTGCAGCCCAATGCGATCAGCCAGCTCGACGTGCGACAGGGGCGCAACGATGCGCCGTTCGAGGAGTTCCTTCGTCGACGAGAAGCCCTTCATCGCCTCCCACAAGCCGGAAGCCGGAAAATGTCCGCCGTAGCGCTCGACAACGGCGAGCTCCTCGGGGACCATCGACGCGGTGCGGACATAGAGGTGCAGGCCATCGAGCCTGGTGAAGCCCTGGTGCGAAAAGGCCACTTCCCCGACCTGGCCGGGCTCCACCAGTGCCAGGAGACGGTGCGCTCCGTGGTGGATGACCTCCTGGTCGAGCTCGCGCAGCAGTGCGGAGCCGATGCCCCTGTTGCGCCACTGCGGGTGTAGGGCGAGTGCCAGAAGATGGGCGTCGCGGCCTGCCACTCGGGCCACCGCCGCGCCGACCAGCTGGCCCGACGCCACCGCCACCGCGGCCGGTTGATGCTCGTGGAGCGCCTCCACCACGTCGCTGCGGCTATAGGCAGCGGCCGTGGCCGTGCCTGCCGCGTCTATGAGGCGGACGATGTCCTCGAACGGGGCGACGGGTTCCCTATGATCGATTGAAAGAACACGCCAGCCGGTCGTCACAGACCCATCTTCTCGCGTCATCGGGTGGAGTGGCCGACCATGGCGCCGGCGCAGCGCCCTCATGCCCTCAGGGACTGGGCACGAAACACCACTCCTGATCGAAGCTAACCCCGGGGGAACGGGTCGTGACCTGGCCTTTCTCTTCGATCTCCGCTTCGTCACCGAGGTAAGACGGGCGCTCCCCTCGTGTCAGTTGCTGATCAACCATCCCTGGGCACGAGTCACTGCAGGAGCGGTCGCGCCATTCCGTTCAGCTCCCGACCGGGTGGCGGGGCCACATACGCGACCAGTAAGGGACGTGGCCGCGGCGATCGATAACACCCTGATTCAAGATGTGCGTCCGGTGACACCGCAAGATCGTTTCCGTCTGGCCCCGATTCGGCCGAAGCACCAGGATCAACCGACTTCGCGATCATGAGGGCCGTGACCATCGGCGAAGCCTGGTCCATGAGATGACTTCCGAAATGGCCGAACTTCAGGCTCAAGAATCACAACATTCGACGAATAGTGACACTCTAAGCAACGCCATCGCCTTGCCCTAGCTTAGCTATAGCTAGGGTCGAAAGTCCCGACGTGGTATGCGGCTCTTCGAGCGAGATCCTGGACTCGCTCGGAAGATCGGGAACCATTCAGGATGGGGTGCCGAAGGCCCAGTGGATCTGAATCCACGCAGGATCGGGGATCTCCGGCCCCCTTGAAAGCACCCGTGCCATGCGGGTTGCGTCGGAGTGGGGTAGCTGGGCCGGACGGTGACCCGCTCGGGATCGTCATCGAAAAGCGATATCGCGTGGGTCCAGTGACGGCTGCCCGCCGACGAAGACTTGATCAGGTCACTCCCTACAGCCGTGTTCTCAATCCAGCACGACCATCTTCAATCGTCTCAGTCACCACTTCCGGACGCTTCAACCACGGCACTCTTCGCTACCTGGAGCGGATCCTCTATGTGTCGTGTTGGAGCGAGTCGCCCTGGCAGACCGTCGTCGAGATACTCCATATAACCGACCCGGTAGTGTTCGACCATGTTCCTGGCGCTTCGTGAGATGAGCAGAGCCAGGGTTCGCTTCGGGCTCCTGATCGGTGCCGTCGGGTTGCTGGTCTTCTTGATCCTCACCCAACAGGCCATCGAGGGCGGTCTGGTCACAGGGTTCGTCGGCGCTCTCCGTCAGCAGTCCGCCCCGGTGCTCGTCTACAGCGTCGACGGCCAACGAACTCTGCAGGGTAGCGTGATCGACCCTGGGCTCGAGGCCAAGATCCGCGGGGTGAGCGGTGTCGCCGGTGCTGGATGGATCGGGCAGAGCACTTTCACCGTTCGCGTCGACGGCGGGGCCGAATCCGACGCCGCCCTCATCGGCTACGAGCACTCGGGGCTGGGTGACCCCAGCGGATTGAGCGCTGGCCGTCGACCGGTGGGACCGACCGAGGCGGTAGGAAGTGCTGCCGACTTCACGGTGGGAAGCAGAGTCCGGGTCGTGACGAGCGGACCCTCTGGCGCCACGGGCCCGGTGTTCACCGTAGTGGGATTGGTCAAGGACGCCCAGATCCAGGTCACCCCCACGCTCTTCGTCCCTTGGGCGGGCTACGAGGCGGCGGTCAAGGCGGCCAATCCTGATGCCACGACCGTTCTGCCCAGCGTGATCGCTGTGCGCCCCACGTCCGGTGTGAGCGACATCGAACTGGTCCGCCGGATCAACGCGGCAAGCCCCGACGCCGATGCGCTGACGCGGTCTCAGGCCGCCAGCGACACTCCCGGAGTGGCTCAAGTCCAACAGTCATTCCAGCTCATCTTCCTGCTCTACGGGCTGGTTGTCCCGCTCATTACCGGACTGTTCTTCCTCATCATCACGTTCCAGAAGGCGGCGGCACTCACCTTGCTCCGGGCCATTGGGGCCCGGTCGGGTGCTCTGGTTCGCTCGTTGCTCATCCAGGTTCTTCTAGTGATCGGTGCCGGGATAGTGATCGGCGTCGCGCTCTTCGCACCCCTTACCCTCATCCGCCTCGGGGCGATCACCATCCGGCTCAATCCCGGAGCGATCCTCTTCTGGTCCGTGGGACTCCTCGTGCTTGGTGTGGCCAGCGCACTGGTGGCAGCCCGGCGGGTGCTCGCCGTCGATCCACTGGAAGCGACTACGGGAGGCGGTGGTCTATGAGGCTGGCCCTCCGCGAGATGCACCGTCGACCAGGCCGCTTCGCCATCGCCACGGTCATTCTGACGTTGATCGCTATCTTGTTGATGTTCCTGGGGGGCCTGCTCGATGGGCTAGTGGCGAGTAGCACCGGGGCGTTCCGGGCCCAGCGGGCCGACCTGGTGGTGTACTCGGGCAACTCCCGCAACTCATTGGAGCGGAGCCGCATCGAGCCGGACGTGCGCCATCAGGTGGAATCCGTCCCGGGGGTCACGCGTGTCGGTGGACTGGGGAGCGTGCAACTAGGGGGGCGTATCCCCGGTAGGGGCGCCCGAGACCTCGTTCCAACCGTCCTCTTCGGCTATGAACTCGCGCCGCGAGGACTGCCCTCGACGCCACCGGGTGCGGGCACGGTCTACGCCGATGACTCCCTCCGGGCGAAGAACGTGGTGGTCGGAACCACCATCCACCTCGGACCGGCCCGGTCGGCCGTCACCATCGTGGGCTTCGTCTCTGACACGCGCTACTCGGGGCAGGGCACCTTGTGGGGCTCGCTGGAGACCTGGCGGCAGGTGCTCGATGCCAACCGACCCGATGCCCGGGTCGGCCCCGGAGTGGTCCAGGCACTCGTGGTCCAAGGTGTCTCGCTCGGAAGAGCCGGGCTTCCCGAGCAGATCGACCGGGCCACCGACGGAGCCACCACGACCCTGACGATCACCGAGGCCATCAATGCCCTCCCCGGCGTCTCCCAGCAGCGCACTGTCTTCAACCAGATCATCGGTGTGACGGTCGTCATCGCCATTGTGGTCGTTGCCCTGTTCTTCGCCCTCCTCACCGTCGAGCGCACCGCCCTCTACGGGGTCCTCAAGGCCATTGGCGCCAGCTCACGAACGTTGTTCGTCGGCGTCGTGCTCCAGGCGGTGGTCGTTGCGCTGATTGCCTCGCTGATCGGCGTCGTCGCCTCCCTCGTCCTCGACGCCCTGATCCCGGCGGGGACCATTCCGTTCGTAGCCACCCCGGCGCGCCTCCTTAGCAGTGCGGTCGTTCTCGTGGTCGCTGCCGTGGTGGGCTGCACCTTTTCGCTCCGGCGCGTGCTCCGCGTCGATCCCGCAGCGGCCATCGGCGGGGCACCGTGACGATGACAACCACGCCCCTTTCCCCTCACCTGTCCTGGAGTCCCTCATGACGACGCTCGCCGAGTCCGCCGGCACGTTCGATCACGCCCTCGAGATGAGAGGCATCACCAAGGTCTACAGGGTGGCCGACGACGAGGTCGTGGCGCTCGACCACGTCGACCTCATTGTCGCCAGTGACGAGATCGTTGCACTGGTCGGCCCCTCTGGGTCCGGCAAGACCACCCTGTGCTCCATTGCCGGCGGGCTGCTGTCGCCGACTGACGGGTCGGTGGTGGTAGCCGGGCGGGAGATCTCGGGCTACTCGGGACACCAACTCACCGATTTCCGCAGGGAGTCGGTGGGCTTCGTGTTCCAGACGGTCAACCTGATCCCATTCCTCACCGCCCGTGAGAACCTGCTCGTGGTCGACGAGATCGGCCGGCGGCTCGGTCGCGTGGCCCGCGATCGAGCCGACCAGCTCCTCGCGGAACTTGGCCTGACTGATCGCGCCGCCAATCTGCCGGCCCAGCTTTCCGGCGGCCAGAAGCAGCGCGTCGCCATCGGACGGGCGCTCATGAACGATCCCAGCCTGGTTCTCTTCGACGAGCCGACCTCAGCGCTGGATAGCAGTCTCGGCGACCAGGTGGTCCGCCTCATCAGGGAAGAGATGAAGGCTCGTGGCACTGCCGCCATCATCGTCACCCATGACGACCGCATCACCCACTACGCCGATCGCACTGTGCACATCGAGGACGGCCGTATTGCCGAGTGACGAAAGTACATCTTGTTCGCGGCCCCTCACCCGGCATCGCTTACCCAGACTGGCGAATGCACCAATGAGCAACGGGTGCCCCAGTCGTGAGGTAGGGGACGCTCGCACCTGCAAGTACCGCCCGATTTCCGCGCAGAAGAATGCCGGCCGGTCTGCCGTTGGGTCCGCAGGTCGAGAGGTCGAAGCCGCCCGCTAGTCGGAGATCCCGGTAGGGCTGTGTCGCCATCAGGGCCGAGAGGCAACTGTCTCAGTGCGCCATGGGCATCGGTCGAGATCGCGTCGGGGCACGGTCCGGTATCGAGCCACCCCTCATGAGGCAAGGGTGCGCTTCAGCCCTACGAGGTCGGCAACGGTGACGGTGAGAGCCGAGTGGCCCTTACGTCTAAGCTTAGGGCGACGGGACCTTCTCCTTGAAGTGGACACACAGCCCTGCCTTGGTGTTGGTGCCGAAGGAGAGGCCATCGTCGGCAAGAGACATTCGGGGGCCAATGGCAGTCCACCAGCGGTATCAACTGGTGACATGGGCCTCGTCGACGTTGCTGAGCGTGGTGTCGAGACGAATCCAACCGAAGGAGGCCGATAGCTGACCGTCCTCGGCGACATGAACGCCATCCTTCTTCGACCGAAGGCCGAACAGCGCCAGCACCGGCAGGAACTTCTTGTCAATCTCATACAGGTACGTCCCAGTCATCGCGCTCACTCCGGTCTCATACTCCCGGACCCTACCTGCCGGACTCTCCACCCACATTGGCGATGAGTACAGGTATTGGCGAACCTCGGACCGGCCGACGACGCCACAGAGCCCCGTGACCGGCGCCGTCATGCGGTGCTATTGAGCGCGGACACCGAGTGGGTAGACGCCCCTCAGCAAGCGAGATCGCCGCCTTGGGTTCCGGCCCCTTCGGATGACCAGAGGTCGTCGCTTGGCAGCCCTGTAGCGAATCAATCAGGGTGCTACCGCCTGAGGCGGCAGGTCCCGCTCAGCATGGGACCTTTGGCCCTTGGCGGCCGCTATACGGAGAGGTCATGTTGGTGTCATGGGAAGAGGACGCGGAGTGACCGACTGCTCAGCTCCTATCTTCCCTGGATTCGCCTGTTGGGTGGTCTGCTGCTCGTCCTGGCCGGCGTGTGGGTTGTGGTCGCCGGTCCGCTGTTTCACCACCTGTGGCTGGACCTCATTGGGCTGGCCATGCTGATCCTGGGCGACTACCTGTTCCATCTTGGGTTGACAGAGTTGCGCCACGTCACGGATCGGTAGGTTCGGTCGGTAAGGATTGACGTCATCTTCCCGTCCCGGCGACAGAGCGAAACCCCCCAACTAGCACCATGGCTGGCCGCTCTCGCCGTAGCTACCTTCCTGGCAGCCTGTGGTTCGTCCAGCGTCCCGCCGAGTGCCAGCCCGACGACGACGCCACCGACCTCCACGATCCCCACGACGACCGAACCGGTCGCGCCGCCATGCGGAGTGGTCGCCAGCCCCGACGTTGTCATCACCAACGACACCCAGCCGTGCAGTGTCTCTACCCGTGTCGGCGTCACCATCCACATCGTGCTCGACCCCGGCTTCAACTGGTCTACTCCCTCGAGCGACTCGTCCGCCGACGAGGTCGTCAACGTAGAGCGGCAGTCCTCTGGCAGGCTCGATGCCGACGTGCGTGCCCTGCGGATAGGCCTGGCGACGGTCTCCGCCACCGGATCCATCCTGTGTCCACCGGGACAGCCCTGCCCGGCGCTGGCGCGGCTCTGGGCGCTGCGGGTCACCGTCGGTGCCGCCTCTGCCCGCACGACCAGCTGACTGAGACGGATAACGGACCCAACTCCACCTGCACGAGGGTGACGGCCTGGTCGTCCAGCTCTCGGGCCTTTCGAGCTACACATGGACCGAGCCAGTTTCCTCCAACCAAGCCGTTCGCCGATGCCAGGATCTACGGCGGCTCGGCGGGTCGTCCTCTCCGTTGAAGCTACTTGTCTCTCGTCGGCGGGGTGCGGTTTCTTGGGTGCCCGGCATACCGGCTTCGCGTAGGGCATACGCTCGGGGGATGACTCCCGAAGACCTCATCGCCGCCGCCTGCCCGAAGATCCGCGACATGGGATGGGCATTCTACTTCGATCCGGCCACGATGGCGTTCGGTCAGCGCCTTGGGCTCGACGGTTTTCAGTTCTACTTCCTCGGGCGCGGTGGGGTGCTCGGAGACGTGGAGCCCTCAGTGGTGGCGAGCGCCTTCGGGTACTTCAACCCCGCGCTCGTCAGTCAGATGTGGAACGCGGGACGCGAGGTCATCTCACCGCGCGAAGCCGGTCGGGCCTATATGGCGTGCTGTGCCCAGTTCGGGCGGGCCAAGTTCGGCGACGTCGCAGGACTGGAGGCGTTCTGCGCCGCCGCCGGGGCGGTCAACGACGCGGCCGACCCGGTGGGCCTGGCCCTGTACTCGGGCATCCGGGCTGAGGGGCTCGAGGACGACCCGCCGGCACGCGCCATGCAGCTCGTGACGGTGCTGCGCGAGTTCAGGGGGAGCGCCCACCTGCTCGCCGTGCGGGCCTCGGGACTCGACGCCAAGACAGCGCACTTCCTGCGCCGACCCAACGACATCGGCATGTTCGGTTGGGGCCCTGAGGACACGCCGCTCATTACCGACGCGGAGCGCGCCATGCTCGACGCCGCCGAAGAGCTGACCGACCGGCTGGTGCTTCCGGCCTATGCCGTGCTGGACGATGGCGGCGGCGAAAGTCTTCTCGAAGGCCTTCAGGCACTGGAAGGAACCCTTGCCCGCTGAGTCGCGGCTGACCGCTTTCGCTCATTCCTTTCACCGCTGACGGAGAGTGTCGGGCTCTCGATGCCACCGCTTTCTCCGTTGCCGAAGTCATCAACCCAGCGTGTCGCAACCCACGAGGTTCCGAGATGATGGCGAAGCCTCGACGAGGGAGAGAACGCGCGCGAGTGGAGCCAAAGGCGGCACGAGGACGTTTTCTCAAGGGCGGGTAGGCGGGGTCTGAGGTCGAGCGAAGCACTGACACTGGTCAGGCGAGTCGTCGAATCTGCTGAGCGCGTGTCAAGTCCTAACTGTCTCAGTGATGTGAGATGGCATCATGAAGTCTGCGCAACGGCCCACCGTCATGGTCATGGATGTCGCTACCTCGCGAGAACGGTTGGAAAGAAGAGGCCCAGTTCAGGAGCACTTTTGAGTGACCGCTCGCGCCCGCTGAAGACCACCATTTCCCGTTCCTTCGCGCACGGATCGCGCACGAAGGTTGCGGTCACAATCTATTGCTTTGACTTGCGAGGTGTAGCAGCGACGATTCGTTCGGCAATGGCAACCATCCGTTCAGCTGCTTTCAGGGCGGCTCGTGCGTCGCCAGCGCTAATAGGCGCCGGATCGTATTCGGCCTTCGTCTTCAAAGGCAGAAGCCGTCTCAATTGTGTCGCCGCCTGTCGCCCGTCGGCACCTGCCTTCTCGAGATGAGCTGGAGCCTGGCTGTGCTCGCCAGCCCACACGGAGCCGACCAGCGCTGCGGCGATCGCATCAGCGGCGGCGATGCCGGCATGGACTGCGTTGCCGGTGGCGGCGACTCGATTGTCGAGGGCGAGAGAATCGGTGGCGGCCCGGAGGTACTCCCGCGCCTTCGAAAGGTGAGCCTCAGCGACGCCTGGAGACGCTTTGCGCGTCTTTGCCTGGCGTGACGGCGTCATGACGTTGCTCTTGTCAGATCGGGCAAGTCCGATCCGAGTAGGACGAGTCCGTCTTTGGCGATCTCGCTCCAGACCGATTGCTTGCGTCTCAGGAGACCAGGGAGCTCGTCCTGACCAACCGTGAGAAGATTGACGGGATTGCCGATGATTCGGGCTCCTCGCTCTACCCAGTGAGCGAGGCCTTCAATCCACTTCTGGTTGTCCTCGACAACACGCCGAGGCCGTACTGCGAGCACGTCTACATCGCTAGACAACCGCGCCTCGCCGAGAACGAACGACCCGAACAGGACGAGACTGGCAGGTGCCGGACGAATGGTCTTCGCCTCGGACCGCAACCGATTGATCACCGTGCTTCTCAGATTCCCCAGGGAGATGACGGCCTTCGCCGCTTCGTTGTCGCGGGCGAGACGGACCAGAGCCGCCGATCCTGCCTCGCGGCGTTCCACTAGCCCCAGGGCTATCAAGTGATTGAGTACAGAAACGGCACGATTGACGCTGACGGCAGCCAACTGCGCCACAGAACGCATCGTCAACTCCGTATCTGTCCGGGCCAACACACCGAGGACTCGGCCCTGCACCCCGGGAACCACTGCCTCAATCGGAGCAACGTAATCCACGAGGAATATTGTACCTCTTTTTCGCACATATGTGCGATTTATTGCGCCCACCTGGCCTCAGGATGGGGCGCTTCCCAGTGAGAACTGCCAATCCCCGTACCCGGGCGGTCTCCTCAACCATCACTGCACTGACCTCCACGTCGGTCGTCAGTCGGCAACGTCCGCCGGACCTACGCACAAATGCGCGGCGACGCTGATACAGGACGGGGCACAGTCGGATCGAGGCCCTCGTATCTGATTCGATGAGTCCGGATCCGGTGGATATCTAGGGTGGTCGAGATCCCCGA